>CAUQDR010000001.1:0-333504 GCA_963517325.1 uncultured Candidatus Saccharibacteria bacterium
AGCCTACATGGTTTATTCCCGCGAAATCGCGCCAAGGTATTAGTATTGCACTTGAAAAGCTAATTCAGATACCAGTCGTATAAAGTTCAGTAACTTGTAATTTTACGATGGACGTACTATATAATATATAACTTGTAAGTAAATGGAGTATTGAGATGTGGGAAATGACTGAAAACGAATTAAGTGAGATTATCTCAAAATATCAAATGCCAGAAGGTCAATATTCAGTAGAGCAAGAAGGCTCTTTTGGGGAGAGTGAATTTTTCTGGGTTATCAAAAATCAGTCTACTAACCAAAAGTATTTATTAATGAATACTTATTCACATCATGGCGTCGAGGCTGAAGTTGAATATTATCGTGAAGAAGGGTTCGAAAATTTAGAGGCTATTCCAAGAAGAATTGAAGCCTTAGAACTCGCAAGTGATGCGGAGGATGAAGTCTCTAAATACTTATTTGGGATGTATTCTATTTTTGAAATGAAATCAATCTAGTGAATAGACACAAAACGCTTTCAAAATCATCCAATTTATGGTAAAATAAATTAAATGAGTAAAACAAACCGTCTAGTTAATAGATATGGTCGCAAAATCCTTGAATCGGAAAATATGCAGATTGAACGCACTTTTTTCCAGCATGGATGCTTTACGACCTATGATCATTCTGTTCACGTTGCTATAATGAGTGTGAAAATCGCCCGCTTTTTCCCGATGAAATTTTCTTACAAATCGCTCGTCAAGGGAGCACTTTTGCATGATTATTTCCTGTATGATTGGCACAATATCGGTGATATGCCAAAGGGTCACGCCTATATTCATCCAATTATCGCCGCCTCGAACGCTAAGCGCGACTTCGATATTAACGCTAAGGAAGAAAACATTATCGAATCTCATATGTTCCCACTCGGGAAGGTTTTGCCAAAATCTCGTGAAGCTTGGGTAGTTACTGTTGCGGACAAAATCTGTGCTGTTACGGAATTTTTCAGCCTACGTCTTTCTAAGCGTTATCGCCGTATCAATAAAATGGCTGAACGCGAAACCGCCAAATCCTATCGTCATACCGCCTAGATAGGTCGCAAATATTTACCATTATGGTGTTGTAAAAAATTCATACTGCCTAGATAAGACACAAATAATTAGTTGATAAATACAGTGCCTACCGCACTGTATTTTTTATCTTCACTCCTCATTTTTAGCATAAATACGATATAATTATTTATAGATGAAAAAAATTCAATTTCGCTCCGTCGTCGCTATGGCGAATAGTAAACTCAGTATCAAATATGCTGCTATTTTATTGAGTGTTTCCACTTTGATTTCCGCGCTGCTCGGCATCTTCCGCGACCGCTTACTCAACTCTTATTATCTTGATACTTATCCGACTGGTGTGGATGCCTATACTGCTGCCTTCACCATTCCAGATTTTATGTTCTTCATCCTTACTTCTGGCGCTCTAGCCGTCAGCTTTGTTCCAGTCTTTAATCAGCGTCTTTCTTCTGGTAATAAAAAATCTGCCTGGGAGCTTTCCACTTCCACTTTGAATCTTATGGCGCTAGTGACTTTTATTGCGAGTATTTTTATTATGATTTTCGCGGATCCTCTGATTCGCTACATTGTCGGTCCGGGTCTTGATGAGTCTGGCACTATTCTCGCCATCAATATGACCCGCGTGATCGCCATTAATCCTTTTCTGTTCAGTATTGCCACGGTTTTGAACTCCGTTCAGCAAGCGGTCGGACGTTTCGTCTTTTATTCGCTCGCTCCGGCGCTCTATAATATCGGTATTCTCATCGGCATCACAGTTTTTACTAATGGTATTAATCTCTTTGGTGTACAAATTTTCGAGGGTGGTATCATGGGTGTGGCACTCGGTGTGGTCTTCGGTGCCTTGTTGCAAATCTTCGTCAGTCTCATCGGCCTCTTTGGTCTCGGTTTTGATTATCAATTCAAAATTTATTGGAAAAATCATGGTTTTCGCTCTGTCCTGAAATTACTCCCAGCCCGCTCGCTCGACCAGGGAATCGATTATGTTTATTCTATTCTTGCTACCAATCTTTCTTCTCGCATGGGCACCGGCACTTTGCGCGCCTTCCAGCAGGCTAATAGCCTTCATCAAATGCCAGTCAATCTTATCGGTGTCGCCATTTCTACGGCCTTCTTCCCGAAATTAACCGAGCAAGTCAATGAAGATTCCTCCGAATTTAACGGCACTTTCCGCCATGCGCTTCGGATGATTATCTGGATTTCGTTACCAGTCTCCGTGATTGCCTTTTTTGCTCGTGGCTACATCGTCAGCTTCATTAAAAATAGTGGTAATCCGGTAATCGCAAGCGTGCTCGGTTCACTCGTTGTCGCAATTTTTGCTCAATCAATTTTCCATATCGCCTCGCGTGGTTTTTATGCCAGACAGGATACCAAAACTCCGTTCGTCGTTAGTATTTTCGCCGTTGGTTTTACCATGGCGCTTTCGGTTATTTTTGCCATTACCGGTTTTGGTCCAGATGGCCTGGGCTGGGCACAATCCATCGGCGCTTTAGCTGAAATCATCATTCTTCTCACCATTCTGAATGCTCGTGCCAAATTCCAGCTGCTCGATAAGACTTTTTGGTTAGCCATTTTTCGTATGATGGTTGCTAGTTTTTTCACTGCGATTGCTGCCTATTTTATGACTAAACTTTTCCCATTGCGCGCCACCGATAATTCGATTATCAGTACCATTCCGAAATTTATTTTAATTTCTGTTTTTGCTGGTCTGGTTTATTTGATATCGAGTTTCCTATTTAATCTTTCGGAAGTGGTACCAATTTTCGAAAAACTCAGTAGTCTGATTTTTAAGAATGTTAAAATGTTGCCAAAATCTGAGAAGCCAAGCGAGCTGGAAGGTGAATCAGAAAATTCAGCTCAAAATCAGAAACAAGATAAATAATAAATGGTAAAATAGGAACTATGAATAAGACATCAAACAAGACTGCAAAGACTGCAAAATCTACCAAGGATACTAATTCTATGAAAAAATCTGCTACCACCAAAGATACTTCTGTTACTGCCAAGAATACCAAGTCTGATCACAAGGTCATCTCTGATTATAATGGCTATAATTACAAGAAAGTTTTCTGGGAAGATTCTGGGCGTGAGTATGAGGATCTTGCCGACCGTACTGCGATTCGCCGTTTACTACCGAAAAATATGGATAATTTTGTCGATATTTGCGGTGGATATGGTCGTTTAGCTAATGAATATTTGCCACGTGCCAAGCGTGCTACTTTGTTTGATTATTCCAAACTTAATCTCGAGCAGGCCAGGGAAGAATTTGGTGACAAACTTCATACTGTTCAAGGTGACATTTATAAGACTCCATTTTCCGATGGTGAATTTTCTGCCCTACTCATGGTTCGTGCTACTCATCATTTCGAAAATCTCGAACAGGTCCTCCGTGAACTTAATCGCATTCTTGAACCAGGTGGTGTTGCGGTGATTGAAGTCGCGAATAAGCGCACACTGCCAAAGATGCTCCGCTATTGGTTCAAGCGCTCTTCTGTTAACCCATTCGATAAACAGCCATCAAACCTGAAGGAAATTGATAAGGATGGTTTTTACAATTATCACCCAGCCTACGTCGAAGATCTTTTTAAGAAAACTGGTTTTGAGATTATGGATGTACTCTCTGTTTCGAATTTCCGCAGCCGTACCATGAAGAAAATTTTCAGCACCAAGGCTCTCATTAAACTCGAAAAAGCCGTTCAGGGCCCGTTGGCTTCTGTGCGTTTTGCTCCAAGTATTTACTATCGCTTGATTAAAACTAAATAATTCTTTCGAGTGAAAATTTTTCAAGAAACTACCTACAAACTTTATCGCAAAACACCGCTTTTTTCCGGTCAATCCAAGTCTCTGAAAATCGCGGTGATTTCCGATATTCATTTTTCGCGTCTAGTGAAAAATCTTAAACTCCGCGCCATCGTCAAACAATTTGAGCAGGCTCGCCCAGATTATATTTTTATTCCTGGTGACCTTATCGATACTTTGGAGTGCGTAGATTCTCTCAGTGAACGCGAGCGTTTTCTTGGCTTCTTGCAAAATCTCACGGCGATCTCTTCTGTTCGTAAAATGATTGTTAGCCTCGGTAATCACGATTTTTATCGCATTCCGGAAAATAAAAAAGGCTGGCATATCGTGCGCGATAAGGAATTCCTTAAATCTCTTCGCGAGGTGCCAAATCTAGTTTTGCTCGATGATGAAATCTATCAAGATGACGATATTTTCTGTTTTGGTTACACTCAGAAAAAATCTTACTACACTGAAGATGGGGTGAATTTTGCCGAAAACGCCGAAGCACAACTCGAAGATCTTACGAAAACCCTAGCGAACCTTCCCGAGCCACCTGCCGATAAGTTAAAATTCGTTCTGATTCATGCTCCGACCCACCTTCAAACTCCTGATATTGGGTTTCTCCTGCAGCCTTTTGACTATATTTTGTCTGGTCATATGCATAACGGCATTGTCCCGCCCGTTCTCGATGAATTTTGGCGTAATCAAAAGGGAATTATCTCGCCTACCAAGAAACTTTTTTCGGGTGCATGTCGTCACACCTTGAAAACTTATGATGATAAATTAATCGTGGTCGGTCCGGTCACTACTTTCCATGCTCACCTTGGTTTGCTTGAAAAGCTCAATGTTTTTTATCCCACTTACCTCACATATCTCGAAATTTCCGATAAAAAAACGTACGCTCGCAAGCCGTACGTCAAACATACTTATAAAAATTGGTAGCGCCAATAGGGTTCGAACCTATGACCTTGAGCTTAGAAGTCTCCTGCTCTATCCAGCTGAGCTATGGCGCCAAGTTATTTTTATTCTATCACTAACTCGGTAAAAAGCAAAATCGGCTAGCCTCAAGAGTTGTGTTGAGTTCTAAAATATACCCACAATCTTACAAAATTCATCTTACAAATTCCACCACTCATAATCTGAATTTAACCTGTATTTTTAAAATGTTTATGCTATACTAAGGTTAAAGAAGGAGAGAAAAAGTAGAAGATGTAGTTGTTGTAAATAAAACAATTGCATAAACTATTAAACTTATGTTATGATTACATGTGTGAAAAAATTAAGTATCACTGGGGTCCGAGTCCTTTCGTTCCTCGTTAACAGTTTTGAAAAACTTTTTCTCTCCCAAGATACTTTCTTCAAAATCACGATACTGATTTTTTCACTGGTATTATCCAATTTATTCTTTGATTTACAATCTACTTATGCCCTGAAACCGACGCCTACGCTGTCGGTTTCTTTGTTATCCAACTCAAATATTGAGCTCCATAGTAGCGATATTTTAAGTAAACCAAATCATGCCGTGACTTTGCCAATGTATCTTAATATAAAAACCAATAACCCTACTGGTACTGGTACTTATGTTGATGTGGAGAAAACCGCCTTTACCGACATCCATGATTCTTCTAATACTTCTTCTATTAATATGATTTCTAGCGGGGTAGGGGTTGAACATTTAGCCGATTTTGCGGAAAATACTTTTGCTGGTAGTTTTGATTGCGAAATGGAGCATCCTGAAAGAGAACCAGAAGAATGGGATCCACTTGATTTAGCTAGCGGTTCGGTGCATAACACACATTATGGCAGTAGTAGTGGAAATGAAACACTGGGCGATAATATATGTTTTGCCATCGGCATAAAGTTAGGTCATAATCTGCCGACTGGCACCTATCAAAACAAAGTGATTTTTTCCACGGTTACTAATGAATATCCGACCGAAACTAATTTGGTTAAGGGTAAAGAATTTCAAAGTAAAATTTCTTCACTTCTGTCTGCTCCAATTTCTTCAAAGTATAGTCTCGAGCATTTTAAACGTAGTACTACATCTCCCGCAGAAAATATTCCTACCGTACATCTTGAAATTGATGAAACCTCCGATCGGGCGGTCCTAACTTGGCTCGATAAAGACACTAAAACTATTTACTATTATTCTGAGGCTGATAAGCTTTATCTTAATCCAGATTGTGAAGATATGTTTTCTTATTCTGGCTACAGGGAATTAGACTTAAGACCGTTTGATGCAAGTAAAGTTACTAACATGAAATCCATGTTTAGTAATCAGCCGTATATCACAGAGATTAATTTTTCGAATTTCAATACCAGTAACGTAACAAACATGGACAGACTTTTTTATAAGAACTGGATTAGTAAACTAGATCTTTCAAGTTTTGATACACGCAAGGTTATTTATATGAATGCGATGTTTATGGAAGCTTATTCGGTAGAGGAAATTAATCTTTCAAGTTTTGATACTAGTAATACTTGGTTTATGGGTAACATGTTCCAAAACACTCATGCGCTTAAAAAACTAGATCTTCACAACTTTAACACTCAGACGGTCACGCATATGCAATACATGTTCTATAATTCAGGTGTGCCGAATCTTGACCTATCTAACTTCAACACTTCCAAAGTTAAAGATATGAAAAGTATGTTTGGTGGTCTTCGAAATCTTGAAGAATTAAATCTATCAAATTTTGATACAAGCAACGTCGAAAATATGTCGAATATGTTTAATAATACTGAAAAACTTAAAACTCTGGATATTTCGAATTTTAACACTTCTAAAGTAACTGATTTTAATACGATGTTTGGTATTGATCGTAGCCTTCTCGTTGATAAGCTCGAAAGAATTTACGTGAAGCAAGATTTTGATACTTCCGCTGGTACAGATTTTACGAATATGTTTACTGGGCGTACCAATCTTCGTGGTGGAAATGGCTCCTTCCTCCCGGATCCATCGACCGCCGACAAAACCTGGCTTCGCGTCGATGACCCACCCAATGGTCGTCCAGGTTACTTCACTCGCAAAGTCTAAAAACTTCAAACTAGTATATAATTATATTAATGACTCAGCAGACAATTATCAAAATTGAAAATCTTGAGAAAAGCTTTGGTAAAGTCAAGGCTGTTCGCAAGGTTAATCTAGAAGTTTATGAAGGCAGTCTCTTTGCTTTTCTTGGCATTAATGGTGCAGGCAAGTCTACTACTATCTCCATGATGTATGGTGGCCTGAAGATTGATTCCGGTCGCATTACTATTTGTGGCCAAGACGTTGCCACTCATCTCGATAAAATTAAAAATCAAATTGGCGTGGTTTTTCAGGATTCCATCCTTGATAAAACTCTCACGGTTTATGAAAACCTTAAATTCCGCGCTGGTTTCTATGGTATTTTTGGCCAAGAATTTAAAGCTCGCTACCAGGAATTGGAAAAACTTTTTGATCTCGCCGAAATTAAAAATCAGAAAATTCAAAAACTTTCTGGCGGCCAAAAACGTCGTGTTGACATCGCACGTGCCATTATTCATCAGCCGAAAATTCTCATTCTCGATGAGCCGACCACTGGCCTTGACCCAGGTACGCGCAGTAAAGTTTGGCGCATTATTTCCAAACTTCGCGAGGATTTTAAAATGACAATTTTTCTCACCACGCACTACATGGAAGAAGCCGCCGATGCTGACTATGTTACGATTTTGGACAAGGGAAGAATCATTGCTGAAGGTACGCCACTAGAATTAAAAACTCAATACGCTACGGATATTTTGCACCTTTATGACGTAGATGAATCAGAAGTCAAAAAACTAAAATTACCTTATCAAAAAATCCATAAAGACTTTCAAGTCAAAGTCAAAAATTCTGCTGTGGTCACGCAATTAATTGTAAAAAATCCAGAACTTTTCCAGGATTTCGAATTGATTAAAAGTACCTTGGATGATGTCTTTCTCGCAGTTACCAAAAGTAAGTCAGACGCCGATATTTCAAAGCCAAAAACCACTAAAGCCCAAACGGAGCAAAAATCATGAAAAAATTCTTCAACCTCACTGCTCGCAATGTTAAAGTCTTCTTTAGTGATAAGTCGATGTTTTTCGCCTCACTCATCACGCCAATGATTCTACTCATTCTTTATGTGACTTTTCTTGGCCGCGTTTTTCATAATAGCCTTAATCAAGACGCCTTAGGTGTCGCACTCCCAGAGGGCGTAATTAATGCCGTAGTGAACGGACAAATTCTCGCCTGTCTCCTTGCGGTTTGTAGTGTCACAGTGGCCTTTTCTTCGAATCTTTTGATGGTTAATGATAAGATTACTGGTAGTACGAAAGATATCGATGTTTCTCCAGTTAAAAGTCACACCAAGAGCCTGGCTTATTTCGCCGCCACTTTCATTTCTACGATTATCATAAATCTCGTTGCGCTGATTCTTTGTTTGATTTATATTCGCACTCAAAATTGTTGGTACTACGAACTAAAGGATGTTTTGCTGTTATTTGGCGATGTAGTGCTGCTTTCATTCTTCGGCACCGCCTTGGCCTCCGTAGTAAATTTCGGTCTCAAGACTCAAGGCCAACTCAGTGCCGTAGCCAATATCGTCAGCGCCGGTTATGGTTTTATTTGTGGGGCTTATATGCCAATTTCAAATTTCTCCGCTCTACTCCGTGATAGTATCATGTTTTTGCCAAGTACTTATTTTATGTCGCTAATTAAAAATCATGCCCTCACCGCGCCATTTCAAGAAATGGCTAAGACCGAAATTCCAGCTCAAGCTATCGATGCTGTTAAAACCGCCCTCGACTATAAAATCACCTTTTTCTCCCACGAAGTCTCACTTAATACCATGTACCTCATCGCCATAAGCTCAATTATTGGATTAGTCACTATTTTCATTCTACAGAATAAATTTAGGAAACAGAATTAAGCAATTTTAGACTTTTAAAAAGAATGTCGTCTTGCCTTTCATTTTTTTGAATATCAGCATAAAGAGAATGCCACTTACCTCTGACGGAGCATAAGCTTGGCCGAACGGCCTTGAGTGTCTCCGGAACGAGGTATGCGGCGTTCTCTCCCCCTAGAGCGTCTTCGGAACGAGGCATGCGGCGTTCTCTTACCTAATTTAGGATTTTTTGTTATAATTATTTATTCAGAAGGAACAAACATGCTAAAATCTATCAAATATTTAAAACCTTATTTTTGGCAATGCCTTTTAATTGTCTTAGGCGTCGCACTTCAAGTTTATACTGCTCTTGAACTCCCAGCTCTAAGTTCAGATATTATGAATAAAGGCGTAGCCGAATCTAATATGAGCTTCATTTTTCAGACCGGCCTTTTAATGCTTGGTATTACCGCGCTTGGCTCACTTGGTAGTATCGTTTCATCTTATTTTTCCGCCAAGGTGAGTAGTCGTGTTTCCATGGATATGCGCAGGGATATCTTCGTCAAGGTGATGTCGCTTTCTTTTGCTGACGTCGAGAAATTTTCTACCGCTTCACTTATTACCCGTACCACCGCCGATATCTGGACTGTTCAGCGCACTCTGATTATGAGTCTCACCATGATGGTGCGTGTGCCATTCATGCCGATTGGTGCAATTATTCAGGCTTTCCGTACTGCGCCGAACATGACTTGGATTATTGCTGTTTCGGTGGCTATCCTCTTTATTCAGGCGGCTATCTTAATTAGTCTTGCCATTCCGAAGTTCAAGGTCTACCAAAAAATCTTGGATAAAATCAACTCGATTACGCGTGAAAATCTTACTGGTATTAAGGTGATTCGTGCACTTAATAAGCAGAAATATGAAGAAAATAAATTTGAGCGCAGTAACGAAAACTTAAAAAACACGGATATTTATATTTCTAAAGTTATGGCTTTTCAGCAGCCAGTAGTGAATCTAGTTTTTAATCTTTCCGCCGTCCTCATTATCTTTATCGGTGTTTCTAATCTTCATACCGATATGAGTTATCTTGGTCGCATGCTTGCTTTTTCGCAATATTCTGCGCAGGTTCTCATGTCCTTCCTCTTCTTAACTTTTCTCTTTGTTATGATCCCTCGCGGTAATGTTTCTAGTAAGCGTATCTCTGAAGTCCTTGAAACTAAGAGTCAAATCACTTTCAAGAACCAAATGACTGAAACGCCTAGCGAGGTTCCTTCGGTGGAATTTAAGCATGTGACTTTTTCTTATGGCAAAAAATCTGAAGCCATCATCGAGGATATTTCTTTTGTGGCTAAAGCTGGGCAAACTACCGCCTTTATTGGTTCCACTGGTTCTGGTAAATCCACTTTGATTAATCTCGTGCCACGTTTCTTCGACGCTACCGAGGGTGAGGTTTTAATTAATAATCTCAATATTAAGGAATATACCGAAAATGCCCTTATGGATAAAATCGGTTACGTTCCGCAGCGTGGTTATCTCTTTACTGGTACTGTGCGCAGCAATATTCTCTATGGTGTCGAAAATCTTAAAAAGTCGGAACTTGATGCGCGTATGCGCCATGCCGCTAAAATTGCTCAAGCTGAAGAATTTGTCACTAAGCTAAAAGACCAATACGATGCGCCAATTTCTCAAGGTGGTACCAATGTTTCCGGTGGTCAAAGGCAGCGCCTCGCCATCGCGCGCGCTCTGGCTAAGCAACCTGAAATTTTGATTTTCGATGATGCTTTTTCGGCTCTTGATATGAAGACCGACAAGAAGCTCCGAGAAGATTTGAAGTCGGAAATTCAAGATACTGTCGTGCTGATTGTGGCGCAACGTATTAGTACGATTAAAGAAGCCGAACAAATTATTGTGCTCGATCAGGGAAAGATGGTGGGGAAGGGTACACATTTAGAACTTTTAAGAAAGTGTAAGGTCTATCAAGAAATCGCCAAATCTCAATTCTCGGAAGAAGAATTTGCTGAGGAAATGCGCCAGGCTAAGGAGGGAAAATAATATGTCTAAAAATTCAAAAAGCACTCAAAAGAAAACTACTCGAGCCTCTAAACAGACTATTAAGCGCTTCCTCGCTTCTGTTAAAAGATATCGTTTTGGTTTGCTCGGCTCGGCGCTGCTTGCTCTAATGTCGGCCGGACTTGTGGTGGCCGGTCCATATCTTTTGGGTCTCATTACTACTGAGGCTTTTGATGCCTTACGTGCTGATCAGGAAATTAATTTCACTCGTATTAGTTCACTGCTTTTAACCCTAGTTGGTCTCTACCTTATCTCGGCTATCGTGAGTTACATTGAAGGTTACGTAGCGGCTCTGATTTCGGCTAAATACGCCAAAGAAATGAAACGCCAAATTTTAGCTAAGTTCTCGCGTTTGCCGATGTCCTATTTTGATAAAACTCAAAACGGTGACACTATGTCGATTATGACTAATGATGTGGAAACTATTGCTTCTTCGCTTTCGCAAACCCTTTCTCAAATTATTACCAACATTACGCTTCTGGTTGGTTACCTTGGCATGATGATTTATATCTCCATTCCTATGTCTGCCGTCTCTGTCATTGTCGTGCCAATCTCCATGCTTGCCGTTTCTAAAGTAGTAAAGAAGGGCTCCGAATATTATAAAAAGCAACGCAAAACTCTCGGTAAATTAAACTCTGAAATCGAAGAAAATTATGGTGGCCAGCTCATTATTAAGGCCAATAATCACGCGGAAAAATCCAAACAAGATTTTGCTACCGTCAATGAAAAACTTTATCAGGAAACTTTTAAGGGTGAATTTTATGGCTCGCTCACCTATCCTATCACCCATCTCTTTCTCGATTTGGCTTTTGTTGGAATTTGTCTGCTCGGTGGCTACTATGCTCTAATTGGTGCTCTCACTGTCGGTAGCATTCTAGCTTTCTTGCAATATGTTAGTCGTTTCACTCAGCCAATTGCTGACACTGCGCAGCTTTCCTCTACTATTCAGCAAACCCTAGCTGCCGCTGACCGTGTTTTTAATTTCCTAGAAGAACCGGAAGAAGCTGCCGAAGATTTTACTAGTCAATTTAAAGCTATCACCAAGGATGGTAAATTCCGTGGTGAAGTGGAATTCTCTCATGTCAACTTTAGCTACGACGGTGTCAAGCCAATTATTAAAGATTTTTCTGTCAAAATAGATCCAGGCATGCAGGTGGCTATTGTCGGGCCAACTGGTGCCGGCAAGACTACTATCGTTAGCCTTCTCATGCGCTTCTATGATATTCAGAGTGGCGAAATTAAAATCGATGGCATCTCCACCAAACAAATGAAACGCAGTGAAGTTCGCAGTCTCTTCGGTATGGTCCTTCAGGATACTTGGCTCTTCTCGGGTACTATCTTAGAAAATCTTAAATATGGCTCCTCTAATGTTACCTTCGAGCAGATCGAAGCCGCTGCCAAGATGACTGGTATCGACCATTTTATCAAGTCACTTCCAGATGGCTACGAGACTAAAATCTCTGAAGATTCTGATAATATTTCCGCCGGTGAAAAACAGCTCCTTACCATTACACGCGCCATCATTACCAATCCGAAAATGATGATTCTCGATGAGGCCACTTCTAATGTCGATACGCGTACCGAACAAATTATCCAGCGTGCTTTCGATAAACTCACTGAAGGCCGTACTTCTTTTGTAATTGCGCATCGCCTTTCCACTATCCGCAACGCCGACATTATCCTCGTGATGAAAGAAGGGAATATTGTTGAGCATGGCAATCACGATGAATTGATGAAGCTGGATGGTTTCTATGCCGAACTCTATAATTCTCAATTTTCTGAAGAAGCCGAATAAATGACGCAAATTAACCTCACGGAACTTCTCGCTTCAACTAACTTATCACCTGAGTTTCGTGAGTTTTTTCAGGCCGAGCTTGCATCCGGAAAATTTGATTCCTTGCTAGAATTTTTTAATTCAGACTCGTCAGGCTACCAAGAAATTTATCCTGCTCCAACCCAAATTTTTCGGGTTTTTAAATTGCCCCTCGAGAAAATCAAGGTAGTAATTCTTGGTCAAGATCCTTACCACACTCCGGGCGTGGCGGACGGTTTGGCCTTTTCGGTTCAAACCACTAAGCTCGCTCCGAGTCTCCGAAATATTTTAAAAGAGGTAAAATCTGACATTGGTCAAACTATTATTCAAAACGGCGACCTCACTCCCTGGCTCGAACAAGGAGTCTTTCTTCTTAATAATGTATTGACCGTCGAAAAAGGTCATGCTGGCTCACATCGTCAAATCGGTTGGGAACAAATTACTGAAGATTGTATTAAGTTGTTGAATATTAAACTTCCGCACGCCGTATTTATTCTCTGGGGTTCTGATGCTCAGACTAAAACCAAGTTTATCGATCAATCTAGGCACCTAGTTTTGCAATCGGCTCACCCCTCGCCGCTTTCAGCTTATCGCGGCTTCTTCGGTTCCAAACCGTTTTCCGAGGCTAATCGTTTTCTTAAATCGCATCACCTTCAAGAAATTCAGTGGTAAAATCATAAAATAAAATCTAAAATAATCTAAGCTATCCATTCTTACCTCCCATCACATAAAAAATCTCCCATCACTGGGAGATTTTCTGATTCAAGCTAAATTAGATTGAGCGGCAAATTACACCACCGCCTTCACGCTTGTAAAGGACGGAAACTTTGTTACCACCAGTAGAGTGGACGGCAGTTTCACCATCGCAGGAAGAGTTTACCACGATACTTATGGTGTGACCAGGAGTACCCTTGGATGCATAACGGTCGTTTGAAGTGTTATCTTCGGTACCTTCTGACTGCTGAGTGAAGGTATAGTGGGTGCGTTGACCATTCTTACATTCCTTGGATTCTGGGTCGTAGCTATCAGCTGCCTTGCAGGAGCTAATCTCAAGACTGTATGGTTCTTGGTCTGGGTCAGCAAATTTTTGCTTAGTATCAGTTCCGATTAGATATGCATCATAGAAGTAAGCCCAAGAAGTACGTTCAGCGGCTTTGAAGACATCTTTATCGACATCTGCGTGACCACTCACGTAGGCATCTTTGTCCATGCTAGGAATTTTTTGATTGTTGTTAGATTGATATGAGTTTAATTGGGTGGTGATACGGTTTACGTCATTAGCACGTGCAGTATCTCTTTGCATGATTTGCATTGCAGGGAGTGCAATAAAGACCATGAGGAAAATCATTGCTGCGACCGCCAAAACGAGCACCACTTCGATGATGGTAAACCCATGTTTAAAATTTTTATTTTGCTTAAACATATGTCTGTTCCTTTCTGAGACTTTGTTTATCTATAACCCAATCATAATCTTTACGTACCAAAAATTCAAGAGGTTTATGCTAAAATAAAGCTAAACCATTATCGGGAAATTTATAAAATGTTTGAACTTCAGTGGATTTTTCTAATTTTCGGCGCAATTTTCGGCGCCATCCTCGGCTCTTTTGCTTGCTGTCAGGCTTGGCGCATTCGCCTGCACTCAGAGGGTAGAAAACTAGGGAATCGCTCGGTTTGTCTACATTGTGGTCATCGTCTGAGCCGGCTTGAGTTAATTCCGATTTTTTCATGGCTCTTTCTCGGCGGCAAATGTAAAAAATGTAAAACCAAAATCGGTCTCATGGAATTTTTTTCCGAAATCACCATGGCTCTAATTTTTGCCGGTTTCTCTTTTCGCACTGGCTCATTAATCCAACAAATTCTGCAACACACCGGTCCACTCAATTCGGCACCACTAGTTATTTTTGAGGTTATCAAGCTTCTGCTTCTCTTCGCGATTTTTACTATTATGTGGATACTACTGGTTTATGATAAGAAATGGTTGCAGTTGCCAGTTAATCTACTCCGCCTTCTGATTATTTTGTCTGGAATTTATTTTCTCTTTAATTTATATACTAAATACGGACTCAACTTATTGATCGAGACTCGTGGTAATGAAGTCCTATTAGTAAAAAATTCTCTACACCTGCAAGATATTTGGCAGTATTTACTCCGTGACTTTTTACGTTTCTTAGGCGCGTTGTTGGTTCTGCCAGGTATCTACTTTGTACTTTATAAATTCTCCCGCGAAACCTTGGTCGGTGGTGGTGATTTTATCCTCTTAATTTCTGTCGCTCTACTCCTTGGTCGCTGGGAGCTCGGCGTTATTGAGCTTGGTCTTTCCAATCTACTGGCCGCTATCTTTAATTATCGCATGCTAAAAAATCCCAAAAATCGTCAACCGTTTGGCTTCGCTCCATACATTATTCTAGCTTGTATGCTTACGCTGCTTTTTCAAAGTGAAATTTTGCGTCAAATTTTTCTGGTTTACTAATTTTTTGATTTTGTCGCAGAATTTTTTCCTATCCACTAATCTTCTGATTTTGCTGCAGAATTTTTCTACCTACTAATCTTCCGATTCGCTATGAAATTTTTCGTGCACTTCTTTTAGGTGCGGGTCGGTGATGTGAGTATAAATTTGTGTAGTCGAAATATTTGCATGCCCCAGCAAACTTTGCACTGAACGAATGTCCGCCCCATTCATTAATAAATCAGTAGCAAAACTATGGCGCATCGTGTGTGGCGTCACATGTTTAGTAATCCCGGCCAGCCTCGTATATTTTTGCACAATTCGCTCGATTGAACGCGGGGTTAATCTACGAAAATCACCGCTCGTAGATGGAATTTGTTGATTCGCAGAATTATTTAGGAACAGGGCCGGCAAAGTATCGGTTCGCATATTTAAGTAATCTTCGATGCATTCCGCCGTAGATCTATCAATAAAAATCGGTCGGTCTTTTTTGCCTTTACCGCGCACCATAAATTCTCGGCGTTCCAAATTAATCGAATCACGATTCAAACCACAAAGTTCCGATACACGTAGTCCGCCAGAAAATAACAACTCAATGATTGCGCGGTCCCTTAGCCCTGACTCGGTATCCAGCGGAATTTCCGCTAGCAGCCTTTCGATTTCATCGAAGTGTAAAAAAGTTACCTGCTTTTTGGCGGCTCGTGGTAGGTCGATTAGGGAAGGGTCTAAGCTTTTAATTCCACGCTTGGCTAAATATTTAAAAAATCCACGCAGCGCAATCAAGTGATAACTCTGAGTCAGCGCCGATAAACGCTCTTTATTTTGATTGTCTGAAAAACGATTCAACTTCAAACGAAAACGACGCAAAACTTCCGGTGTAATATCGGAAGGTTTAATCATTTCTTGGCCTTCAAAATCTTCCGTAATCAAGTCAATAAAACGTGATAAATAGAGCCCATAGTTTTCTACGGTTTTCGTTGAACGACCTTTTTCAATTTCCAGTGATTCCAGAAAATCTGCCACTAATTCAGAAATATCCATAAGAGTAATTATAACACCTTATGCTATAATGTGATTATGGATAAAACTGATTCTGTAAGCGAACTCTTTAGCGACCAAAATAACCAAAATGCCAAGCAAATCCAATATGACGAAGCAGTTGTCAAAAGTCAAATTGATATGGTGGGGAAGCGCGTCGAGTATGAACCAACTTCTGGTAGTTCTGTGGTGATTGAAGAAAAAGCTCCAACTTCTGGTGAGGTGCTTTCGAATGGTTTTCCAGCCGGTGTCGGTCCTAATGCCGCTCCAGAAACTCCAGTCAAAAAAGAGCGCACCAAACTTAATCTAATTCAGCGTGCCAAAGACTTTTTTACTCACGCCACCAAGCGTCAAAAAATTATTATGATTGCCACCCCAGCTGGTCTTGTATTGTTAATCGCCCTAGTTGCTATCATCGGTCAAGCCACCGGTGTCTTTAAGACGGATTATTCTGTGACCTATTCTACGGCGAAGGAAATCAAGAATCAGATTACCAAAATTCGCGGCGATGTCAGTTGTAATAAAATCTCTGAATATGCTTCGAATTCCGCTACCTCGAACGAAATTTATCAAAAATACATCGAAGATTGTAAGCAAAATATGGCCGGCATCGATAGTAATTTAGTTACTAAACTTGGTGATTCTGCCGGCGTCTTGAAAGATCCGGAGATTGGTCGTAAATTTGATGCCTTCCGTACGGTTTTTAATGCTACGAATGGCGGCGATGAAGATATTAATAAGGCCCTCGATCTCTATGCCGTCTGGCATAAATGGAGTGTGATTGAAGGAAATAAGACTTCCGACTGGACCGAAGCTGATATTCTCAATGCTACCAAAATCTTGCGTGAATCTGGCAATCAGCGCCTGAAAGATTACGGTGAAAAATGGGCTACTCTCAAGGCTCAGGCTAATGAAGCGACTTATCGCTGGCTGCATTCTTCGAGCAAGGATGATGGTTCGGTCGATTTTGTGGAAATGCGTCGCGCCGCTGATGATGCAAAAAACGCTTTTAATGATTTTGAACGCAATGAGCGCCCGAACTTGCTCACCGAATTTCCTCTAAAATTTGTCGACCTCGCCAAGGTCTACGCCAAGTTCGAAGAATTATATGAAGTGATTCGTAAAACCTACGAAGAAAATTATAATTTCCGTGCCGGCGGTTGTCGCGAATTGATTAACTCAGTTCGTTGTGAGTAACCTCTGAAATTGTGATATACTGGGGGAAATATCATGATTTTAGAAGGGAGAAAAGCATGGACGAAAGCACAAGAACAGATTTTATTGAACGCACTTTGGTAATTTTGAAACCTGACGCCGTTCAACGTGGTATCGTCGGTGAAATTTTACAAAGATTTGAGCGTGTCGGCCTCAAGATTGTCGGCATGAAGATGGTTAGCCCAGATCAGGAATTATTTAAGCAACATTATGAAGGTATTGGCAAGTTAATTTCTCGTCGTGGCGAAGAAACTTATCGTTATAATCTCGACTACATGATGAGCGGCCCGATTATCGCGATGTGTCTCGAAGGCATCGAAGCTGTCGCCTTAGTTCGCAAAATCGTCGGCTCCACCGAGCCAAAATCCGCCGAGATGGGTACCATCCGTGGTGATTTCTCGCATATGAGTTTTGGCCATGCCAATTCTCATGCTCGCCCAGTGCCAAATCTCGTTCACGCTTCCAGCAATCCAGAAGAAGCCAAGCAAGAAGTCGCACTCTGGTTTACCGAAGCTGAGACTTACGATTACGAAGATTTAAACGAAAAATATACTCGCTAATCGTTAAATAAAAGTACCCTCACTGGGGCAAAGAAAAAGTATCCCCACCGGGATAAAATAAAAGTACCCCACCGGGGTACTTTTTTGTTGGCTCACCCCGAAATAGCCATAAGCTTCTATCAAGATTTTGGTTTTTATGGCATAATAAACATATGTGGTTTTGGATTTCATTTATCCTACTCGGGCTGGTGCTTTATATTCCGCTCGGTATCCTGATTATACTTTTTATTTTCTTCCCGATTGCTGGATTTTTGAATAAGAAAAACAATCCTGCCGTCTTTAATTTTGCCATGAATGGCGGTATGGTAGTACTTTTTATTGTTGCAATTTTAGTTCATGGTGGATTTTTTGGCTGGTATGACCGGGCAGAATCGCCTTTTGGGATTAATGTTTGGGTCGACCGCTCCGTGGAAAATGATTTTTATCGCAGGGAAGAGAAAAATGGCCAGATTCACCTCACTGTAACTGATAAAAATTATTCGCCCCACTCACCAAATTTTCTTGAAAGCAATGGAAAAATTCATTTTGATGTTACGAACCGTGCGGCCGAAAATAAGCATCTCGATCTCACTTGGACTGTTGAGTTAGATGGACAAAAATATCAAAGAAACAATCTCCCGACTGATTCCGATTCGACGCTTTTTGGCCCAGGTTTTTCTCTGAAATACGGTGAAAATATCGTGAAAGTCACAGCTTCCAATAGTCTTGGCTATTACACCACTTCGTTAGTGATTAATCGTTTGCGCACAGAAGATATTTGCAACGAGGAAAGCAATCAAAAAGTTTCCATGTGTGAGAATATCCTTTCCGCCAAGGAATCGGCTGCTAAGAAGCAGGCCAATAATGATTCCGGTAGCACCCTCAATCTTTCGGAAAATAGTTTCTGGTCTAGGTAATCATCCTTGATAGTTTTTCTACGGGAGGTTGCCATTTGCTACGCAAATGCCAAAACCTTCGGTGCGAACCCTGGGCTCGCCTCCGGCAAATATCATAAATAAAAAACCACCTCACGGTGTTTTTTATATTTATGGTGATCTCTGCGGGAGTAATGCTTCGCATTTTCTTTCTGCGTCGATTATTAAAAAGCAGAATAAATTCTACTTTTTAACCCTCTCCTTGAAAGACCGAACCTAAAGGTTCGCCTCCCTCGAAAAATAATCAAACATAAAAAACGACCCTATGGGTCTTTTTCATGTTTGGTGATCTCTGCGGGAGTCGAACCCGCGTTGACGGGATGAAAACCCGTTGTACTAACCGTTATACTAAGAGACCAATTCCGAAATGTACTCCTCTATTATAACAGATTTAAAAAAATCATCAACTCCTATTTTTATGAAAATCCATCTTTTCATGGCTCGGTGTTGGCGCAGGTTAATTTATTAATTCTTCAGGCTCAAAACCTGGCTAAAATTATTCTTCTACCTTTTGACAGCTCAAAATCGGATCCGTCGTATAATCAGTTTTCCCAAATGGCGCATGAGGCTTAAATGTTACCGAAGATAAATCCTTATTGCAAGTCAATTTCTTGTGTTCAAAATAGATGCGCTTGTCCAGATTATTTTCGTCGCTATAGCTCAGTAATCTGCGCAGTTTTACCATTGGAAAGCCGGTCTTCAGATATGGCTTAAAAACAAATTCCGCACCCTTCGCTGCTATCTCGTCCTTATGGCCGTTTACGAAGTTATCATAAAAGAAATTTTCGTAATAACTCTTCGCCAGTTCTTGAAACTGTTTTTCCGCCAGTGCTTCCGCCGTCACATTTTTCTTTACCAACAAAGAAAAACCCACACTACAAACCGAAATCAGGACCACCACAATCATTAGTCCACGAATAATTTTCGAACTCAGAGTTTCCAGACGAATTTGATTGGAGAGTTTTTTGAAGTTAGGACTAAGTTTGGTCGCGTTCCTTTTGTGTTTGCGCTTGGCGCCACGTGGATCGATATTCATAACTAAATTATAGCATAAGAATTTTCATTTTCGAACGGAGGGAATTATAATATAAACATGAATACAAAAAATCTCACCATAAAAAATGAAGTCGCCGTGATTGATTTTGCGGAAAATTTGATGCGCGAGATTTTGCAGTCTCAAGACGCTTTGCCTTGTGTGATTGAACTAGTCGGTGACGTTGGCGCTGGTAAGACTACTTTTACTAAAGGTCTCGCCCGTGGTCTCGAAATTACTGAAGAAATTACCTCCCCGACTTTTACTATTTCAAAAGTCTATGAAAATTCGCGTGGTCAGAAACTTGTGCACTACGATTTTTATCGCCTAGAAAATCCTGGCATCATGGTGGAAGATTTGTTTGAAAACCTACAGGACCCCCAGACCGTCACGGTTATTGAATGGGCGGATACAGTTAGTGAAATTCTTCCCGCCAGTCATTTGCGCTTAGAAATCCTCATTAATGATGACGGTAGTCGCACGCTTAATTTAACCCAAAACCTCGCTTCGGAGCATTAATATGAAACTCTATCTCGATACTTCTACCGAAAATACCATCCTTAAACTCGACGATAAGGAGTATTCCGCTCCCCTCAAAAATCAATTAGCTGAGCAAATTTTCACTTTCATACATGATAAACTTGTCGAAAATCGGTCCGACTGGACCGATCTCACGGAAATCACTTTTTTCGCCGGTCCAGGCTCTTTTACTGGACTCCGCATCGGTGCTGCTGTAGTTAATACTTTGGCTGATCAGTTGCAGATTCCTTTGAAAAATCAGGACGGGGAAGTGGTGCCGATTATTCTACCAAACTACGGTCGCCCGGCCAATATTACTCCTTCCAAAAAATAAATCTCCCATTCCGTCACTCATTTCGCTTGTGTTATAATATATGGTATAAGGAAATTCATGGATCAAGATCTTCATCAAAATCAAAACAATCAAAAACCTCAAACCATTGGCGGTGTGACTTTTTCTGCTGGCCTTTCACATCCTGTAACTCCTCAGGTCAGTCCAGGTTCTAATCAGCCAAGTTTTGCCAAGCCAGCTTCCGAGCTGTCGAATACTGCCACTCCTCAGCCTACTATCCCTAGTCCAGCCGATCTCTTTGGTAATAATTCTGCTGCTTTTTCTGCTCCTCAGTCCACCCCAGCGACTGCTCCAGTTGCTGAAAACCCAGCTAATGCTTATCAACCAAATAACTACACTTCACCGGCCGCTTCTGCTGAACAGATTTTTGCTGCCGAGACCAACAATAATTTTTACACCAATGACAGTTCCAATCCTTTTGGTGAAAATGGCTTCACGCAGGCTGCCCGTAATGGTAATCCTAATTCTAACCAGAGCATGATCAATCAATCCATTCAAAATGCTGCCATGTTGAACCAGGCTACCGAAACTCAGAAAAATCCAGGTCAAGAAATGAATAATGGCCCAGAAATTGTCTATAATCAGCTCAATGTTCCAGTCGCTTCGCCAACTCATTTTGAGGAAAAATTCACCGTAGTGGATCCAAATGCTGATTCTGCTAAATCTGCTGAAGCCGCTAAGGCCGAAAAAGAAGCCAAAGAAAAAGACCCTCGATTTATCGCCATGAAAGCCCTGAAGAAAATGACTACCATGGCCATGGTTTTTGGTATTCTCGCTGTTTTATTCCTCGTTTTAAGCTTAATCGGTTTGGTTTACGGTATTTCCCAGGGTGATAAAATCACTACTGCGAATAATACTATCAAGAATCAAGCTCAAATTATCGCCGCCGTCGAGGAATCTTCTGGCGTGGCGAAAATTTCTACCCCAGCCGATGTGCCAGTTTACAAAACGACTCTCGGTTACATTTATCTCTCCGACTGGAATATCAAATTGAAAGTCCCAGATAATCTTTCCACCATGAGTTATGTTTTAAACACTTACGAATACCGCAACTCAATTTGTTTCAACGGTATTCAAAAAGGCGTTCAGGCTAAGCAAGAATTTGCCGATCCGGCCAAGAATCTTGGTAAGCAAGGCTGTCTCGTACGTGTACCAGTTTCCGAAGGTGATTTCGAAGCTTCCACTGGCAAACGTTTTGGCACCAAGGTTACGACTTACAAGGATTATAATTTCTTCTACATCGACCCGACCGTCAGTAGTAAAGATGGTGCGGAGCTCGGTCTCGAAACCGCTTCCAACCAAATCATTCGTAATATGATTTTTGCCCTCGAAACCTACGAATAAGAGCGGTCTTTATGATAAAATCAAGACAGGGGGATTTTGATTTATTAAATAATTTTGTTAATTTTGTAAAACTGCCGGTATGATGAAGATATTGGCGTCGACAAATAGAAAGTGAAGTCAAATGTTTATTCCGATAGCACTCAGTATTATTGCTGGTCTTGTTTGTGGTTCCGGTTTTGTCCTGGTCTATAACAAAAAGAACGAATCTGGTGGTAAGGCTAAGGCCGAAGATCTCATTCGCAAGGCTAAAAACGAGGCTGCCGACATCGTTCTTAAAGCTAAGAAAGAAGCTGGCAGCATTGCCGATAAATCTCAACAAGAAGAAGAGGCTCGCCGCAAAGATTGGCGCCAAACCGAGAAGCGTCTCTCTGAGCGTGAAACCTCACTCGACAACCGCTTCGATCAATTAGAAAAACGTTCGGAAAAATTAACCAACAAAGAACGTGAAATTGATGATTTGAAGCTTGAAATTCATCAAATTCGCGACAAGCAGCAAGAAAAGTTGGAAAAAATTGCTGGCCTCACTAAGCTTGATGCCAAAGAAAAACTGATCAAGATGACCGAAAAAGATATCAAGGATGATCTTGTCGGTTTAATTACCAAAGAGCAAAAAGAACTTCGCCGCGACATCGACGAAACTGCTCAGGCTCTACTAGTTACTGCTATGGAACGCATGTCTTCCGAAGTCACTGCTGATCGTACGGTTACCGCTTTGAAGTTGCCAGATGACGAAATGAAAGGTCGCATCATCGGTAAGGAAGGTCGTAATATTCAGGCCCTCCAACGTGCTACCGGTGTGGATATTATGGTTGACGATACTCCTGGCATGGTGGTGCTTTCTTCCTTTGATCCAATCCGCCGCCAAGTCGCGCGTTATGCTTTAGAGCGTCTGATGAAAGATGGTCGTATTAATCCATCCAGTATCGAAGATGCCGTCGCTAAGGCTGAACGCGAAATTGAAAAAGAAGTTGTGCGTGCCGGTGAAGACGCTGCCCGTGAAGTCGGCGTGATTGGTATTCCGCACGAAATTTTACACTTGCTTGGTGAGCTCAAATTCCGTACTTCCTATGGTCAAAATGTTTTGCTTCACTCGATTGAAATGGCCCACATGGCCGGTATGATCGCCGAAGAAATTGGTGCCGATGTCCGTGTCGCCAAGACCGCCACCTTACTTCACGATGTCGGTAAAGCTGTCACTCATAAGATTGAAGGTAAGCACGCTGAAATTGGCGCTGAACTTGCCAAAAAATATGGTCTCTCCGATCAAATCACTCACGCTATCGCCGCTCATCATAACGATATCGAACCAACTACTGTCGAAGCTATTATTGTGAAAATTGTAGATGCGATTTCCGCTGCTCGCCCAGGTGCCCGCAATATTTCCGCCGAGAACTTTGCCGAGCGTATGAAAGAATTAGAAAATATTGCTACGAGCTTCAACGGTATCGACAAGGCCTATGCTATTTCTGCCGGTCGTGAAATTCGTGTGATTGTCGAGCCGAAACAAATTGACGACCTCACCGCTTTGAAATTAGCTCGTGATATTGCCGAAAAAATCGAAGCTACCATGAGCTACCCAGGTGTAATTAAAGTCAATGTGATTCGTGAAACTCGCGCCATCGAATACGCCAAATAATCTCAAGAATAAATTAAGAAAAATAACCCACATTCCACGGGTTATTTTTTTATTTGCCATAAGCACTTTTCTATAATATAATGCAGGTAACGGGGAAGAAAATCAAAACTGTAAAATAAAAAGGAAAATATGGCACAAACAAAAATATCAAAACCACAATCTAGTGGTGATAAAAAGCTCTATATTGCCGTAATTGCTTGTATCGTTTTAGCGATAGTAAGCTTTGTTGCTAATATATTAATGATGGAATATGCATTTAATAAATTAAATTTCGAAAATCAAACATCATTTCACGATCTCGAATATCGTATTCGCGAAGTAAATTTACGTCTAAAAAACGACCCTAATAATGAAAAAGAACTAAAATTCCTTGAGACAAAAAATATACACTATAAAAAAGATTAATTATCTATAACTAAAAAGACTGGAATCGCTCCAGTTTTTTTATAAAGTATGATATTATTATTTCAGAAACCCCTAGTGTTTAGTTCTTTAGAAAGCGAGGTAGCTTATGTTTAGAAAGCTAAAAAGTATCATTTTTGCCACTCTTTTACTTACGCCCACTGTGATGCCAATGACATCATTGGCTACATCAGGGTCTATTACTGACTATACCCCTAGTGGATATATAGCCGGTGTTTGGGTAGAAGTTTATGATGGCGATTCCGGCTGGGCTTATATTAGCCCTTATGGAAGTCGACAGAAAGTTAGCTGGAGCTATGATACTGAAGGATTACCATTCTGTTTACATATCGGAGTTGGCGGTAGCCCAGAAAATTGGGGTCATAACGTCCATACGCCGACACTCGTGGATAAGGGTAAGCGATTTTATATTGATGTACATTATAGTGCAAGCAGCTGGAATGCTCCGTCATATTTTACCAAAGTAAGGTCTTACTAACTAATAACTACTTCATTTTCTATCCTGAGCAAGATATAAAACTGCTCAATAAACAGGAATAAAAGGGTATTATTATGGCACAAGCAAAGGTGGTAAAGCCACAATCTAAGAATAATAGTTTAAAAATAATAGCTATTGTAGTGGCTTTTATTATGTGGGGAGCGACACTTTATATGAATGCCCTAATGCTATCCAAAATATTTTACGTGATAGAATTAGAGGAGAAGCATTACGGTACAATTCTTCGAAACACCGATGTTATTAATTATAAAGTTACAAATGATGAAGAGTCTCGCCGCAAACTAAAAGATTGGTATGATATCGACTATAAGAAAGATCAATAATTATTTATAACCTAAAAAGACTGGAATCGTTCCAGTCTTTTTTATTTGGTAGGTATAATTTCATGGTAAGCTTTTGCTTTCGCAAAATCTTTCCATTCTGCGTCGATCAAATAAAGAAAATAAATTTTCTTTATTTTTCCTCCTTGAATGGTCTGGGTGACCAGATTCGAACTGGCGTTTACCCCTTGGGACGTTCCGCCAGTTTGGTAGGTATCATTTTATGGTCTGGGTGACCAGATTCGAACTGGCGACCTCGCAGTCCCGAACCGCGCGCGCTACCAACTGCGCCACACCCAGATATGTTTATCTTATCACGAAAACACAAGATTATCACAATTATGTTATAATATCAAACGATATGAGTAAACTATATAAAAGAACTAAAATTTTGGCTACCATCGGTCCAGCCGTCTTCACTGAAGAAAAAATTGCCGAGTTAGTCATGGCCGGCGTTAACTGCTGCCGCCTCAACTTCTCTCACGGAAGTTACGAAGAACGCGATGAACAAATCGCTTGGATTAAAAAAGCTGCCGAGAAAAAAGGCCGCTCCGTCGCTATCCTTCAAGACCTTCAAGGTCCTAAAATCCGCCTCGGTGTGATTAAAGACAATCATTACGAAGTCAAGCCAGGTGATGAATTGATTCTCGATTATGCTGTCGCTGAACACGACGGTTCGAATCTTCTTCCAGTTCAGTACAATCTTGCTGAGCGCATGAAAGTCGGTGAACCTCTCTTCATCTTCGATGGTAAAATTCGTTCTACTGTCACGGAAATCGTCAGCAGCACCGCTATCAAGGTTAAGGTTGAAAACGAAGGTACTATTATGAGCCGCAAGGGTCTCAACCTTCCAGATACCGATTTTGGTGGTGATGTGATTACCGAAAAAGATATGGCTGACATCGAATTTGGTGCTACCCGTGATTTTGATTACGTGGCAATGAGCTTCATCCAAAGCGCGGATGATGTCGAAAGACTCCGTCAAATCTTGGTTTCTCTCGGTTCTACCGCTCAAATTATCGCTAAAATCGAAACCAAAAAAGCTATCGAAACTGATGAAAAAATGGAAGCTATCGTTCAAGCTGCTGATGGTATCATGGTCGCCCGTGGTGATATGGCTGTCGAAGCTGGCAACGAAGTTGTCCCTATCGTTCAGCGTAAATTAATCAGCCTTTGCCGTAAGCACGGTAAACTCTGTGTCGTGGCTACCCAGATGCTCGGCTCTATGGTCGATAATCCAAGTCCATCTCGCGCTGAAGTTTCTGACGTTGCCAACGCTGTGATTCAGGGTGCTGACGCCGTCATGCTTTCCGATGAAACTGCCAACGGTAAGTACCCAATCGAAGCCGTGAAGCAAATGAAGCAGATTATTCTTTACACTCAGAACCATTCCAAGGTCGACCCAATTGACCAGGATGTGACTGGTGAAAATCGTGAATACAATGCTGTAGCTAATGCCGCTGTCAGTCTTGCTGAAAAAATTCATGCTGATGTTATCGTTTGTGAAACTGCTTCTGGTGCTACTGCCGTCTCAATTTCTGCTGAACGTCCAAATCTCCCAATCATCTCTGTGACTTCGAACAAGCGTGTGGCCAGCCAATTGGCTTTGAATTATGCTAACGCCAGCTTCGAGCGTCCATTCTCTGAGAATTATGGCATCGATCTCGTCCAAGAGCTCAAGGCTTCTGGCTACATCAATACCAAGCCAGGTGAAGATAAAGTGCTCGCTGTGATTGTTTCCGGCCAACCTAACGTGATTGGTGGTACGGACACTATTCAAATTCGTAGCATTTAGTTCTAAGCTTTAGCACGATTAGAAGATTGCGGTATAATTAAAACATGTATCGCAATCTTCATTTTTTGCACCCCGAACATCAAACCGTTTTACTTCGTACGGATTATAATGTGCCGCTCGAAAATGGCATTATCGAGAATAATTTACGTATCGAAAAATCCCTCCCCACCATCCAATATCTCCTAAATCATCAGGTGAAAAAACTGGTCATCATTTCTCATCTCGGTCGGCCAGAGGGAAAAGTGATGCCGGAATTTTCTCTAAAACCGGTCGCCGCTGAGCTCGCTCGTTTATTGCAATGTGAAGTCTTTTTTGCGCCCGAAACTACTGGCGAGTCCACCAAACAATTAATCGATGAAGCTCCAGATGGCACGGTAATTTTACTAGAAAATTTACGCTTTCACCCTGGCGAGGAAGATAATTCGTTAGATTACGCTCAGGCCATTTTTGATACGGTTCAACCAGATTGTTTTGTTCAGGACGGCTTCGGCGTTTTACATCGCGCCCACGCTTCCACTGATGCCTTGCCTCGCCTCTTACCGAGCGCCATGGGTTTACTGGTCGAACAGGAAATTGAAAATCTAAAAAAAGTACAAGAAAATCCTCTTCACCCTGTACTTTTAATCATTGGTGGTGCTAAGGTCAAGGACAAATCTCCTCTTATCGAACACTTCGCCTCGCTCTCTGACCATATTTTTGTCGGAGGCAAAATCGCTGTCGATGGATTCACTTCGGATCTACCTCAGATTACTGTCGCTTCGGATTTTACCGAGGATGAATCCGGCGCCAAGCTCGATATCGGTCCGAAATCCCTCGACCAGCTAATCGACCTCGTACTTAAATCTCGTACTATCATCTGGAATGGCACTCTCGGTCTCACCGAAAAACTACCTTTTGATTTTGCTTCCAGAGTGGTCGCTGAGACGATTGGTGCTAAAAACCCAGCAGAAAATCTTTCCGTAATCTGCGGCGGTGATACCACCGGCTTCGTAGAAAACCTCCTACAAAACCGATATTCTGACCAGCCCCCACTTAATTTTTCCTTAGTTTCCACCGGTGGTGGCGCTAGTCTCGAATTCTTAATTCACGGCACTCTTCCAGGTCTCGAAGTCCTGAAAACCGAATAATCTAAAATCACGCCTCTGTTAACTTTGTAATAATTACATGAACCTGTCTTGGAGCTGGAAATAATTAGCACTCATCGCTTGACAGTGCTAATATTTGCTATACAATAGAATTATGCAAGATGAATTTACTGAAATAATGAATAAATTGACCGAGAATGCTCGTTTTGCGCTTCAGAAATCCGATTATTATGCCAAGCGTTATAATAATGGCTACATGAGCACCGAACATTTGCTTCTCGGTATTCTTTCGCAGGATACCTCCACTGGTGCGCGCTTCCTCGCCGATGAAGATGTGAATCTCGACCAAGTTGAAAAACTGATGAACCATACCGCCATCGAAGTTCCAGGGGCGGATATGGCCATGATGTCACTTTCAGAAGCCGCTGTTTTGACTCTGCGCCTCGCTTCCAACTTTGTGAAAGAGCAGGGGATTAAATTAATTGGTACCGAGCACCTACTTTATGCTCTGATTCGCCAGCCAAACTCCCGCGCCAGTTTGATTCTCCAGGGTCTCAATATTGACCTCACCGAATTATCGAAAACCATTGAAGAATTTGCCGAAAAACAGGCCGAAGAAGCCAAGATTGATCAAAAGAAAAACGACTTTAAGCGTAAGCGTCCGCTCAAGTGGCTCACGAAATATGGCGTTGACCTCACCGAACTAGCTCGTCAGGGTCGCCTCGATACCGTGATTGGTCGTGATCGTGAAATCGAGCGCGCTCTCACTGTACTTTCTCGTCGCACCAAGTCCAACCCTGTGCTGATCGGGGAAGCGGGTGTGGGTAAGACTGCCATTGTCGAAGGTCTCGCCACTCGTATCGCCAAAAATGAGGTACCAGGTAACTTAATTGGAAAGAAAATTTACCAAATCGACCTCAGTTCTGTGGTCGCCGGTACTAAATTCCGTGGCGACTTCGAGGAACGCATTAAGGGCATCATCGACGAAGCCATTGAAAGTAAGGATCTTATTCTCTTTATCGACGAAATTCATCTCTTAACCGGTGCCGGCTCCTCTGAGGGTAGCCTGGATGCCGCGAATATCTTGAAACCAGCTCTCGCACGTGGCCTGATTCATCTGATTGGTGCTTCTACTATGGATGAATATCGCAAATCAATCGAAAAAGACAAGGCTCTAGCGCGTCGTTTCCAAACCGTTATCGTCGAGGAACCTTCCGATGCGATTACGGTGCGTATTTTGAAGGGAATTAAATCTCATTATGAAAAGCATCACGGCGTGGTGATTCCGGATAAGATTATCGAAACTGCCGTCAGTATGTCGAAGCGCTATATCAACGATCGCTATATGCCGGACAAGGTAATCGACGTGATTGATGAAGCCAGTGCCATTGCCAAAGTAGCCGCTGATAAAAGTGGTAGCGGTGAATATAAAAAATTGAAGATTGAGCGTGAGTCGCTCCAGCAGAAGATTGAAGAAAGTGCTGAGGCTGAGAACTTCGAAAAGGCCGCTCTCTATAAAACTCGCCTCGCGAAATTGGAAGAAAAAATCAAATCTCTCGAGCAGGCTGGTGTGGATGAAAATGTTTCACCAGTTCTCACCGAAGAAAATCTTGCCGAAGCCATTTCTCTCAAGACTGGTATTCCAGTTTCTAAGGTGCATGGCAGTGAGTTGAAAATTCTTTCGAAACTAGAAGCTCATCTCGATAAGGCCATTATTGGTCAAGATGAAGCGATTCATGACGTAGCTAAGGCTATTCGTCGTGGTCGTTCCGGCATTAGTGACCCTAGGCGTCCGATTGGTTCCTTCCTCTTCATGGGCCCGACTGGTGTGGGCAAAACTGAGCTCGCTCGGGTAATCGCGCGTGAAGTTTTCGGCGGCGAGAATGCTTTAATTAAAATCGATATGTCAGAATTTGGCGAAAAGCATAATGTCTCTCGCTTAGTCGGCGCGCCAGCCGGTTATGTGGGTTATGACGATGGTGGCAAATTGACCGAATCCGTGCGCCGCCATCCATATTCCGTGGTGCTTTTCGATGAGATTGAAAAAGCTCACCCGGATGTCTTTAACATGCTTCTACAAATTCTCGAAGACGGTGTCCTCACCGATGGTCAAGGCAACCGTGTGAAGTTTAATAATACCATCGTGATTCTGACTTCCAACCTCGGTTCTGACGAAATGTATAACGACCAGGCTTTCGGTTTCTCTAGTCATCAAAAAACCAAGGACCAATTTATCACTGAGGATTACGAAGCCAGTAAAAATGCCGCGATGAAAGCTTTGAAGAAATCTATGCGTCCAGAACTCATTAACCGTCTCGATGCCATCGAAGTCTTCCATGCTCTCTCTCGTAAACAAGTCGAAGAAATCTTTGATAATATGATTGAAGATTTGAAAAAACGTCTCGCCGAAAAAGCTATCGGCCTGAAACTCGACACTAAGGTTCGTGACTTCCTTATCGAAAAAGGTTTTGATCCGAAAAATGGTGCTAGGCCATTACGCCGGGCTATCGAAGATAATTTGGAGACCCTGCTCTCTGATGCAATTATTGCGGAAGAAATTTTGCCAGGACAAATCGCCCAAATTAGCCTAAAAGGTGATAAGCTTAAATTAAAGATCGAAAGCACTGAAAAATAATATGGAAAATTCACCATCAGAAGTCTCCGTTCAGTCTCGTCGGCGTAGCCATACGCTAACCGACTGGCTTAGCGGTCTTGTGATTTTTGGCACACTTTTCGCCGGTGCTTTTGCCTTCATTTGCCTGCAAGATGACATCAAGGCTTATGATTTTCAAATTTCTGATACTCTGAAGCCTTACGTTCAGAAACTCAATCTTACAGAAAAGGCTTCGAAGACTCTACTTGCTACTCACCCAGCTTTGCAAGAAAAGCAGGCCTTTAATCAGAGCTGTCATTCGCATAACCATGAAGTCTATGTTCTGGGCTGTTATGTCCATGATAATGATCGCATTTATCTCTATCATGTCGAATCGAACGATCTTCCAGGAGTAATCGAGGTGACTACGGCTCACGAAATGCTTCACGCTGCTTATCAGCGCGTCCCGTTTTGGGAAAAGGATCGCCTGAATGAGGAAATCAAAAAGGCTTACGATAATCTCCCAGCCGATCATGAAATCCGCACTTCCATCAAAAGCTATTCTGAGGATGACTTTTATGATGAGCTACATTCGCGACTCGGTACTGAGGTCGCAGAGTTGTCGGGATATCTCGAAAAACACTATGCTGCCTATTTTCAGCATCGCCAGACTATCACAGATTTTAATCAGCAATATCACTCCGTTTTTCAAAAGCTTAATGATAAGCTCACTTCACTGAAATCTGAAATCGATGCCAAGCAGGCTACTATTAATCAGCAAACTGAGGCCTACAATAATGAGACCAATGCCCTGAATCAGTTGATTCTCGATTTTAATCGACGTGTTGAATCCGGTCAAATTTCTGGTTGGCGCTATCAAAACGAACGCGCTGTTCTGGAGGCCCGCATCAATCGTCATGAAGCCACTTATCAAAGTATTCAGCAATCTATCGATGCCATTAATCAGCAAATTACCGAATATAACAACCATGTACTTTTCGAAAATCAGCTGATGAACCAGATTAATTCTAACGCCGTCTCTAATGAACTCGAATCTCAAAAATAAGGAAAGGAAATTACCATGCAAACTAACTTAAACCCCAAAGATTATCTCGTACCAACCGTCATTGAAACCACTAATCGTGGCGAGCGCTCTTATGATATTTACTCTAGGCTCTTAAATGACCGCATTATCTTCCTTGGCGAAGATGTTAATGCACACACCGCCAATCTCGTAGTGGCCCAGCTCCTCTTTCTCGCCCACGAAGATTCTAAGAAAGATATTAAACTTTATATCAATTCTCCAGGCGGCTCTGTCTACGATGGTCTTGCTATTATTGACACCATGAATTACATTGAGCCAGATGTCCAGACTATTGGTATCGGCCTTCAGGCCTCTATGGGCGCCATGTTGCTCAGCTGTGGTGCCAAGGGTAAACGTTTCGCTCTGCCAAATGCTCGCGTGATGATTCATCAGCCAAGTTCTGGTACTCAGGGCAAAATTACCGATCAAGAAATTATGCTCAAAGAAGGTATTTTCTTGAAGAAACGCCTTGCCGAAATTCTCGCTAAAAATACCGGCAAAAAAGTCGATCAAATCATTAAGGATATGGACCGTGATAATTGGATGTCCGCTGATGAAGCTAAAGATTACGGCATCATCGACGAAGTCATTGCTAAATAATTTTTAGCTTACAAAACACCTGCGCTTGCAGGTGTTTTTTATTTATCAATCTTTTAATATCGATGCATCAAGGAATGGGTAATCGCGGCGGCTAAGGCATCTGCCGCATCATCCGGTTTGGGTACACTAGTTAAATCCAGATGCAGTTTCACCATTTCCTGCATCTGTTTTTTATCAGCTGAGCCATAGCCGGTCATGGTCTTCTTAATTTCGTTCGGTGTATATTCGAAGGTCGGTAGTTCATGCTGTTTGCAAACCAAAAGTACCACTCCTCTGGCTTCTGCCACCGAAATACCGGTCGTTATATTTTTGGTGAAGAAAAGCTTTTCGATACTCACGCAATCCGGTTTGTTTAATTTAATAATCTCATGCATTGACTCATAAATATCGAGTAGGCGTTCTGAAAGTGGAGTATGTGGCGGTGTGGCGATTACACCGTTATCAATCATTTTGGCGCGACCAGTTTGTTTTACTTCGATTACACCAAAACCACAAATTCCTGTACCCGGGTCAATTCCTAAAATTCTCATCTATCTCTATTCGTTCACATATTTAATTAAAGTGGTGCGCAAATCTTTCACCGGGATCACGAATTTATCGTGAATTGTCGCTGGTGCAATTGCATGTTTGAAGCCCAACTTTTTTGATTCAGCAATTCTTTGATCTGGTCGAAAAGCCGAGCGAATTTCTCCCCCTAGACCTACCTCGCCGAACACTACATATTCTTCACTGAGCTTGCGTCCTGCCGCCGCCGAAGCAATCGCGAGGCACACTGCGAGGTCCGCTGCAGAATCTTTGATCTTAATCCCGCCCACCACGTTTAGGAAAATATCTTTATCATCTAGCTTTAGTTTAGTGCGTTGTTCAATTACTGCGATTAATAAGTTCAAACGATTCAAGTCAAATCCAGAAGCCGCACGTTTTGGGTAGCCAAAATTCGTGGTCGAAACTAGGGCCTGAATTTCTACTAGTAGTGGCCTAGTACCTTCCAAAGTTGCCAAAATAATCGAACCATCCGTGTTTTGCCTTTCTGCTAGTAGTGCTGCCGAAGGATTTTGTACTTCCTGTAAGCCCCTTTCTGTCATTTCGAAAATCGCCGCCTCACTGGTTGAACCGAAACGGTTTTTAATGGCACGAATAGTCTTAAATCCGCCATAGCGATCACCTTCAAAATTCAGCACTACGTCTACCAAGTGTTCCAAAACTTTCGGTCCCGCCAAGGTTCCTTCCTTCGTCACATGTCCCACAATAATCACCGCCGTATCGGTCTTTTTTGCGGCTTGAATAATTAGATTGCCAGCATTGGTAATTTGTGAAACCGTTCCCGGCGCCGAAGAAATTTCGTTAATTGCTAGAGTCTGGATCGAGTCGACGATCACTAACTCGAATTCACCATCCGAAATCGTCTTCGCGATGTCGTTGCCAGAAGTCGAAGCCGCAAAGCTTAAGGTCTCTGAATTTGCTCCTAACCTCACCGCTCGCATTTTGACTTGTCCAGCCGATTCCTCACCAGAAACATAGAGCACCTTATGGCCATTAGCAATTTTGGCACAAATCTGCATTAAGATCGTTGATTTACCGATGCCCGGTTGTCCCGCAAAGAGAATTACTGAGCCGCGCAAAATCCCACCACCCAGTACCTCATTTAGGGAACCAAACTCGGTTTTCAGCCGCTCTTTTTCATCCGAAGCGGCGATTTCCTTAATACTAGAAAAACTCAAAGTTTTTCCACTGCTCTTAGCTTGCGCCAGAGCAAATTTACCCGCACTTGAACTATCCTCAACTACTAAATCCTCCACGATGGTATTCCACGCATCGCAGTTATTACAGTGGCCAGCCCACTTACTATAGCGCGCACCGCAGTTTTGACAGACATATTGTTTAGTAGCTTTCATATTGAAATTATATCAATCTCTCGGCGAAAACCCAAAATTCCATGTATAATGGGAGTATGAATAAAACAGTCAAAAAATCTGGTTTCACTCTTATTGAACTCGTGGTAGTTTTAGTTTTTGTTTCGATCGCCCTAGTTCTCTTCTTCCTGCAGAAGCAAAATCTCGACGCCATGCATCGTGATGAGCAACGCAAGGAAGCGATTAACGCCATGTATTATGCCCTCGAAGAAGGTTTTTATGCTAAGAATGGCTATTATCCAGAAACCATCACCGATGAAAATCTCACGGTTATGGACCCTAAATTATTCACCGACCCGAACGGTGTCTATATTAATGGTGAAGGCGGCTCACTTAATTATATTTCCGCCGATTGTAATAATGGCAAATGTCGGGAATACACGCTCCGCGCTAGGTTAGAAAAAGAAGACGACTACATCAAGAAAAACCGCCACAATTAAGGGTGAGAATGTCGCATGCCTTTTGTCGGACCGCTCAAGGGCGCTTGCCCGGGCTTATGTCCTCAAAAGGCAAGACGACATTCTCTTCTAAAAAAGAAGCATAAGCGGCTTCTTTTTTTCTAATCTGAATTTTTATGTAATCCTGCTAAATAAAAAAGCTGGAAGAGTATTTGTTATTTTGAGATTTAGTTTGTGCGCTATTCTACTTTTTTCGAACAGCTAAAAGCCCACTTACTTTTTTCTATAAAACTTTGAAGTTGCATGCAGTTTTTTATTTAATAAAAATGAAGCCTATTTGCTTTTTAGTAACCTTAAATTTGCGTGTAATTTTACTAAACAAAAAAGCTGGAAGAGTATTTGTTATTTTGAAAACCATAAGCTTGGCCGAGCGGCCTAGAGCGTGTTTTCAAAAAATAAATACTTTCCAGCTTTCCGTTACTTAGTAATTAATTGCACGCAATTCAAAGTAGGCTCTTGGATGTGCACACACTGGGCAAACCTCAGGCGCTTCATTACCTACGAAGGTGTAACCGCAGTTACGGCACTTCCAGACGGTAACTTTTTCAGACTTAAACACTACATCGTCGTCGATGTTCTTGATCAATTTGCGGTAGCGTTCTTCGTGTTCTTTTTCAATTGCACCGACGCCATCGAACTTATCAGCGATTTCATCAAAACCTTCTTCACGGGCGATACGGGCGAACTCTTTGTACATATCGGTCCATTCGTAATCTTCACCAGCGGCGGCAATTTCGAGGTTGGTTCTGGTGTCAGCTACAGTGCCGTCATTGAGATATTTGTACCAAAGTTTGGCGTGCTCTTTTTCGTTATCGGAAGTTTCGGTGAAAATTTCAGCAATCTGTTCGTAACCATCCTTTTTGGCACGAGAAGCAAAGAACTGGTATTTTACACGAGCTTGCGATTCTCCAGCAAAAGCGGTTTTTAGATTATCATAGGTCTTACTATTTTTAAAATTGGATTTATCAATATCAGACATTTAACTCCTTTCTTAATGGTATAATCTATTATAACGCATTTAAGCAAAAGACGGAGGATTATGGCAATCGAGCGAGTTATCGACAATATATCGCACGAGGAGGATCAGGAAGAGCAAGCAGTAGAAGTCAGTCTTCGCCCAACTAATTTTGCCGAGTATATCGGCCAGGAACGCTTGAAAAAGAATCTGAAGATCGCTATCGCAGCGGTAAAAAAACGTAATGACGGGACTACTTTGGACCACGTCCTACTTTATGGTCCACCGGGTCTTGGTAAAACTACCATGGCCAATGTAATCGCGCATGAACTTGGCTCCAATCTGCGTGTCACCTCTGGTCCGGCTATCGAACGCGCTGGTGATCTTGCTTCTATCCTTACTAATCTCCAAAATGGTGATGTGTTATTCATTGATGAAATTCATCGTCTGCGTCGCGCTGTCGAGGAGATTCTTTATTCCGCCATGGAAGATTACAAACTTGACATCGTGATTGGTAAGGGTCCGGCTGCCCGTTCGGTACGTCTCGACCTGCCACATTTTACCGTAATCGGTGCCACCACTCGTACCGGTTCTTTGGCTGGTCCACTTCGCGACCGTTTCGGCATTACGCATCGTCTCGAATATTATAATGAATCAGAAATCGGTCAAATTATTGCTCGTACTGCCAGTATTCTCGGCACGGAAATTTCCGAAGAAGCTACTGCAACCCTAGCTGCCCGCTCTCGTCTCACCCCGCGTATTGCCAACCGTCTGATGAAACGCGTGCGGGATTTTGCTGACGTCCATGGTGATGGTTCGGTCGACCTGGACATTGCCACGCAGGCTCTCGGGCTTATGGAAATCGACTCCCTCGGTCTCGACCCGGCTGACCGCAATATGTTGCAGTTAATGCTCGATAATTATGGTAATCGCCCCGTTGGCCTCACTACCATTGCCGCCCTGACCGGTGATGAAGCTACCACGATCGAAGATTATTACGAGCCATTTTTGATCCAACTTGGTTTCATCGAAAAGACCCCACGTGGTCGCATCGTCACTGAAAAAGCCAAGCGTCACCTCTCTTCTCTCTAATCACCTGAAAATATGTTATAATATAACTAATTTAACAGGGAAGCGTATGAAGCAGAAAAATTATAATCCAAAATTGGGCATTTCTCTTGAGGTTGGCGAGCGAATTGTTCTCGAAATTAAACGTACTAAAATTATTCCAATTTTAATCTTTGCTGGAGCTTGTCTCGCCAGCATTTTGCTTTTTGCTCTCTATATTTTGATTAATGCGGGAAATTCTTTTGTCTTTGCCCTCGATACTAATGGGCGCGCTTTCTTCCTCTTGGTTATCGCGATTGTGCTTGGTACCGTCTGGATTGCGACCTTGATTAGTCTTAATGTTTATACCACCAATAAGCTTTTTGTCACCAACAAGCGTCTCATTCAACGCGTCGCTAATTCACTCTTTGATACGGCGATGAATGTGATTGATTTAGTTTCCGTCGAGGATGTCTCTTTTAAGCAAGCTGGTCTTTTCGAGCATCTCTTCGAAGTGGGTACTCTCCGTATGTCGACTATCGGCGATGAAACTACTTATGTTTTCAAATATCTTGACACGCCTACTGATGAGCTCGAAACCATTACTCATTTCGTGCATATCGAAAAAGGTGAAATTCCTGCCGACGATGAGTGTGAAGTCCCCGCTGACACTGATAAAAAATCGCTTTCTGAAATTTTAGCCGCTAAGAAAAATCAAAAATCTGAAACTAATCCAGAAACTACTACTCCGAACACCATTCATATTGATCATCGCACCCGTCAGGTTAAGGAGGTTCCATCTGAAGAGATTGATACTTCATCCGAAGAGTCCGACACTTCACTTGAAAAAACCGACCTCGCGTCTAACTCGGCCGACACTTCTTCCGATACGCTAAGCGTGCCAAATCTGGAAAAATAGCTCTCACACCAAATTTCTCATAAAAATAGTTCCTAGCTGGAACTATTTTTCTCGATAACTTTCCACTTTAGCGATTTTTTAACGCCAGACGAATCTGGTCTTCCACTGGCAAATCCGCATCGATCTCTTTTAATGCCTCGGTCGCTTCCTTTAGATTAAAGCCAAGCGCCATCAGAGCATCGAGTGCTTCATTATTTTTCGGCTTCTTCACCTGAATCTCTGCGCCCGTGTAATGACTTGGCAAACCCACCTTATCTTTTAGATCTACGATTACACGCTCCGCCGATTTTTTACCCACGCCGCTCGCCTTACTGATAAAACCACTATCCGCATTGGCGATAGCATTACGCACTTCTTCCGGCGTCCCCAGAGAGAGAATCGCCATACCAGCCTTCGGGCCAATCCCATTCACGGAAATTAGCATTTCAAAAATTTTCTTGGCCATCAAAGTGGTAAAACCATAGAGGTCCTCCGAGGTCTCACGTACTGCGTGATAAGTGTAGAACTTCTTGGTTTCACCTACATTAATTTCTTCAAAATCAATTGCCGAAAGATTCACTTCATAACCCACACCATGCACATCCACAATAATCTGCCCGGTGAATTTTTCCGCAATCGTACCTTCTACGTGTGCTATCATGTAACTATTTTACCATAAGAAAAAACGGCTCATCGCCGTTAGATAATTTCATTTGGTAGTACCGACTGGGATTGAACCAGTGACCTTAGGCTTATGAGTCCTACGCTCTAACCAGCTGAGCTACGGTACCACGGTTTGGCGGAAGGGACAGGATTCGAACCTGCGAAGCGTTAACTTGCCGGTTTTCAAGACCGGTGCCATCAACCACTCGGCCACCCTTCCACTTACTATCATACCAGAAAAATTCTTCCCCGTAAAGTAAAAAATATCCTAGGAAAACTCGACCGAAAAACCCAACGATAAATTCTGCTAAAACTCCAGCAAGAAGTACTCCACTAAGGCCCCCATAAAAAGGAGCCCGCGAAGGCTCCTTCTCAAACTAAGCTGCGTTAGTGAAGACGTTAATCACATCATCGAGGTCATCTACGGCATCCAGCAGTTTGTCTACCTTTTCCGCATCTGCCTCGCTCACCTCTACGGTGTTATTTGGCAAATATTTGAGTTCGGCAGAATCTACATTGAGTCCAGCATCAATCAAATTCTTGCGCACCTTCATCAAATCGGTTGGTTCGGTGATAATTTCGATACCATCCTCTTCCTCGTTGGCATCTTCTGCGCCAGCATCCAAAGCGGTCATCAGCGCATCTTCACCCTTATCCTCGATAAAAATTACACCTTTACGCGCAAATTGGAACATCACGGATCCAGGGTCAGCCATGCGGCCGCCATTCTTTGAAAGCGCATTGCGAACTTCTGGCATGGTACGGTTTTTATTATCGGTAGCAATCTCGATAATCAAACCAATACCGGCCGGTCCGTAAGCCTCGTAGGTTTCTTCAATCAAAGCTGCGGCGTTTTTATCGGCGGCACGAGCAATCGCACGTTCGATGTTCGCCTTTGGCATATTAGCCTTGCGAGCTTTTTCTAATACCATCGCAAGAGATGGATTCATCGTTGGGTCGGCACCAGCACGCGCAGCAATTGCGATTTGGTTACCAATTTTGGTGAAGGCTGCACCACGCTTTGCGTCCACGATTGCTTTTTGGCGCTTAGTGGTAGCCCATTTACTGTGTCCAGACATAATAACCCCTTATTTTTCCTAATAATAACTTTGTATTATTATAACATTTTTTCAAAAAAGCAAAAGGGGCGCAAATCTTGCGTCCCTTAAATTTCTTAGCCTGCTTCACTGGATTGAATTAAGTCATTCCTTAAGTTTTCAAATTTTGCTCTGACTGTTGGAATTTTAGTTTCCGTGGCCACCGGTTCGAAGTTCCGTGTCGGCCAAAATCTCTCCAGGGTATCTCGAAATAATTTAGTAGTAGTATTAAAACTTTCGATATAGTTATCGAACTCTTCAATCGTCCACGCAATCGATTCGGTGCTGTGATAAGTTTTTTGCACCCGATGACTATGCATAGTGGATTGACATTGATTGAGAAGACCTCTCGCCATATCATTAATTAATCTTAAGATATTGCTCTGATAGGAGTTACCCCTTTCATCTTGACCAATCAGTATACACTGAGCTTTTACCACAACCGTCATTCTGTCGATTCTTTCGTTCAGCGTCAGCGTGATTTCATCGGACATTTTTTGTAATTTACATCTGTCAAAGTACATAATTTCCCCCTCTTTCTGTAAAATAAACAGGCTACCCCTATATTATATCATATTTTGTAATTTTTTACCTCTTTTGCACCATATTCCATTAGTTTGTCAAAATCATGATTTTTAAAATAATGCTCCCGTAATTTATCTCTCAAATCTTGAAACTCAGGATAACTTGCATCTGGTAAAGTCATAATTGGCTTCCAAGATTCATCAAGTAAGGCCGTTAGAGATTCTTTCAGAATATAATATTCTCCCTTTGAAAGATGAGAGACTACAGATTCGGGATTTTCTCGATAATAATAATTAGTTTGAAAATGCATCAGTTCATGTAAAATTCCATCGAGTGGCATCCCCCATAATTCATTATCGATTTTCGCATATGTAAAAATCACTCCCTCCTCATAATAAACAATCATCGCTGGAAAAGTCGTGATCAAGAATAATAAATCCTCACTCGGTGACACTGCCTCTGGTGAAATTTTATGAATTTCCTTAGCGCGATTTTTCGCACAATCTTTAATTGCTAGGGGATGCTCCGTCACTTCTTCGAGTCGCCTAATCGCTAATTCAAATTTTTCATTTAATTCATCACTCATGATTTGCTTAAATCGCTCCGGCGTCATCTCGATTCGTGCATTTCTTTCTTCGAGGTAGGGAATCAGAATCTTCTTTGCTTCCGAAAATTTTAGCCCCATAATCTTTTCTGCTACCTCAATATCCTGCGCGTCTTTTAGTTTTTTAATTCCACCAAAATTATTTATGGAATTAAACCAGTTATAAGCATCTTGCGTAATATCGTAAATTATTTTGTAGGTAACCATCTATTAACTCTAATATAGCCCAGTCTATCTATTCCGTCTACCGATTTTTCTCTCCCTTGCATTATTCCTCAAAATCGCTAAAATGAAACTAAAAAGGAGAGTTGTTATGTTAATTTTAATCTTAATTCTTGCTATTCTATTCGTGGTAATTCCAGGAATTCGCGTAGTTAATCAGTATGAGCGCGGTGTGGTTCAGCGCCTCGGTCGTTTTCGCCGTATCATGGAACCGGGTCTTCATGTGATCATCCCTTACATTGATACTATGCGCACCGTTGATGTCCGTACTACCCCGATGGATGTGCCGAAGCAAGAAGTTATTACTAAAGATAACGTTACGGTGAATGTCGATGCAGTGGTTTATTTCCGTGTGATTGATGCCAAGAAGGCAGTCTTTGAAACCACTAATTACGCTTATGCCACTTCTACTTTTGCTCAAACTGCCTTGCGCGATGTTACCGGTAACTTTGATCTTGATGAATTACTCTCTAAGCGTGACAAAATTTCTAGCCAAATCAAGGAAATTGTTGACACTCAAACCGATAAATGGGGTATCGATATCGAAAGTGTGAAGCTCCAAAATATCGAACTTCCTTCCGACATGAAGCGTGCTATGGCTAAACAAGCTGAAGCTGAACGTGAACGTCGCGCTGCGATTATTTCTGCGGAAGGTGAAAAAGCCTCGGCTGCCGCAGTGGCTGAAGCCGCCAATTTGCTAGCTCAGACTCCAGGCGGTCTCAATATTCGTACTCTCCAAACTCTCGAAAAAATCAGCACCGACCCATCCCAGAAAACTGTCATCCTTCTACCTTCGGATCTCGCTGGTGGTTTAAAAAATCTTTTCAAGTAGCCTCATCGGTTAAGTTAACGTAATAAAAATAGCGTCATCTGGCGCTATTTTACTTCGAACATAATGTAACTTTTTAGAATTGTCACGAAGTGATTCTTCGGTAAGTTAAATCTTTTGTGTGGTGCATAAGTTTTAATTGCAGAAAGAAAATCCGCTAGTTGTTTCCGCGTCAAACTATAGCAGTGCATTAAACAGATTTTTCTTAGAATTTCCAACGCCACTTTTTCGTCGGCGGCAAGAAAAAGTTCTTTTTTGTGAAAATTTTTCCCCACCACGGTCTGCTTGGCTAATTCCGCCACTAATTTTTCGATTTTTCCTCTGAGCTCGTTTTGCTTCTCAAACAAATTAATGATATCTAATCGCGCCGTCTCGTCTAGCTCTGCCATTTTTTCGCGCACTCGATTACGTAAATAATCCGCCTCATGGTTGGTTGGGTCCTGTCGAAAACATATATTTTGTTTGCCAGCAAATTTTAGTACGTCCCGTTTCCACATTTTTGAAATAATAAAAGGTCGCACGAGCTCGTCGCCATAAAAAGGCGTCAGTCCCCGCCATCCGGTACCACGAATCAAATTGATTGCAATCGATTCCACTACGTCATCCAGATGGTGTGCCGTACAGAGAGTGCCGCCTTCTTTTTCTTGAATTATTTTAAGAAATTCGTAGCGTTTCTTACGTGCCAACTCTTCTGAAACGCTCTCTCCAAGCTCCAGTTTAGTTTCATAAAATTTCACTCCCAGTTCCTGACATTTTTGGCGCACAAAATCTGCGTCCTTCGTACTCGACGCACGTGTGCCGTGGTCCACATGTGCCACGATAATATCGGCATGTGTGTACATCGAAAGAAGCGCCATCGAATCCACTCCGCCCGAAATTGCCAAGATTAATTTCATGATTCTATTATACTCCATCTCATCTCTGTTATAATAGAGGCATGAATTCCGCAAATATTCGAAATTTTTGTATCATCGCTCACATCGATCACGGTAAGTCCACTTTGGCTGACCGCATGATGGAAATTACTGGCACTGTCGAAAAGCGCCAGATGAAATCTCAGCTCCTCGACTCTATGGAGCTTGAGCGTGAAAAGGGGATTACGATTAAACTTACCCCAGTGCAAATGAAATACAAGGGCTACGAGCTCAATCTGATTGATACTCCGGGCCACGTGGATTTTTCTTATGAAGTTTCTCGCTCCTTGCAGGCTGTCGAGTCGGCTATCTTGGTGGTCGATGCCACTCAGGGTATTCAGGCGCAAACTCTCGCCAATGTCTATCTCGCGATCGAACAAAATCTCACCATTATTCCAGTGATTAATAAGGTTGATCTGCCAGCCGCGGATGTTGAGCGGGTTTCTAGTGAAATTATCAATCTCTTAGGCTGTGACCCTTCAGAAATTATTCCGGTTTCCGCTAAGACTGGCCTCAATGTCGAAAAAGTTTTAGATCGCATCATTGAATATGCTCCAGCGCCAAACAAATCTTCTGTCGATGCTTCACTCTCAAGTCACGAAGTAGCTCCTACTTCCACCCCTGAAACCCGTGCCCTGATTTTCGACTCTTACTTTGACGATTATCGCGGTGTGGTGCTTTATGTGCGTATCGTCGATGGTTCAATCAATAAAAATGCCGCCATTCAGATGCTGGCAGCTCAAACTTCTGGCATTGCGCTCGAAGTGGGTATCTTGAAGCCGGAAATGTCACCTAAAGATAGTCTAAATGAAGGGGAAGTCGGTTACATTGTGACCAACCTTAAAACCACGCGCGAAGCGAAAGTCGGCGATACGGTTACTCTGAAAAAGGCTCCTGCTAAAAACCCTCTGCCTGGTTATAAAAACGTCTTACCGTTTGTCTACGCCGGATTTTTCCCAGTTAGTAACGATCAGTATAAAGATTTGAAAGAGGCTATCGAGAAACTCTCGCTTTCTGATTCTGCCCTGCGTTTCGAGCCGGAAAATAGCCCAGTCTTAGGCTTCGGTCTCCGCATTGGTTTCTTAGGGTTACTCCACATGGATATTATTAAGGAACGTCTCGAACGTGAATTTAAGCTCGACCTCGTGGTGACGAATCCTTCGACCAACTATGAAGTCACCTTAAATTCCGGTGAAGAACTCGAAATTAAATCTGCGGCTAATCTCCCGGATGCTTCAACGATCGCTGAAATTCGTGAACCATGGGTGAAAGGAGAAATTATCCTCCCAGTTTCCATGATTGGTAATGTCTTGCAACTCATTGTCGAGAAGCGTGGTTTACAGAAAAATATTTCCTACCTCGAAGATCGTGCGCTGATTGATTTTGAGGCGCCAATGGCGAATCTCTTGACCGATTTTTATGATCAATTGAAGTCTCTCACCTCTGGTTATGCTAGCTTTAACTATGAAATTAATGGCTATCGTGCGGAAGATTTGGTGCGTGTCGATTTTCTCGTGGGTGGTGAAAAAATGGATGCCTTGGCTCTGATGTGTCACCGCTCGGAGGCGGACGCACTTGGTCGTTCCATTACTAAGAAGCTAAAAGAGGTCATTCCACGTCAAAACTTTGAAGTCGCACTTCAGGCTGCCATCGGTGCGCGCATTATCGCGCGTGAAACTATCGGCGCCTTCCGCAAAGATGTTACTGTGAAGATTCACACCGGTGACCGTGATCGTAAGGCGAAGTTACTTGAAAAGCAGAAACGTGGTAAGGCTCGTATGAAACGCTTCGGCAAGATTGATATTCCATCTGAAGCCTTCACTGTGATGTTAAAGCGAGATTAAGATTGATATTTCATCTGAAGCCTTCACCGTCATGTTAAAACGCGATTAATTTTGAACTTAAAATAGGCGCCGATTTCGCGCCTATTTTTTTATGTCAAAATTCTGTTTAGTTTAATTTGTCTAATTTCTTTTTGATCGCGGCCAAAGTTCTTTCGAAAACTTCCTCTCGTGAGCCGCTTGCATCAATCTCGATCAAGAGTCCTTTTTCACGATAATACTCTAGTACTGGCAAAGTTTTTTGATTAAATTCATTTAAGCGCCTCAAGAAAACTTTCAGGGAAGCATCATCTGCGCGCTTTTCGCGGCTAGTACCGACCAGATTTAACATAAAGCGACGAATTACCTCTGCCTTGGCTAATTTTAGATAAACCACCGCCCTTGTCGGATGTCCCGATTCGATAGTTTTTCTTAAAATTTCTTTTTCCTCCCCCGACCAACGTCCCACACTCGAAAGAATTAGTGGTGAATTTTTTAATTCCGCCTTATCGAAATAGGGAAGCACGATTTCATAAAATAAATCCGTCGGCGCGAGTGAACCGTCCGCGGTTAAGGCCTGTTGATTTTCTGCCTCATATTGGCGAATTATCGCCCCAGAAGAAAGTAATCTTCCATCAAAGTAGGCCGCCAATTTTTCTCCTACCGTATCTTTGCCGCACATCGGTAGACCGAAGATATTAATACTGCCGGTGCCTAATTTGGTTTTTAATAAATCGCGCTCGTCCATTTTCGCCCCTTCTAAATATTTTACATATTCTATCATGAATTTATCACTTCGCCCACTACGCGCATCGCTTCACTCGCCACATTTTTTCGATAAAATTAGCACTCTTGAATTTTGAGTGCTAAGTGCTATAATTAAATCATCAATTATGAATAACGAAATTAAACTCACAGAACGTCAAAAGCTCATCCTCTTCGCCATTATCGAGGAGTATGCTGATGTTGCCACCCCTGTTGGCAGTGTTACTTTAGCTAAATTATTCAATGTTTCTTCTGCCACCATTCGTTCGGAAATGGCACGCCTCGAGGAGCTGGGTTATATTACCTCTCCCCACACTTCTGCCGGCCGTATTCCGACCGATTATGGCTACCGCTATTATGTAAATTCGCTTTCATCTAATTCTCATCTGGGGAATTGCATGGAAGCTGATACTCAGGATTCTGACTCTTCGGAAACTGAGTCGGAAAAACCAATTTCCGAATCTATTCTAACCTCTAGTGATTCGACGGAAGCTTTCGAGATTATCGATTCTATTTTTAATCATTGGCTGAATCCTTCACCTCTTAAGACTCTCGGTAGTGGGGAGGAAAATGAGGGTCGCCGCAGCTTTCACGCTTTGGAGGTTCGTATTAATGCTCAGGAACGTGCTGATTTCGCTATTCGCTCGGCTGTCGATATGTTAGTCGAGTTGACCGGAAATCTCGGCCTTGCCACCATCGGTAATCAGCTTTATTACTCTGGTATTTCCAAGCTCTTTTCTCAGCCGGAATTTGTTGATTATGAACGTATCCAAGCAGTATCGAAACTACTTGATAATCTCGAGCCATGGCTCCACGAAGCCAAACCTGGTGAACCACTCAATATTTTCATTGGTCACGAAAATCCGATCGGCAAAAACTCTGATGCTTCACTCATTATTAGTAAATTTCGTTCGCCGTACTCAGATGATAGCTATATCGGCGTCCTCGGTCCTACCCGCCAAAATTATGCTAAGATCATGAGTCTTGTCCGCCATGCCGGTCGCTATTTGGAAAACACTTTGTAAGGAGAAAATATGTCAAAACCACAAGATGAAACCACTAAGTCAAATTTTAATTTCGAAAATTCCGCAGCCGAGAATCTAAATCAAGCCAGTCCAGAAGTTAATTTTTCGGATAATCTTGACCAATCGGCAGATCCAATTTCTGCAGAATTCGCCAATCTAAAGCAGCAAAATGCTGAATTTTTGCTTGATCTTCAGCGTACACGTGCGGATTTTGAAAATTTCCGCAAGCAAGTCGAGATGCAACGCGAACAAGCTAAAAAAATGGCTGCTCATAGTACTATTTTGAAATTTCTCCCGCTAATTGATGATATGGGCCGCGCTATTTCCGCTCACCCGGAAGCGCTTTCTCCGGTTCAAAAAACTCTTGAAAAAACCATGAAATCCCTCGGTCTCGAAAAAATTAATGCCAATCCAGGCACAATCTTTAATCCCGAGCTTCACAATGCTATCTCTATGGAAGAAGGTGAAGGTGACCAGGAGGTTATCGCTGAAGAGTTGATTCCAGGCTATCTCTACCAAGGTGAAGTTTTACGTACTGCCATGGTTAAAGTTACTCACCAGGCCTAATTAGAAAATTCATTGAGCCGTGTCTCCGCCCGGCTCATTTTTTTTGTGCCCTGAAATCCCTTATCGCTTATGCTATAATATTTTATATGTATAGTGGTGAGCGCTTTATTAATTTAGATAATTTATTAGCTAGGGTCCGTTTTTGCAATTACTTGACGGTTGCCCAAATCTTCTTGCAGGATAATTTTCTCCTAGAAACTCCCTTGAAACCTGCCGATGTTAAGCCGCGCCTACTCGGTCACTGGGGTACTTGTCCAGGGATTAATCTGGTTTACGCTGCGCTAAGGGCTTATTTTGGCCAGCGCGACTTTACCTTTGTTTTGGGTCCAGGCCATGGTTTTCCTGCGCTCCAGGCTAACCTGTTTTATGATGGGGAATTAGCCAGGGTTGATCCTACGCTCTCTCGTGATTATGCTGGTCTTAAAATCGTTTCCAAGATGTTTTCTCGCATTGGCGGCTTTCCGTCTCATGCTAGCCCGGTCACCCCAGGTGTGATTTGTGAAGGCGGCGAACTCGGTTATTCACTCGCCACCGCTTATGGTTCCGTACTCAATCGCGCTAATCATACTACGGTAGCTCTTATCGGTGATGGTGAATTTGAAACCGCCACCATGCTTGGTAGTCTCAATCTTAATCGTTTGTTGCTCAGCGAATCAAATGGTCGGGTTTTGCCGATTTTACATCTCAATGGTTATAAAATCTCTGCTCCAACCGTCGCCAGTCGTCGTTCCGAACATGAGCTAAAAGAGTTAATCCGTGGTTTCGGTTATACGCCAATTCTAGTCAAAGAAACGCTTTCCGAAACCTATGAAGAATTTGGCAAGAAGTTTAATACCTCCGCCAATTTTACTCCTGAGCTTGATGAAAAATTGCAAAAAAATCTCTTAGAAAATTTACTGCAAGCGCTCTTCCAAGCGGAATCCACTGAAAATCCACCATTCATTATCTTTGCCTCCGAAAAGGGTCTCACCGGTCCTCGCCAAGCTGAAGGTATGAAAGTGCGTGATAATTTTAAATCTCATCAGGTACCACTTACAAATGCTAAAACTGATGAAACTGAACTTAAGATGCTCGAAAAATGGCTCAAAACTTATCGTTTCAACGAACTATTTGATCAAGAGAAAGGATTTTTAATTCATGAAAACTAAATCTCCCGCCAAGGCTTTTGGTGCCTTGCTTTCTGAAAAAATGCAAAGCGACCCAGATTTTTATCTCTTTTCTCCTGATGAAACCACCAGTAATAAAATTAATGCTGTTTATGATCAGACCACCCGCGCCTGGGGTGACCTGGCTATCGAAAAATGGGATATGTCAGAATCTGCCACTGGACGTATTGTGGAGCTTCTTTCGGAAAATGTACTCTTTTCTACTATGGTCGGCCACTTAATGACCGGAAAAGATGCTTTGATGACCAGCTACGAAGCTTTCTTTTCAATCATCCTTTCGCAAATTGTCCAACACCTAAAGTTTCTCGAACAGGCCGAAGCTGTCTCTTGGCAAAAGTCTTATCCTTCCGCCAATCTTCTCAGTACCAGTACTTGTTGGCGTCAGGACCACAATGGCTTTTCTCATCAATCACCAATCCTTCTCTCTGCCTTGCTCGCTCGTCCAGGGCATCACGTCTCTTGTCTCTTTCCGCTCGATGCTGAAAGTGTGAAACCGTGTTTCCATTATCTATTTGAGCGCCAAAATCAAGTCAATTTGGTTACTCTCAATAAGACCGAACAGCCAGTCTTTCTAAACGAAAAACAAGCCGAACTTTGTTTTAAGCGAGGTATTTGCTTCTTCGACACCACCAAGTTAAATGGTTCGCTTCAGGATCTTGATAACTCTGAAATTCCAGAGTATGATTACATTTTTGTCGCGGCTGGCGATATTAGTTTTAATGAATCTTATCAGGCGGTGAAGCAGCTTCAGCAGGATTTACCAAAACTAAAGATTGGTCTTGCCTATATTTCTGCCCTCACCTACGCTGGTATCGGTTTTGCCGACCAAACGCTTCAAAACTCAGATTTTAATCAGATGTTTGGTTCCAGTGCGAAAATTATTGCGAACTTTCATGGCTACCCACATGATTTAAAAAATATTTTAGCTAACTACACTAATCCAAAGCGTATTCTAGCTCATGGTTACGAGGAGCAGGGAAGTACAGTTACGCCATTTGCTATGCTGGCTATGAACCGAACCTCTCGCTTTCATCTGATGCTCGATGTCGCTAAATCTGAAAAGGCTACCAGCCTCCTTGATAAATATCAATCTGAAATTGATCAGCGTATGGTCTATGCTTTGGAATATGGCGAAGATCAAGAATAACCCACAAGAATTACATTAATTATTTGTAGTAATTATCGAATCACTAAAAATAGCCCACGCGGGGCTATTTTTTATGACTTCTTCTTTAGGAACGGCTTACGTATTCGCTTCTGTTTTTCAGGTGCTAGCTTAGCAAACATCATGCGCCCAGAATTAGTTTGCAGGAATTTTTCAAACATTACATCCACTGAATCGCCAATTTTATCGCTGGCATTATCTACTACCACCATCATGCCGTCTGGAAGATAGCCTACACCTTGTTTTGGATTACTACCAGTACTAGTAATCTTCAAAGTAAAGCATTCACCTGGTAGATATTCAGAGCGTAGTTCCACTACAAGCTCATTAATGTTGAGAACATCAATATTCATCGTCGAAGCTACTTTGCCAAGATTGTAATCAATCGTCATAATCGAGCCGTGATTCTCTTCAGCTAGTTGCAAAAGTCTTTCGTCTACTGGCGTACGATCCAGTTCGTCCTTCAGAATTACCACATCCGTCGAAGGGGTACGTTCAAGTTCTGAGACTACATCCAGTCCAAATCTTGCTCGCGTGCGTTTTTCACTGTCTTTTCCATCAGCGAGTAGTTGCATTTCATGAATTACACTACGTGGGATAATTAAAATCCCGCCTAAGAATCCAGTTTGTGCCACTTTTAATACACGTCCATCCATCAAAGCCGATGAATCGACATAAATTTTTCGTTTTTGGCCAAAATAATTAAAGCTCTTCTTGAAAGAACTGTAGGCAAGAAAGCTAGTTTCAATTAAGATGAGGCCATGAATGATTAAAGAAATAATTTCCATAAAACCTTTCTTATTATGTTAAAAAATATCTAAGCACATCCCCCTCGGTATCCGAAGCTATTGTATCACCGATTAAGAAATAATACCAAAAAATCTTATGTAATTTTTACTATCCAAAAATTTCATAATTTTCTGCCTAAAGGTTCTAGCTCCATAATAAATGGAGCTAGAATTCATTAAGCTTTAAACTCAGTTTACGAGCCTAATTTATTAGTAACGGTGCTACCAGCGCGATCTTTTAATGTTACTACGATAGAAGTTTCACTTCCGGTCATCGTATAAGTTGTAGTATTGTCGCCAGCTTGGGCGGTTCCAGAAGCTACTACTGTGCCATCTACGGAGACCGTGTAGCTGTCTAATTGTTCAGAACCTGCTTTTGCTTCAAACTTCAGTACCGAGCCACTGTTAATCGTACTATTTTTAATCCTTACCGTAGGTGCACGATAGGAACAGTCATCTGTGGTGAATGGGTCATAGCCGTCAGCAGATTTGGCAAAGCTCTTATTCTTCGAAATTGGGTCAATGGTAAAGCTGATATCTACTTCTTCGATTAAGCTTGGGTCAGTACAATCAGAAGCTTTGTGTTTGTTGATGCGGTTAAACTTCATTTTTTCAGTCTGAGCACCCGAGGTCTTATTATTGAACCAACTTGGGAAAATATCAGTAATTCCACTTACGGTTAGGGTTTGAATTCCAGCTGGTTTTTGGATCTTATCTCCAGACTTCCACTTGCCGGCATTGGCATAAACGTCTTTATGTACTGGTTCCATGTAATCGTTGACTACGCGACGCACGATTGTGTTTGAAGAGTTTGTTAAGCCGCGACCATCGTGGTTGCCATTCCAGACCACTGTTGCCACCACTGGTGAATAAGAGGCAGTGAGCGAGTCTTTCGTTACGGTCGAATCATTGGTAGTGGTTGTACCAGTTTTGGTAGCAGTCCAAACTCCAGGCACCACAAAACCGAATGACGCACCTAAACTTCCGAAGACCATTGAACGAGCAGAGGTATCACTGAGAATATCGGAAATCATGTAAGCGGCCTGAGAATCAAGTACACGATTACCAGAGGTATCTTCCCATTTTTCGAGTACATCACCTGAACCGTTTTTGATTTCTAGGATGTATGAAAGTGGTTTATATACACCACCACGAGCCAGGGAAGCATAAGTATTCGCGTGCTCAACCAGTTTAACGGTACAACCCGAACCAATCGCGATCGAGAGGCCACCAGAAGTATCCGTACAATATGATATGTCACCTAAATCATGTGCAGTCTTAATGCTATCTTCGATACCATTGATATAAAGTGCCTTAACGGCTGGAATATTTAAAGAGTTAGCTAAGGCTTTACGGATGGAAGTATTGCCATAGAAGGCGCCCGTGTAGTTACGAAGTTTACAGTTACCAGTAAAGCCAGCACAATAGAAATTATCGATATTTTCATCTTTCAAAATCGAGCCAGCACCATAGTTCACCCCTTCACGCTGTTTGAAGAGTGGAGCGTAGTCCAAAATTGGCTTAATTGAAGAACCTGGTTCGAGTAGTGAGGTAGAGGCATTCACTTCTCCATAAACTGGTTTGCTCCAGTCGGCAGAACCTACCATTGCAATCACTTGTCCGGTTTCCACATCGACAGAAGAGAGGGAAATATTGTCACTACCATTCTGGTACATCAATGCAGAACCGTTAGCTACTGCCTTTTCGGCATATTCCTGAGCCTTCAAATCTAGGCTAGTCTTGATTGTGAAACCACCTGCGCGCATCGTCTTCACGCCATATTTTTCCTCTAGCTGGCGCTTCACTTCAAGCACGAAATGAGGAGCCTTAATATCAGTATAGCGGCTGGATTCTGGCTGGATCGATTCAAGAACTTTTTCTTCTTTGGCGGCCTTAGCTTTCTCTTCAGTGATATACCCCATCTTTACCATCACATCCAAAGTTTTGTGTTGGCGCTCAATCAGAGATTTATTATAGGCAGTATTATATGGACTAAGTAAAGTTGGGTTATTTGGGATGGAAGCCAGCAATGCTGATTCACCGAGAGTTAAATCTTTAGCTGATTTTTTGAAATAAGCCTGCGCTGCACTTTCTACACCATTACGACGACCACCATAAGGTGATTCATTGAGGTACATGGTGATAATTTGCTCTTTGGAATACATCTTCTCGACCTCAAGCGCCAAAATCATTTCCTTAATTTTACGAGGTAAACCAGATACTGTACGGTTGCCGGCTTCGTCTGCGAAATAAACCTGCTTAATTAGCTGCTGAGTCAAAGTCGAACCACCTTGCACGCCGCGGCCAGTTACGGTTGAAAGTGCTGCACGAATCAAGGCTGAGAAGTTTACCCCTGGGTGATTATAAAAGTCACGGTCTTCAATCGCCACCGTCGCTTGGCGCATATAGGTGGAGATATTGTCTCCATCTACCACTAGACGATAATCGCCGTCACCTTTATCTTCCCAAAGGGTCTGTCCATTGCGGTCCAAATAGGTGTTCACTGTACCGGTCACTTTCATCTGATCTAGGCGGATTTCATCCAAGTCTTTCTTAAAGTAAAGGAATAAGCCACCCACAGCAATGATTGCAAGTAAGAACATCGCGGCGCCAAATTTCAAAATCATAAACAAGCCCTTCTTCGAGAAGAGATTACGAATTACGCGTTTTGGCGCAAGCTTAGCAAAGAAGCGCTTCACTGGCTCTTTTGGTAGTTTGGCTAACTCTTCCGCTTCGCGTCTTGCCTTAGCCTCCTGCTTCATTTTATTTTTATAAACCAAACTAGAATAGACATTCATTTTACGATCACTCTTCATAAAAGGTGATTTTTTTGGTGCCTTTGGTTTATCCTTGCTATTTTTTGCCGAAGTTTTATTCATTTCCTTGGATTCTGTAACTAAATTAACATTATTGCTTTGTACTTTTATTGTAGCATTTTCTGTTGGTTTTGGGGTATTCTCCTCGCGTAATTTAGTTTCGTTTTTTAGGTTGGACACCCCACCTAGTGGAAGCTTTTTCTCTCTGTTATTAGCAAAATTTTTTTCATCGCGACTCGTTAAATATTGTTTCATTGGCGTAGCTTCACGCTTCATCGGTTGACGTAGTTTTTCGCCTGGGGAAACTAATTTTACCGGCTGTTTATTCGTCACAAAACGAGAAGAATTTTTGTTCGACAAAAACTCGTGCATAGAATTAGTTTTATTCGCCGCAGTTTGTTTAGAATTATTTTTTATGTTCGCACTTTTTGAATTGGATTTTGAGTCTGTCACGCAGCCCTCCACTTATTTGTTCAGAATTTAATTATAACACAAGAAAAAATGTTAAAATATACTTATGAAATTATCCGAAGAACTCATCTGGCGTGGTTTCGCCGCCGAAAATAGTTTTACTAATACTTCCGAACTTGATGAAAAAGAAAATAAACGCTTCTATTTTGGTGCTGACCCTTCAGCTGATTCTTTAACTATTGGTAATCTAGCCGCTCTCATGATGTGTGCCTGTTTCGTGCGTCATGACTATGAACCAACTCTTCTCGTCGGTGGCGCTACTGGTCAAATTGGTGACCCGAAGGAAAATGGCGAACGTGAATTAAAGCCTCTCGAGGAAGTTGCGCATAATAAGGAATGCATTCGTCGTCAAATGGCTAATGTGATTAGTTTTGACGGTGCTGCCGATACGCGAAATGACGGCGATCCAGATAATGACCACTATGAATTACGTCTAGTCGATAACTATGATTGGTTCAAGAATATTAATTTCTTAGATTTTTTGCGTGAAGTCGGGAAAAACTTCTCCATGACGCAGCTTCTCGATCGTAAATTTATCCAAAATCGTATCGGCGAAGGCGGCTCTGGTATCTCTTATGCGGAATTTTCTTACTCTTTGATTCAGGGTTATGATTTTCTTCACCTCTATCGTCATTACGGAATTGACCTACAACTTTGTGGGGCTGATCAATTCGGTAATGCTTCCTCTGGTGTCCATCTAATTAAACGCCTCGAGGGTGGTCGCGCCGATGTTTGGTCTACTCCTCTCGTCATTGACCCGGTGACTGGTCGTAAATTTGGTAAATCTGAGGGAAATGCTATCTGGCTTGCTAGTCAGGATAATGGTTCTGGCAATTACACCTCAATCTTTGATTTTTATCAATTCTGGCTCAATCAATCTGATCAGGCTGTCGAGTCTTTGATTAAAATCTACACGGTTCTATCGAAAGATGAAATCGATCAAATTCTGGCTGAGCATCAGGTTCATCCCGAACTTCGCATCGCTCAGAAAGCCCTTGCTCGTGGTGCCACCGAGGTGGTTCACGGTAAATCTTCTGCCGCCGCGGTGATTACTCTCACTGAATTACTCTTCGGTGGTCGTAAAATTGAGACGCTTACCGAATCAGAGATTGAAAGTATTGCTATGCTTCTGCCGCATTTTGAGCTTAATGGCACCGAAATTAATCTCATTGACGCACTAACTGAGCTTGGTTTGGCGAGCTCTCGTTCCGAAGCTAAAACTTTGATTTTAGGCAATGCTATCTCTGTTAATAACCAGAAAATTCAAGACCCAGCCTATCAAATCTCTTCTTTCGCCATCTTGAAGCGTGGCAAAAATAAATTCGCTATTGTTAAATAATCGACAAATCTGCTTTTTCCATTGATTTTACTTCTCGACTAGCGTATTCTTAAAATAGAAAAAGTGAGGTAAAGTTTATTTTTCCGAGATGCAAGGAGAATATCATATGTATACCCATTAAATTCTCGTTCCAAGAACGATTTTACAGAGTAATTTTACAGAAATTCGATAAATAACGGAGGAATTATGGTCAAAGAAAAAGAAACTAAAAAAACTGATGCTGAAAACGGAAAATCCGAAGCCTTAAAGCTTGCTATTGCTCAAATTACTAAGCAATTTGGTGATGGTTCTATCATGAAGCTAGGTGATAATCGCAATATCGATGTCGAACTTTTGAAGTCTGGTTCACTTTCGCTCGATTTGGCACTTGGTGGCGGCTATCCTAAAGGCCGTATTATTGAAATTTATGGTCCAGAATCTTCAGGTAAGACTACCTTGGCACTGCACGCCATTGCTGAAATCCAAAAAACCGGTGGCCAGGCTGCCTTCATTGATGCCGAGCATGCCCTCGATCCATCTTATGCTAAGCGTATCGGTGTTGATGTCGATAATCTTTTGATTTCTCAGCCAGACAACGGTGAACAGGCTCTCGAAATTTGTGAGACCCTCGTACGCTCGAATGCCGTGGATTTAATTGTAGTCGACTCAGTCGCGGCTCTTGTCCCACAGGCAGAAATTGATGGTGACATGGGTGATGCTCAGATGGGGCTTCAAGCTCGTTTGATGTCTCAAGCTATGCGCAAGCTCACTGCCATTATCTCTAAATCCAAGGCCACTGTTATCTTCATTAACCAGATCCGTATGAAGATCGGTGTGATGTTCGGTAACCCTGAAACCACTACCGGTGGTAACGCCCTGAAGTTCTACGCTTCTGTTCGTATTGATATTCGTCGTATCGGTCAGATTAAAGATGGCGAAAATATCATTGGCAACCGCACCAAGATTAAGGTCGTGAAGAATAAGATTGCTGCCCCATTCCGTTCTGCTGAATTTGACATTATGTATAACGAAGGTGTTTCCAAGGTCGGTGACGTGCTTGATCTCGCTGTACAATATGGCGTCTTCGACAAGGCTGGTGCCTTTATTAAGTATAATGGCGAAACTATCGGCCAAGGCCGTGAAGCTGTGAAGCGCGTACTTAAAGAAAAGCCAGAATTCTTCGCTGAAATTGAGCAAAAAGTTCGCGAAAAAGCCGAAGCGAGCGAATAGTGACCGCTCTCACTCTGGAAACTTTTCAGAAAATTTCGCAACTCAAGCCAGGAGTCAAAGATCCGAATCGTATTAATATTTTTGTTAATCATAAATTTTTGTGCTCACTCAGTTTCAAAGTATTTTCTGAGCAAAACCTCAAAGTCGGCGATGTGCTCACGGAAGAACGTATCTCCGAACTGGTTGCTCTGTCTTCACTCGATAAACTCTATCAATCTGCCCTAGAGTATTGTCTGTCGCGTCCGCATTCTGAAAAAGAAATTCGCGACTACCTGCACCGCAAGCAACTTCGTCGTCGTCAGTCACAGATAAAGTATGATAATTTCAAAAAACGCCTAGCTGAAGACGAGGAATATCGCACTAAGATTCAAGAGCTACGGAAAAATGTTCGCACCCAAAATGAAAAGATTCGCGAAATTGATTTTACAGAAAATAATACCTATGAATATACCGGTCGTAAATCTCTTAATCTTCCTACCAAGCCTGGCGCAGAGATTACGGAAACTCAGATTAATCTCGTAGTCGAGCGCTTGAAGCAGGAAAAATTTCTTTCCGATTATAATTTTACGCGTTTCTATATCGATAATCGTAATCAAAGCAAGGGAATTAGTCGAAAAAAACTATTCTACGAACTTAAAAGCAAGGGAATTTCTGAATCTCTGGTGCGCGAAGTACTTGAGAGTGATGAGCTTTTTTCTCAGCGCGAAGATGATACTGAAATCGATAAAATGATCGAGAAGAAATTACGTCGCCCGATTACCCGAGAAAAACTAATGGCCTATCTCGTTCGTCAGGGTTTTTCCTATGATTTAGTCAAATCCAAACTCTCTTCTATCGAATCCGAAAATCTCCAACCAAAAAGCTAGTCATTCTGGCGGAATGGGTTAACGAAGTTCGGCACGAACTCTTCCTGCTCTAATTTTTCACGCCCTTTTTGCTTGGCCAGCTCATCCTTTACAATAATCGCTTCGTCATTAATCTCTAGAATTTCCGAACGATTAATAATCAATTCTGGGTCGATAAATGATTTCAAAATCGGACGTTTGACGATTAATTGCTGGATATAAAAATCATTTACATCCACCGTGTAATCCATTACCGTTCCTATATTCGCCTTGTTCTGAGTTTTGACTTTAAAATGAATCGGCTGAAAATTTAGCTTCACCATTTCATCGATTTTGACCACATCACCCACATTGAGTAACTCTTCATCCGAATCAATAATCATCCCGAGATGTGAAAATTCTCGTATACTTCGGACGTCTAAAATCGCTCCCGAGTCAAAACTCACAGTATTTTTGTTAAGAAAAAATCCCAAAATCTTCAAATCATTCGGATCGACAATAATCGATTCAATCGTGCTAATCACCCCACCGGACCTTAAGCTTAAAATGCGAAATCCGATTAATTTTGAAGCCTCTAAAATCATAGTACTCCCAAAATTCCTTTCAGGGCATATTCGGTATCTTCGTGATTACGCACCGTAATTGTATCGATGCCCATCTGTACGACTGGGTAATCATTACCGCCCTCTTGCGTCATGTCGCCAAAATAGAGAATATCGTCTTTTTCGACATTCAATTCTTCCATCAGGTGATTCATGCCGAAAGATTTATTTAATCCGTCACGGAAGGCGTTAATACTGGTAGTTCCAGCCACCTCAAAAGAGAAGTCCGGTACCTTTTCCTTGGCGAGTTTAGCAATCAAGTTACGCTTCTTGCAATCTGGATCCCAGGCGTATTTCGCCTCAGTACCCGCTTTTTGCCCAAGCGCCGAGAAAGTCACTTGCGACAAACGATTTTCGATAATTTCGTCACCCGGCTGGAGCTTGTCTTCTTCCCAATACCCCACTTCTTTGGCCGAACTTTCCAGAGCTTCGGTGATTTTTGCCACCTCATCTTCGGTTAATGGATAATTATAAACTTGCTCCCAGTTCTTCTCATTGTAAGTTGACCCATCGTTGTCGTTGGCGGTTGGCTGGTAGCGATAGTATTGTGTGCCTTGTGCCACAAAAAGATGAAGATGTGCCAGTTGCGCTGGCGTAACGTCGGCGACTTCAACTAGGCGATTCACGATTTGAATTAAAAATTGCTCAAATTTCTGACCCGAAATTGGACAAATTTCAAATTCATTCAAACATTCACTAAGTAATAAAGCCATTTCATCGGGAATTGGGGTTTTGGCAATATTTAAGGTTTGGTCGATATCAAAGGATAATACTTTCTTCATCTCTATTCCTCTCTGCGGTATTTCTTTTGCTTATTATAGCAAAAACACTCACTTTTTGTGGTTAAAATTCTCAAACTGATTATGCTATAATAAGATTATGAAAACATATATTGTGGGCAACTGGAAGATGAATCTGACCATCGGTGAGTCTTCTATCTTTTTGCAGAAATTACTTAAAAAAATCAAACCTAGTCGTGGCCTCGAAATTGTGATTGCTCCAAGTTTTACTTCACTCCCAAGTCTTTCGCTCCAACTTGAACGTAATAAGTCCAAGATCAAGCTTGCTGCTCAGAATTTTTATTACCGTGATTTTGGTGCATACACTGGCGAAGTTTCTATCGCTCAGCTCCGCGGTCTAGTTTCTTACGCTATCATCGGGCATTCAGAGCGTCGCTTTGTTTTTGGTGAAACTAACCGAGAAATTTCTCAAAAGGTGGCCGCTGCGATTCGTAATGGCATCACTCCGATTCTTTGCGTCGGTGAGACTGAAAGCCAGCGTAATTTTGGTGAAACCGTTGACGTTTTGCGTGATGAAATTTTTGGTGGTCTCTCCGAGATTGATAGTGATGATATTAAAAAATGCATCATCGCTTATGAGCCAGTTTGGGCTATCTCTAGTACTAAGGCCGCCCATATCGCCAGTCCAGATGAAATTGCTGACGCCGTGAAGATTATTCGTGATCAACTCATCTCTGTCTATGGCGAGGAAACTGTTGCCGAAATTCCTGTCCTTTTTGGCGGTAGCGTTAATCCAAATAATGCTGGTGCTTACCTCACTGTGCCAGGCGTAAATGGTCTACTTATTGGTAGTGCTGGCCTAGTCTCTGAGTCATTTGCTAGTATTATTGAGACCGCAAAAAAGGTCCGTGAATAATCAAAAAATCGAGTATAATTAAACATGAATATGCAAGGAAAGAACACCCAAAATACCACTGTCAAAGGTCGCATGATGGATTTTTCTCCTGTCCGCAAAACTGCTGGCACTATTTCTGGCACTACGAATTCTGGGACCACCAGCCTTAACGGTCGCAATTCTTTCTCTAGTACTTCCGGTACTAACAACCGTACTTCTAACTTTGCCGCCACGAATTCCGCCATCGCCAGCCCTACTCGTGCTCGCACTCTTACTTCGGCTTACACTTATTCGCTTTCCGAACGTGAACTAGAGCGCAAAAAACAGGCAAAAAAAGAGCGCGAACGTCGTGAGGAAATTCAGCGCCAGATTGAACTCCAAAATCAAACCATGGACTATAATCGTCGCCGCATTGAGGCTGCTAAACAGGAATTAGCTCGCTCTCAGGCCGAAGAATCTTTGCGTAATCGTGAACTCAGGTTACAACGTGAAATCGAAGAAAAACAGCAGGCTATTGCCAAAAAACAGGCTGAACAAGAAGCTCTTTTGCGACGTCAGGCTATTGAGCGAGAAAATCAGGCCAAGCAAAGACGCTATGAATATGAAAAACAACGCGCCAAAGAAGAATTAGCCAAACGCAAAGTTGGTGAATTACCACGTGCTGCCGGCCGAATTCCGGTTAGTAGCGCTAGTTTAGCTCCGAAGATGAAGCCGGCTCCAACCGCAATCTCGGTCGCTTCTGCCGCTTCCACTGGGGCAACCTCTGCTTTTGCTGGAGCAACTTCCGCTTCTAGTCGTGTGAATTCTCTTGTCGGATCTGCTACTTCCGCCACTTCCGCTGCTTCGAAGTTCAAGGCTCCTTCGCCGGTCTCTCGTATTCAAATCACTGCCAGCCCAAGTCGCACCCTTTTTGGTCGCATTCGTCCGGCTAAAAAAGTTGAGTCTGAAATAAATTCCGAATCTCAACAGACTTACCCAGCTAAAGCTCCAGTTCCAACTACCCTGGTTTCTTCAAGTGTACGTGATGCCTTGCAAAACTATGATAATTATGATGAAATCGAGGATCTCGAGGCGCTCTTTGACTCCGTTGATAATCAGCAACTCCACGGTAAAAGTTCGGCATCTACCTCTGGTAATCCATCCGCTACCATGTATTATCCGACCGCCGGCCGCTCGAATACTATTTCTACTCTGCCAAAAAACCAGGAAAGCGCGCTCACCTCAGATTCTATTGACTCCGCTTTTGCCCCAGTTGATCAATCTGAACCATCTGAAATTATAGCTACGGTCGCTCCGGCTCGTTCATCATATTCTTTCTCGGATAGTGAAAAGCCAAAAACCACTTCGCTTTACGCTGAGTCCGACATCGCGAATAATAATTCCAACTATGTCCTCGGCGGTCGCAGTCCATTTATTAACACCGATAAGGTGCAAAAACGTCCGCTTGCTGCCGGTCAAGATAATTTCACTTCCTCAGATTTTTCTTCTGAACTCCTCGGTCCAGGCTCCAAAATTAAGGATTATACTTTCGAAGAGGAAAATAATTCTCGCAAAACTATTTACGCAAAAAACAAAGCTGAAAAGACCAAGGCTAAGCAGCAGGCCGTTATTATTGATGATCCTTCCATGCGCAAGACCAACCTTTCGCTAGTTTTCGCGCTTATCGCTATGAGTATCTTCGGTGCACTAGTCGGCGCCATCGTCTATTTTGCTTTCTTCCAATAAAAAAGAGGTTAAGAGCCTCTTTTTTTACAACTTGGCGCAAATAACTTTGCTTCGCAAATTTTCTCATACAGGCGACCAAAAAAATAAAGAGTATGAATACCCTTTTCTTTTTTTTGTTCTGGTGCGAGTGGAGAGAATCGAACTCTCATCCCAAGTTTGGAAAACTTGTATACTAACCGCTGTACTACACTCGCTAATGGGGTGGGTGATCGGAATTGAACCGACGACCTTCTGGACCACAATCAGACGCTCTAACCGACTGAGCTACACCCACCAAATTTTCAAAATGCGCTGTACGCTTCCTAGATTATACCAAACCCAGTTTCTTTTTTCAATCAGAGATTCACTTTTCTTTCCGCTTGTGTTAAAATGAGTAAAAGCATCCAAATAAAAAGGCATATTATGAAAAACCACATCTCCACACCTTGGTTCTTTCTGCTAGCCATAGCTGCTAGTACGAGCGTCACATTTTTTCTCCAACAAAGTACTCATGCTCTTGTCAAACCAACCCTATCCGCCTCTATCGACAGTGCGAATATTCAGGTTAACGGCACCGATGTAATTGAGAGCGCATCTGGCACTACCGACACGCCAGTAAATGTTTCAGTCAAGACTAATAATCGCAGTGGTTATACCGTCACCGTTTCTTCCACCTCTGAAGAAACCGCCCTTACCGACGCTAATCCTCTAAATGACACGAAAATTTCTTCCATTGGTTCTAATTACACTCTAGCCGACCTTCCAGCTAATCAATGGGGTATGCGTCTAGATTCTGAGGCACTCTATTCGCCAATTCAACCGCGCGGTCATGCCAAGGTTATCGCCACCACTACCGCCAAAAACGACACCGAGGAAACCAATACTTTTCATGTCGGTATGAAGTTAAACTCTAGCCTCCGTACCGGCAATTATCAAAACAAACTCCTCGTTTCGATCACCACAAATCCTGTCGAAAATTATGCTGAATTAAATGGTGGATATTATTTTCATGATGCTATGTCTACATTGACGGGTGGGCAATTGGAGAATATTAAACACGTTAAATATAGTCACGATGCACCAAGTAGTGATATTAGTACTGTTAATATTCAGAACGAAGATGTATCGGATGTGCCTGTTTTAATGTGGTATGAAAATTCATCAAATACTATATATTATTATGCCGACGTATCAAAAATATATTTTGGCCGAAGTACTCAATTTATGTTTAGAAATTGTTTTAATATCGAAGATATTGATCTATCTCCAATGGATACGAGTAAGGTTGTAAAGTTTGGGCATATGTTTGAAGACTTGAGGAAGCTTAAAAAAATAGATCTTTCGAATTTTAACACAGCAAATGCAGTTGATATGAGTTATATGTTTGCTGATTGCGAATCCTTAACTGAGTTAGATTTATCAAGCTTTAATACTGAAAAAGTAAAAGATATGACTGCTATGTTTGCTGGAGCAAAATCTTTAGAGAAACTTAACGTAACTAGTTTTGATACGAGTAACGTAACAGATATTCAGGTAATGTTTTCTGAAACCATCAGCCTAAAAACACTAGATCTAACCAGTTTCAGGACTCCAAAAGTGGCAATCTTTTTTGATATGTTTGGCGGTAGTAAAGAATATACTTCAATCCGTAATGACCTCAAAACGATTTATGTCTCTGAGGATTTTGATATTTCCTCTGTCAGCGCTAGTAGTAGAACGTCATCCATATTTGGTAATCGTTACGGTCTCTGTGGTGGTAACGGTACCTGTTATCCGAATGGTCATGATTACGAACGCCTACGCATCGATCGCCCAGGCGCTCCGGGTTATTTTACTTACAAGGCTAAGCCATAATTAAATAAAAACGACCAGACGTCTGGTCGTTTTTTGGTGTAATTCACTTTGATTGGTAAAACGCGATACGAAAATAATTGAATTAAAAGCCCAAGTTTAATCAGAAATTCGGCTTAATCACCGGCCTAATATTGCCTCCAGATGATCTACTACCTCCAGAAAATCCATTACCACCCGAGAATCCAGCGCTACCGGCAGGCCCGCCACCCATCCCCATCATCTTGTCGCGTTGCATGGTCTCACTCGGGGCACGTCGCACTCCAGATACTCCACCACTAGCACCAGCTCCGCCTAGTCTTCCATATCCGCGTTTATATCCATCTCCTGGCGTCACGCCATATCCGCGCCTTTCGCCGCCGCTACTTAGCACGCCATAGCCACGAGCTTTTTCTTGTTCTCCCACCACCCCATAACCACGCTTCAATTCCTCTGAGTTTTTTACATAACCATAGCCATGATTAGTTTCTTGGTCATTCACCCGGCCAAAACCATCATTCTGGCTAGGCTCCGAACTGACACCACGAACATCGAAGTTGCTTTCAATGCCATTTTGTCCACGCGACCTCTGGTATAGGTCACCTGCCTCCTGTTGTTTGCCAGAATTTCCCCGCATCAGATCACTTTGTCCATAACTGCCGATTATGCCGCTCATTTCACCTCCATTTTCTTCCATTATAGCAAATTTTAATCTCTTAGCTTGTCGCAAAATTCATCACTCATCATCAAGTCCACTCGCACCCACCGGTAAACTAAAAAGCACTCACTGGTAAGCTAAAAATCGCAGCAAAACCCCCGTAGTTTACTATGGAAATCCCCCGTACTTGCTTTTAAAAATCTAAAACACTTATGATTATTTTCTAACTATTGAAATCCACAAGCCAAAAACGCTAATGCTTGTGATATAACCATTGACATTTTCAAGCATTTATAGTATAATCACCTCAGTCTGTAATCTGGCTTAAACACCTGAATTACCAAGACGTCCATTAAAATCGAATCATCTCAGGCGTAAAATAATTTCACGCCTGTTTATTATAGATGTAGATGTTGTATGAAACATTTTTTTGCCTCGAAGAAATCGAGCGCAACAGAGGAGGGAATCAAAATGAATCAGTGTTTAATTGGTGCTATGATTGTTGTCGTAACTTTCGTTATTTTATATAGCGAATGTGCTCGGAAGACCAAGTCAAATCAAGAGGTCTTGGCTCTTCAAAAGGGCTTCCTGAAGGGTTGTCTAGTAAGTTTAGGCTTGCTAGTACTACCAATTTTTGGGAGTCTAGCGTTTCCTAAGGTCCAGCCAAATTTAAGTGCAGTTATTTTTGTACTTGAATTGGTGGGTATTATGATTTTCGGCTATGTCGAAATTCGTAAGTTAAACTACCGGGGAGTGAAACTGTCTTGCCTCCTGGCATTACTTGCTGGAATCGCATTCGTTTGGTGGCAGATTTTTAACTACTACCAGATGGACCGCGATTTTTTCGGTAGCCTGGAATTCATAATGGCAACATTTCCAACCTGGTTAGTTGCCATAGTTGTAGTTGTTTTCACCTTTCTTGGCGGCCCTAAATTAAGAGCCAAAAAGAAAAGTAAAGCTGAAGCTGAAAATGCAAAGCTGCGTGAGCAAATTGAGCGCATGCAGAATGAAAGAAATAAGCTTCAGGAGGACAATGAAAAACTTCGTAGCGTAGTTCAAGGAACCAAAAGTGGAACCCCTGAGCAAAAGTCAGTGACTGAGGATAAAAAGGCCGAGTCAAATCCGCCGAAAAACACTCAGACTGATGAAGAATCAACCACTCAGGTTGAGAAAGCTCAGACTACCACCTCTGCGCCGAAATCTGACGCAGAGGATAAACCCAAGAAAGTCACTAACCCTAGCATGAACGAAATCCAGCAGCAAACGTTGTCGGAAATTCTGGATATGCTGAATAGTGACTCTAGCCCAGAGGATCAATTCATAGCTATTGATGAACTTATTAATAGTTATCGAACCGCTACTGTTCAGGAAGCTGCTACTCAAAAAGAGAAAGCTTTAAGTCAAGGTCCAAAACCCACTGACCCCAAAGTAGACTCTAAAAAGGAGCCAGAAGAGACGGAAGAAGAGGAAGAAATCCTTGATCCTGTTGACTTTGGTGACAACTATGAGGACGAGGCAATCTTCCCGGATTTATCCGTAAAGATTAGTCCTTTAGCTGGCTTCCTAGCTGTCGCAATTATCTTTATGGTATACGCGATAGTTCGAGTTTGGATGTAGGAGAAGATGCCTATGAACGAGGAAATGACATTGGAGTATGGCTGTATGATTCTCAGTCTTGTGGGATTTATCTTCGGAATAATCTCGCTTAAGATTGAAATCGACAGCTCAAACACAGACGGCATTATGCTTAGTTGCATGATGATCGTCGTGTTTGTAATCACATTTTTGGCTAGACTCCGCATTTCCCACATCGAGGACGGAGTCTCAAAACGAAAGAGAGGCAAAAAATGATAAAGTTTGGAAAAACCGAAAAGATCCTGTCAGGAATTCTGGCAGGTCTACTTGTGGTATTGGTCATCGCAGTTGGTGTGAAATCTTGTCAAAGAAATCACGCCGATGCTGAGGCGGAAACGCTTTCCGCTAAGGATGTTGAAGCCGAAAAAGCAGAATTAACATTCGACTTTGACGCCTATGAATACGCGAAAGCGTACCCAGAGTTAAGCCGAGAGTTCTGCGATAATTCGATGCCGAATAAGGCAGCCGAAAGAGTCGCAGGATCTGGCTTTAGTGATGCTCTATCCACACCTTTCTCCGTGACTCACGGAACGAAGGATGGCGAGAAGTATAGCGAAGACGAAGTAGCTATCATGATTACAGAGGATAACCAGGAAGTTCTAACAAATTATGTATATACTCAATCGTGGATTAAAATATTCTCGAATATAACCTTGAGTGATGGAACTACTCTCCCTCAGATTAACCCCTGGTTAAATGAGGCACAACTTGAATATGACAGATTCATGAAGGACGGAACTGGTGGTCAGAACTATCTCCGAGAGGAGGGCGGAAAGCTGTATATCAACGATAGACAGCTCAAGCTCGGCGTAGCTACATTGTGGCTTAGAGATCGGCTTATCAACCAAGGAGTACAATTGGTGACTACAAATCACCATTATCCACTGAGTTTGGCGAATACTGATTCCGCCAAACTCACGACGTTTACCGAGGCGCACTACGAGTTTACTCGTGACGCCTTAGTGCTAGCTTATGTAAATAAAGCTGGCACCGAGATCTTCAAGATTGGAATTAACGTACACGACAAGCGTCCAGAGCTGATCGTGACTAAAAAGGTTCCAAAGGAGAAGGTTAAAGAGAGTAAACCGAGACCAAGGGAGACAACACCTCAGCCTACGACTCAGTCTGAGACTCAGCCAAGCACTGAGCCCGAGACTAAGTCAACCCCTAATCCACGTCCAAGACGCGGTGGTGGTGGAAAGCCAAAGGAGAGTCAGCCAAGTACAGAATCTGAGACCAAGAAGGATCCGGCCAAGGATTCGGTTAACAACGGCGGAGCTAATAGCGGTGGTGGCAACAAAACCGTAGGCTCTGACGCTTTTGAGACTACGGATCCGGCCGTTCGTACGGACGGTGGGCATGAAAAGCCCGAAAAGGTAAAGCCGGAGACTCCGACTCCAGATCAGAGTCATCAGAATGTGGAAACACAAAAAACTGATGAAATCAAGATGAACTACGAGACGGAGGCTCAGCGCAATGATAATTTCACCAATAATAAAGGTGAGACTATCAACCACGGAGTTGATAATTCTGGAAAATCTCTCCAGAAAGACGACTACGTGGGCTTCGCTAATTCCGACGACGAAGAACCAAAGTAGGGATCAACATCGCGAAACATCTATCGCAGCTTAATTGCCTTGGCGGCTTCAAGCCGCCGGGGTAATTCATGTTTACTCTTGAGACGATTCGATTTCAGTGGCATAGACGAAAATTAACAATTTGGCTAGAAGAAAAAGATTTAGATTCGTGTAGTCAAATCGAAAACAAAATTTTATAACAGGAACAATTTAATTGAAAGGAGCTTTTATGAAAAAAGCATTCAAATTTGCATCCATCGCTGCTACCGTGACTGTTGCTGGTCTTGCTACTGTTGCAACTGTATCTGGTTGGGGTGATAACGCTGGCGGTCGCGCTACTTACACTATCGCTGACATTAACGCTGGTAAACTTGGCGACAAGATCGTCATGAACTCTATCAAGGACGACGGTTCTTCTATCTCCGCTAAGGAAAAAGAAGCCGGTGTCATCATGCCATTAAACGATGAACGTAGCTTCTTAGGTATTCGCGACGAAGCTACCGGTAATAATGGCAAAAACAACGTTTGGAACATCGGTGATGTTAACGTTGAAGAAGGTAAAACCTACGTAGTTCGTCTTTATGTTCACAACAACAACCCTAAGGGTGTTAACGCTGTAGCTAAAGATGTTACCACTGAAATTTCTTTACCAACTGTGGTTTCCAAGACTGCTCGTATTTCTGGCTTCATTAATGCCTCAAATGCAACCCCATCTCGTTACTGGGATTCTTTGAATCTTAAGAGCGCCGATGGTCGTGCTTTCTACCTTGACTATGTCGAAGGTTCTGCCACTTTTGAAAACAACATTTTCAAGAACGGTACTACCCTGTCTGACTCTATCGTAAACGGTGGTGTGAAAGTTGGTTACGACAAATTAGATGGTAATCTCCCTGGTTGTTACAACTATGCTGGTTATGTCACTATTAAGGTTAAACCAGTTTTCGAAAACACTTCTATTACTAAGAAGGTTCGTATGCTTGGTGATAAAGATTGGAAGACTTCTGTCGACGCTAAAATCGGTGACTCTGTCGAATATCAAATTCACTACAAGAACCTTAACGCTGCTCGTGTCGAAAACGTAATTATCCGCGACTCACTTCCAAAGAATATGGAATATGTTGCTGGTACTACTAAGCTTTTCACCTCTGCATTTCGCGATGGTGCTAAAGCAAATTCTGATACCGTAGCAACTGAAGGTCTTAATATCGGTAACTATGCTGTAAGTGGTGACGGTTTTGTCCGCTTTACTGCTAAGGTAGTCGACAAGGATCTCGCTTGTGGTAATAACCGCTTGATCAACTGGGCTAAGGCTTCGGCTAATGGTTTCGCTGTTCAAGGTAGCGCAGATGTTTACGTTAAGAAAACCTGTGAAAATACCCCAGAAAAACCAGTAACTCCAGTTACTCCAAACCCAGAAAAACCAAAACAAGAACTTCCAAAGGAAATGCCAAAAACCGGTCCTGAAACCGTAATTAGCTCTGCCTTTGGTCTTGGTTCTATCGTTACGACTGCTGGTCTTTACCTTTCTAGCCGTAAAAAACTTCGCTAATTGACCGCTCCGAAGATTTTCTTAGGACGTCAATACTTAGCCTTGAATAAGCCTTCTCGCTTAAATTATTGAGCGAGGAGGCCCAAGCTAAATGGTTGAAAACTGCGTGATGATAATAAAACCGTCTTGAGTTAAGAAATGTATTATCATTGAAACAACCTGCGAAGTCCAACCAAAAAACTCCAGTTTCGGCTGGAGTTTTTTGGTGGCTTGAAAAATGTGGAATTTCGATACTTTTCGTATCTAAATTAAGTATGATACTTGAAGCTGAAAATAAACTGACTTTTTCGCGATTTATTTTTAAAACTCTTATGGTATAATTTAAGCAAATGGACCAAAACACAAACAATTCTTTTACTTCCGCTCCACAAGGTGGTGATTTTTCCGACATTATTATCCCAAACGCTTACGTCGCCAAGCCTAAAAATAAGAATCTGAAGAAGTATATTATTTTTGGTGTGATCGGTCTACTTTTTGTTTTTGCTTTGAGTTTTCTTTTCAAGAAAACGGTTATTGACTCAAAAAATGTGAGCAAGGAAGAGCTGATCGAGATTACTTCCTCAGAAAATATTAAAAATATTGATAACCTGGAACAAGGTTTTTTTAAGATTTATAATAATTATGTTTCTTTCGATGACGTTTTTAATCCGTATATGTACAAAAAAATACATGAGGGGCAAGTTACATTAATTACATTTAAAAATATAGTTGATAATAAACAGAAAGCTTCTGGCAACAAATATGCTGTTCAAGCTTATGATTCATTTCGAAAAGCACTTGATGAGCGTTATAAATTATATATGGACGCTATAGCCGTTTATGATGATTTTTATAAAGCATACAAAGATATGAATAAAGAGATTTTAGCTAAATACGATTCTGGAAACCTAAACTACAAGATTGCTGCTCGCGAGCTTACAAATATAATCGAACAGTCTGTGAAGATGCAGGAGTTAATTAATAATAGCACCTGTAATGCCGAAGAAGACTTGAGTAAAAGCACGCCCACATGTCAAGTACAGTATAAAAACTTGAATAATTCTATTGAGAATTTCAATAATGTAAATGGTCTAAGAAGAATATTTTCAAGTGTCTATGACTTAAAAGATTATGCAAATTTGCAAGATTTAAGTAGCTACATTAATGCATATATGGAACAGAATTAGGATAAAATATGAAAGAAAAAAAATACAGAGCATCAATTATAGCGTTAGCCTTGGTTGTCATATTAAACTTAGTTCTTTTTTCAGCATCAATGGTGTTTGCTGCCCCATCGACCGTTGTCGTTGGCGATGCTAAAAGTAAAATTCACGAAGCGGTTCGTGCAAAATATATTGCAGCTGCATTTGCGGATTGTTTCAAGCATGAGAATATCGCCCTTCATGAGAAAAAATTAGTTGGTCCATTTTACTCTCCAACAGATTACATCACGTTAACTTCGATTTCTAAAAACAAAGGTAATCTTTTTAGGTCATCTCGTGAAGATATTTACAGTAATGCATCGGTTGGCGCTGAGCTAAAGAAGGAAATTTCAGGTAAGGCTTCCGATGGTAAAGATGCTGGTGTCATTCAGTGTCAAGACAATGGCTCTTCAAACATTACGAAGGCTTTTATGGATCAGTTTGGAATTAAAGATCTTAGTAACTTAATCTGCGATAAAGGTTCGAACCAAAATGGTTTATTAATGCCAAAAAAGAACGGCAATATTAGTACTTGCGAAGAAGGAACTCTTGATGCTCTTGGCCAATTTAATAAAAATCCAGATGGTGAAGAATATATTAAAAAAATCTACAATAAATGGGCAGAGAATAATGCCTTTGCAGTGCCATATGAAAAAATCAACAGTAATTATGATGACGCTACTCTTGCTTATGATGATGCATTAACTACATTTGAAATAAACTGCTCTCCAGGTGGGGATTATGCTGATAGTATAGATACTTCTACTTATAATTTTAAAGTTAAATTACTTGATTCAAATGGTAAGGCCGTAGAGAGATACCCAAAAATGGTCACCACTACCGAAAAAGATGGTAGTAAGAAATCTACGAATTTTATGGGTGCAAACAAAAAGACGCTTAAATGTAATGAACTTGCAAATGTAATAAATAGTAGTTTTGACCAGTATGCTAAAAATCTTAATGTTGCAGAGACAGACACTTGTAATTCGCAGGAGGTTATTGATAAGGCTAATGAAATTGTAAAAACTTATGGAACTAAGAATGACGCCGGGATACCTCTAACCGAAGAAGAAAAAGAAGAGTATAGAATCCTGTCTGAGGCATTACAAAAGAAAGATTTTACCATGGATGATGGTGAAGGAGGCAAGAAATGTCTTGAGACGGCAAACTTAAAGATTAGTGTAGAGGATACAGTACCGGATAATGATTCCGCTAATGATGCGAAGCAAAGCTATTGTCAAGAAAACGGCGGCTTCCTTTCCTGGATGCTTTGTCCTACCATTGCCGATGGTGCTGCTACTGCTAGTGGTCTTCTGGGATCCATTACAGATTTAACTACTACACATAAATCAATCATTGAACAATTTTCCGATCAGGGATCAGCAATATATAAGGCGTGGTCATCATTCCGTAATTTGGCAAACATTGGATTTGTAATTATGTTACTGGTTGTGGTATTTTCACAGGTAACTAATTTAGGTATCTCGAATTACAATATTAAAAAAATTCTTCCTAAATTAATTATCACGGCTGTTTTAGTTAACTTTTCGTATCTAATTCTTGGCGCGGCAATCGATCTTTCTCATATTATAGGTAATGGAATTGGCTCGGCGATTAGAACTATTGCTGGTGAAAGTATGAGTGCAGAAGCATCGGCTCAAGCATCCTCTATCGTTTCTAAAATTGCGGGTATGGTCACGGGTGCTGGATTGATTGGCGGGGGTGTAGCTATTGCTACTACGGGTCCTGCTTTAATTCTTCCAGTCGTGTTATTTGTTATTACGACCGTAATATCAGTATTCTTCGGTTTCATTATGCTTACTATCCGCCAGGCTGCTATTATTATGGTAATAGTTTTGGCCCCTCTTGCTATGGTATTGTATGCTCTACCGAATACTGCTGCGGTAACAAAGAAATATATATCAACTTTAAAAGCACTTCTAATGCTATACCCTATGTTTGTTCTCGCAACCTCTGCAGGTGCTCTCGCTTCTACTATTATAGTCGGTACTAGTACAGATATGCTTATGTTAATTGTTGGCGGACTCTTAAATGTACTTCCATATTTTGCTATTCCATCTATGACCTCTAAATCCCTTGCAGGATTGGGCGCGATTACATCAGGCTTTGATAAGATTCGTGGCGGTGCTTTAAAGGGTGTAGGTATGGCAGGTGGGGCTATTGCTGCGTCAGAATTTTATAAGAATGTAAAGAGTAATTATGCAGCCGACCAATCGGTTGCTAGAGCCAAGAGGGACTTGAAGAGGTTTGATAAGATCAAGGCGGGTGGTGGAGAATTATCTATTGCGCAAATGCGACGCCAGGCTACTGCTGCGGGTATCGTCAATAACGATTCTAAGTTACGAGCAGGCTCGAATTCAGCTGGACGTGGTGCTCTAAGTAATATGTCGGGCCTCGGTTTTGAAAACCTAAAGGCGACGGCTGAAAAAGAATTTCGTGAAGGTGAAGTGAAAAATATTATGAACAAACTTGCTGCTGATGGCGTCGATGAAGCTACCATGGAGAGCGACCTTATATCAGCATTGAAGACTGGTGCTGATTATAAGAATATGACTGAAGATGAGAAGCATGCAAATGATATTAAAATTGAGGCGCTCACTCGCTCTCTTGGTGCCACTAAGAACGGACGTAAAATCATAAGCAATATAGGTCAGAATGATAAATTGACTACGTCGAACCGTGCATTCACTCAACTTGCGAGTGCCGCGGTTACATTGCCAGGCTTTGCAGATAAGCAACAGATCGCAAACAATCAGTTCACTAGTTATCTGCAGAATGCTAACTATGAAAAGAACGATGATAATAAAAATTCATCACTTATTGCGGCAACAAGAAGCGTAGGTCTAGATAAAGCTTACGATGATATGAATATGGATAACTTTCTTAAGGTCGGAAACGCAGACGCTGATGAGATTCTTAGGGTAAAAGGTGCCAATTCCCTTGACTCCGTGGTGAGTCAAACGGCTTCCGCCGCGCTAAATGATGCAAACCTTATTGCTAATTTTGACAAAACCAAGATGTCACTGGTTAGTGCAGAGATGGATAACCAGCGTACCTCTACGATTAATTTACGAAGTGGTGGCACCGCTCAGGTCTTCAATCCTCCATCCGATTTCGGTGAATATAGTCAGGTTAAAAACGGTGCCGGGGAAATTATTTACACCAATAAGCGCGGCGATAGCTTTAATGCCTCTACGGGCCAGATTACTAAAGGAGTATAAAAATTTCTAGTTCACGAACCGTCGGGTTTGGGGTATAATTATCTCAAGCCCGAATGGCGGAATTGGCAGACGCGCTAGCTTCAGGTGCTAGTCTAGCTTCTAGGTGCAGGTTCAAGTCCTGTTTCGGGCACCACAAGATTAGATCATAGTGAGAGCTATGATTTTTTGTTAAATTATTTTTACGCGGCGGTTTTTAAATAGAAATCCAGTTTCTAAAATATTCACCAGCTTCGCCAACTCATTTATTAATTTCCAAATAATCTTGGCTCTCAGATAAAAAAGGAGTCAAATATGTCAAAAAATCTAACAACCAAAAACATATTCAAAAAAACCGAGATCGACCACATATCAAATATTTCATCGGCGCATTTTTCCGCTCGTCTATCTAGTAGCAAATCCCTCGACACTTTACCCCCAGATTTTCGTGTCGAAAATCATCCTCTCGATAGAGAGCAACGCAAATCGATTTATGATCCAGCTAGATTTAATCTAACCGTGGCCGGTGCCGGTTCTGGTAAAACTACTACCATTCTTGGTAAAATTCTCTATCTCTTGCAATCTGGTTTTGCTAGCCCACCAGAAATACTAGTTTTATCCTTTACTCATGATTCGGCTACGGAACTCAGAGAACGTTTTTTACGTGAATACTATCAAACATTTGCGGAGCAAATTTTACTCGGAAAATTTACGCCTCCTAATATTACGATTGAAACCTTTCATAGCCTAGCTCTCAAACTTCTTCGTAGTTTGTGGTCAGATTTTTCCGTGGTGACAAATGAAGTAGGCCTCGAGCAATCTGTTTCGGAAATAGACTATAACCCAGCTTCTGGTTCTGATTCAGTTTCTGATTCTGACGAGCTTATCATGCAGACTTCGATTATTCGCGAATTTCTCGATCTGCATGAGTTGGATTCCACTACACTGTCTCTGATCGCCAGTAAATTCTCCTTACCAGATTACAGCGAATTATTTCTCACAGTTTCCAAAAAATATCAAAAGGAATTATCCAGTCTCCTAGGAAAACATCAAACTACGTTTTCTGGGCTGATTAAATTAGCGATTCGGTATCTTCGTTCCGGCCAGATTAGAACTCGGTTTCGCTATATCATTGTCGACGAATATCAGGATCTCTCGGCTCTGCGTCAGGAATTTTTGCGTCTTCTTATCGAATCCTCACAGGCTAATCTATTCGCCGTGGGTGATGACTGGCAGGCAATTTATGGCTTCAGTGGCAGTCGCGTCGATTTTACTCTGAATTTCCGTAAATTCTGGGGTGATTTTTCCTTGCATTGCATCTCGAAAACTTATCGTTTTGGCCCCACCCTCGCAAGGTTAAGTTCGAGCTTCATCATGCAGGACCGCGCACAGATTCGAAAACAAATTCAAAGCCAAAAAGAAGATGCACGAGAGCCCGTCGTGGAAGTTTGTGGCGAATCAGAGCGACTCGACCTAGAGGTTCTCACGCATTATTTTGAGTCGCTTCCGGAGTATAGTTCGATTTTATTGCTCGGTCGTTTCCAGGTAGATCAGTTTCGTCTTCTACACTGCGCTCAGTTTAGTCTAACCTCTAACAGCGTAGAATTTTGCCCGCGATGCGACTTAAGAATTCGCTTTCTCACTGTACATCAATCTAAGGGCCTCGAAGCTGATTATGTAATCCTTCTCAATAATCGTGAAGCTAAGCTGGGCTTTCCCGCACACGTCAAGGATCCGCCACTGAAGACTGAACTAATAAAAATCGCAGAAGAATTAAGACTAGACCAGGTTTCAGTCAATGAAGAACGTCGCCTCTTTTACGTCGCGCTCACTCGCGCCAAAAAGCAGGTAATTATACTCACTGTCGATGGTAAGGAATCGAGTTTTATCAAAGAGCTGCGCCGAAAGTTTCGTAAGGATTTTACCACTTATTATCTTTCACATTTTGAGAAATATCTCAATCTAGAATAGACCATTACCTCAAAATGATGAATATTAGAAAAACCTTCTTACAAAATAGTTAACCTATAGAAGTTATTTCTTCGGTTTAGTAATCGAATTAATTTTGTTGCCAATATTTTTATGAGTTTTTTGGATATTTTTAATTGCCGCTTTTGTCATGTGGCGCTTGAATCTAGCCGCACGCGAATAATATTCACGGGTCAGCTTTTTAATTTCGGAAGTTACATCAATTTTAGTAGAGCCAAATTTGGCACTGAATTTATCACGTAATTTCAATGTCGCCACTGTCGTAAAAATAATATCAATCACTAAAATCGTCAGTAGTACCCCATTAATCGATTCAATCATTGGCCAGGAAAGTGGTGAAATCAAATGTAAAATGAATGGATGCAAGCCGTACTTAATTGCCATCCCACCTAGCCCAAAACCAAGAGAAGTCTCGAATGAGACTCTGCCGTTTAGATTGAAGCGTGTAGTTTCTGAGTAGTCCCACCAACGCACCCGAAAGATTTTTTCCATGACTACGCTAGTAGTATACTCAATCACAGTACAAATTAAGGCAAAAATAAAGAATTCAATATACCATTCGAAATGAATTTCTTGTGTCAGGATTAAAAATGAGATCATTCCCACGCCATATATTGGACAGATTGGTCCGAAAAGGAAACCTCGGTTCTGTAATTTTCGTTGCTCGACACTCGTCCAAATACATTCGAAGACCCAGCCGATAAAAGAATAGATAATGAACATCAAAAACCAGAAGCTTACAAACCTGAATACTTCATGAATTTCAAACATTACTTATCTATTTTAACATGAGAGGTCGGGATTTGTTTATGTTAAAATAAAAGTAATGATTTAGTTATTTTTGAATTTTAAACCATTGTTAAACTTAATAAAAACAAGGAGAATAAATGTTAATTTCTGAAAATGTCCCGATTAAAAATCTTGTCACCATGCGTATTGGTGGTCCAGCCAAATATGTCATCGAGATCAAGTCTAAAGATGAAATTCCAGAAGCTTATCAATTCGCCGCTGAAAAAAATCTTCCGGTCACCATTCTTGGTAATGGTGCTAATACCTTTGCCACCGACGAAGGCTACCAAGGTGTAATCTTGCTCAATCGAATTCTCGGCATCTCACAGCTCTCAGAGGAGGAAATCGAAGCCGCTTACGGCACTGAGGTAAGAACTGAATCTGAAAAAGAAGGTTACGGTTACTTCCGTGCTAATGGTGGTGAAATTTGGGACTCTTTAGTCAATTTCACTGCTGCCTTGGGCTATTCTGGTATTGAAGCGATGGCTGGTATTCCAGGCACCGCCGGTGCTTCACCTGTTCAGAATATCGGCGCCTATGGCCAGGAGGTTACGCAGGTGATTGTTTCTGCTGATGTCTACGACTTGCAGGAAAAAACTTTTAAAACCATTCTCGCCGAAGATATGCAGATGAGTTATCGTAAGTCCATCTTTAATTCTGGCGAAAGCGTCGGCCGTTACTTTATTTATTCCATCGTCATTCGCTTGAAAAAAGGTCAACTTAATCCACCATTCTACCGCTCCTTGCAAGCTTATGTGGATGAACATCAAGAAACTGATTTTTCGCCAATCAACATCGCACGCATGGTTCGCGAAGTGAGAAACTCTAAGCTTCCAGATCCAGAAAAAATCGCTAGTGCCGGTAGTTTCTTCAAGAATATTTACCTCACTGATGAAGAAGCTGACGAGGCCGAGGCGCGTGGTATTGAAGTTTGGCGCAATGCCAAAGAAGTCGGTCCAGATTCTCCAGAAAAACGCACTAACTTAGTCAACTCTGGTTGGCTCCTCGAACATGCCGGACTTAAAGGCCAGGTCTTCCATGGTATGAAAGTCAGTGAAAAAGCTGCCCTAATCTTGATTAATGAATCTGCCGAAACTTATGCTGATCTCGCCGCCGCCCGTACTGAAATTGCGCAGATTGTTTACGATAAATTTGGCTTAATGATCGAACAAGAACCAGACGAAATTAAGTAAGGAGTCCCATGGTTAAAGAATTAAACGGTCGTGAATTAGTCGGATTTATTAAGGAGCGCCAAGCTCATCAGGTAAAGGCTCTTCGCTCACGTAAAATCCGTCCGAAGTTAGTCATTATTCGTGATTCAAATAATCCCGTCATCGAGAAATATGTCAGTCTGAAGAAAGCTTACGGGGAAGATATCGAGATTGAGGTAATTGACCAGGTAGTAAATCCTATCAAGGAAGCTATTCAATCCGCTATCGAATCTGCTAATCAAGACGACTCTGTTTCTTCGATAATTTTGCAACTTCCACTGCAAAATCCCGAGTGGACTGAGGAGCTGGTTTCCCTAATTGCTCCCGAAAAAGACGTCGATGGTTTGACCGGCGAAAGTCGCTTCGATAGCGCCACTGCTACCGCCATCAATTGGCTGCTTACCGGTTACGGTATCGAACTGAATAATAAATCAATCGCCATTGTTGGTCGTGGACGTTTGGTGGGTGAACCACTGATTCGTATGTTCACGAATTCCAATCTTCGCGTTTCGGTTTTTCACCGTGGCTCTGATTTTTCTGAACTTAAAAATCACGATGTCATTATTACTGCCACGGGTAATCCACATCTCATTACCTCTGAAATGATTCGCGAGGGGGCTGTGATTGTCGATGCTGGTACCGCTAGTGAAGGTGGAGTGATTCTCGGTGACATTAACGATGAAATTCGCGCCCGTACTGATATCTCCGCTATTACCCCAAAAATTGGTGGCGTAGGTCCACTCACTATTGGCGTACTATTCGAAAATGTCCTGGCCTCTGCTGCCGAAAATCAAACGCATTAATTAAGCAATAAAAAAGGGTGAGTCATGCAAACAAAATCAAAGAAAAATTATAGCGGTCCAGTCGTCCTCGTGGTAATGGATGGCGTGGGCATCCGTCAGGAAATCGAAGGTAATGCTGTGGCCTTAGCTTACACTGAATTTCTCCATCAATTAGAGCAAAATTATCCTAAGTTAGCTCTCCAAGCTTCCGGTGAAGCGGTGGGTATTTTGGCCGGCCAAATGGGGAATTCCGAAGTTGGGCATAATGCGCTCGGTAGCGGTCAGATTATCAAGCAGGGCATCGCTAAAATCAATCAAGCTTTTACTACTGGTGAAATCTGGCAATCCAGCACTTGGCAGGGGACTATCGAAAATCTCAAAACTCACCAGTCCACCCTACATTTTTCCGGAATTTTCTCTGATGGTGGCGTACATAGTGAGTTATCCCATCTATTTGCCATGTTAAGACGCGCTGCCGAATCTGGTATCAAAACCATGCGTGTGCACGCGGTCTTCGATGGTCGCGATGTGGCACCTCAGTCAGCTGAAAAATATCTCGCTCAATTTAATCAAGCAGTCACAGAAATTAAAGCCGAGTTCGACGTCGATATTCAAATCGCTTCTGGTGGTGGTCGCATGGTCTTCATTGCTGACCGTTATCAAACTGATTGGTCGATGGTGGAACGCGGCTGGCAGGCCTTAGTTCATGGCCAGGCTGATCATTACTTTAATTCTGCAGACGCGGCAATTCAGCATTTTCGCGAATCTGAACCTAGTCTCCAAGACCAATATCTTCCAGCTTTCGTGGTGACGGATGAGGCGAAGAATCCAATTGGTCTAGTTCAGCCACACGATAGTTTTATCTACTTTGATTTTCGTGCCGACCGCGCCCTTGAAATTGCCGAAGCTTTTTGTCTCGATGATTTTCAAGGCTTCAACCGTGGTACCGAGCAGAATCAGAAACTTCCGATTTACTTTGCCAGTCTCACCGAATATGATGTCGATCGTCATTTTCCAGAGCATACCTTAGTCGCTCCAGTCGAAATTCATCATACCTTACACGAATATCTAGCTACCAAAAATCTCACTCAGCTAGCCTGTTCCGAAACTGCCAAGTTTGGCCACATCACCTATTACTTTAATGGCAATAGTTATGAACCCCTGCCAGGCGAAGAATTTCTTGAAATTAAATCCGATACGCGCCCCTATGACGAACGTCCTTGGATGAAGTCCGCGGAAATTACTGACGCCGTTATCGAAAAAATGGCTAATTTTGATTTTGTCCGAATTAATTTTGCCGGCGGTGATATGGTGGGGCACTTCGGTGAGCTTGAGCCGACCGTGATTGCTATGGAGGCCATAGATTTACAACTTCAGCGTCTCGCCAAAAAGGTTGATGAACTAGGCGGCATGATGTTGATTACCGCTGATCACGGTAATGCCGAGGAGCTTTTTGATACTACTACCCATCAAGCTAAAACTTCACATACTACTAATCTTGTCCCATGTTATTTTTATGATAATACCGAGTTTAGCCAACATTATCAGTTAAAAAACTTACCTGACGCCGGCCTCACCAATATCGCCGCTACTGTCGCTGACCTCTTGATTAGCGAACATTCCGAGTATTGGCGCGATTCTTTGATTGAGCTAAAATAGCCACCAGAGGTTACCACTGAGTAAAATATGGTATAATTCAGAAAAGGAGAAAAAATGCAGAAAATTACCAAAGCCATTATTCCTGTGGCCGGATGGGGCACCCGTCGTCTACCGATTACTAAAGTTATTGAAAAATCCATGTTACCAGTTGGCAACCGTCCACTCGTCGACTACTCTGTGCAAGAACTCATTGAAGCAGGTGTTACTGATATCTATATGGTAGTCAGCAATACTGAACCTTGCCAAGTTCGTGAATTTTACTCGGATAATATTGTACTAAATGATTATTTGATTTCTCGCGGTAAGGCTGATCGTGTCGCTCTCACCAAGACTCTTCCAGAGCACGTTAAAATTCATTACATCGCTCAAGATGCCAATAGTAAATATGGTACTGCCGTCCCTGTCGCTATGGCTGCTGAAGAGTATAATCTTAACGAACCAGTGATTGTTTATATGGGTGATGACTTTATTTGGAATCCAGATGGCGAATCTGCTGCCACTTCTTTGATTAATTCTCTTCAGTCTGAAACTGACTCGGCTATTTTAGGTGTCGAAATTCCTAAGGAAAAAGTCGATAAATATGGCGTACTCGAAGTTCAAGATGGCAAGCTCACAAATGTCGTCGAAAAACCTTCCGTCGAAGAAGCCCCATCTAATCTGATTAATGTCAGTAAATATATTCTTTCTGCGGATCTCTTGCAAAAAATTGTCACCTACGTTAACGAACACGATTTTGGTCCAACCGATCAGGAATACATGATTACTGACCCAATTTATGATTACATTAAGCAAGGTCAAACCATGCGCGTCGCTTCCACCTCTGGTCAATATCTCGATGGTGGATCTGTCGAAGGTTGGGTGCACGCTAATAATGTCGTTTGTGGCGTCAAAGAGGCCTAAAATCTGAAAGATTTCTCTAAGTAAGACCCTTATCCAGGGGTCTTATTTTATTTTAAAAATATACCATCCATGATATAATATTTATGGTTTATTAGGAAAGGCTCTTATGAAACAAAAAACTTATCAAGAAGAAATCGGCGCTATTATTACTAATCTCCGCCGTGAAAAGGGTATCACTCAAGGTGAGCTCGCGAAGATGATTGGCACTTCTCAGTCTGCCGTTCATCGCATCGAAAAAGGCGATCAAAATACTTCTCTCGAAATGATTAAGAAAATTTCCTCCGCGCTCGGTCATCAGATTTTGGCCGTCAGTGACTCTTCTTTTCAGTCTTATCGTATTAATGGTGGCAAAACACTCAGCGGTTCCATTACGGTTAATTCTTCTAAGAATGCTGGCGTGGCTCTGCTTTGTGCTGCACTTCTTAATCGTGGCCGCACCACTCTTAAGAAACTTGCTCGCATCGAAGAAGTTTTTCGTATTATCGAAGTGCTTGAATCGATCGGTGTGAAGTGTCGTTGGGTGAATCGTCAAAAAGATTTAGAAATCACTCCGCCTCGTGATATTAAACTTGATGAAATGGATCTTGATGCTGCCCGCAAGACTCGTTCGGTCCTTATGTTAATGGGTCCACTTCTGCATTTTTATCAAGAATTCGCCCTGCCTTATGCTGGTGGTTGTTCTCTCGGCACTCGCACCGTGGAACCACATCTACGCGCGCTCTCAGTTTTTGGCCTCAATATTAACGCCACTACTCGCACCGGTTTTTATGAAGCCAAAGTAGATCAAAAAATTCTTCGTGACGAATCCGGCAAACGTATCGTGCTCATCGAACGTGGTGACACCGTGACAGAAAATATTCTCATGGCGGCCGCACTCTATCCAGGAAAAACTACGATTGTGGGCGCTTCACCGAATTACATGGTGCAAGATGTTTGTTTCTTCTTGCAGGACCTCGGGGTTAAAATTGAGGGAATTGGTACCACTACGCTTGTGGTTCATGGTCAAAAATGTATTGATAAGGATGTGGAATATTTTCCTAGCGAAGACCCGATTGAAGCGATGTCTTTCTTGGCAGCTGGCTTGGTGACTAAATCCGAAATCACTATCACGCGTGCCCCGATTGAATTTCTCGAAATTGAGCTGGAAGTTTTACGTTCCATGCATGCTAAAATTGAGCGTTCCGAAGAATATTTCTCTTATAATGGTCGCACGCGCCTAGTTGATTTGCATATCCTAAAATCTAATTTGGTGGCTCCAGCTGATAAAATTCATCCCATGCCTTTCCCAGGTCTTAATATTGATAATCTCCCATTTTTCACCGTGATTGCCGCCATGGCTGAAGGCCGCACCTTGATTCATGACTGGGTTTTTGAAAATCGTGCGATTTATTCCACTTACCTCACTAACCTTAATGCCAAGGTAGAATTACTCGACGCGCACCGCTATTATGTTTCTGGTCCGACTAACTGGCGTGCTGCCGAGCTAGTTTCACCTCCAGCTCTTCGCCCAGCCGTAGTCCTACTTCTCGGTATGTTGGCCGCTCCTGGCGTCTCTATCTTACGCAATGTCTATTCGATTAATCGCGGTTACCAAGATTTTGCCCGTCGTCTTAATCACTTAGGTGCCGACGTTAAACCGCTGGTCGGCATCTAGACTCTGACGTCCAATCTTTGGTTGTCACTAGGCTCTCTAGTCAGGTGCTTCTTAGTTAAAAAATACCACGGCTCATTGCAGCCTAAAAATATCAGGTTCCGTGTGGCCTGATATTTCTTTGTTATAATAAAGGTAATGCTTAATAATATTCAACAAAATTTCAAGCGTTTCAAAGTTCGTCATCTTCTGGCATTGATTTTCTTGTTTGTGGTGGCCCTGCTTGCTGGTTTTATTAGTCAAGCCAACCAGACTTTTATGAATGCCAATTTTGTCAAAAAATATTTTAGTGAAAATCCTACTTACTATGCGATCAAAGTCTCTCAAACTAAATCCGCTATCATCGATCGCTTTTACGGCACTGGTACTCAAGAATTTACCAGCACGATGAATTCGGAGATTATTAATTTTGCGCAAAACCTCCCCGATAATCAGATTATGCCGGGTGAAGTGATGTATAATCTCCAGACTCTGCAAAATAACTTCCCGAAGCTGCTTGGCCAACTTATCCTGCCTGAGGAGTATCAAAAATATCAGAATCTTATTATCGATAACATTTACCAAATTCCGAGTACCATTAACCTCGAACAAACTCTGATGAATAATTTTTCTGCCAAAATCGATCACGCTCTCGCGGAATCCGGTCAATCGATTAATCCCGCCGTGTTAAATGCCACTACACACTATCTTGTGCAAGTTTACCTGGGTCAACTCACCATGCATGATACCATCCATGAGATAAAACAAAATTTTGCAATCACCAAAAAATACATGGACATCCTTACTCTGATTATCCTCATTAGTTTCTTTACTCTAATTGTAATTAATTATTTTCTCTACGACTTGATGGGGTGGCGAATTTTTATTTTCACCACCACCTTGGTTCTATTCCTCATCGGACATCTCGTCTCCATGCCAATTTGTCAGCAAATGATTCAGCAGATATTTGTCATTAAGTAGCGTATAATTAATCTATGAATCTTTTTACCGCTGAATTAAATCCCGCCCAAGCCGATGCCGTCGAAACCCTTTCTGGACCACTCCTAATCTTGGCTGGTGCCGGTTCTGGTAAAACTAAAACTCTCACCCATCGTATTGCGAACTTAATTACTCATGGTATTTTGCCTTCACAAATCTTAGCTGTTACTTTTACTAACAAAGCGGCCAGGGAAATGCGCGAACGCCTTTTCCATCTCTTAAAGCAAGCTTCAAAAGAAACTGAACAATATCCTGATAGTTTAAAATCTTTCTTCACTTCCGATCTTTTTTCGGCCACCGAGGTGCCGCGCAATTTTATGCCGTTTATGGGGACCTTCCATGGCATCTGTGTCAAAATTTTACGTATGGAAGCCGAGAATCTTCATCTTGATCGCAATTTTCTGATTTATGATACTTCTGATCAGGAAGCTCTTATTAAGCGTGCGATTAAAAATCTTCGTTTCGAAGATAAAAATCTCCGCCCGAAAACTATTCAAAGTACTATATCGAGCTCGAAAAATGCTGGTGTTATGCCGGAAGAATATGAGGCTTCCGCGAGTTACCCTCAGCAAAAAAATATTGCCAAAGTTTTCTTTGAATACGAAAAATTGAAGGCTGCTGCTTCCGCCCTTGATTTTGACGATCTCTTGCTAAAAACTGTGGAACTTTTTGAGACTAATCCAGCTGTGCATCAAAAATGGCAGACCCGCTTCCGTCATATTTTGATCGATGAGTATCAGGACACTAATCATGTGCAATATCGTTTGATTAAACTACTCACTGGTCGAGAGCAAAATATTTGCGTAGTCGGCGACGACTGGCAATCAATTTACTCTTGGCGTGGCGCCGATTTTCGTAATATCTTGCACTTTGAGGCTGATTTTCCAGGCGCCAAAGTCATTAAGCTCGAACAAAATTATCGCAGTACCGGTAATATTCTAAGGGCCGGCCAGCAAATCATTGAGCATAATAAAACTAGAAGCTCCAAGGAGTTATTTACCGAATCTGGGGATGGGGAAAAGGTAGAGATTCAAGCTCTCAATGATGAATCCGCGGAAGCTAGTTTTGTGGCGCTTAAAATTATCAATCTCTTAGCTAACGCCAAAAATGAGGTAAGTAATTTCTCCGATTTTGCTGTGCTTTATCGCACTAACGCGCAGAGTTTCGCTATGGAAAAAGCCCTGATTTCACGCGACATTCCATATAAGATTATCGGTGGTATTCGCTTTTATGATCGTAAGGAAATTAAAGACGTTTTAGCTATTCTAAGGCTCGTGCTTAATCCACGCGACCGTGTTTCCTTCGAGCGGGTGACGAAGAATGTCATTTCTGGTATTGGTCCAGCTAGCCTGGAAAAAATCTATCTCGCACTTGGCCTGGATGGCGCATTAACTGACCTGGAAGCTGATCAAGCTCTCACTGGTAAGGCCAAAAATAGTTTCCTGCGTCTGCAAAATTTCCTCAAGACTATCGACCGCACCGCCAATCCGTCGGAAATTATCACCGAAGTCATTAATTATTTTGATTTTGCTAACCTCGTCGATGACGGTACGCCGGCCACTACCGAGCGCCAGGAAAACCTCGACGCCCTCGTCGGTAATACTAAAGATTTTGATACTCTCGAGGATTTTTTGGTCGACTCTGCTCTGATGTCTTCTTCTGATGAATCGACTCGTGATAATTCCGTCACCCTTATGACACTTCACGCGGCCAAGGGCCTTGAATTCCCAGTCGTCTTCATGGTTGGCATGGAGGAAGGTCTTTTCCCAAGTTCTATGAGTTCCGATGAAGATAGTATTGAAGAGGAGCGTCGTCTGGCCTACGTTGGGGTGACTCGCGCCAAAAAGCGTCTCTTTCTCACTTTTACTGCCGTAAGGTTTTTGCATGGCAAATCTAACTTTAATACGCCGTCCCGCTTCCTGGCTGAGCTTGGTTATCAACCAGATCTCTTTAATGAATATGCCGATAATAGTTTCGGCAACAACTATGACAATGGTTTCGGTAATAACTACGGCAATAATCAATCAAAATCTCAGCTAAATAAAAAATTCGATCCTTTCTATGACGATATCTTCTACGATGATGAGGGAATCGACTTTTAAAAAAATAACCCTTAAGCGGGTTATTTTTCTTTTTACGATTATTTTTCTTTAATCTTATTTAGTAACTTTTCGTATTCCAGTAAGTCTAAATTCGCTGGTCTTGCATCTAAATCAAGTCCAAGTTCTTCAAAAATCTTCACGATTTCTTCGCGGCTGCGTCCGGTAAAATGTGGCAACATCCCTTGAAGTTTTTTGCGTGGATTTGCGAAGCACTGCTTCACGAATTTCAAAACTTCTTCCGAAACCAAAGCTTTTTCTCGTGGATAAAAAATCACCGAAGCCGAATCAACTTTTGGTGGTGGAGTAAAAAGTTTACGTTCCACGAAAATTCCCCCTTCGACCTCCGCGTAATTTTGCACGAATAAAGTTAGAAACGAGTAGCGACCTTTTTCTTCTAGAATTCGATCCGCCACTTCCTTTTGCATCAGAAGTACGATTTTTGTCGGCTTCTTTTTAAGTAGTAATAATTTTCGAATAATTGGGCTAGTGATATAGTAAGGGATATTTCCTACCACCGAAAAATTTCCAGAAAGTTGATTAAAATCAAAATCGAGAACATCGGTATTAATTACTTCCAAATTTTTGCCAGGGAAGGAATTTGGTAAATTGTGTGCTAATTTTTCGTCGAACTCAATCGCTACTACTTTTGGGAATCGCTTCAGTAAAGAACTGGTTAGCGTCCCTAGTCCTGGGCCGATTTCTACGCAGAAATCCACCTCACTTCTTGCACTTTCGGCAATTTCTTCCAAAGTAAAACGATCTTTTAGCCAGTTCTGCCCTAAGGATTTTTTGTTCTGTAACATCTTTTTCTCCTAGTACCAGTGATGGCTGCTCCAGAAGGCCCAGGCCTGACTCCAGCCACCGTAGCGTCCGGTCACGTAACCAATCATCCAGCGAATTTGAGTCACTGGATTGGTCTTCCAGTCGCTACCAGCTGAAGCCATCTTCGAATCTGGAAGTGCCTGTGGAATACCATAAGCGCCTGATCCGGCATTTGATGCATCATAACGACAGCCTGATTCGCGCATAATTAAAGTCAAAGCCACGTAAAGGTCATTTTCTGAAACGCCCGCACTTCTGGCGTAGTTTGCACAGGTTTCCCAATCTGGTGGAATTGATTTTTTACTACCAACCTTGGTCACCCTAGCCACTGGTTGCTTAATAATATTAGTCGAGACCAGCTCACGCGAAACTTCCACATTGTTTACCATATTGATCTTATAGACGGACTGCTTACGACCAACTTCACCCATGGTTTCAAGCTTGGTCTGACCAGTCGCCATACTTGCGTCGTTTTCAGTTTTTTCTTCGTATGGAATTTCTTCCTCCACGGTCACTTTGTGGCCACCCGTATGGGTTAGGCGATATTTCGTCGATAGTCCAGCCTCCAAAATGCCATGTCCCGCCACCTTAGTCACTACATCACCGTCATAAACATTGAAACCGGCTTCCTTGAAAAGGGCTTTTTCATCGGTAGTAGCAGTCATTAAAAATACCGTCTTCTGTCCATCACTCAAGGTGACAGGTTTAGCACGGTAAATATTAATGCGATAATTATCAGAGTTAATCCGTTCTGTACGGGCAGGCTCCACTTTGTCATAATTTTCTAAGGCAATATTAGACCGCTTCAAAGCTTCCTCGACAGTATTGGCGTTAGTTTTAATCGTTAAGGTTTTATTGTCGGCAAAAAATGTCACATAATGCATGTCCGAAATTTCTCCAGCATCTGGATCTTTAGTCTCGGCAAAAGCCGAACGAACTCTCGAGAATCCAAAGATTAGACCGGATAAAACTAGCAAAAAAGCGCTAAAAAGATATAGCGTCTTATAAGTCTTGGCTATTTTGAAAGCACTACTCACCTAATTATTATAACATACCGTGATTTATTGATAAAGTTTACGCTAATTTATGATAGAATAAACTTAAGAGTTATCACATAAAAAGGATGTTTCATGAATCAAGCGGACAACACCGAAGACTTTGCCAATTTAATGGAAGAATTGAATAATTACACTACGGAAAATCATACCGAAAATACCAATTCTTCGAATCAAGCTTCTGAGACATCTCTTGCGATTGACCTAAGTAATTTAGACGCCAGTCCTGCTGATTCTAACCAACCGGTCACTATCGCCCCTTCTGCTGATTTTGCTTCTTCTATGAGTCAAACTGCCACTACTTCGGCTGCCGCAAAAGATTCTGATAGTCTTACCACTCCAAGTCATACCCCACTTTCACCTCTGATGAATTTGGATGGTACGGAAAATACCGAGGCGGTAAAAACTGCTGAGTCTGCTAAGGACTCGGCCCCTGATGATGTTGATTTTACCAAAGAAGATCAAACAGAAGATGCTGAAAAAACTGAACACGAAAAATTCCTTGAAGATCAAGAGAAAAATCCTTTGAAGGCCGCCGAACCAGTCCCAGGTTCTATCGGCAGTGCGGTTTCTTACCATGATTACGAAAAAGAGAAAAGCGAAGAAGCCACTAAGGCGCAAAATCCTGAGAAGAAGCCGCTTAAGCTCGACCCAAAAATTATTGCCATTATTGCCATTGCCGGTATTTGTGTCATTTTTGGCGCCATCTTCTTGATTAATGCCTTGAGTAATCAGCCGAAGAAATCTTCTCGCGCCAACAATCAAAATACCGTTGTTGCTAATGAAAACCAAATTCTCGAATGTGCTACCAAAGTCTCCGAAGAGAATCGTACTAAATATAATGCTGCTTCTGGCGAAATCGCAAAGATTTTTACTTACAGTCACGATTCCTTATCCAGTATTGAAATTCGTACGGTCTATGAATTTAGCTCCACTGAGGCTGCTAAAACTGCCAAGCAAGCCATTGATTCTGAAAATCAACTCACGGAAAATAATGGTCGTACCGAAAAGACCGAAAATCACAAGACTATCACCTCTGGCCTAGATGGTAAAATTGTCTCTCTTTCGGTCACTGTAAAATCCGAAGACCTCGAAGCTTACCAGAAAACGGATGACTTTAAAAATCAAAGTTTTGCTACCGCTGACTCTGATGGCAAACTTGATCTTTCGATCAATAATGTTCTCACTACTCAAAATCTCCAAGGCTTCTCTTGTAGTATTACCGAATAGAAGATTCAAAAGAGGCTCCCCGGCCTCTTTTTTTGAATTGAGGAAATACTTGATTTTTGCTATAATTATTAGGAAATTATGAAAAATATCTATATTACCACTGCTATACCTTATGTTAACGGCCTCCCACATATCGGACATGCCGAAGATTATTTACTTGCTGATATTTATAAACGCTATCAGGAGCTTTTGGGTAACTCAGTGCGCTTTCAGGCTGGTACTGATGAGCATGGTAATAAAATTGAGAAAAAAGCTAAATCTCTTGGTATCGACACGCAAAAATACGTTGACGATAATGCCAAAAAATTCCAAGAATTCATCGCCCGTTTTGATGTGAAATATACAGATTACATCCGTACTTCCAATCCAGAACATATGCAGCGCGTGCAGGAAATTTGGCAAAAACTCAAAGACCATATTTATACCGCCAGTTATGATGGTTGGTATTGCGAGGGCTGTGAAAGTTTTGTCACGGAAAAAGAATATACCGAAAATCAGGGTGTATGTCCAGATCATCAAACTCCATATATTCGCCTCTCTGAATCAAATTATTACTTCCGTATCAGTGATTTTAAAGATGAAATTCGTGCCAAAATCGAAAGCGGTGAGATGCAGATTTTACCAGAATTTCGTAAGAATGAAATTTTGAAACTTCTAGCCGATGCGCCAGATGTTTCAATTTCACGTCCGAAATCGCACCTTTCTTGGGGTATTCCGGTACCAGGGGATGAAGAACAGGTGATGTATGTCTGGATGGATGCGCTCACGAATTACATTACCGTCCTCGGTTACCCAGAACAGGATATTTCTGAGTATTGGCCAGCTACGGTTAGTATTGTTGGTAAAGATATCCTGCGATTTCACGCTATTTTATGGCCAGCGATTTTACTTGGTTTAGGCCTTCCTCTTCCGAAGACTCTCCTTTCACATGGTTTTATCTTAGCAAACGGTACAAAAATGAGTAAGAGTATCGGTAACGTTGTGGATCCGATTGAGGTACTGGATAAACATGGCGTTGATGCTTTCCGTTATTTCTTCTCTCGCCATATCGATACCTTCCTGGATTCTGATTTCTCTTGGGAGAAATTTGAAAATGCCTATAATAATGAACTCGCGAACGACTATGGTAATCTGGTCCAGCGTTTAGCCACTCTCTGCAAAAAGAATCAGGTCAGCCTCACAGACGCGCCGGTTCTTGAATTCACTCCAGAATATCGTGAATTGATGGATAATTTTAACTTCTCTGGCGCCATTGATTATGCCTGGAGTCAAGTTCAATTAATCAATAAACATATCGAAGATCAAAAGCCATGGACTGTGGCTAAGACTGATCCAGAAGCTGCTAAGCAAATTTTACTTAATCTCGTGAATGAACTTCTCCTAGTTAATCATCTGCTTAAACCGTTTTTGCCAATCACCGCCACAATTGAAGAAATCTTTACAGCTTCTGAAATCACTCCACCAGCTACTCCACTTTTTCCAAAGGAACGCTAGAAAAATGGCCTATTATGGGCTATTTTTTATATATAATATAAAGCTAGAAATTCTATCCGAAATTTATCTATAAAAATAAGACCCCAGTAGGAGTCTTATTTTTTGTATACTATTCATCAGTGATTATTTATCGTGATGATGGTGATGTTTTTCTTCACAGCATTCACATTCGCACTCATCTGAAAGAGCTTTAGCTACATCAGCCACGAAGAAGGCCAAAATACCTGCTACGAGTGGGGTGATAATATGAACCAAAGATTCGAGAGCTACGGTACCCATCAAAGCGTCAAATTTTTCAGCAGAAGTTGGGAAAATTTGGTACATGATAGCAATAGCTGGGTTCAAGATGAAGTTATTGCGAAGCTTAAAGAAGCTGTCGGAAAGAATCAAACAGAAGAGAACTGCGAGAGTTACACCACCAGCGATGATTGCTGCGTAGGTGAAAGCGCTTTTCTTATGATTGTATTCTTGTGCGCGGTTAAAGAAGAATGCTACAGTGAAGACACCGACGAATTCAATCAACATGTATTTCCAGAAGTCACTACCGGTTGCTGCGGTAAGAGCTGGAAGTTCAGCGCTAGCACCGCTAGCCGTGCGAAGACCACCGATGATTAATAAACCAAGCCATGCACCGACCACCTGAGCCACGATGTAAAGTACGCCACGAATTGCAGAAACACGGCGAGTTGCCATCATGCCGATTGTAGTGGCTGGGTTAAGGTGAGCACCTGAATAGGCAAAAACTGCCAAGGTAATCGCAAGGAAACCAAACAAAATATAAAGTGGTTGTTGGATTCCAAGAGTGAGAAGAAGCATTGAGAGGAACATCGTTCCGATTACTTCACCGATTACCGCACCCCAGATACGTGGAGTTTCGAAAATCGTTAAAATGTTCTCACCTTCAGGATATTTACGAGCAAAGAAACCCTTGAATGGATTTTTACTTTCCTTAATTTTCTTTTCTACTTTGAGGACTTCTTTTGTCATTTTCTTTTCAGCCTTCTCAGTCGCTTTTTTACTATCGTCGACAACTTTTTCGACGACTTCGATAACCTCTTCTTTAATTTCGGTTACCTCTGGTGTATTCACAGTCGTTTTTGGCTTGTGTGCAGACTTTTTAGTCTTTTTTGCCATTTTACCTCCTTAATAATATTAAAAAAATTATATCATAATATGATAAACTATGGTAATGTATATCGAAAGGAAAAGATGGGCGTAATTGTACAAAAAGATCAAGATAAAAATTCAGATCTCACTCAAAGAATTACCGCAGACCTTCGAAATCGTGCCAGGATGCAAGCTAAAATGAGCGATCCTGACTTGGTGGAAGACTCTGATTATACTAAAGACCTTAAAGCTACTAGTAAATTTGGTTGGTTTTGGCCAGTATTAATCATCCTCGCAGTAATCTCTTTAATCTTCATTAAATTCTTCTAAAACTCTGCATTGATCGCGTCGAATTGGCGCGATTTTTTATTCCCAATTCGTCTTCAACTTCACCTGAAAACAGAGTATAATAGAAGGAGTTATGGAATTGGAACAGCTAAAAGCCGAACTTAAATCTCTCGGCGAAGAATACGCAAAAATGAAGACCTTGGCTCCCGAAGAGCGTAAGGCTTTTGGTCAAGCTTTGAATCAAAAAAAGCAGGCCGTTATCGATCAAATTAAAGCCCTTGAAGCCGCCAAGCAAAATACTGCCGTGAAAGCGATTGATCTTACCGCCCCATTTGACGTTAATCAATCAAAAATCACTTTTCATCGTGGAAGTCGCCACCCCTTAATGATTGAACTTGATCGAGTGATTGATATTTATTCACGTATGGGTTTCGAAGTCATGGAATCCACTCAGCTTGACGATGAATTTCATATGTTTGAATCTTTGAACTTCCCAGAAGGTCATCCGGCTCGTGATGGTTATGATACTTTTCGCACTAAGGAAGGTTTTATTCCACCTGCTCACACCTCTACCATGCAATATCGTGCGCTCACTTCAAGATTAGATAATCTCGAGAAGGATGGTCAGATTGCCGTGGTGATTCCAGGTCGCGTCTTCCGTAATGAAGATGTCGATGCCACTCATGAACATACTTTCTATCAATGTGAAGGTGTCTTTGTTTCCAAAACCGCTAATATGTCCGAAATGCTCGGCGTCTTAAAAAACTTCTTTGAAACCTATTATGGTGAAAAATTGCGTATTAAAACTCAACCTGGCTTCTTTCCATTCACTGAGCCATCTCTAGAGCTACTTGTCGAAAAACCAGCTTCTCTCGGTGGTAAGGGCGACGGCTGGCTCGAACTTATGGGTTGTGGCATGATTCATCCGAATGTCTTAAAAGCTGCCGGAATTGACCCAGAAGTCTATCACGGCTTTGCCTGGGGTGGCGGTATCGATCGTCTGGTGATTATGAAATATCATCTCAATGATATTCGCTTCTTTGAATCAGCCAAACTTGAATTTTTGGAGGAATTTTAATGCTTATTTCACTCAATAAAATCAAACAATATGTCGGATCCGTCTCGGTTTCCGACGAAGAGCTAGTGCAATTAATCGGCTCACGTCTCGTCGAAGTCGAAGGCGTAATGGACATGGCTGAAAAATATCGCGGTGCCTATCTTGCTAAAGTAGTAACCTGTGAAGATATTCCGGGTACCCACCTACACCTCTGTCAAATCGACGCCGGTCCAGAACTCAATCAGAAGTTTTCTACTCTGGATTCTGGTCTCGTCCAAATTGTTTGTGGTGCGCCCAATGTTCGTGCTGGCATTATCGCCGTCTGGCTCACTCCAGGTAGCATCGTGCCAGATACTTTTGGCGGCGAGAATTTCGTGCTTGGTTCGCGCAAGCTTCGTGGTTATGAAAGTTTTGGTATGTTGGCTGGACCAGATGAACTCGGACTTTCTTCTGATCATAAGTACATCGCAGAGGTTGATGCGGAACTTGGTCGCCCAGGGCAGGCTCTGGCGGATGTTTTTGATTTAAATGATAAAATTCTTGATATCGAAAATAAATCTCTCACTCATCGCCCAGATACTTTTGGTTTGATTGGTTTTGCTCGTGAGGTTTCTGGTATTCTTGGTCAAAAATTCTTTGAGCCAGTGAGTTTTGATCAAACCGTAGATGGCCTGTCTGATGAAATTTCCATTGAAATTGCCGATCAAAAACTTTGCCCACGCTATTCGGCTTGTCTAGTAGAGGTGAAAGACCTAAATCTTAGTCAGCCTGTCGCACCAGAGTTTTCTGATCTCTATAATATGACGGAGGATTCGGTTTTGCTCGCTAAATCTGGTATTAATTCAGTTAATCCCATCGTTGATGCCACGAATCTCACCATGCTAGAGCTAGGTCAGCCGCTTCATGCTTTCGATTATGATAAATTTGTCAAAATTGGCGGTTTAGACTACGCGAAAATCATCGTACGTGCGGCGCGCTCTGGTGAAATTTTAACCTTGCTCGATGGCAAAACTATTGAATTAAATTCCAATGATATTGTGATTACTTCGAACGACATTCCAGTCGCCTTAGCTGGCGCCATGGGTGGGGAATCGACCAAAATCGATACCTCGACCACCCGTATCTTGCTCGAATCGGCCACCTTTAGTCTCTATAATTTACGTAAAACCCAGATGGCACACGGTATTTTTTCCGAGGCGATCACTCGCTTTACCAAGGGTCAGCCAGCCGTCAATACTATTCCAGCCATCAAAGATTGTTTAGCTAAACTTGGCGTGAAATCAGGTGCTGAACTCCGTTTTGCTGACTCTCTGAAGCAGGATTTATCTGAAATTCAGGTAGCGGTGAAAGTTTCTGAGATTAATCAACTTCTCGGCTCGAACTACGACGAGGCTTTGATGACTCAAACTCTTGAAAATGTTGGCTTCAAGGTGGCTTCTGATTCGGAAAAACTTCTTGTTTTGTCCCCTCTCTGGCGTACTGATATTCATATCAAAGAGGACATCATCGAAGAAGTCGGTCGTCTGCTCGGTTTTGATAATTTGCCACTCAGTCTGCCTTCTCGTCCATTCATTGGCGCTGAAAAGAATGCCATGTTTGAACTAAAAACTACCTTGCGTAACCTCCTTTCGCTTGAGCTCGGGCTACATGAGGTTCTGACTTATAGCTTCATCTCCAAGAAATTACTCGAACGTGTCGGCGAAAATACCGAGGATGCCTATGAAATCACCAATTCTATTTCACCAGAACTGCAACTCTTCCGTACTTCCATTACACCAAGCCTACTCGAAAAAGTTCGTGAAAACCAAAAAGCCGGTTTTGCGGATTTTTCACTTTACGAAATGAATCAGATTACTAGAAAATCTCTGGGATTAAATGCCGACCAAACCCCGAAGATGCAACATCATCTGGCGGTAGTTTCCACCGCGGACTATTATTATTCTAAGCAAATCTTAGAAAATCTCGCCGACAAACTCGGTCTGAATTTTGAAATCCAAGCCTTCACCGACGGTGAAGCTTCGGGTTATTTCGAGCCAAAGCGTGCTGCTAAAATTCTTCTTTCTGGCACGCAAATTGGTTGCCTCGGCGAGTTAAAGAATTCTGTCAAAACCGCTCTGAAGCTCAAAAATGCTTCTAGCCTAGAACTAGATCTTGAGTCCCTCCTAGGTCAAAAAGCTTCCGATAAACGTATTAAGGAATTTAGTCGCTTCCCAGCCGTCAATCGTGATCTTACGGTCAAGATTTCGGAAGAAAAACCTTTTGCTTTGGTCGAAAATGCTATCCTTGAAGTTTTGAAGATTCAACCATCTCTCATCTTCCATCTCACAGCTACCTCTATCTATCAAGCCGAAGGTGCTGATACAAAAAACCTTAGCTTCCACCTGAATTTCGCCTTGACTGAGAAGACTCTCCTTTCTGAGGAAATCTCTGCTATAATGAACAGTATTAATCAATCATTAGAAAAAATTGGTGGAGAAATTATTTAGGTAAAATATGGACGAAAAAAGTTTACGTACAAGCACTAAACAACGCATTATTATCGGTTTTATTACAGTCTTACTCTTCGTTTCCACAATTATGGTTTATGCCTTGATTGTCTTGAATGGCGAAAAGAGTAAAAAAGGTACGGCTGAGCAAAACGCTGAGCTTAAGGTTTTGGCTAAGGAATTAGACGAGAAGAAAAAAGATAAAGATAATGCGGTGAAAGCACTCAATGATAAATACTTTGAGACACTCAAATCCGCTCGTAGTAATATTAAATCCTATAATGTTTCTCGCGCTCAAAATGATGGTTTGAAATCTATCGACCTCACCGTTGGTACTGGCGCGACTCTTGAAAAAGAGAGTAAATATCTAGCTTATTACTTTGGTTGGTGTTCTGATGAGTCTGTGTTTGATTCATCTTTTGATGACAATAATAATCCAAAATCTTTGAAGGATCCACTTGATGTTACTGGCTCTGGTAGCTTGATTACCGGTTGGTCAGATGGTCTAGTCGGTGCTAAGCTTGGCGGGGTTCGTGAATTACATATCCCAAGTACTCTTGCTTATGGTGACACGAAGGAAATTTGTGGTGGAAAGAATTCTCCACTCTACTTCGTGATTCTGCCTTTCGAAGATGCAGCCTATACTAAGGCAGTTCAAGAACACCAAGCAATTTATCGTAAGTATTTGAATCTCCAAAGCGAAATTCGTGGCACCGGCTCACTCTTTTAGTATTGAGACTAGATTATTCTTTTAGTATTGCAGCTACAATCACTCTACTGATAATAAGACCAACTCTAGCTCACCATTAGAATAAAAAATAACTTCCCACGCGGAAGTTATTTTAATGATTAATCGAAAGACTATTTTCTTGTAGCTTCTTCAGCCCCTCGTCGGTAATGATCTTTCGAATTTTTTTGCAGGCCTTCTCATATTTTTCGAACACGCTTCCATCTGCATGGTGGGCATCGGTCCCGAGAAAATCCACTAGGCCGTGCTTTAGAAGATATTTCATGGTTTTGGCTGGCTTCGGACCGTATTGTTTAGCCATACTGCCGATATTACATTGTAATTTTACGCCAATTTTACGAAGTTCCAGGGCTTTTTCCGGTTTCTTCTGTAAAAACTCATAACGCTCCGGATGGGCTAAAATTGGCACAATATTTTGACTCTTCATTTCAAAAATCACTTCACGTAAATATCCTACTTCGGTCATAAACGGCACTTCGAAAAGTGCGTAGTGTTTCTTCTTTTTATTTTTCGTAGCGTCGGAACTAAGTTTAGTGGTTTCACCCAGTAGCGATGCCTGATCTTCTTGCATGTATTTCACCATTTCTGGATCCACATAAATTTCATTACCCGGGTAAAGTTTGAATTGGATACCTAACTCATCTAGTTGTTTTTGTAGCTCTTTGCGTAGACGCGACTTGGTTTTATTATCCGCGAGCTGATCGCTATTCGGAATAAAGTGGGAGGTAGTAAAGCCGCCAGTGAATCCGAGTGCGACAAGCTTTTTGGCCATCGCAATACTTTCCTGAAAATCACGGCTACCGTCATCGATTCCTGGCAAAATATGCAGATGCGTATCAATCATGCCACCTCCTGGTTTTATATTTATAGATAATATTGATTATAATATCCCGTGCGTTTTTCTAGAGGGATTTGGTTGAGAATCACGCCGGCTACATTGGCGTCAATTGCTTGAAGAGACTTCAAACCATCTTTTACATGGTCGATGTTAGTTTTGTTTGCACGGCAGACAATCATTGTGCGATCGGCTTTCTTGGAAATAATTAGCGAGTCAGCCAAGTTATAGACCGGGGCCGAGTCGATAATGACGTAATCGTATTTTGATTTTACTGTTGCGATGAATTTTTCCATCTGCTTCGAGTCAATTAATTCTGCTGGGTTTGGTGGGGTTACACCACGCGTCACTACGGAAAGATTTTCAATCTCTGTCTTCTGGACGTATTTACGTAAACGGTCGCCAGCGGTTTCGACTAGCAGATTCGAGAGACCAGCCTGGTTTGAGAGTTCGAAAATTTCGTGTTGACGACCCAGGCGCATGTCGGCATCGACTAAGAGTACTTTTTTGCCGGTATTGGCAAAAGCGATGGCAAGGTTCGCGGAAACGAAACTTTTGCCTTCATTTGGCGCCGTACTAGTGAGTACGAGGGAATTATTATTCTTGCCCACCAAGCTAAAATCCAGGCTAGTACGTACGGTACGGAAATCTTCACTGATAATCGATTTTGGATTATTTTTCAAAATCAATTCACTACTTAGATCTTCTTCGGAAATCTCTTCGGAAGCCTCCTCGTCATTTTTAGCATTTTCCATAGAATCACCATCTTTAGCTTCCTTCTTCGCCTTCAGGGCTAAGGCGCGTTGGCGGCGCTTCAAGCGTTCTTTTTCGGCATCAATCATGTGAATTTTACCAATCACTGGCAAGTGCAACTGACTTTCGACTTGTTCGCTCGTCTTCACTGAGCGGTCGAAATAAAATACTAAGAAGAGAATCGAGACACTGACGATTAAACCTGCTGCAAAAACCATAATTTCTTGGCGCACAATTTTAATATTGGCCGGCTCCGTAGGCGTAACCGCTGAGTCGAGCACATTAATATTGCGGTCATTATAAATCTTGGCAATTTCTTTTACGAAGTGATCGGCGATTTTGTTGGTCATCTTCGTTGCAAATTCCGCGTCGCGATCGGTCGTGGTAATATTAATAATTTCCGTACCCTTAATTGCGGAAACATTAATCATTTTCAGCATTTCATCATAAGGCTGTTCGATGTTTATGTCATTTTTTACCTTATCAAGTACACGATGTGATTTTACTACCTGAGTATAGGTATCAATTAAATTTTTGTTAGTCGCTACTTCGCCCGGAAGATTTGCATTTGACTTATCTGAACTTACAATCACCGTAGCAGTCGCTTCGTATTTTGGCTTTTGCATGAAAAACACGTAAAAAGATCCTAATCCAAAAATTAGGGCTAAAATTATTAGTAAAATATGGAGTTTAGCCTTAAAATAGGCGAACATTTCTCCGAGGTTAATCTCATCCATGCCCCGTTTATACCACATTTTGCGCAGAAAATAAATATAAAACAATAATTTACCTATATTTGTCAATAGCCATAAGCATCTTCAAAGTGCTTGTCAATACCTAAAATTTGCCAAAAATAAAATATTTGATAAAATAAGTTCTATTGCACTTTTTAGTCACTCGGTGGCTGGTGGGGGCTAGGTCGTGTGCAATGATTATTAAGGAGATGCATTCGTAAATATGCGTAGACTTAAACGTGAATCTTCGCGCAAAAAGTCGAAAATTCCTCCTGCCCCATGGCAAGAGTATATCGAATATTAGTCTTGAATAGTCAAAATTCAATTTTAAGGATTAATATTTGAGGACAAATATCGCTATCCAGCGATATTTTTCTTTCACTGATGAATTTGAAAAGTTGACTGGTTTATTATGTTATAATAGAGATTATGAGAAAACTGTCTGGAGAACTAAAACAACAAATCAATCAACATGCTACAGTCTCTGGTTGGGTAAATTCTAGACGTGATCACGGTGGATTAATCTTCATTGACTTGCGTGACCACGAGGGGATTATTCAGCTAGTGATTACCCCGGAAAATGCTGAAAATTTTGCCATCGCCGAAAGTTTGCGCGATGAATTTGTCATTTCGGCTACTGGCCTAATTCGTGAGCGCGATCCTGCCCTGCGTAATCCGCATATCGCTACCGGCGACATTGAATTGGTCGTCGAATCTCTTACATTACTAAACCGTTCCGAACCTTTGCCGGTTAATACTCATGATGACGGTGTAGAATCCGGCGAAGAACTTCGTCTTAAATATCGCTATCTTGATTTACGTCGCCCAAGTATGTTGCGTACGCTTCGTCGTCGTGCTGAATTTTATCACTTCATGCGTGATTATATGGAAGCCCACGATTTTATCGAAGTCACTACCCCAATTTTGGCTAACTCCAGTCCAGAAGGCGCACGTGATTTTCTCGTACCATCCAGACTTCGTCCAGGACAGTTTTATGCCTTACCTCAAGCTCCACAACAGTTCAAACAACTTCTCATGGTTGGTGGGATTCCTCGTTATTATCAAATCGTCCCATGTTTCCGCGATGAGGATCCACGCGCCGACCGTCTTTATGGCGACTTCTATCAGCTCGATCTCGAAATGTCTTTCGTTGAAGAGGGTGAAGTGGTGCGCGCCACTATGGAACCGCTAATTAAAACTTTGGTTACCGATTTTGCTCACAAGAAATTGCTCTCAGAAGAAATTCCACGTATCCCATATCAGGAAGCTATGAACCGTTTTGGTGTGGATAAGCCAGATCTTCGTTATGGCATGGAATTAATCGATCTGAAAGAAGCTTTGAAAGATACTGCCTTTAAGGTTTTTCAAACCGAATCCGTCAAGGCTATTTGTGTGAAAAATGGCGCCACTCTTTCGCGTTCCCAAATTGATAATTTCACCGAAAAAGCCCGCAAGCTTGGTGCGGGTGGTCTTGCTTACATCATGTATGAAAATGATGAAGTGAAAAGTCCAATCGCTAAATTCCTCACCGAAACAGAACTAGCTAAAATCAAAGAACTCACCGGTGCTGAGAATGGCGATGCTGTTTTCTTCGGCGCTGATTCACTCTCAAAAGTTAACAAGGTCCTTGGCCAACTTCGTATCGCCTTTGCTGATCATTTCAACTTGAAAGACGATAATCTTGTCGCACTTTGTTGGATTGTAGACTTTCCATTTTATGAATGGGATGAAGGTAAAAACAAATTAGACTTCGGCCACAACCCATTCTCTATGCCAAAAGGTGGACTTAAGGCACTCGAAGCCGCCGAGACTGATGCCGAAAAGCTTGCCATTGTCGCCGACCAATATGATATGGTGATGAATGGCTTTGAAATTTGTTCCGGTGCCGTACGTAATCACAGCCCAGAAGTGATGTATAAAGTCTTCGGTATTCTCGGTTATGATGAGAAATATGTTGAAGCTCGTTTTGGTGGTATGTTAAATGCCTTCAAATTTGGTGCTCCTCCTCACGCTGGCTGTGCTTTCGGTATTGAACGTATTTTCATGGTCTTAAATGATAATAAAAATATCCGTGATATCGTGGCCTTCCCGAAGAATGGTTCTGGTGTCGACCTCATGATGAGTTCACCTTCCTTCGTCGATCCAATCCAGCTCGAAGAAGCTCACCTTCAAATCGTAGAGGATGAGGAATAATCGAGATGAAACTACTTTTTGTACATGGTGGTTCTCGTATTAAAAAAGATCAAAACGGAAAACTTTACGTTGATGGAAATTTAAACAATCAAATTTTTCAGCGATATTTAAATTACTGCGATGAGTTGACCTTTTTCATTCGTGAAGAAGAGCAGATTTATGATGTGGAATACGCAAAGAAAAAATTCAATTCTATAATGGACGATCCGCGTTTTAAAATTGTCACTACAGTTGATTTAATGACACCAAAAACTCGTGCACTAAATCCATTGGTAAGAGCTAAAATTCGTCACGATTTAAAACAGGCCATCGCTGCTGCCGATAAGGTAATTGTTCGTGATCCAGGGAACTTCTACACAATTAATGCTAGTCGTATTGCTAAAAAAATGAACAAGCCATTACTCGTCGAGGTGGCAAGTGATATCTATGACAGCTACTGGTATCATGGTACGAAGTTGGGTAAGATAGTCGCAAAGCATTATGATAATCAGGCTAGAAAAATTATAAAAAATGCTGATTATGCTGCATATGTAACAGAGAAGTTTTTGCAAAGTCGTTATCCATCAAACGGAAAATGCCTAGCCTGTTCTGATGTTGAAATTCCTGAGCCAAATCAGAAGATTTTATTAGATCGTCTAGAAAAAATCAATCAAAACAAGGATAAAATTGTACTTGGTACAATTGGTTTTGTGCATATTCGTTGGAAGGGGCAACAAGATGTTATTCGAGCGATGAAAAAACTTAAGGACAAAGGTTATAAAATTAAATACCAACTTGTTGGTATTGGAGATAATTCTTACTTAAAAAATCTTGCTGCCGAACTTGAGTTAAAAAATGAAGTGGAATTTATTGGCGGGTTACCGCATGACGATGTTATCGAATGGTTGAAAAATATCGACATTTATATTCAACCAAGCTATACCGAGGGTGTATGTAGAGCGCTTGTCGAAGCTATGTCTATGGCTTGTCCAACTATTACTTCCGATGGTGGGGGAAATATTGAGCTGTGTAATCCGGGATTTGTTTTTCCTCGTGGTGATCTGCAGCAGATTGAAGAAGTTATCACAAAAATGACACAGGAAGAGCGAAGAAAATATGCCAAGATTAATTTTGAACGTTCTGCAAAATATTCAAAAAATCTATTGGATCAAAAACGCGATCAATTCTATTACCAATTTAGGGACGACAAATAATGATTAAGTCAGCTCCGTTTTTTTCAATTATTATTCCTGCATATAATTCCGAGAAAACAATTCAACGGGCTGTTTATTCTATTGTTCATCAAAATTTTCATAGCTATGAACTAATAGTTATTGACGATGGATCTACTGATCAAACTTTTGCAATCTGCACAAAAGTATCTACGGAGTTTCCTGAAATAAAATTATTCTCCAAACCAAATGGTGGTGTTTCGAGTGCAAGAAACTATGGCTTGGATAAGTCTAGCGGTGAATATATTATTTTCTTGGATGCTGACGATGTGATGCTTCAAGATTCTCTGAATTCTATTTACGAGATTATAAAAAAAGAAAAAAATCCAGACTTAATTTTGTGTGACGTAAATGCTAATTATTTAAAAAATAAAAATCAGAATTTAGTTTCTACTGACATAATAAAATCACAACTTAAAAACTATAATGATTCCTCTGCTGTAAAATTTTCTGCGTTACTTTTTTCTGAAAAATATGCATCCAAGAAATATGGTATGAATTATGCTTTTATGCGTATGCCAGTATCAAAAGCTTATCGTAGGCAAAATATCGTTGATAATAATATTCGTTTTGATGAAAAAATTTATCGTTTTGAAGATGGATTTTTTAATCTTCATGTTCTGTTAAAAGCTAAGTCTATCGTTAGGACAGACTTGGTTGCCTATGACTACGAAAAAACTGATTCCGGTTCAGGCAAGCCAAGAAAAAATATCATAGCGGAAGATCGGTACAAAATTAAAACAATTGATAATTTTTTGGAAAACCAGAGAATTCCAGAACTAATCTATCTTAAAAATTTTTATTACCTTGAACTTCTTTGTGAACAAATTATTGATTTAATTCGTTTGGGTAAGGCCTCGTCTGAAATAAAAAATAATTTGAAGCAAGGTATTTTTCGAATTAAAATTAAAGCGAGTGATTTTAGATACGCCAAACTTAATAAAATTTTAATTTATATTTTATTTAAATTACATTGTTATAATATGTTAATCTCAGTTCTTAAGTTGCGACTTATATTGAAGGGGGGACTATGATAATTTATTTTATTACTTTCGCGATCGCCTTTGCATTTGCCTATTTTGCGGAAAAATATTACAAGAAAATACCTAAACCACTCTATATTATATTAATTTTCCTGGCCTTTTTAATTCCATCAATTTTGGCCGGCCTAAGAGAGTATGGTGTAGGTACTGATACAAAGGGTTACATTACTTACGTGTTTGAAAAAATGCAAAAAATCTCGAGCATTGATCAATTTTTTGATTACGTTAAGACTGCCGATACGGAGTTTTTGTATGTCTTATTTAATTTTATAATTTCCCGTTTCTTTACCGATATCAATGTGATGTATTTCTTTATGCATCTACTACTACTTATGGTTACCTATTTAGGTCTAACTAAACTTTTTAAGGAAGATCGAAAATATATCGCCTTTTTCTATTTAATTTATCTTTTGCTTTATTTTAATCGTTCGCTTAATCTTTATCGTCAATCAGTTGCGATCAGTATCGGGCTGTTCTCTTATTTTTATGTTATGAAACGAAAACTTCTCATGTTCGTCATGACGATTCTCTTGGGTATGGGCTTCCATAAAACAATGCTTTTGATGGTGCCACTATATTTTGCTTACCCTTCATTTACTAGCTTGAAAAATATTTCGCACGTTAAGTTCTTTGTGATTTTTGCGGCTATTTTTGGACTATCATTTGTATCATATCCAATTATTAATACTTTAATTGTGAACGGAATTATTGATAATAAGTACGATGCCTATATTAATCAATTTACTGCAAATTTATCGGTAATCGATTATGTAATTAAAATTTTAGCAATCCTAATACCAATACTTTTGTATAAGAAAAAAATCATGAGTGATTCCGAACTAGTATTCTATATGCGTACGTATTGTCTATCTTTAACTATTTTGGGCATGGCTTTTATGTTTGGTAATATGCAACGCATTTCTTATTATTACGCATTTGCAATTCTACTACTATACAAAGGACTATTGAAAAAAATTGACAAAGATAAATATTTGATGGTATTCATTTTAGTACTAATGTGTGCCTTGTATTCTTGGTTGACCAATGGTCTTATGGGCTGGAATGAAACGGTACCATATCGTTCAATCTTAGGAGGTATTTTCTAGTGCGAGAAAAATCTGTAGTTGTACGTGCCTATATTAACAATAATCTTGGTGACGATTTATTTTTGTTTATTTTGGCAAAACGTTACCCTAATCAAAAATTTATTGCTTTTTCGCGTACTAAAAGTTATTTAAATTTACCAAATCTACGCATTATTTATATTCCACGATTACTAAATAAGCTTGTTAAACTTATTTCATTTAATAAAATTGATTTAGTCTATCCTAAATTAAAGAATCATCCATTGGAAGTTTTGATTGGTGGCTCAATGTTTATTGAAGGTAGGAGTAGTGAGAATTATTTAAATATTAATAAAAAGAATTTCTATCTTGGGTGCAATTTTGGTCCATATCAAACCGAAGGATATTTAAAAAAATATTATAAAATTTTCTCTAAGGTTAACGATGTTTGTTTTAGAGACGAGTATTCCTATAATCTTTTTAAGGATTTACCAAACGTGCGTATGGCTTCGGACATTGTATTTTCATTACCGGAATCTGATAAATTGCACCTATCTACGAAACACCAAGAACCATACGTGATTATTTCTATTATGGATTTTGCTCAAAATAATCTTGAAAAACAAGAAGAGGAATATTTGAAATTTTTACATTCTGCAATTAAGAAATTTATTTTGCAAAATTATCGGGTTGTGCTGATTTCGTTTTGCAAAAAAGATGGCGACGAGTTGGGTATTAGGAAAGTTTTAGGCCTTCAATTTACGGAATCCGAAAAAACTCAAATAGACACCTATTTTTATCACGGTAATATTATGGAGGTTCTCCAATTATTTAAAAATGCCACTGCCGTAATCGGCACGCGTTTTCATTCAACAGTTCTTGGCTTGCATTTTGAGATTCCGACTTTGCCAATTATCTATAGTCAAAAAACCAAAAACATGTTGGCTTCAATTAGATTTGATGGTAAGATTTTTGATTTTGACAAAAACTGGCATATTGATGACTACATTAATGAATTGTTCTATTTGCAACCAAAAATCGGCCAAGAAATTCATCATAACGCCGAAAAGCATTTTATAAAGCTAGATAGGGAATTAAAAGATGAGTCGAAATAAGGATTTAATTAAAAATACGATAATTATTGGCATTGGACAGTTTGCTACAAAGATTGTCACTTTCTTATTATTGCCGCTCTATACCGCCTTCCTGTCTAAGTCTGAATTTGGTTTTCTCGATATAGTTCAGACTGTTGTTTCGTTGGCGATTCCATTACTATTTTTTCAAATCGATCAGGCAGTTTTTCGTTTTCTTATTGATTATCGGGATGGCGATAAACGTCGAGATAAACGTGCCTTAATTTCCACCATAACATACGGTTCAATCTTGCTGTCGGCGGTTTATTCGGTAATTTTTTTGATAGTAGGTGTTATTTTTCAACAGGTAAATACCCTTAATTTTCTAGCCTTTTTGAACGTTTTAACTGCAACTTTTCTAGGAGTCTTGCTGCAGGTAGCACGTGGGTTTAGTGATAATAAATCCTTCACCATAGCGAGCTCGATTAATGGGATTCTAACTGCAATGTTCAGCGTGTTGTTCGTTGTGGCTTTTAAAATGGGAATTAATGGAGTTTTGATTGGTATTATTTCAGCAAATCTGATAGCGGTACTTTATTTAGTACTCTCGCAGTCTCTAGTATTGTTCCTCAGTCGGGATTCAATCTCAAAGCATAAACTAAAGGAACTCCTTGCTTACTCTCTTCCGTTAATTCCGAATCAATTATCGTGGTGGGTAGTAAATTTATCTGATCGTTTTTTAATCACAACTATTCTAGGAGTTTCAGAAAACGGCGTCTATGCGGCAGCTAATAAAATTAGTTCAATCATCCTATCTTTTACAAATATTTTTAATTTATCATGGTCGGAATCAGCAGTTATTCATCAGGATGATGCAGATAGTCATAGTTATTATTCAAAGACTTTTAATTCGGCCATACTAGTGTTCTGCATTTTGTGTTCTTTGGTTATTTCTGGTACTGGATGTTTTTTTAAATTCTTAATTGTGCGCGAGGAATATACTTCGAGTTATTATCAAATTCCTATTCTGGTGGTTTCAGTATTCTTCAATACTATTTCGGGGCTTCTCGGCTCTATCTATGTCGCTAAAAAAGCCAGTAAAGAAATTGCCAAGACCTCGATCATTTCTGCTGCAGTCAACATAGTGGTTAATTTTTTGCTAATTAGGTATATCGGTCTCTTCGCTGCCTCAATTTCAACATTGATTGCTTACTTCACTATGACGGCCTATCGTTATGTTAATGTTCAAAAATATGCTAAAATTCATCTTCATTTTAAAAATATCGGCATAGTATTAGTTCTTTTTGGCTTAACAAGTTTTTTCTACTACCTAAGAAACTTCGTCTTTAATTTTTTGGTTACGGTCTTGCTCGCCTTGGCCGTCTTGGGTTTTGGCTATAAAAAATTTTACAATAAATTGCGAAAGAAATAAAAAATCCGGCCATACGCCGGATTTTTTCTAGGCAGAATATTTTAGAAGAGTAGTAATGCGGCGAAAATTCCAAGAGATAAAATCACGCGGTAAATACCGAAGCTTGGGATTGACTTCTCTTTCTTAAAGTATTTCATTACGATTTGTAGTGCGATTAAACCAGAAACAAAAGCAACCAGATTTGAAAGTAAAAGCATACCTAAATTGCTAGTAATATAAGCTCTCGAAGAACTTGAAAGTAGGGATTTACCACAGACTGCAATCATAATTGGCAGACTTGCCAAGAAAGAATATTTAGCCGCTGACTTCGAATCAAGCCCCATTACGCGACCCGTGATAATGGTCGAACCAGAGCGTGAAACCCCAGGAATCAAAGCGAAAGTTTGCGCTAAGCCAATCGCTAGAGCGCGGCCTGGAGTTAATTCGTTTTCATCTTTTAGTTTCGATAAATGTGGTAATTTATTCACAAAAATCATGATTAGCCCGACAAAACCCATGGCAAAGCCAATCGTAGCGAGGCTCGAGAAGAATGGTAATTTTTCGATTAATTTTGAAAGCACCAAGCCGATGATGCCGGCAGGGATTGAGGTGATTAAAATATTTAACGTAAGCTTATAATCTTTTTTGATAAACACGCGTTGTAAAATTTCCCAAATCGTTTGGCGGTAATAGAAAAGTAACGCAAACAGCGTACCAAAATTAATTAATTCCAAAAAGAAATGAAAATCTTCCGCACGTCCACCCGCACCCAAAATGCGCTGCGTGATTTCGAGATGTCCAGAGGAGGACACTGGGATAAATTCAGTAATACCTTGTACAAGACCTAAGACGGTCGATTCTAAAATGTTCATATTTTTATTATAGACTCTGGCCCCCATCTTTACAATCTATGAAAATCATGTATAATATTCCACAAGTATATTAATCATTAAATCGTTTTAAACAGGAAACTATAATGCCGATTATCAAATCTGCAAAAAAGGCAGCTCGTCAAGCAGTCAAACGCACTGCAAAGAATCAACAGATTAAGAAGTTCATCAAGAACGCTCTTAAAGCTTTCAAAGCTAACCCAACTGCTGAAAATCTTTCCAAAGCTCAATCTGAATACGACAAGGCTGCAAAGAAAGGCCTCATCAAGAAGAATACCGCTTCTCGTCGTAAGGCTAGCTTGGTGAAAATTGCTAAGACCTCTAATGGTGTCAAGGCTGAAACCACCGCTAAAAAAGCTACCTCCAAGAAGGCTACTGCAAAAAAGACTGTCGCAAAAAAGACTACCGCTAAGAAGACCACCAAAAAGGCTGCTTAGTAAAAAGACCTCTTCGGAGGTCTTTTTTGTGCAAAAATCTCAAATCTGAAAATCGGAAAACCTTAAAATCTTAAAATCTGAAAATTAATTTTAAAGATTAGGAATCCTCAGTAATAATCCCTCAAGTAATATCCAGGGCTCTTTACTAAAATCCGTCGATTTTACTAGCACATCGATTTTAGCTAATTCCTTTAGAATCGTCCGGGCTTTTTTGGGATTTCGCTCTAGTAAATCACAAGCCTTTTTCGTCCAAGCGCCAATCGTCGCATAAGGATCGTTATCGGATTCAATAGCTTGCAAATTTTTTACCGCGCGTCTGCCATCCGTCATCGCTAAATCAAAAATTCGAAACACCGCATTACGATCCACCGTCTGCTCGGTAGCGGCAAAAGTTTCGAACTTGATCTCCGAATTAGTTTTTGCCAGCTTCACTAGTTCCTTATAAACCGCCCCACGCTTATCGAGTTTAGTTTCAAGTAGAACAATTTTATGTGGCGTATTTATTAAGTTTGGCAGTTTCTCCACCAAATCTTTTTTCAAAAATAAATCCTTAATCAAGATTCGACGCTCCGCCTCAAAAAAAGTCACACCGAGAAAAATCGATTCTAGTTCGGCTCGGTTAATATTATCTGCATCGATGATTTCAATTTTTTCTCCCAAAATCATCCGAGATTTTTGTTCAGCTTTTTTGCGATCCTCTCCGTCGAAAATATAAATCATTTAGATCCTAAAATTTCTTTTGACAGTATGGACAAAGGTGCGTGCCACGTCCTGCAACTTTAATTTTAATAATTTCCGTACCACATCGTTCGCATGGTTCGCCCTCGCGACGAAAAACTTTGGCAAATTTAGTTAAATAATCACCCTTCGTACCATCGGCTTTCACATAAGTAGCCATCGTACTGCCACCAGAATCAATCGATTCCTGCATGACCGTACGCGCACCAATTAATAGTTCATGAATTTCTTCATTACTCAAACTTTCCACAATGCGTTCTGGGTGGATTTTAGCAAAATAGAGTGATTCGTCGGCGTAGATATTCCCCAAACCACAGATCACTGTTTGGTCTAGAATCGTCGGTTTAATCAAAGCTTTTTTGTGTCGCATCAAATTCTTTTTGAATTCTTCATCCGTCATATCCCACGGCTCTTTGGCAAGCTTCTTGATAAAAGGTTCATTCATAACTTCGCTAGTTTCTAGGACCTTACAAAAACCAAACTTTCTCTGATCATTAAAATAAAGCGTACCGACCTGCTCTAGTTCACCAGCCGCAGTTTTTTCGTAAATTTCAAACTCCACTCGTGTTTGTTTATTCGGTAAACCTCCATAAAAACTTTCGCTAGGATGCCCGCCCGAAAAACCATCCTTGTCGAACAATTCCGTTTTAAAATCACCTTGCGAAATCATCTTCACGAAATCTTTACCAGATTCGGTTCCTAGATTTCGATAAATTAATTGCCCGGTCATTCTCAGATGCACCATCATTGAAACGCCATTTTCGAAATCAAAAATCAAGGCTTTGCCAAATCGGCGCATGCCCAAAATCTTTTGTCCTTCGATTAATTCCTTTGGTCCATAAAAAGAGGAGAGGGAACTAATTTTGACTTTTCCCACAGATTTATGTTTAGTAAATTTCAAAACCCCCCTGAGGATTGTTTCAACTTCTGGTAACTCTGGCATACCTCTATTATAACCGTGTTAGTTTTCCTTGCAACCCCAAGATGATTATGTTATATTTTAAGAGGAAAAGAGTCAAAAATGCAAACAAATAATCAAAATTCAAATTCACCTATTAATCCTAAACTTGGTAGTAGTGTCACTAATGCCATTAAAAATGCCGAAGCTGGCGAGCTGCCGGCTCTTGATGATATCAGTAATATTACTAACCGTGTGGTCGAAAAAATTAAAGCCAGTGAAAATATTCTCATTGCGCTTTCCAAAAATCCGAATATCGACGAAATTTCCGCCGCGCTCGGTCTTGCTATGATTCTTGACACCATGCGGAAGCATGTTACGGCGATCTTTTCCGGCCAGGTGCCAAATGTTTTGCAATTTTTGAAACCAGAAGAAACCTTCGAAAAAACCACCAACAGTTTGCAGGATTTTATTATTGCTCTCAGTAAGGATAAGGTTGATCATATTAGTTATAAAATCGAAGGTGATTTTGTCAAAGTTTACGTCACGCCATATAAGGCCACCATTGGCCAATCCGACCTCAGTATGTCTCACGGTGACTATAATGTTGATCTAGTAATTTGTTTCAATGTCATTTCTGGTGATGAAATTGACCCAGCGCTTTCCGAATATGGTCGCATTATGCACGATGCCACTGCGATTAATCTTACTGTCGATACTCCGGGTCGTTTTGCTGAACTCGAATGGCAGGACTCTAATGTTTCCTCTATCTCTGAAATGATTGTGGGTCTGGCCGATAGGCTTGGACTAGCCAGTTTCAGTGAACAGGTTGCAACCGCGCTTCTCACTGGTATTGTCGCTTCTACGGATCATTTTTCTAATCCACGCACCTCTTCAAATACTATGTCAATTGCCTCGAAATTGATGTCCTTTGGCGCCAACCAACAGTTAATTTCATCTCAAATTATGGAGAAAATTAAAACTCCAGCCGAAATCCAAGCCTCAAATGAAGTCCAAACCTCAGAAGCAGTACAAGCTCCAGAAGCGTCTGTTATTCCGGCTACCCCAGCTGTCGCAGTTGATTCAGATCCCGTAGAGTCCATTCCGGTTTCCGATAGTCCGCTTGATTATATTGAGATTGAACCAAATCCTAATCAAACACTTGATGGCCAACCACTTGAATCCCAATCAACTCCGGTTGCTCAATCCCTTGAACCTCAAATTTCTCCAACACTTCAACCTCAAGAACCTCAACCAGTCTCTCAGGTAGCTCCAGCCCCTCAGCCTTCCGAATCACAGTCAACTCCCGCGCCTCAGGTGGTTGAGTCTCAGTCGGCTCCACTCCCTCAATCTCTTGAACCTCAGCAAGCTCCAGTTTATCAGGCTCCAATTAATCCTGCCGCCGCCGCAGCCTCGGCCGTGATGGAAAATAATTTCATCCAAAACCCAGAGCCTAGTCTACCTCAACCAAACTACACTAATGAAACGCCAAATTATCAGGCGCCAGTCATGCCGACTCCACCACTAAATTTTGCGCAAAACCTTGCGGCACCCCAGTCAGCGCCAGCTCCATTTGTCGCTCCAGTTTCACAAGAACAACCAGTGCAATATTTGGCTCCAGCTCAACCAACCCAAGTAACACAACCAATCCAGCTATCACAGCCAATCCAGTCAGCACAACCAACCCAGCCAATACCACCGGCTCAGCCAGTTCAACCAGTTCAGTCTATCCAACCAATGCAATATTCTGATCAGTCAGCCCCTGTTCAGCCAATGCAATTTAATCCCCCAGTGACCCAGGCTCAATCAATGTCATACATGGAACCGATGCAGTCTGCGCAATTCACCCAACCAGTACCACCGGTCCCACCAGCTCCAGTAATTTTTGATGCTGCCGCTATGCCAAATCAATCGCCAGTTAATAATCAAAATTTTACTAATCCAAACCCAGCCGACCTGACGCAGTCAATACCTCCAATGCCACCGATGCCACCAATGCCACCAATGCCACCAGAGGCTCCATCAACTCCAGATGTTGATTTCTTCGCTCAGGCTGCCGCCGCCACTGAGGCCGCCCAGGCTGCTCAAGCTCCACTTGAATCTCCAGTTTTAGTGGAATCTCCAGCCGAACCACCACTCCGCACTTTTGCCTCTGAGTCGCCACTGATTTCTCAGCCAATCGATACCAGTGCTCCCGTCACAGCTCCAATCGCTGAACCAGCTGCGATTTTCTCACCAGAAGAGCCAGCTGAGCCAGCACCAGCTAAAATTGACCCAACCGCCTTTCATATTCCAGGAATGTAAAAATGAACTCAGAACCAAACTTACCTCAGACCAATCCTCATACCGAAAATCCAGAATCATCCATCAATCTCGATCCGCGTCAAAATCCGGATATATTATTAATCGACAAACCGGATCAGATGACTTCCTTTGGCGTGGTCGCGCGGGTCCGTCGTAAACTTAGTGAGCAGGAAGGGAAGAAAGTGAAAGTCGGCCATACTGGTACTCTCGATCCTTTCGCTACCGGGCTCCTAATTATTTTGACTCATAAAACCACCAAACTTTCCGATACTTTTTTGAAGCTCGACAAGTGGTATGAGGCTACCATTGAACTTGGTAAATCCAGTACCACCGGTGATCCTGAGGGTGAAATTACTGCTCATGAAGTTACTAAAATCCCGACTAGAGAAGAGGTTGAAGCTACTTGCCAAAAATTCCTGGGTCAAATTACTCAGACTCTCCCGGCCTTTTCTGCTATTAAAATTAATGGTAAACGTGCCTATCAATTGGCTCGTGAAGGGAAGCAAGTTGAAATGCCCTCCCGTCAAGTTGAAATTTACGCCTTAGAAATATTAGACTACGCGTATCCATCTCTTAAAATTCGCACCCACGTCTCTTCTGGTACTTATATTCGCACCCTGGGCGAGGATATCGGAAGATCACTCGGCACTTCTGCCTACCTTACGGCGCTTCGACGTATTCAAGTCGGCCCATATAAAATTGAGGACGCGGTTACCTTAGATAATTTTATGGCGGAAAATTGAGAAAAAATAAATCCAACCTCTTGAAATTCCTGCTCTCTTATGTTAAGATAGCACCAATATGATTACAAAAGAGAACAAAGCTAAGGCCATTCAAGCCACTGCTCGCAATGCAAAAGATGTGGGTTCTCCAGAGGTGCAAGTTTCTATCTTGACTGAGCGTATCAAAGAAGTGACTGAGCACGTAAAGGTGAATAAGCACGACTTTATGGCTCGTCGCGGACTCATGCAAATGGTAGGTCGCCGCAAACGTCTATTGAAGTACCTCGAGAAAACTGATTTTGAGCTTTACAAGTCAACAGTTGCCAAACTCGGTCTACGTAAATAATTAATACCCCCTCGGGGGTATTTTTTGTGTCAAAAAAATAATTAAAAAATCAAGCCAAGAAAAAGAGGAGAACTTCTAAAGCTCTCCTCGAATAAAAATAAAGGTGTGTAGTTACAAAATCTCATGTGTTCAGAAAAATCATTTTGTTTAGAAACATAGATAATTTTAGAAATTAATCTGGCCGGATTTCTCCAGCTCTTCCAGAATCTCATTTTCGTTATGTTTGTAGGTGTTGTATGCCACAAATTTAATGTCTTTTCTTCCGGTGGATTTAATATATTCCGCCAGAAGCTTCCTGACACAGTGTAATGATGCATCGCATACCACCTTCTCAATTTCTTCCGTTGTCGGGCGTACGGTTTTACGTACAAGCCGTTCAGCTCGATGATTAGGGGACATCCGTCTAAGTTCCTTAATGAACTCATCAAGTTCAGATGGCGCCACGTAGGTCATCTTCACCTTGCTTGAATCATTTTGACTCTCGAAGAGATTCACCTGCTTATCTCTTTTGGTTAACTGTTGATACAGGTAGCCAGAACCATTATTTAATACCGGCTCATCGTAGAGATTATTCAGCTGAAAACAAATTTTAGTATACCACTGCCTATTATATTTGAAGGGGTAGTGAATTATCGCAATATCGACATTCTTGTCGAGTCTGATTTGCTTCTTATAAGGAAGCCAAAAATCTTCTACAAAAGGCGTCACCTCTACTTTGCCACAAGGCACGCCATTCTTGTCGAGTCTCATGCGTTTTTCCTCCGGTAATTTACCCTTAATGATGGCGATTGGGTAAGAAATTTTTGCCGCATCGATTGGATCGTAGTTCGGCTCAATCTCCTTGGATAGCTGCTCTTCAATATAGGCTTCTCTGTGAGCAATATTAGTGTAGGACTTTCTTTGAGGCTTTTTGAATTTTGCATTCCCATGATTATTGGGAAGTTTCTTTTTTGAAACTACCAATTTCCATTCATTAGCTGGATTATCCCGGCCATCTTCATTTGAATCTTCTTCAAAATTCAATACTGCATTCGTATCGGTGTTGATCATTTTTACACTCCTTTTCGTAAGGTGCATTCAGTGGCGCCATATATACATACGGGCCGCAAGTAACAACTCTATTGTAACATAAACGATATAAAAATGCAAATTTCACCTCTGATGAGCTACCAAAGCACCCTAAAACTCGCCATTTGTGCTATAATTGAATAGTTATAAGCGGGAAGACGGCGGATAAGTTTTCTGAAACCTTCAAAGCACTTATCTGGTGTTTTCCCAGAAAGGAAAATATGGATATTATCAACCCTACTGGCAAGCAAACCTTTAGCTTGTCGAGAGATTTTTGTGGTAAGAAGCTCACGATTGAAGTTAATCGCGTCGGTTTTCGCACTACCAGCTCGGTTCTTGTTACCTATGGTGATACTGTGGTGCTCGGCTCCGTGGTCGTCAGTGAAAAACCGGTGGTGCAAGATTTTTTCCCGCTCTCGATTGATTACGAAGAAAAGTTCTATGCCTCAGGTAAAATCTCTAGTTCAAAGTTTATTAAGCGTGAAGGTAAGCCAGCCGACGAGGCTATTCTGGTCGGTCGTTTGATCGATCGCCCAATTCGCCCTCTCTTCCCGAAAGGCTATCGTCAAGAAGTTCAGGTAGTGACCACTGTTCTCTCGATGGATCCAAGCTTCCGTCCTGATATGGTCGCCATGGTTGCCGCTTCTTCAGCTCTTTTGAATGCCGGCGTACCTTTCGACGGGCCAATCGCCGGTGTACGTATCGGTCGCGTGAATGGTGAATTTAAGGCCTTCCTCAGTCCAGAAGAACGCGAAGCTTCTGATCTTGATCTCGTAGTCGCTGTGAAAGATGATAAGGTGATGATGGTGGAAGCAGGTGCTAATGAGGTTTCCGAAACTGTAATTATCGATGCAATGCGTTGGGCTGTCGAAATGGTCCAGCCAGCTCTCGAACTTCAAAAAGCCTTGAAAGCCGAATTAAACGTCGTCGAAAAGCCATTTGAACTAGCCTTACCAGATCCTGCTATTCAGGAAAAAGTTGATGCTTGGACTAAGGTTCATTTTGTCGGTGAAGACGGCAAGCTCGGCACCAAAATTCGTGGCAATGTTCTCGATCGTAGACGCGCCGCTGATGAACTTCGCGCCGAAATGGATGCCGAATTTGCTCTCGAGCTTGGCCAAGGTGAAACCGATGAAGAAAAAATCGCCGATTATGAAGCCAATCTGCAATCTGCTTATCATGATGCCTTTGAATTAGCTATTCATCACGAAGTCCGCCGCGCCATCGTCGAAGAATCCGTTCGCCCAGACGGTCGTAAATTGGATGAAGTTCGTCCACTCAGTTCGCAGGTTGGTATTTTGCCACGCGTGCACGGTTCCTCTCTCTTTACTCGTGGACTTACCCAGGCCATGAATATTGTCACTCTCGCTCCACTTTCCTATTCTCAACTTGTTGATACCATGGAAGTTACTGATGGTACTCGTCGCTACATGCATCACTATAATGCACCAAGTTATACTGTCGGCGAAACTGGCCGTATTGGTGCTCCAGGTCGTCGTGAAATTGGCCACGGTTATCTAGCTGAACGTGCGCTTATCCCAGTGCTTCCAGATAAAGAAGAATTCCCATATGCGATTCGTTCTGTTACTGAAATCATGTCTCAAAACGGTTCCACTTCAATGGCCGCTACCTGTTCTTCCTGTCTAGCTCTCATGGATGCTGGTGTGCCAATCAAGCGCCCAGTCTCCGGTGTAGCTATGGGTCTGATGCTTGATGGTGAAACTCCACATGTCCTCACTGACCTTATGGACGCTGAAGATTTTGCTGGTGACATGGATTTCAAGGTCACTGGTACCGAGAATGGTATTACCGCTCTCCAGATGGATATGAAGGTCCACGGTCTACCAGTTTCCATTCTCGAACAGGCGATTAGTCAGTCTCACACTGGCCGTATGTTTATCTTAGAACATTTGAAATCTATTCTTCCTGCTCCGCGTGCCAAGCTTTCTGAATACGCTCCGCGTATTGAAAAATTAATGGTCAAGCAGGATAAAATTGGCGCTGTCATCGGTAAGGGTGGAGAAATGATTAACAAAATTACCTCTGAAACTGGTGCTCAGGTCGACATTGATGACTCTGGTCTTATTACGGTTTCTGGTACCGATGCTGCCAAAATCGAACGTGCCGTTGAATGGATTAAATCCCTCGTCGAAGAGCCAGAAGTTGGCAAAATCTACACTGGTAAGGTCGTCAATATCAAAGATTTTGGTGCCTTCGTCAATATTATGCCAGGCATCGATGGAATGCTTCACATTTCACAAATTTCCGACAAGCGCGTCGAAAAAGTGGAAGATGTCTTGAAGTTGGGTGATGAAGTGAAAGTTCGCCTTGAAGCTATCGATGACAAGGGCCGTCTCTCCCTCTCGATGAAGCGTGTCGAACAATAAGAGAATAAATAAAAATAGCGCGGCTCGTCCGCGTTATTTTTTTGTTAAGCATGTTTAATTGTTAAAAAAATAAAATTACAGCATGAAAAAGAGCCATTATTATGGCTCTTTTTGTCTTTACTAGATTTTTACAACTTCGTTTTTATCGGTAATACAGTTAAACGGTACATCTTTTTCATTAATGGTGTTATATGTTAAATCATGAAAAACCGCTTTTTCTTCTTCAGTTAATTTGTTACATTCTGGAATCTGAGTCCATGGTTGTAATATTTTCCACTCACCGGAAGGGATGGCTTTATAGAAGGTAGCAGGACCAGCAGAGCCAATTCCAAAAGCCTCATCAAATATCATATAAGCTCCATCCTCGGTATTTCCGTCGAAGTGGCCTAATTTAGATAATGAACCACGAGCTACTAGATATTGGCCATTATTAGAAGTTTGAATATCAGAAATTGAAGCTGTGGTAAATGTGTATTGATATCTGTGTTTTGTAGCTTCATTGTAATATGGGGTGGTATCCATGGTTTCTTTTTTTAACTTCTCTTTAAAGATCTCCCAATCTGCCTTGAATGCCATCGGTTTCACAATCTCTTTCACCGTCACATTATCCTGCTTCACATCGGTGATTTTAGTCTGTGTCGCCTCTTCGTATTTTGCGATAGAGTCATTTGCAGATTTTACCTTTTCCTTGGATTCCACAAGTTCTTCGTTTAGTTTTTTCGTATCTTTATTTTTTGAAGTGTAGACATAGGCTAGTGTAGCCATTGAAGCGATCGTAGTAATAGCAAAACAGATTGCTAGAACTTTTGAGAGGCCTGAGCCACTTTTCACTGGGGTTGGTTCGCTGTGAACGTAATTGTTTGGTGTATTGAAACTATTTTCTTCCATAGTATTTCCTATATTAATCTTTATATTTTATAAATCTACGAATTTATCACCTTCGCGACAGACAAAACCATTCGCTTTAGACTGATCTTTTTCACCATGGAAGACTTCCCTGATTTTTTGTGGCATCATACTACATTCTTCAGGTGCATGTCCACCAAAGCCATAATTCCAAATCCCAGTGGAAATATCTTGGTACCAGGCTTCATATGCTCCGCCCATTGATACTTTTTCGATATCCTGACCATGTTCATCTTTTTCGGTATAAATACCGGTTGCCTGTATTGCAGCAAAAATGTACTTCCCGCTATTACTTGTCCAGAAATTTCCAGATTTAATAATTGGAACAGTTCCGCGTTTAGCTTTATATGCATCTAGAAAATTATCAAACTTGAGGTCTACCGCCATCGGCTTCACGATCTCTTTCACTGTTACATTGTCCTGCTTCACATCAGTGATTTTGGTCTGTGTCGCTTCCTCGTATTTTGCGATTGATTCATTCGCAGACTTCACTTTTTCTTTCGATTCTACGAGTTCTTCATTCAACTTCTTAGTATCTTTATTCTTTGAAGTGTAGACATAAGCTAGTCCACATCCTAAAGCTAAGGTAGTGATAGCAAAAAATATGGCCATAGCCTTCACTCCGCCATGACCCTGCGCTTTTGCTTCACTATGCACGGAATTTATCTCCGTATTATTCTCGAAATTAGTATCATTCATGATAACTTTTTCTCTCCTAAAAATTTATTAATAATAGTGAAATAAAAATTATAAAAAATATAATCCTTTCTAATTATGTTTATATATGAGAATGTCAAAAAAAGCAATAAAAAACAGGATTATTTCAGCATAATCCTGTTGTAATTTTAGCTATTGGCTAATTGATCGAATTCTTCTAGAGATTTAATCATTACGTCACGTGGCTTATTGCCGTTAGCTGGACCAATCACCCCGATTTCTTCCAACCAAATCGCGAGGCCCGAGACAAAGCCGTGACCCTTACCGAGGTAGGTTTGCAGCATCGCCGTCGAGAATTTACCCTTGGATAAAGTAATCTCAATCGCTTTACGTACTACTGGATCGGATGGATCATATTTGCGTCCGAGTTCTCCGAAAGAGCCACCGTCTGAAGGTCCGAGGCCCTTAATCTGCACCGCCTGGGAAATCACTTCATTATTATATTCTGGTTGTCTCTGTTCGCGCAGGAAGTTGGTTAGCTTATTAATCTCATCATCCGAAGCAAAGGCTCCCTGAATACGACGTGGTTTACCCATCATTTCGGTGGTTAGCATTAACATGTCACCATTACCAAGTAGTTTTTCTGCACCGCCCGATTCGAGCATCATACGCGAGTCGATACCGTTTAAAACCTTAAAGGCGATACGGCCCGGAATGTTCGCCTTAATCAGACCGGTCACCACTTTTACTTCCGGACGCTGAGTCGCAAGTACCAAGTGAATACCCGAGGCACGACCCTTCTGGGCAATACGCACGATCAACTGTTCGAGGTCTTTACCCGCTTGCATCATCAAGTCCGCCATCTCATCGATGATAATCACGATGTAAGGCATCTTGTTATTTTGCGGGGCATCTTCTGACGCTTCGCCGTTTTTCTTGGCTTCTTCCGCGCGCGCCTTCATTTTTTCGTTGTAGTCTTCAATTTTCTTTACGCGCTCTTCCGCAAGACAGGCATAACGACGCTCCATTTCGTTCACTGCCCACTTCATCGCCGAAAGTGCCTTATCGGTTGCCGTAATAATTGGCGTCAAAAGATGTGGAATATCATTATATTGCGCCATTTCCACCTGCTTCGGGTCCACGATAATCAATTTCATATCGCTTGGTGCATTACGATAAAGTAGGGAAGAAATCAAAATATTCGTCATCACCGACTTACCAGAACCAGTAGTACCAGCGATCAGAAGGTGAGGCATTTTCGCGAGGTTAGCAATGATCGTGTTGCCAGAAATATCCTTACCTACGGCAAAACAAAGTGCAGCCTGTTCCTTCTTCCAGCGATCACTCTCGAGAAGACTTCTCAAACTCACGCTTTCCTTACGTACGTTCGGAATTTCTACACCGACCAGGCGAGTACCTGGAATCGGCGCTTCGATACGTACACTTTCGGTAGCGAGGTTTAATGCCAACTCCTTATCACGTGCCGCAATCTTTGAAAGAATCACACCGGCAGGTGGACGAATCGTATATTGGGTCACCGAAGGACCGATGTTTGCACCCTCAACTTCCACATCAATACCGAAATCCACGAAAGTTGATTTAATAATTACCGCGTTTTGTTGAATATTGCCGCCATCTGGTGGAATGTGTTTCTTAGAAAGAAATTCCACGCTTGGCATTTTCCAATCTGGATCAGAGGCTGCGGTTAAAGCACGTTCTGGCTCTGGCTCGGCTGGTTTTTCCATACTTGCCTTTTTCACCTCAAGTTTCGGTGTCTTCAGTTCGGCTGCCGACATTTCGACACCATTGGCCTTAATGCGAATTGGCGCATCGAGTGGCGCGACTTCACGTTCGGCCTTTCGGGCTACCCGAGCATTCTCGGAATCTTCTGCCTTACGACCGGTACGGAAAAGATTCGCAAAATCCTTAAATACGGTTAGTGGCGAAAGTTGAAGAATGAAAATCCCCGTGATGAAAATTAGTACGATGTAAATAAAGGCCGCAACCGATGGATCAAGTAATTGAGTAACTAGATGATTTAATGCATCACCAATTACACCACCGGTCAAATTTTTCGTACCGTAAGAAGGCAAGTCGAAAATCCCGGCCAGCCAGAGAATCATTAGAAAAGAAGTTACCCAAATTACAGTTGGCAGGCGATTATCTTCGGTGAGAAAAATTTTCACCGCCAGATAAACTAAGATCACTGGAATCGCATAGGTCGCATAGCCGACCACGTAGAGTGAACCACTATGAAAAACGTTCAATAGATTACCGCCGTTGCCGAACCAAGTCATAATCAAAACGACCGAAATCACAATCATTAATAGGGCCATTACTTGGCGCCAAAATCCCCCTGGTAATTGATGGGTTGGAGCGGGGTCTTTTGCTCTACCTCTAGACGTTCGACGTCTTCCTCGTGTTTGTTTAGCCATAAACATATTATAGCATAATTATAGGGAAGAAAATCAGTTAAAAAATAAAAAAAGAGCGCCAAATTTTGACGCTCGTTTTTTTGGGTTTTAAGAAATTAGATTCTTACATTATTATATTTTTCATCAGCACAGACCAATGCCTTTTTTGACGACCCATTTTTTTCATTATAATCATTTAGGTTATGAATGATAGTTTTAAATTCTCCAGGTATCGCATTGCACCCTGGAGCGGCCTGACCTTCCATGCCTACCTTCCACTCCCCAGTGGCAATATTTAGATACCAATACGAATAATAGCCACCAGCAGCTAATAATTTTTGCGCATCTTGGTTATACCTATCTTTATATACACCAATAGCCATAGGGCTCATGTGGGCAACTAGATATTTTCCGTCTGTGGATGTAAAGATTTCTCGAAAGTAAGGTTCTCTCCAGGATTCAATTATATGATGACCATCTTGATCTGGTTCACCGTTAAATGGATCCTTTGTGTAAGTCGTTGATTTTATAATATCGTATAGTTTTTCAATTTGTGCATCATAAACCATCGGCTTCACAATTTCTTTTACCGTGACATTATCTTGTTTTACATCAGTGATTTTAGTCTGCGTAGCTTCTTCGTATTTTGCGATAGATTCATTTGCAGATTTTACTTTCTCTTTCGATTCGACAAGTTCTTCATTTAGCTTCTTTGTATCCTTATTCTTTGAAGTATAGACATAAGCTAGTCCACAGCCTAAAGCTAAAGTAGTAATAGCAAAAAATATGGCCATAGCTTTCAATCCGCCATGACCCTGCGCCTTTGCTTCACTATGTACGGAATTTATCTCCGCATTATTCTCGAAATTAGCATCATTCATGATAACTTTTTCTCTCCTGTATTAATAATAATTACAATCAGACCTTTCTAATTATGTTTATATATGACATCGTGAAAAATTACAATGATTTTTATTGTGGAAAACTCTGTATTTTTCTCTATTTTTATGCTATAATCTATACATTATTAGCTCAGCAAGTAACTTAAGGTGTACTTGCTTTAACCAAAGGAGTGCAAAGTGAAACAGTATGAACTTACTGTCTTAATTCATCCTGATCTCGAGATGAATTTGACACCAGCCTTAGACAAAATTAAGAAACTCATTGAGTCCCACGACGGTAAAATCGTCAAAGAAGTCAATGAAGGTAAGAAGCGTTTGGCCTACCCTATCGAAAAAGAAGACTATGCCGTCTACTATGCTTTCGATTTGGAACTTCCAGCTCAGGCCCCAGCCAAGATTTCTTCTACTCTTAATATCACCGAGGAAGTCTTACGTTATCTCTTAGTCACCGTCGACGAACGCAAAGCTAAATTTGAAGCTAAGCGTAAAGCCCGTGCTGACAAAAAAGAGTCCAAAGACGAAGAATAATTAAACAGTTAAGTGAGGTATATTTATGGCGCGGGGATTTAGTAAAGCAATCATTATCGGTAATGTGGTTCGCGATCCAGAAACTAGAGCTACGACTTCTGGCTCAGAGGTCACCAGCTTCTCAGTAGCAGTGAATTACAATTACGTGATGAACGGCGAAAAGAAAGAACAAGTTTCTTATATCGAAGTTTCTGCTTGGGGTAAACCAGGCAATGTGATTGCTCAATATGCAAAAAAAGGTACACCAATCATGGTCTCAGGCCGCTTGTCTCAACGTACTTATGAAGATAAGACCGGTGCCAAGCGTTCCGCAGTGGAAATCGTTATGGAAGACTTTAACCTTCTCGGTAGCAGATCCCAAGAATCTACCACCAGTAGCTACAGTCAGGCTATGCCAGATTCTATTCCAGATGATATTCCAGATGGCGAAATCGACCTCAGTGAAGTACCATTCTAATAATTAAAGCGAGAAAAGAGAGAAAAAATGAGAAGAATCAAGAACGATCCAAATCTTTATTTCGATTATAAAGATATCAAAACCATGCAACGCTACATCGATGTTTACGGTCGTATCGAACCAATCGCTAAGACTGGTTTGTCTGCTAAGCAACAACGCCAATTGGCTGTCGCTGTTAAGCGTGCCCGTCACCTAGCCCTCCTACCATTCGTTTCAAATAACTAAAAAGGAGAATTATGTACGGACCAACCGATTTAAAGAAAAATACTCTAATTACTCTTGATGGTCAGCCATACAAGGTTATCGAATATTCCCAAAAAGTGATGGGACGTGGTGGCTCAATCGTCAACGTACGTGTCAAAAACTTAATCACTGGTGCGCTTATCCCTAAGACTTTTAAGGGCCAGGAAAAGATTGAACCATCTGAGGTTACTACCAAGAAGGTGCAATATCTCTATCGTGATGAAGAGAAATTCTACTTCATGGATCCAACCACTTTTGAGCAATACGAATTGTCTTCCGATATGGTTAGCGATTCCAAAGATTTCATGAAAGACGGTGATGAGATGGAAATCCAGTTCTATAACGGAACTGCTATTAACCTCACCCTCCCTAAGAATCTTTGGCTTGAAGTGACCTACACCGAGAATGCCGTGAAGGGCGATACTTCTACTTCAGTCATGAAGGATGCTACCCTCGAAACTGGCGTGGTGATCAAGGTTCCTGCCTTTATCAAAGAAGGTGATGTGGTTTCTGTGGATACGGAAACTTACGCTTACCGTGAACGTAAAAAATAATTAGATGAAAAAAGCGATAGAATCTAAAAAATCTGAGCTTACATCAGATGTAGTTTCTCGAGCGGAGAATAAGCTTGCTGGGGCATCGCAAGCTTTTTCTTTTGATTTCCGAGATAAAACCGTACTGGATATTGGATCAAGCACTGGTGGTTTTACCGAATATGCTTTGCGCCGTGGTGCGAAGCGGGTTTTTGCGGTCGAAAAGGGGACCAATCAAATGAAGGCTCCACTGCGTTTCGATCCACGTATTACCCTTCTAGAAAAGACCGATATCTTTTTTGTGGATTTTGCTAAGTTCGGTCCAATCGATGTGGTACTAGCCGACGTGTCTTTTGTTTCTTTGAAAAAAGTGCTTGCTCATCTTAAGTCGCAGCCTGAAGTTCGGTCGGCAGACTTTTTGATGATGTTGAAGCCTCAGTTTGAAGCTAAAGCTTATGAGCTTAAAAATGGTATCGTGAAGAACGAAAAAATCCGTCGTGAAATTATTAAAGATTTTGAACTTTGGCTCAAACAAAATCATTTCAAGGTCGTGGATAAGCGTGATAATTTTCTGGCCGGCAAAAATGGCAATGTCGAGCGCTTCTATTATTTGAAATTGGTTGAAAACTCTGTGCGTTCGCATTATAATCATAAGTAATATGAACCCAGAAAATTCAAATTCTTATCAATCAGAGGAAAATCCAGTAGAAAATTCTGCCCCAATGGAAAACTCTGCCCCAGCAGAAAATTCTACCACCGTGGAAGAAGCTACCCCAGTAGAAAAAACTACAGCGGAAGATACCTACACTCCGTCGGTGCAGGAGCTTGCCATGACCTCTGATATGGCAGATGAAAAAGTCAAAGTTAAATTAGACCAAAAAGTCATTGCTATCATTGTCACTGTCGCTGTACTGATCGTCGCGTTGGCAGGTTTTGGCATTTGGGCGATTGCAAAATCCAAAGCTAATAACCACGATGGTACTTCTGGATCTAATTCTGCCGAGCAGTCAAAAGACGGTTCCTCCACGGCGAAGAAGACTGAAGCTTCCGCCGACGACGGATTAATCGACCCAGATAAGGATGAAGTCTATATTAAGAAAAAGAACGATTATACGGCAAATCCTGAAGAATACGTGAATAATTTTAATCTTGATGTCGCCTCTTGGGAAGATTTTGGTAATTTTACCTACCTACTTTTCTCCGATACGAATAATATCGAAGGGGAAAATTTTAAGGACAATGTCCTGCAGGACCCAGATGAGGCGGTGAAGCGTCTCGATGCTTTGGAAGAAAAACTTGGTAGTGGTAATGAATCTCTGGAAAAACTCTTTACTCTCTATCGCGCTCATCTTTATCTTATTGCGAATAATCCAGATGTAGCGAAAATTTATCTCGATCAGGTGGATGAAAATTCGCTGACTAAGAATTTAAAGAAGCTCTACTATGAATGGGTCGCCAAATATTATGGCCAGGTCGAAGATTTCGACAAATCTCAGGAATATTACGACAAATATAATTCCGCCGAATAAATAAAAAACACCCAGATTGCTCTGGGTGTTTTTCTTAGACTTTATTAATTACTGGAATCACGATTGGCGTATGTCCAGTGGCATCGAAGAGGATGCGGGTAATGTCTTCCTTCACTTCTTCCTTTAAGACCTTCACCTCTGGTTCGGTAGAGATCGACTTGTCGGTTTTTACGCGCAAATAGTGACGAATCTTGCCGATTAATTCCTCGGAATTATCGAGATAAATAAAGGCACGCGACACGATATCTGGCGTCTTAATCAGGCGGCCAGTTTTCTTACTGATGGTCAGCACGATCATGAAAATACCTTCACGCGAGATATGGATACGGTCCTTCACTACGGCTTCGTGCACTGGTTTATCGGCATCATCGTAAAGCTTATTGCCGACCGAGATACGACCATTCTTGCGGATTGTCTTGTTTGGTAGAAGTTCCACGATATCGCCGTCATCTGCTACCAAGATACGGTCGTGTGGAATTCCCACTACATTTTCCGCCATTTCCGCATTATGTTCCATCATGAAGAATTCACCGTGGTATGGCAAGTAGTTCAAAGGTTGCAAGCGTGTCACAAAATCGACGTGATCTTCGTAATAGGCGTGACCCGAAAGGTGAAGTGGGCCAATATTGGTGAGGTGGGTTTTACCATTTTGAATCACTTGTGCACCTTCACGAAGTAACCCATCCACGGTATTCACCACGTGCGGCTCGTTACCAGGAATTGGATTAGAAGAGAAGACGATGGTGTCGCTAGCCTTAATCTTAATGAATTTGTGCGCGCCAGTCACCATACGGTTCAACACGGCGTTCAATTCACCTTGCGAACCGGTACAGACAATCGTTACTTTATCGTCAGGAAGTTTAATAATGTCTTCCATCTTCATCACGGTATCTTTTGGTACCTTGATACACTTGGCACGGAGCGCCACTTCGATATTGTTAATCATCGAGAAACCAGCAAAGGCTACCTTGCGACCACGTCGATAAGCTTGCTCCAAAATCATGCCGATACGATTAATCTGAGAAGAGAAACAGGAAATAATCACGCGGCCATTGGCATAGTGGTCCATCACCTTGCCGATATTGTCACCGACATCATATTCGGAATGTGGGTGATGACCTGGGGAATCAATATTCGTCGATTCGTTTAGCATCAAAGAAATGCCTTCATGCTTCACGATCTCGTCGAGACGTTCGAGGTCAGATTGGCGGTCAATTGGGTTAGCTTCCGCGCGCCAGTCACCAGAGAGGTAAATCACGCCGTTCGGGGTGCGAATCACCAGACCACAGTTACCTGGAATTGAGTGTAGCATGTGAACAAATTCCACGCTGAGATGTTCAGAAACTTGAATTTTTTCGTGCTTGAATGGGTCAACCACGTTGTAATTTAGTTCTGGCAAGTCATCGATTTCACTCATTTGGCGCTTAATCATCCCGATAGTAAAATCGGTGGCATAAATTGGCGTAAGTGGGCCAAATTTTGGCAAAAGATGCTTACAAGCACCGATGTGATCAAGGTGAGCGTGAGTAAAGAGAATAGCTTTCACTTTGCTGAGATTATCCTCAAGGTATTTAATATCTGGAATCATGTAGTTCACGCCTGGATAATCTTCCGAAGCAAAAAGCACGCCCATATCGATCACGATCATTTCGTTCTTGTATTCGATCACGGTCATATTTTTACCGATGCCGAATTCACCGACACCACCAATTGGAATCACGCGCACCGCTTCTGGATCTGGACGAGCCGCCTTGAGCTGGGCATTCGTCACCTGGGTACCATTGTAGCCGTTAAAGCGAGATTTATTCACTGGTACACCGATGATATGCTGGGTGGCCTGCGCATTCACGTCTTGTGAAAGCATGCGCTGGTGATGCACCATTTCACCACGACGAGTCGAAACCGAAAGATTCACCTTGCGAGAATCGTTGTCGTTCGCTGCGGTGTTATTTTCGGCGGCGTTACCTTGATTGCCACGCTTTTTGTTGTTTTTATTCTGGCGGTTATTGCGAGATTTTTGGTTGTCGGAATTGTTTGGATTGTTTGCGCCGTTTGCGCGGTCTGATTTTTTACCATGAAAATCTTTGCCACCAGGTTTGAAATTGCTATTAAAATTACGTTTTTGCGCCTGTTCGAAGATGACCGCGGCCCCAGTTTCTACTGGCTTCTCCTCGGTATTTTCGAAGTGACTGCGGCTTTGATTTTCCTCAAAACGGCGCTTGATCTCTGGCAAACGCTCGGCCTGCATCCGCATCAATTTCGCACGACGCTCTTGTTCTTGTTTATTCATTTAATCCTTAAGTAGATAAGTTAATATTAAAATATTTTTGCATAAAAACCTCAGTGAGGTTCGGGTTACAAGAAATATTAATTACCCTTATTATAGCAAATGTTGGGAAGGATTTCAAGGATGGAGGAAGACGTGCTAGATTTTACTTTTAAGACTATTAGACGTGACAAAAACTAGTCTATGTAATAATTTTAACTAATCATAAAATAGTTTAATTCGGGGTATAATTACAGTAGATAATGAATTGATTAAAAAACTCAGTCGAAGGATAAAAATGGGAGAAGAAATTAATCGTATATTAAGTTGGTCAATAGCTATGATCATGCTTATTGGAATAGCGTATATTTTTAAAGGCATAGGCAAAATCAAGCAAACAGAGGACTCAAATGATAATAATAACCAAATTAAGAAGTCACAATATAGATATTACGCAAAATCCTATGTTATGACCTCGCGCGAAAATGATTGTTTTAAAATCTTAAATGAGATATTTAGTTCAAAATGGTTTGTTGTACCACAAGTGCATCTTTCGGCCTTACTTGATTACAGAGTAAAAGGTCAAAACTGGAATGCAGCATTTCGCCACATTAATGGTAAATCGGTTGATTTTGTATTAATCGGTAAAGAAAGTTATAAAGTTGTCTGTGCTATTGAATTAGATGATTCGACCCACAGTAAACCTGACCGCAAAGAGCGTGATATAGAAATAGAACGAATGTTTAAGGGGGCCAGAATTCCATTAGCTAGAATTAGTAAATTTGAATCAATGACCAAATCGGAAATAGCTAAAGTTGTTACGGATGCAATTAGTGGAAATTTCACAGAGAGCTAAAATCAATGTAAGTCAAAGATAAGAATATTAATATCATAAACAGGGTTAATTTAAGTATGAAAAAAATAATAAAAGATAAAAATGGCTTTATTGCCTTAGCTGTATTTTTAGCTATCTTTCCAATAGTATGGTTTATTTTGGATGCCACTAACACTCCTAGTAAATTAGGCCTACCGTTAAATTCAGTCCCGGGGCAATGGTCTGTTGTCTTGATAGGTTATTTTGCCTCGGCCTTAAGCGCGTTAGCGGGCTTTATCGCAACGGCTTACTCGGTAAATAAAAGTATCGAACATCAGAATCAGGCTAGAAGACAGGATAATGCCATTGCTGCACTACCCCTAATTAGTGTTGAATATTCCGATAGTGTAATTGAAAAAAGTCGAGATGCGGAAATTGAATATATATGTCTACCTCAAGAAAAAGCATCAAAAGAGATCTATTTAAAAAACGAGATATTAAAAAATCCGTTTCTAAAATTTAGTCTTCAAAATAAGGGACAAAGAGAAATGTATAATTTGCGGTTTATGTTTGAAAGACCGGAAAAACCTGAAGGTAATAAAAAAGATTTAGTATTATTCCCGGTAATATATTCTAATGAGGAAAAAGTAATAGGTGTAAATCTCAAAGTAGCCATTCCGTGTGATAAGAATGGAATTAAAATAGTATGTTCAGGATATCCAGAACATGGTAGTGAATCCACTAGTGTAGAATTTTTCTTCGAAGATTGCTATGGTAATACCTATAGTCAGTTAATTGAATTGGAGATTAGCTATAAAATATATGAGACATATAATAAAAAATATAAATTTTATGATGATAGTAGAATTGTAGATTGTAAAATTATTAGCGCGCCTAAGGCGTATGGAAAGAGTGATATAGATGACTAGAGAAGTTTGTGAAGCGGAGCGAATCATTAAGCATTACACTGTTTGTAAAGACGATTTACGCTCTTTTAGTATTGTAGAATGTGGGGTAAACCAGGAAGAAGTAGAATGCTTATTAAGGAACTGGCATTCATATGATCGCCCGGATATTTATTCTTTCTGTAATGAAAAAATATATGGAATAGAACATTTTGAATACGACGCCCATAAACATAATAAGAGAGGGAGCCTACAACGTAAAGAAGACAACTTAATCGCAAAAGAAATGAAGCAAAAAGCTTATGCGGCGTTAAAAGATAAAGATTCTTGTGTATTGAGAGGGGAGATACGGTCAAAGGCAAATGTGGATAATTATAAAAACAATTTCATCCAAGCCTTTAATGATCACTACTCAAAGGTGCATGACTATAAAAATAGATTACTTGAGGTTGCAAGTTCTAAAAACCCACCTGTTTCAATATGGTTCATGGCTGAAGATGTGACTATGCTCGGTACGCATATTAATTGTCGTGATAATGCCAATGCTACACTACATCCAGCATGGCCATTATTATTTCCTGAGGTGGAAAAAATATTCATGCAGAGTAGTAAGATTGACGGAATAATTTTTGCAGATAATTATTATAAAATATTAACATTTGTAAAAAGAAGTAAAAATGCGATAGAAGAATTAAAAAAAATAACTCATACTCCAATAGTGAATTTCTTTTCTTCAATCCACATATTATGTCTATTTTTGAAAAAATATAACAGACTAAAGAGAATTAAAACCAAAGAGGCTTAAAATACTACACTAATGAGTTATTAGAGTGATATCCCATTTATTTGAGTACAATCAAATATCTGGTGGGGCTTTTGTTATTTTTTAGAATAATTGGGTCGCGATGAATAAGTATGATTCAATAAGGTGATATAGTTGCATTATGAATATCCGCCAAGTCGAAAAATTCTTTAAAGATAAAAATAATACGCCCTGCCCACTAACAGGGCAGCTTATTAAAGCTGGTTATTAGCAAACTAGCGGCGGATACATAGATCTAGCGAAGAAGCGCGGCTTAACTGTAGATTATAAAAAAGCCAAGCATACACAGTATTGGCATCATATCGAAGAATACTGTCTTTCTGTAAGCAAAGATAAGTTATTTAATAAGAGTGTTGTTTGTGGTGAATTGATATTCTGGATGGCCGAAGTGTCAAAAGCTGTGCCGAATAAACAGCTAGAAGAATTACTCAACCGAATAATTGCAGACAGGAATACTAGCACTACTCCACCAAAATACAACCGTATTAAATGGAATAAAGAGATTCAGAATCTCTGCTTTGACGCGATAGCAAATGTAGTAGAAAAACCAATAGCTTCCTATGAAAATCTTAAGATAGAAACGATCTCCTAGACGGCCGCTTTAAAGTGCTTTTATGCTATAATTACACTAAAGTTGTTAATAACTAATTTGCGGCAAAACTATGAATAGTTACATCAGTAAAAAGAATTTAGCGAAGAAGATATAGAGAATTTGCGACGTCACGCTGGCATTGAAAACGCTTAGATGGCTTCATGTAAAACATTAATGTGGTGGGGGATTTAATAGCGAGTAAATAATGGCTAAAGAAAAAATGGAAATAAACTTATCTGAACATTTAGACATTTTTAATAATAACGCGATTGTGTTTGACGGAGATATTAATTTTGTTTACGGCGAAAATGGAACTGGAAAAACTACTATAGCTGTTGAAATTAATAATCAATTCTCAGATAAATATAATATTTATGAATTTAAGGATTTTACAAATTTAGTTGGTGAAAATGGCCGTCTAAATGCTATCTCACTTGGACAAGTCAATGCTGAGTTGCAGGGAAAAATCAATGAAACCATCGAAAAAATAAATACCTACAAAAAACTGCTTGCAGAGCCAGAAAAAGATGGCGAAAGTAACGTTTATTCAAGGCTAAAGAATATAACCGAGAAATATAATGCACAACGGGCTAAAATAGACAAAGCCTTTCAAGCATCTGCTAGCATTATTAAGAATATGGCAGATCCACAAGTTGCTCTAACTAACTATAATAAAAACTCTTTTGCCGAAGACATTCCAAATGCATCGCTATTGAGTGAAAAAGAATCTAAGATATTAAAAGAAACTGCTTCAATAAAGAAGAAAGATAGTATTCCAGAAATAATGAGTATTACTTGTACGCCATCGGATATTCTAGCCACGGTGAATTTATTATTGGCAAAAAAGGTAACCCCAAGCGTTATTATAAAAGAACTAGTAGATAATCAAGAACTAAGAAGCTTTGCACAAAGAGGTGTTGAGTTGCATAATAGAGGTGATAAGTGTGCGTTTTGTGGAAACATTATCTCTGACGATAGGTGGAATAAACTCGATAGTTATTTCAATAATGAAGTATCAAGTTTAAAAGAATTAATACAAAACGAAATCAGTAAAATAGATAAGACACTTAGTGAAATTAGCAATATCAATGTGCCGAAGACCGCTGCATTTTATCCAGAATTAGAAGACGAAGCAAACCAAGAATTACTAAGCTATGCTAATGGACTTAAGGAAATTGAGGTATTTTTGAATTCCGCTAAAAAAGGTCTTGAAGATAAAAAAGACAATCTATTTGATATAGCCAATCCTTTAACTAAAAAAGCGCCCAATGATATTTCCGAAACCACAAAGTCTTTGAATAGGCTAATCACAAGGAATAACGAATATACAAATAATTTGTCACAGAAAATAAGTGACGCCAAAAATCAATTAAGACTTCATGCGGTTAAACAATCCCTTGATAAGATTCGTTATAGTGATGAAGAAGCACTCTTACTACAGATAGAAGAACAAAAGAAAAGTGCACAGAAAGATTATGATAATATAAAGGGAAAGCTTTCGCGAGAAGAAGAATCTTTAAAATCCCTTTATAATGAGACGAGAGATGAAAGCGCTATAGCAAATATGATCAATGATACTTTAGCCTCAAATAAACACTCTTCCTTTACATTAAAATTAGTCAAGGATGACACGTTTGATCAATCGGGCCAATATAATGTTATTGGACGAAATGGAACAGAAAGAAATATCACCGAACTTAGTACTGGAGAAAAGAACATTGTCGCAATCCTATATTTTTTATATTCACTAGAAGCAGGCATAGAAAAGGACTCCAATTCTTCTGCCATCATTGTTATAGATGATCCAGTAAATAGCAATGACGACACAATGCAATATATGATAATGTCCGAAATTAAAAAACTGTGTGAGAAAGATATCTTCAATAATAAAAGCAAGCTTATAATCTTATCGCATAATACTCATTTTTTTATAAATATTCGCCCTTATGGATCAATAAAATACGGAAAAAGATATAGTTCTTTTAATCTAATAACAGGCCTGAATGCAAAGACCGATGTTATTAAAATTACTGGACCGGAAAACGACCTGAAAACTAATTACGACACATTATGGATTAATCTAGTTTCTAGTTATCTAGATAACAATCCAGATAATATGCTGAATAATACCAGAAGAATATGTGGTAGTTTTGCCGATTTTAATAGAATTAGCATCAATGATTTTTATGGCGATAGTGATATTAAGAAGATGTTGGATGTAAATAGTCATGAGCTTTCCGGTGAAGAGATGAGAGTAACTGGCACTAATGCTGCGAGGCTTAAACAATCTATTGGGCAGTTATTTTGCGAGAGAGGGTTTAAGGATCATTTTGAAAATCATTGGAGTTTTGCTGAGTCGATCATCTCTGCTAAGAAGAAAAATAATCCGTAAGGCCTATTAGCTTATTTTTTTAAAAAACTAGTACGAGCTACGATGATGATAAAAATATTTTCAGTGTTCTTCAATTTCACGCTTCAATCAAAACTTCGTATACTATTCTTACGCGATAGTGCAGGTTATTCTACTTAATATTTGTCACATTATTATTATGGTGTGCTTTTGGTGTTTTTTGATGGTTTTAGTATTTATCTAAGCTTCTTTCTCTTGTGAAGATAGTATAGGTGATCAATATTAGACTGCCCCCCAGGAGCCAATTTAGGTTAGCATCCGTAATGTTTCTTTTTTAAAATTTAGTTCTATTCACAACCTTTGCAACATAGATTGGTAAAAATATTGCCATCAAAATAGGTAGATTCTATACTTAAATCAATACTACTTAATAAAAGGAGAATCTACCTATGTCATATTGTACTAGCAAGAATATAGAGATAGTAAGAGAAAAAAGTTTAAAAATACTGGTTTTGGAAAAATGCTATCTTGAGATTGAGCACTAAAGTCAATAGATGATAAAAACTTAGTTATATTGACTTTTATAGTTATGAGTATGCATGTTTGGATCTAAGACGTAGAACTCATTTCGAAATACTGCAAAGCTCTGGGTATCGTATAGAGTAAAGGGTGGTGGATGTGCTTTATTTATTTTTAATAAACTTGACTTTAATATTGAAAATATCATCATAAAACACAGTGGTATTTACATTAAGTAAAATCACTCCATTTTTATGATAGTATGTAATTATAAATGAAAGTCTCAAAAATAATATTTTCTGATAATAGTGAAATTATTCCTAGTAGTGGAGTTAATTTAATTGTGGGCGGCAATAATACTGGTAAGTCAACTCTTATTAATGAGCTTGGACACGCGGTTGGTGATGGGCGTATATCGAATGCGACCACTAAATGGATAGAGCAAGTATCATTAATGATAGAAAACCCAAAAGAAGAGGTCTCGAGCATGTTCGAAGAAGTAGAAAATGGACACATATCGATCCGGGACTTGGGTGGTATTGAGAGGGATTTTTTTACTCTTAAATCTGGGTTCAAGCCGAACAGACAAAATATTCATGCATTAGATGACCTAAATATTTATAGTGCAAATGAGTTGGAGGAAGCTGCAACAAATGATAGTAAAATCATAAATATATATCGTTGCCCAAGTGAAGAAATAGCGTCTTATAATGACAATCTTCTAATGAGGTTATTATCGCAAGTTCAATTATCTATTGAAAAATGCGACACGAGGCTTCAAGAGAGGTTTGAAGACCGTATTGAAAATATAATCGATAATTATACTCAGAATTCTTATTCCATGACACGCTCGCTGATTAAAAATGAAAATTTACTAAAACGACTAAGTAAAAATATATTAGAAGTATTTGGTGTAAAAATAGGGTTCGACGACTTGATTCAGGGGAGGCGCAGTCTTAGGATATTACCATCAAAATCTCCTGATAAAAGATTGAAAGTATTTGAACGTGCTAAAATTTGGAGCGAAACTTCTCCATTAATCTACGAACAGGGCGATGGATTGCGCGCTTATCTTAAGCTCGTATTTAACATGTTTGATGAGTTCTATAAAATTATAATAATAGATGAACCAGAGGCATTTTTACACCCACCTCAAAGAAGGGCATTAGGAAAAATATTGGCTGAGATTGCAATAGAGAATAATAAGCAAATGTTTGTTGCAACTCATGACGTCGAATTTATAAAAGGTGTCCTTATTGGTGGTAAGCGTGGTAAAGACAATAAAGATATTAGTATTCTCAGGACTGTCATTGATGAAAATAACCATATTATTAAATCATGTAACTTACAGACAGCCAGTGTATATCTGAAAACTAATAAAAGAATATCAAAAGTAGAGTCTAATAAATATAATGAAGAATTTCTTAATTCATTATTTTATAAAAAGACAATTCTAGTCGAGGATGAATTTGATAAGTTCTTTTATCAGCGATATTCGTCACTATATATGAAAACTGATTACATTATGGATATTAATTACATAGGTCTTAATGGTAAATCGAAGATAAAACAAGTTTTTGATCAAATGTATGACTTAGAGTTGAGTGTCGCATGTATAGTAGATATTGATTTTTTAATTAATTATAGTGATGTTCCTGATTGCGTCCGCCTGAAAGATGAGACGCTCTATGATAAACACGTGGTGTTTGCGCAAAAATATGCAAATATGAAACAGAAAAAGAATTTCAAAGAAAATCTCAAACGTAATGGTATTAAATCGTTGGAGAATGACAAGGAAAAATATAAAGAAGCCAAAGAAATTATTGATTTGTATGCTGAACACGGTATTTTTATAGTTGAGGTAGGGGAAGTTGAATGTTGGTATGGCGGATCAAAGAATAATGCAAATATTCATATGATATTGGAAAGAATGGAAAATAAAAAATGTCAAAAATTAAGTCGTTTTTTGGAAAAAGTTATATCTTAGTATAAAGTTTAAGAAACAATTTTAAATATATGTGCATTTGGTAATTCCAGAATAGATAACCAATAGACTAACAATTAGAACTAAAAAAATCATATAAAAAATAACCAAGTTGTTTTGATGGTTTGATTATATAATCAATTAGATATTGTGCTACAATACCCTTATGGAAGACGTGAAAAAGGCCGTAGTGAAATTTACTAAAGATAGAGATTGGGATCAGTTTCACTCGCCTGCTAATTTAGCAAAATCAATCGCCATTGAATCTGGGGAGCTTCTTGAGTGCTTTCAATGGAATGATAATTTTAATAAAGAAGATGTTTGTGAGGAATTAGCCGACGTCGTAAACTATGCAATCCTTTTAGCAGATAAACTTGGTGTAAATCTCGAAGAAATTGTTATGCAAAAAATTGAGAAAAATTCGAAGAAATACCCTATTGAAAAAGCAAAAGGAAATAGCAAGAAATATACGGAATTATAGAGATGTCTGAAAAATCCTTCGAAATTAGAAATTATTCTTTCGACCAAAACTCGATTAATAAATTGGCGGTGGAAGATCATTTGGAGGAAAACTGGCCGGTCGTATATCAAATCTACAATAATAGTGAAATCTATATTGGTGAAACAACCAATCTCAAAAACCGCATTAGTCAACACATGGCAAATGATGAAAAGTCCAGTCTAAGAAATGGATCAATTAAAGTTGTCTTTGATGAAACTTTCAATAAGAGTGCTGCACTAGATTTAGAATCTTATCTGATCCAGTATTTCAGCGGTGATGGAAAATTTAAAGTCCTAAACCGTAATGACGGCATGTGTGACCGTGATTATTATGATAGAGTCAATTATCGTAAAACTTTTGAAGAAATCTGGGAGCGTTTAAGAAATTTAAAAATTGCTGATAAGACCATTTCTGAAATTAATAATTCAGAGCTTTTTAAGTTCTCGCCATATAAGAATTTAAATTTTGAACAGCTAAATGTTGTAACTGAAGTAATGCAAAATCTCGACGAGGCTATAAATGAAAATAAAAAGAGTCTCTCTATTATCGATGGTGATGCTGGTACTGGTAAAACAATTATTATCACTTATCTCACTAAGCTTCTTGCTGACCTTCAGTCTTTTGACAATAAAAATGATGACATTGATGACGAATCTAATTTTAGTATCTTTTTTGAGTTTGAACATATTAATCAAAATTTTAAGAACAAAAATATTGCGCTAGTAGTTCCACAACAGTCACTTCGCGGGCGCATCTCTAAAATTTTTAAAAAGATCGATCTAGGTAATGCAAATATTAAAATTTTATCACCAATTGCATTTGGTAATTGCAGTGAATGTTTTGATATTACGTTAGTTGACGAGGCGCATCTTTTAAAAGTTGGCGCATCCGGTCAAACCGCTAAACTTGTTCATGAGATAGACCAAAAAATTTTTGGTAATACCGAAATCCATACCGAGCTAGATTGGATTATGGCCAAGTCTAAAAATGTTGTATTAATTTTTAGTGATAAGCAGCGCATTCGCCCAACTAATATTTACAAATCTGATATTTTAAAATATTCTGGCGAGTTTGATTTGCGTGAATATTACTTAAAAACGCAGATGCGTTCACGTGGTGGTAAGAAATATATTGATTATATTAATGGTATTTTATCGAATAGATTTAGGCCAGAACAAAAAGAATATTTTGACGGTTTTGAGGCGAAAATTTTTGATAATATCAAAGACTTTTCTGATGCTATCAAAAAGCGTGAGGTGGAGTATGGTTTGTCTCGCATGGTCGCTGGTTTTGCCTGGAAGTGGAGCTCCAAGAATGATAAAAATTTATATGATATTGAAATTGATGGTATGAAGTTTCGCTGGAATAGTACCCAAGATAACTGGATTGGCTCCAAGGAATCAGTGAATGAAGTTGGTAGTATTTACACTGTTCAGGGTGATGATTTAAATTACGTAGGTATAATTATCGGAAATGATTTAATTTATCGTGACGGGAAGCTTATTTTTAATCGTGAAGCTTGCGCAGACTCTGGTGCTATGAAACGCAGCCAGCGCCAAGTGGCTAATAATGAAAAAATTGATGAAGACGATATCCTTGAGCAGGTACTGAGAACTTACAGAATCCTCATGAATCGCGCCGTAAAAGGTATCTATATTTATGCTTGCGACGAAAATCTACGTAAATATCTTGAAAAATATTTTGATAAATAGTTTAAAAATATACTAACATAAAAAAATAACCTCACATCCGTGAGATTATCTAAATAATTTCAAAACTGGTGAGCCGGGTGGGACTCGAACCCACGACACCAAGCTTAAGAGGCTCGTGCTCTAACCAGCTGAGCTACCGGCCCGACTCATTCGTTATTTTATCATTTTTTGTGCAATTCGTCCAGTAGGAAAATAAAAATTTTCGTCTCGCCCCCCACCTCTTCATTTTTTCCCCAAAATGTACTATAATAGCCTCACTGCGAATTGTAGCATAATTTTTCTATACGTTCGTAGATGGAACCTTTACATTTTTTCAAAGGAGGGAAAATATGGACCAAGGAATTACCTTAATGGCCGGATCACTTTGTGACACACTGGAGTACGTGGAGAAAATTTTTCACGAACATAAGAACGTACTAAAAAGCATCGAACTTTATATCAACGACTTCAATGTTAATCGCGAAAAAATAAATGATATAACAGATGCACGCTGGAAGAAAATTATTGAAAACCAGAGGAAGAAAGCCGCAGCTAATGGTCAGAAAACTATTCTCGACCAAGATCAACTCTTCCATCTGTCTGAGCAAATCGTAAGCGACATTAGTTACATTACACTCACGACCGAATCTTGTCAATTTTTCAAACGCCGCTGGATTGACACCGGTAATATTCGCAGACTCAAGGATGTGATCGATTGTTACAGCAAAAGCTGGAAGCGCTTCAATGGTATTTATTCGAACATCGACTGCTTGATTCGTCAACCGATGTTCCTGAAATATGTCAGAAGTACCGAAGAGCGCCGTCAGGAATTCTGGGGTCTGGTTAATGAATTTTGTAATCAGATTGAGAAAATTGACCATGTTTTGGTGGAAGCTTTCCAGAACGACCTCAAGAATAAACGCATGCTGCTCGCTGAGCAAAGATATCAAGAATTTTTAAATTATGAAACCGATGGCAGCCTTATTGAGGATGCCGAAGAATTGCAAGCTCAAGAGCTTGAAAATGAACAACTTTTCTCTGGCTGCAAAATTAAATATATTCCGTTAGGACATATCGCAGCCGCCTTCAAGGAAGTTTCTAAGCTTCCGGATCTTACTTCAAATTCTAACCTTAAGCAATTAACCAATTTATTAATTGCCCTTTGAAAACATGGTACGCCGAGAATTTCTCGGCGTATTTTTTATTCTATGGTAAAATTAAAGAGAGGAAAACCTCACTTGCACCCGTATGGCTTTGTCATTCGGATGCGGCGTTCATCGAAAGAAAGAATAAATTCTTTCTTTCTCCTCGTTTGCACCCGTATGGCTCCGCCATTCGTGTGCTGCGTTCGTCGAAATATAATAAATAAATTTATTATATTTCTCCTCACTTGCACCCGTAGCTCAGCGGATTAGAGCATCTGTCTTCGGAACAGAGGGTCGAGGGTTCGAATCCCCCCGGGTGTACCAAACAAAATCGAGCCAGCCGGCTCTTTTTTTATTTTCTCTTTGCCGAAGCAATATAGTTTATAATAAAAGTAATGAACGAAGAAAACCAAAATTTTGCCGATTATGTTTCGCAGATCGACGAAGCTCAATTAACCACCGATTACGCTTCAAAACTCAGTAATAATGAAGTACTCTATGATTCGGATTACGATGATTCCACTTTTGACCCAGATTCTATCGAATCTGTCGCGGTCTACCCCAATGAATCCGCTGCCGTCTGCAATCTCAACGAATGTAGCCTCAATAGCTGTGACCTCGACGATGGCGAGCTTACTTGTGGCGACGATTTCGCCGATAACGGCGACACTATCCAAGGTGGACCCTGCCAGGATCTCATGGAATATTTCAGCGACAAGCCCTATCTAGATTAATCTAATCTTTTACTCAAACTTCAAGAAGTTTTTTAAAGTTCCGACACTCTCTCCTTGTTTAGTTCGCCACATTTTTTATCCCATACTAACCAGAAAAAATAACCTCATCAGAGGCTATTTTCTTATTTGTTGCGTTTGCGCTTTTCGCTATGCTTGTGATTGTTATTACGATTCAATTTAGAAATCACAATCTTTTTCTTTTTAACTGCCATATTTTCTCCATGCAGAATTAGTAAAATATTTTGTATATTATAGCATATTTTCAGAAAAAAGAGACGCGAGAAGCGTCCCTTTTTGACAAATTTTTCAGAACTTGAATTAATCATGGTATTTTTGAATTTTTGGTCGGAATTCAGATCTATAGCCAATCATAAATTTTTTGAATTTTCGGTCTGAAATACAGTGCTCGAGCCGGCATAAAATTTCGAATCACCCTAGCTCGGTTACTTCTTAAAATTTTGTTTAAATTCGAGAATTAACGGCAACTCGCTCTTGCGCCCAATACTTGCGGCAATCTCGGAAACTAATTCACCAATCGCCAGAAACGCCCCCATCGTATCAGCCTCTTGCAGAGTCTCGTCGACCGCATCCTTGACACTAGTGATAATCCAGACCATCTTGGTATCAAATTGAAAAACCCGGTCCGTATCCACCAGCTCCGCCATTTTGAGCTGCATCTCTCGCTTCAAGTATTGCTCCTGATAACAATCCTTCAGATTGCGAATCTTACTCCGTTGTTCATTAATTTTCGGCTGCGCCACATAAGTATCGCAAGTCTTCACTGGCGGCACTTTTGACTCATTCATAATCACATTCCAATGCCCGCCCAGCTTAATTGAGAATGGTGAAGTGCTGAGAATTTTCGATTCCGACGGCTGGTATTTGATATTCACCTTCTGAAAATCTAATAACCGCCCCACCATCTCCGAAAACGCCGTATACGCCTGGCTCAGGGAATTAAGACTTACATCAATCCATTCTCGCTCGGTCTCGGCGTCAACCATTTCGCCTTCACGCTTAGCCAATTTCGAAGAATAAACCAGCACCGCATTATGCACTAATTCAATATTCAGCGCCTTCGCCAAAAAATAGTCATAATCCAGAAATAACTTCACCGCCGCGGTCAAATCCTCTCCAATCAAGATCCAATAGTTCAAAAAATGATCCGGTCGAATTACTTGGCGAATGAAATCAATTGAATCCTTCACCTTACCGAGATTTTGTTTTAGTCGCGGCACCGTGTAATAAATCACCTGCATGCAGCCGCTTAGTTCCTCGTAGGCTTTTTGCTCATCCGGTTCATAAACATCTTTCATGTGCAGCGCAGAATGATAATTATCGTCCAGCGTCCTCAATTTTTGATACAAGCCATCCGTGTAATAGAGAAAAGCTTGCATCTGATTCACTATTTCTTTTTCGTAATCAATCAGCTTGTTTAGGTCGGCATTAAAATCCACCAGGTCAGCATCTTTCTTTTTCATGTTCCCCTCCTTTGAAAAACTGTCAATTTTAAGTTACTCTTGTCAAACAAGACAAATATATTATAGCTGATTATCCACCCCTTGTCTAATCTGTTAATCCGCCTAAAATTCTGAACTTGCTTATGTTATAATTAAGCAAATGAATGAAGCACAAATCCAGGCAGCTAGGCGTGAAAATGAGGAAGAGGCCACCTCTCGCCGTTCGCTGACCCTTAATATTCCATACCTCGATATGCGCCCACTTGAAGAGCGTCTACCTCTGGTATTTGGCCTAATTGATATTGCCAAAATGCATAGTGATTACGTTCTGCCTTTGCAAAAAGGTGGGGCTGGGGAACCATATCAATTCCTCGTCACCTCTCAGGCTCCACGTAGCACCATTAAAGAACTCACCGACCGTTTTAATGTCAACGGTGACGGCGTCGACTTCTTCTTGATTTCGAATAGCGGCTATCAGGCTATGATGCTGCGCTATGATCCACCGAAAGAAGTGCATTATGACGATATTAAAATTGCTAGCGAGGGTGACTCCGAGACTATCGCTTCGGTTTCTCAAACCTTGAATTCCGTCGGTACCGACAAAGTTTTTGATTTTCTTCTAGACCAGGCTGACAAACTCGGCGCTTCCGATATTCATATCGAAAATCTGCGTGACAATATCCGTATCCGTATGCGTGTCGATGGTATTTTGCACCCAGTCGCTAATATCGAACGTGATCGCTACCGTGTCTTTATGGGGGAACTGGGTTCGCGTGCTGGGGTTTCTTCTGCTGCTACTACCCCGCAATCCGGCCACATGCAAAAAGATATTTTCCGCGACGGCTCTTCGCATCTTTTAAACATCCGTGTCGAAACCGTGCCGACTATGTATGGTCAGGATGCTGTACTTCGTCTCTTTAACTTCGATGAATCATTGCTTAATCTCAATCTCTTAGGCCTTTCTGAATCTGAACTTGCTGCTATTCATGATGTGGTTTCGCATCCGCGCGGTCTCGTTCTCATGGTCGGTCCGACCGGTTCTGGTAAATCTACCACGCTTTATTCCATGCTCAATGCCCTAAATAGTACCGATCGCAAGATTATTACTCTCGAGGATCCGATCGAATATGGCATTTCTGGTGTCTCGCAAATCCCGGTCAATACCACCCAGGGTGGCTCCTTCGCGGATGGTCTCCGTAGTATCCTTCGTCTCGACCCGGACGTCGTGATGGTGGGTGAGATTCGTGATGCCGATACTGCGAAGACGGCGATCCAGGCTTCGATTACTGGTCACTTAGTTCTAAGTTCCTTCCATGCCAATTCCACCGCGGCTGCTTTTTCCCGCATGATTGATCTCATCGGTACCAACCCGATTTTCTCCAGCTCTATTCGTATGGTGATGGCGCAGCGTCTAGTGCGCGTGCTTTCGGAAAATAAGAAAGCCTACCAGCCGGATGAGGCCACTCGTAAATATGTTTTGAATGTTCTCTCGAATCTTTCGGACGAAGTAATTAACGAACAGCTCGGCTTCACCTTTGACCCTAATAATTTTGTACTCTATCAAGCAGTGCCTACTGGCATCGAAGATCCGTTCGGTTACAGTGGCCGTAAGGTGATTATGGAACAATTAATCGTCACTGAAGAGGTGCAAAAATTCATTCGCGGTGATGTCGAGGATATCAATACTGACCTCATCGAAAAAACCGCCCAAAAAGCCGGTCTTATCACTCTTGAACAAAAAGGTATTTTCGCTTGTCTTCGTGGGGAAACCACTCTCGATGAAGTCTCGCGTGTAATTTAAGGAAAACTATGTCAGATAATTCAGATCTATTTAACAATCACCAGGGGATTACTCCAGAATCAAATCCTGAAGCAACGAAAATCCCAGTTCAGACCGAGTCGGATGATATCTTTTCTCGTCCTTTCGTACCAGATACTCCAGAAGAAACGCCTGCTCCAGAAAGTGATTTTGTTGAGCCTACCACCCCTTATGGTACTCCACCAGAACTACTGGAAAGCATCGATAATTCTAGTGAGTTACGGGAAAAGAAAAAGAATAATGCCGAACCGATTGCCCTGGTTGCTTCGATTTTGGCCGTCTTCTTCGCTGGTCTTTCGCTCTATGCTTTTATCGCCATGGGTGCCAGTAATGCCAAAAATTCCAAACTCATCACTAATTTTCAAAACGACTTGAAGCATAGCGACGAAATTATCGCGCAGTATGAATCTGCCACCAAGACCAAGGTGGTAAACTCTGATTCTAAGTCTGATGGCTCGGATACTGGTGATAAAAACGAAAAAACCCCCTCCGATCGTAAGCCGCAAATCGTCAAATGGAATGATTTGAATATTAATTTCAATCAACTCGTCACCACCGTGGGCGATAATTACACCATTACCGGCGGCCGTATTGTTACTAATTCCGACGGCACCAAGGTTTACGCCAAACTTAGTCGTGTGAAAACTGAAAATAACCCAAACGATCCAAATCCCCTTAATCCGAACCGTACCATTTATTCTGGCGCGGTCTCTACAGATATTTATGAGCGCGACCTGCCTGGTGGTTCTTGGAAATATGTCGCACCGTTCGCTACCGAGTCGAAAGAAAAGTGCGATAATTTGCCAAAAAATCTTCAAGATGCTATTCTCACTCTAGACACCTACGAGCCAACTGATGCCACTAAGTATCAGTGTCAGCTCTGACCTCTTCCATTTTCTCTAAAACTATGTTAAAATAAACCAAGTTTCTAAATAATAAAGGTAAAATATGAGTTTTCAAATCTTGAAAAATATTGCTGACGCTCAGAAAAAGAAAGCTGTTGTCGATGTTCGCTCTGGTGATACTGTAAAGGTTACCCAGAAAATCAAAGAAGGCGACAAGTTCCGTTTTCAGGTTTTCGAAGGTGTTGTAATCCGTGTTGATCGTAAAGAATCTCACACTGCTCGTATCGTTGTGCGTAAGATCGCCTCTGGTATCGGTGTTGAAAAATCTTTCCTTCTTCACAGCCCATTGGTAGAAAAAATTGAAGTAGTCAAGCGTGCTAAGGTTCGCCGTAACTACCTCTCTTACCTCCGCCACCGCTCAGGTAAGTCTGCTCGTCTCGTCGCTCGCAACTTTGACCGTGCCGCTGTCAACACTTTGAAAGAAGAAGTTGTCGAAGCTGCTGCAGAAACCACTGAAGCTACTGAAGCCTAAAACGAAAACAATCCCGCAAGGGATTGTTTTTTGATTTATTCGTCCAGCTCGAACCACTCTTCCAGCTTAAAATCTTTTCCGACCGCCGCCACCGCCAAAATCGGCGTAAAGTCGGCATATTCCGGATGTGTCGTCAGAAAACCTGCTACCGCCAGATGCATTTTCTCTTGCTTTTTCCTATCGATGAAGTCTAACCCCGCGCCAAAATCATTATTACCACGGTATTTTACTTCGGTGAAGTAAAGCACTCGGCCCCTTCGAGAAATAATATCCACCTCAAATAATTTTGTTTTATAATTTCTCGCGACAATTTCATGACCCGCCGTCACCAGATAGTCCACTACCACCTGTTCGCCTCGGTCACCCAGCTGCTTGCTGGTAATTTCGTTTGCAATCATCTGTTCATCCCGGTCGCCCAGCTGTTTGGTGCTAATTTTATTTTCTGCGATCTCTCGTACTGGGCGAAAACTCCGACGATGCTCCGGTGTTAGACCAAATTCTTCCATCGCTTTTTGGTGCGCCGCCGTCCCATAGCCGACATGTTTGCCGAAGCCATATTTTGGATAAACCGCGTCTAATTCCGCCATATATTTATCGCGCTCCACTTTCGCGAGAATACTGGCGGCCGATATTTCTTTCACCAGAAAGTCACCCTTCTTCAGGGTAGAGACATATTTTTCCAGCTTCGTCCCCGCCAAAAAATTCATCGTGCCATCGATAATAATTTCCGAAAAGGGAACCTTGGTCTTTTGAATTTGCTCTACTGCTCGTCTCGTTGCGAGCCTCAAAGCTTCACTCAGTCCTATCTCGTCAATTTCCGCACTGCTCACCCAGCCGGTCGCGGTCGCCAAAGCCTTTTCTTTAATCAAAACATAGAGTTCTTCGCGACGCTTGGCGGATAACTTTTTCGAATCGGTTAATTTTTTAATCCACTCTGCATTCTCGGAATTTTGCCAATCACCCAAAATACAGGCACCAATCGCTAGTGGCCCCGCATATGGTCCGCGCCCCACTTCGTCAATTCCTAAAATCATGGCTTAGCTCCAAATATTTTTTGCATTTCTGAGATCTCCGCACCTCTTTGGCGGTTGTTTTGTTTTTTACTATAAAATTGACTTTAGGGATTACTTGCTGACATTGAAGCGAAATTCCACGATATCGCCGTCTTCCATCACGTAGGTCTTACCTACGGTGGCGAGTTTTCCGGCGGCTTTCACTGCTTGCTCACTGCCTAGTGCTACTAGGTCATCATATTTCATCACGTTCGCCGCGATAAAGCCTCTTTGGAAATCTGTATGAATCGTGCCGGCCGCCTCTGGTGCAGTGGCACCCTTTTTGATGGTCCAAGCTCGCACCTCTTTCTTGCCAGCCGTGAGGAAAGATTGTAAACCTAGCGTGTCATAAGCCGCAATAATCAGTTCCGAAAGCGCATCATGATCTACCCCATAGCTACTGAGAAAATCTTTCTTCTCCGCCAAGGTCATCCCCACCATTTCTTCTTCGAGTTTTGCATTCACAAAAACCGCCTGATTCGGTGCCACTAAGGCACGCATCTCATTTTTCAGCTCTTCGTTAGTTAATTCACTTTCGTCCACATTGAACATGTAAATCACTGGCTTCTCGGTAAGGTATGGAATTTTTTCTTCCTGCTCCTTGTTTTTCTTGCGCTTCGCCTCTACTTTTTCACGGGTCTCGATGTCCGCAAGTTCCAACTCTGTTTGAATAATTTCGATATCTTGTTTTGGATCAACTTCCGCCGCCGTATTAGAATCCTTCGAGACGTGTAAAATATCGTCGTTCTTAAACACGCGCACTACATGACAGATAATTTGACATTCCCGGATGTGAGCAAGGAATTTATTGCCCAGACCTTCACCCTTCGAGGCGCCTTCGACAAGTCCTGCAATATCGACAAATTCCACGGTGGCCGGAATCACTTTTTCGGTTTCGTACATTTTGGCTAAAACGTCGAGACGCGAATCTGGCACCGGTACGATTCCGACATTGGGCTCGATTGTGGCAAATGGATAGTTTGCCGCCAAAGCATGTGCACTGGTTAAGGCATTAAAAAGCGTTGATTTCCCTACGTTCGGTAGCCCCACAATTCCAATCTTCAAATTCAAAATCAATACTCCTTAAATTTATAGTTTCTTCTCTGTTAATTATAGCACACTAACGTCTAGTTTCATTTTCTAGAATCTCTAGAAATTCCTCATTCATCGCTGCCGCATGAAAACCAGGTTCACTCTTCACTATCGCCCCGGCTTGCTTAGCCAAAAATAAACCTGGTTCAAAGTCCCAGGGGTTTTCTGCTCGAAAACTCACCCCATGCATTCTTCCTGCCGCCAGAAACGCAAAAGCCACACAGGCTGCGCCGAATACTCGATGGGTCGACCCGTATTTCTGCATTCTGGTCGCCGCCTCGATTACATCTCCGCCTATCACCGCATAAAATGCATTTAGAACCGACACCTCGCGTACGGAAATTTTCTTTTCATTTAGATAAGCGCCACTTTCATCGGCAAAATAAAATTCCTTCAGCGCTGGCATACTGATTACGCTCGCGATAGTCTCACCGTTTTTACGACAGGCCACCTGAATCCCCCAAAGCGGCAAACCATTCGCGAAATTCTTCGTCCCATCAATCGGATCGATAATGAAGCAATTATCCGAGAGTTCGGTATCCGCATTGAATTCTTCACTAATAATCGCAAAATCTGGATATTCCGCCTGGATCTTTTCAATCAAAAATTTCTCCACTAGATAATCTGCATCCGTCACTAAATCCCCTTCATCCCCCTTGGCGTAAACTGCAAAATCTCGTGACAACAATTCTTCGGCTTCGCGCACAATGCGCTGGATGAATTCGCCTTCCATAGTTATTATTATAGCATTCTGTTATTATATAACCATGAACACTATCGATCCAGCCGAGCTTTCCGATTTTCAGCGACAAATCTTCCAACTTGAGCGTGATAATACTCCAGAGTTAATTCTTTTTGAAAAGGGAACCACGCCGATTCTACTTTCTGCCCCGCATACTGTAAATTTTCTTAAAGAAGACGGCAATTTTAAAATGCGCGAAGGCTACACTAAGGCCATTGTGAAATATCTTGCACAAAAAACCGGCGCTTTCCTCATGATTAAAGAAAATTCTGATGGTATCGATCCGAATAAACCAGAAATGGAGAATTACAAGCGTCAGCTTCTCGAAGTAATAAAAAATTATCAAATTCAACTCGTCTTAGACATCCATGGCGCCGCCTCGCATCATAATTTTGCTATCGAAATTGGTTCACTCGACGGCGTAAGTGCGAAAAAACAAACTATCGAATCCCTAAAGTTAAACCTCAAAAATCAGGGAATTACGCCAGTCGCCGAAAACAATCCGTTCAAAGGCGGTGGCATCACCAAAACCGTCCATGGAAATACTAATATTGAAGTTTTGCAGCTCGAAATTAATCGTGATTATCGCGATCTCACCCATCCCGAAAAGCTTTTTCACCTCTGTAAATCACTCAAAAATTTCCTTAAAAGTTTTCCACAATCAAATTCAATTTAATTTCAGTAAAATCTATTGACGACTAAGCATTAGCATGATAAATTAATAGTAACTTGAAGGTCAATACAAGTAAAAAACAAAAAACTATTAATATTTAATAAAGGAAATATTATGACTAAATATGCAAAAATCATGGCAACTTTCGGCGTCTTAGCTGGACTTGGTGTCGCTTCACTCCCACTAGCAACCTTTGCTGCTAACACTTCTGAAACTACCGTTAAGGTTACCGTTCAGGAAGGTATCTCTATCGCTAACGATAACGCTACTGCTGATGCTGGTAGCAAGACCCCAGGTGAAGCTGGTTCCGCCACTTCTAACCTTACCGCTGCTACTAACAACGCTGCCGGTCTTAAGATTACCGTTAAAGACAAAGATGAAGACACTTCTCTCCGCGCTGCTGGTATCACCGGTTCTGTCGCTGGTGTAGACTTCATCCCAACCGCCGCTTCTGGTACTGGTTCTTGGAGCCTCAAGGGTGGTGATCTCGTAGCTGACACTGCTATGGTTAAGAATTCTGAAACCGCTCTCGTAGTTAAGAACACTTCCGGTCCTTCAACTGAAGCCGTTGCTATGACTTACCGCATCGAACCAGGTGCAGCACAACGCCAAGGTACCTACGAAGACGTTATCGTTTACACTGTTACCAAGAACTAATTTCCCTGTATTGACTGATGAATCAGCTCCTGAAAAGGAGCTGATTTTTATTTGACATTCTGGTAATGCTAAACTATACTAGAAACAAATAAGTAGAGGACAAAATATGAAACAGATTGGGAAGGTAGTAGGCGTTCTTGGGGTCGCCTCTGCCTGTGGGCTCATGGCCTTACCACTTAGCACTTTTGCTATCGAAAAGAAGAACAGCCTGGATGTGAATGTCACCATCGCTTCTTTTCTTAATATCACGTCTGGTGCTAGCACAGTGGCAGATACGATTAACCCGGGTCAGGTTAAGAATCTTACCAACTCTATTCGCGTGAAGACGAACAGTGTCACTGGTTACAATATTAATATCCGCGATAAAGATTCTAATATTAATCTTGTTCATGACACTACCGCTACTAGTGTTATTCCGGCTCTCGCTGGCAATCTCGATGGTACTCAAGCTGGCTGGAATTATTCCGTAGGTAGTATTTCCCATAAGGCAATTACGGCTACTGACGCTTCAATCCACAAGAATCTTAACACATCTAAGCAAGTACTTGATGAGACTACGAATATAAATTATCATGTCGCCGCCACCGGCACTCAAATTCCAGGTAATTATAGTGACGTAGTGGTTCTCACCGTTTCAGAGAATCCGGGCACATAAGCTAATTTTTCATTGAATTACGCTTTTGCTCGTGTATAATAAATAGCATATAACTAGGAGGTAAATGAAAAAACTTAAAGGTCTAATTTTCGGTATGGCAGTTGCTTTGCCGCTCTTCTTCGGCATCGTCCGCCCAGTCCACGCAGATAATGGTACCGAACGTCTAGCCAATCACATGCAGGTCTCGCCTGCGTCTCAGCAGCTTGGCACTTTGAAGCCAGGTGAGACTAAACAGGGTACATTCCGTGTCCAGAATATCGGTACTAACGCCTTTGATTTTAAGGTCTATGCTGCACCATACTCAGTTAGTAACGAAAACTACGACCCAACTTTCGATGCGTCGTCGGATTACACCAAGATTTCTAACTGGTTTACTTTTAATACTACCACTGGCCATCTCGATCCAAATTCGGAAACTACCATTGAATACACCGTGAAGGTTCCACAAAATGCTCCAGGTGGTGGCCAATATGCCTCTATTATGGTGGAGAACGCCTCCAGTGAAAATTCATCTAATACCATTCGCGAAGTCACCCGTATCGGTATGTTAATTTACTCTCATATTGATGGTAAGATTAACCACTGTACTAAGATTTTGGAAAATAATCTTCCATTTATTCTCTTCAACCCACCAATTTCCGGTACCTCTCGTGTCGAAAACTGTGGTAACACCGATGAGGATGTCAAATATGTTCTTCGTGTCTACCCATTCTTCTCTAAAGAAGAAGTCTATACTAACGAAGAAAACCCTACTTACCGCACCACTCTCCCTAATACTAAGCGCCTCAGCAAGGAAACTTGGGAAAAATCTCCAGGTATCGGTATCTTCTGGGTCGAGCAAGACATTACCTTTGGAAGCGCCCACAATACTTCTCGTAAGCTCGTGATTCTTTGTCCAATCTGGCTTATCGTGTTACTCGTTCTCTTTATCCTCTCAGTTATCTTCTGGCTCGTTTCTAAGAAATATGAGAATAAAAAATCTAATACCAAGTCCGCACCTCGTGTCGAATCTGATTTCTAAAGGAGTATTTGATGAAAAATAATTTTAAACGCGCTTTGACTCTAGCCCTCTTTGGGCTAGGTCTCTCCGGTTTCTTCGGTTTAGCAAAAACCTCTGCTACTTATGCCGACGAAAAACCAGCTGAAAAACCAAAAGTCCAAATCCAAATTTCCCCAGTCAAAAACACTGTTTACCTCAAGGGCGGTGACGTTTCCGACTTCACCTTCAATGTTTCTAATATTGGTACCGATCCGTTCGATTTTAAGGTTTATGCCACTCCATATTCCGTTTCCAATGAAAAATATGAACTAAACTTCTCGAAGGAAAGTTCACGTACTCAGATTACACGCTGGACAACCTTTGAAGATGCTTCCGGTAAATATGTTTCTGATGTTACTTATTCTGTGCAGCCAAACGAGACCAAGGTTGTGAAATATCGTGTCACCGTACCTCAAGATGTGCCAGCTGGCGGTCAATACGCCGTCATCTTCGCTGAAGCTATCCCAAAGGACGACTTAAATTCTACTGGTATTAAAACGGTTTCTCGCGTTGGCTTGACTCTCTATGGTAAAACTGAGGGTGAAACCAGGGAAGAAGCCAAAATCACCAAATACCATCTCGACGGTTTCCGTGTTTCTGGTAATATTCGTACCTCCGCTACTGTCGAAAATACTGGTAATACCGATTTTCGTGCCACTGTCAGTATGAAAGTAGAAAAACTCTTCGGCGGCTCAATCTTCGAAGATACTAAGGGCTTCGATGTCTTACCTGATACTACACGTGATGTTGATCTTGAATGGAAGGATAGTCCAGCCTTTGGCATCTACCGTATTACTTCTACAATCTCCGCTGGTGGCAAAGAAGAAAAATCCACCAAGATTGTCTTAATCGTACCTATCTTTGTTCTAATTATTCTGTTTATGCTATTGACAACGGCTGTGGTATGGTTTATCATCGTACTTAGAAAGCGTCGTGCTCAGAAGTCTAAGTTAATTATTTAGACCCTGGCACAGATAAAAATAAAAATAATAAAGGCGAAAAATGAATAAAAAATCAATCATCGGCGCATTAGGAATAGCAGGCTTGACCCTACTCGGCGGCCTGGCGCTCACTAATCAAACTTACGCCCAGGAAGCTACTTCTTCTGAAGTAACCGTCCAGGTCACCGTTCTTCCAAACGGTCAATCAGTTGCTATCAAGTCTCCTACCTCAGATAGCAAGGTGCTTGAAAATCAAGTACCACTCAATATTGATTTCACCAAGTCAAAAACTATTGAATACGAAGTCAAACTTACCGACAAAGACGGTACTACCACCACTATCGCTAACGAAACTGTTGACGTAAGTAATGCTGGCGCTGCTAATAGTGGCTCAAAGAAAATCCCTCTCGACATGCAACAGCTCACTAATGGTGTCTTCGGTAAGGTCTCTATTAAGGTTACCGTCGACGGCAAAGCTGAGACTGCTGATACTGTAGAATTTAACTATGTTCCAGTAGCAGTCGAGAAGACTCAGACTAACCCACGTGGTTACACTGGTTTTCGTATTGCCCACGCTGGCGGTGTCGCTAAAGTTAAGGTCACCTTGAAAGATAAATCTGGCCACAAAGTTGGTGATAAGGAAATCGAAATCACTGATCCAGTCGCAATGACTAACGGTGGTACCATCGAACTCAACTCAGAAGAAATTAATAATAAATTAGACAAGGGTGATTACACTCTCGAAGTCGTAGCCTTAAACGGTGCGGGTGATGACCTTGAAAAACCAGAACTTGCTAGCTTCAAGTTCACTGGTAAGGATGAACCAGCCAAGCCAGAAGACAAGCCAGCTACTCCAGGTAAGAATAGTGGTAAGAAAACCCCAGCCGTACCTAACACTGGTGGATCCGTCTTCGCAGGTATGAATCTTTCATCCTCAGACTTCCTCGCTTCCGGCATTGCCGTCTTCGCCTTCCTCTCTCTCCTCGCCGTCGTCTTCCTCAAGAAAGGTAAGAAATCCGGCTATCGCCGCTAAGATTGATTCTAAAAGACCTCCTCATGGGGGTCTTTTTTTAAAATTAAATTATGGTTGAAATCTTCGCTCAAATATCATATAATAAATTTGCTGGACGATTAGCTCAGTTGGCTAGAGCGCGTCTTTGACGTAGACGAGGTCAGAGGTTCAAATCCTCTATCGTCCACCAGTAATTCAGGCTAAGGCCTGTTTTTTGTGTTTCTTGACATTTTGTGTTATAATATATGTTGTAACTAGTTTTTATTACTTAAAAAATGAAACAGGAGGGGGAAGTTATGCTCGTTTATCTTGAGGGCCTACCGTATGTAGGAAAAAGCACTTTAGCAAAAGGATTAAAGTCTCGTTTGGGGGCAGGTTGGAAGATCATGGATGGTCAGAGTTTAACACAGGAAGAGCTTTACGTCTTAGCGCATGGTAATTTTGGAAATGTAATTTTAGATTCATTCAAGCCGTATTATGAATTAGCTAAGAAGTATGCGCGTTCTACTTATGTTCCCAAGCCGGTGCTAAAAGAATATCAGGCCATGCTGCCTAGACCTACGGCATCCTTTTATCTACATGTCGATAGGGCCATGACCTTGGTTTCTCGTGCAGAGACCGCAATTAATGCCGGGATGGACTGTACTAAGTCCGAAAAGTCCATCTTACAGAGTGATCATCTGACTTTTGATGGCTTCTGCAATCAATTCATGGAGTCGGTTAACACTATGGTGGTGCCAGAGTATATTGTCACGGATAACCTTTCACCCGCCGAAGTGCTAAATTTAGTGTATTATAGCGTCAGCATGGCAATTAAAGCCGCAAGGGAACCGAAAAAGGCTCTCGCATAATCGTGGCAGACTGCAAACTAGTTTTGTTCTTTACCTAGCATCTTTGATGCAAAAGACCCCGAATTTCGGGGTTCTTTTTTTACGCTAAAATCCTTACGCTCTAAATATGCTACAATAGAAGTAATTAAATCGCACTGGAGTTAATATGAAAATTCAAGATAAAATTAACGCTTATCTCAATACCGCAATCTCCACTACCGTAGTAATGGTGCTGTTCGGTCTCTTCTTCGCCCTATTTCCGGAATTCGCCCTCAATCTCTTACGTTTCCTACTTGCTGCCGGATTTTTGCTCGCCGGTTTTAGTATGATTATGAGCCGAGTCTATTCGCGCTTTGTCCGTCTATTTTCTAGTAATTTTCTCGGCGCCTTTCTCATCGTCATTGGCCTTGTCTTCCTCTTCTATCCAGGTATTCTCAGTCTTATTCCGATGACTATCGGTCTCGTCATTGTGATTTCGGCGATTTCCCGTATTGGCTACACTATGGAGCTGAAAAACGTCTCCAAATCTGCTTATATCACCTCTATTATTACCAACCTTTTGTCCTTGACTGCCGGCGTCGCTATCATTGTCTATCCATTTGATGCTTCCGCCATTGCCTTGTCGCTAATCGGCTTTATTATGATTGGTTATGGCCTCTCGGATTTAATCAATATTATTGTTCTGAAGAAACACGTTCATGATTTCACCGATCGTTATAATCTAGTTTCGAAATTCTCTGGTTCGAAAAAATCCGAAACCAATCCAGATGACATCGAAGAAGCGGAAATTGTCGACCCTAAAAAGAAATAAACCCCTGTTATTGTGCTTATGCTTGCAAAATCTAAGGAATTTTGTTAATATAAACGTGCAACACAGATATCTTGTGGATTGAGTATATTAAACGTATCGGGTATACGAAAAGACGCATTATATTTTGTGCTGCAAGGTTTTTGCTACTTCCTTAGCGAGGATTTGAAAAACCCCTCTTAATTTTCTAAAAAGAACAAGCAACAAAACATGCAGTTTCACCAACCATTACTACCTCGCTGCGTGTCGCGTCGTGAGACTTTCTAGTCTAAAAGTTACTGCCATTTCTTTTAGTTAGAAACAAGGTTCACCACCTTGGCGGCATGTTGGGGCCGAAGTCACTACTTCTCTTAAATGTGCAAACTCGTTTTCTTTTGTTTTGGCAACATCCACCTTTTCGGCCCCCAACTTATTTTCATAGTTGCAGCCTCGGCTTCACTAATCTTCTAGACATCAGAAGGCTGCGGATACCCCTCCAAAAAATCCCACCTGCTGTGGGTCCCGTCTTGTATAAGGCGAGCTCAAATCCCATTTCTTATGGGTCCCGTCTTATCTAAGGCGGGTATTTTTTTGTTGAAAAATAATCTCATTAATCAAAAAAGAGCCCCGAAAGGCTATTTTTAAAAATCTCTGTTGGTGAGTCGGGAGGGACTCGAACCCTCGACACCGGGCTTAAAAGGCCCGTGCTCTAACCTGCTGAGCTACCGACCCAGAGTACTCTCTTATTATATGCCTACCCTCTCAAAAAATCAAGCAAAATATGGTATAATATTCAGAGTAAAAAATAAGGGCAATATGAATAATAAAGAAAATATCCGTAATGTTGCAATCATCGCGCACGTTGACCACGGTAAGACGACGCTGGTGGATGCACTTTTGAAACAATCTAATACCTTCCGTGATAACCAAGCTGAAATGAGCCAAACCCTCATTATGGACTCTGGCGACCAGGAACACGAACGTGGTATCACCATTACCGCCAAGCAAACCTCGGTCTATTACAACGATCATAAAATTAATATCATCGACACTCCGGGCCACGCCGACTTCTCTGGTGAGGTTGAACGTACTCTCAATATGGCCGACGGTGTACTTTTGGTGGTGGACGCCCAAGAAGGCCCGATGCCACAGACCAAATTCGTTTTGAAGAAAGCCCTTGATCTTAAATTAAAGCCGGTTGTGATTATTAATAAAATCGACAAGCCTGCCGCTCGTATTGAAGAAGTGAAAGACGAAATTTCTGACCTCTTCTTGGAACTTGCGACCGAAGAATCTCAGCTCAATTACCCAATTTATTACGCTATCGCGCGTGATGGTCGTGCCGGTAAGACCGAAAATCTTGATGATGATCTCCATGTGATTTTTGAGTCAATCATTAACGATATTCCTTCGCCAAAAATTGACGAAGCTGCCGATAAAGGCCTACAGCTGCTTGTGGCTTCTCTCGCTTCTGATAGCTATCTCGGCAAATATGCTATTGGTAAAATTTTCCGTGGTAATATTAAGCATGGCCAATCCGTTAAAATTGTGAAGACTCACTTTACTAATGGCGGGCCAGAAATTACTACCGAAAATGGTAAAGTCGATAAAATCTTTGTCTATCGTGGTCTCGGTAAGGAAGAAGTGAACGAAGCTTTTGCTGGTGATATCGTCGCCGTGACTGGTATTCCAAGTGCGAATATCGGTGATACAATTGCAGCTTTTGATAATCCAGAAGCTCTTCCGACCATCGAGCTTGAACCACCTACTCTCAGTATTTATATTGGTCCAAACACTAGTCCTTTGAAGGGTCAAGAGGGTGAATTTACTACTTCTCGTCAAATTTCCGATCGTCTTCACAAAGAACTTGAAACTAATATCGCGCTGAAGATTGCTCAAGATGGTCTCGGTTACAAAGTTTCCGGTCGTGGTGAACTTCACCTCTCAGTTTTGATTGAAACTATGCGCCGTGAAGGTTACGAACTCGAAGCTGGCCGTCCAGAAGTGGTCTATAAGGAAATTGATGGCAAAAAATGCGAACCATTTGAAGATCTTACAATTGAAGTCACCCCAGAATATGTCGGTGCGGTTTCGCAAGAGCTCGGCATTCGTAAGGCTGATCTCGTTGCTCAGGAAATTACCTCTGGTGGCGCCGTCCGTTTCACTTATGAAATTTCTACCGCTGCCCTAATTGGTCTTCGTAATAGCTTGATGACCGATACTAAGGGTACCGTGATTATGTCTTCTATTCCGAAGGGCTACCGTCCAGTCGAAGGTAAGTACAAGCCAGAACGTAATGGTGTTTTGATCTCTTTTGAAACTGGCACTTCTACCGCTTATGCTCTCGATATGGTACAGGCTCGTGGTATTCTCTTTATTCCACCTCAGGTGCCAGTTTATCAGGGTATGATAGTCGGTCTTTCGAACAAGAAAGAAGACATCGATATCAACGTTTGTCGCGAAAAACAGCTCACCAATATGCGTACTCACGCCTCTGATGGTGCAATCCAGCTCACTCCGTATACTAATCTTAGCCTCGAGCAATGTCTCGACTTCCTGCTCGATGATGAACTTCTCGAAGTGACTCCGAAGAGGTTACGTCTCCGCAAGCGCCAGTTAGATCCAATCAAGCGAAAACGCGAAGCCAGGAACTAAAATGTCTCATCCGGCGTATTTAATCGATTCACATTGTCATCTGCATGACCTGGATTTTTATACGCCGGAAGAACAAACTAAGGCCCTTCTCGTCTGCAGCGAAAAGCAGGTCGAAAAGCTAATTTGTATCGGCACGGACCACGAGGATTCCTTTCAGGCTGCCGAATTTGCCGCTCAAAATCCTACCAAACTTTTCTGGAGCTATGGTATCCACCCCAATGAATTTGACAAGTCTAGAAAAGATGTTCAATTTGAACATAATAATCGTCCTGTGGCAATTGGGGAAGTTGGCTTAGATTATCATTACGGAGAAAATGATAAATTAGATCAGGCTAGGTTGCTCGAAGAAATGTTGGACCTCGCGATTCGAGAGGAACTACCGCTAATTTTTCACGTCCGTGAAGCCTTCGATGATTTTTTTGCCATCTTAGATAATTTTTCTACCGCCAAAATTCGTGGCGTCGTGCATTCTTTCTCTGATAATAAGAAAAATCTTAAAAAATCTCTCGAACGTGATTTTTATATTGGCGTGAACGGTCTTGCCACTTATTCCACCTTACCGATGCCGCCAATCGAGCGAATTTTGCTTGAAACTGATGCGCCATTTCTCGCTCCCGTGCCGCTGCGCGGCCAAACCAACCAACCGGCCAATGTTTATTATGTGGCCAAGTGGCTAGCCGAAAAACTCGGATTAGATTTTGAGGAAGTTGCGAAAATTACTACCGAAAATTCGGAAACCCTCTTTAATTTAGGAGCCAAAAAATGATTTATTTAGATTTTGCTGCCGCCACCCCAGTGCATCCTAAGGTACTTGAGGCGATGTTGCCATATTTTAGTGAAAATTTTTATAATCCCTCTGCGCCGTATCTCCCAGCCAAGCACTTGCGCGGTGAATATGAAGCCAAAAAATCCGCTCTGGCTCAAACCATTGGTGCGAAATCACCAGATTTAGTCATTACAGCCGGCGCCACTGAGTCGATTAATCTGGCATTTACTGTCTTAGAAAATTACCCTGATACTGAAGCACTGATTCTATCCACCGAGCATGCCTCGGTGCGAGAATCCGCCAGACATTATGCGAAAAAAGTTGCAGAAATCGCTGTCGATTCCACTGGATTGATTGATCAGAAGGATTTGGCGACTAAAATCACCGATCGAACCGTGCTAGTTTCTGTCGCGATTGCTAATAACGAACTCGGCACCATCCAACCACTTAGTGAAATTGCCGAAATTATTCGCAAGGTTCGTGATCAGCGTCTCGCCGCCGGTAATCTTACGCCACTTTATCTCCATTCTGATGCTTCGCAGGCTGCCAGCCTCCTCGATCTCTCAGTGGCGCGTCTCGGGGTCGACCTTTTGACGCTCAATTCCGCCAAAGTTTATGGCCCGAAGGGAATTGGCGCACTCTATATTTCTCGCGGGGTTAAACTCAGTCCAATCTCTTATGGTGGTGGCCAGGAAATGGGTCTGCGTTCCGGTACGGAAAATGTGCCTCTCCTCATGGGCTTCGCGGAAGCTTCCGTGCGTGCGAAAGCTCATATTTCCGCCAGTCGTAAAAAATATGAAAAATATAATCAGTTATTCCGCCAGATTTTGACCGAAAAATCCCTCGTTACCCCAAAATTTTTAGGTAACAAAAAACATCAATTAGCTAATTTCTGTCCAATCTGCTTTGATGGCCTCGATGCTGAGCGCCTGATTTTTAAGCTGGAAGATCGTGGTATTCTGCTTTCTACGGGTGCTGCCTGTGCTGCCTCGAAAGGTCAAAAATCCCATGTGCTTTCGGCGATTGGTCTCACTGATTCGGAAATTACCGGCTCCCTGCGTGTAACTTTTGGTGAATTAAACACTGAAGAGCAAATTCGTGAAGCCGCAACGGTGATTGCTGAGATTGCTAATCAAGAAGCCAAGCGCATCGGACTGGTGTCAGACAAGGTGGTTTTGGAAGAGTCGCACGACGCTAAGCAAGGTCAAGCAAGTTCTACCGTATTCAGCCAGGAACAAGGAGTCACTCATGAATAGCACTGTGACCAAACCAAAAACCGTCTTCGTCGGCATGTCTGGTGGCGTTGATTCTTCCGTTACCGCGGTTTTACTCAAAAATGCTGGCTATCACGTGGTTGGTGTCTATATGAAGAACTGGTCGAAGGATCTCCCGGGTATGAAATGCCCTTGGGCGGAAGATCTGGCTGATGCTAAGCGTGTGGCTACGAAATTAGATATTGATTTTCGCATTTTTGATTTTGAAACTGAGTATCACGCCAAGGTAGTCGACTATATGATTGAGGAATTTAGGAAGGGAAATACGCCAAATCCCGATGTAATGTGTAATCAAGAAATCAAGTTCAAGCTTTTTTACGACATCGCCATGAGTCAGGGTGCAGATTTTATTGCCACTGGTCATTATGCCGTCTCGGAAGACGGCAATTTGAAGCTCGCTACCGATACAAATAAGGATCAAACTTATTTTCTTTATCGAATTTCCGATGAAGCTATTGCTCACACTTTGTTTCCGCTTGGCAAAATGCTAAAACCAGAGGTGAAGCAATTAGCCGCTGAGTTTGGTCTCGATAACGCCTACAAAAAGGAATCTATGGGTGTTTGTTTTGTGGGTGAAGTTGGGATCAAAGATTTTCTCCAGGAATATATCGAAGTAACTCCAGGTCAAATTATCGATCGTGATACTAATCGGGTACTCGGCACGCACGAAGGCGCGGTGTTTTATACGATCGGTCAGCGCCACGGCTTAAATCTCGGTGGCGGCCTACCTTACTATGTGGTGGGAAAAGATATGGCGAAAAATCAGGTTTTTGTTTCAAAAAATCTTAACCATCTAAATCTGTGGACGAAGACTTTAAAATTAAAAGACGTGATGATTCGTCAAATTCATCAAGAATCTGGCGATATTCAGCCAAATCTTTCCAAACTCACCTGTCGCGTGCGTCATCGCGCGCCACTCATTAACTGTAGTTTTAACACGGAAACTAATGAAGTTATATTAGCCGAGGAAATCAAACATCCAGCAGCCGGTCAATCTGTAGTCTTCTATGCCGGCGACGTCTGTATCGGTGGCGGCATTATCGCGGAGTAATCCATAAAAATAACCGCTCTTTGCGGCTATTTTTTTATTTCTTATCGAAGCAGGCGTAACCCTTGGTCAGTTCTAGTTTACTCTTTAGATCGTCGACGGCTTTCTTTAGTCCATCTTTTTGAATTTTTTCGTCCAGATTACCTAGGTCAAAATCCTCCCCGTCATCTGTCGTAGCTGAGATGAAATTCTCTGCCTTTGGGTCGAGTTTAATCGTGAGCGTATTTTTGGCTGAACGGCAGGTAACAGTTAGCAGTCCATCGCCATTAGCCAGATTTTTTACAATCATGAAGAGGATGATACCCGCAACCCCGATCAGGAACAGGGTAATTAATTTTTTCATTTGTGGCGTCCTTTTGTTTTTATCTCTACCCATTATATATGGCATAAGCATTTTGTAAAGTTGTGTAAAACTCCAAGTCCACAGATTATGGTATAATTATCTCTATGAATGCAAGTGAAATCCGTCAAAAATTTCTTGAATATCAAACTGCTCGTGGCCACCAGGTAATTGCTCCTGCGCGTCTGGTTTTGGAAAACGATCCAACCACCCTCTTTACCGGTTCAGGTATGCAGCCTCTTTTGCCATATCTTCTCGGTGAGCCTCATCCTGCCGGTCAGCGTCTGGCAGATTCACAGCCATGCTTGCGTCTGCAAGATATTGAAGATGTGGGTGATCCACGCCACACTACGGTTTTTGAAATGCTCGGTAACTGGTCTCTTGGCGATTATTTCAAGCAAGAGCAAATTCCGGCTTTCTTCAAATTTCTCACCGAAATTGTCGGTCTCGATCCACACAAAATTTACGTCACTTGCTTTATTGGTAACGAAAAATACGGCATCCCAAAAGATACCGAATCGGCCGAAATCTGGCAACGTGTCTTTGCCGAAGCGGGTGTACAAGCAGAAATTGCTGAAATTGGCTCCAGTGAAGACGGTGCCAAGCGTGGTATCAAGGAAAATGAGCATATCTTTTTCTACGATGACCACGAAAACTGGTGGAGCCGTGGTGGTGGCGTCGAAACTACCCCGATTGGTGATCCATGTGGTCCAGATTCCGAAGTCTTCTATGATTTTGGCGAAGATAAGCAAGATGTCGCGAAATATGGCAAATCTCATCCGGCCTCAGATGGCGCACGCTTCATGGAAATCGGCAACCAGGTTTTCATGCAGTATAAGCGTAATCAAGACGGTACCTTCTCGGAATTAACCAAGAAAAATATCGATTTCGGCGCTGGCCTTGAGCGTATCGCTGCCGCCGCTATGGATTCTTTCGATGTTTTCGAAACTTCACTTTTAAAACCAATTATTACTAAGCTCGAAGCTATCTCTGGTCTCAGCTACGCTGAACATACCGAAGAAATGCGCGTGATTGCGGATCATTTGCGCGGTGCTTATCTACTTTCGGCTCAGGGTCTCGTGCCAAGTAATAAACAACAAGGCTACGCCCTTCGCCGTTTGATTCGTCGTGCGGTGATGAAAGCCACTAATCTCGGCATCGACCAAGATTTCTTGGCTCAAATTGTGCCAATTATTGCCGAAAATTACCAAGATCTCTCGGATGGAATCCTTACCAACCGTACTGACGCTTTGAATGTCTTGATTCGTGAAGAACAGGCCTTCCGCCGTAGTATCCACCGTGGTCTTAAGGAACTTCATAAGCTTAAAGATCAGGGTCTCACTGGTAAAGAACTCTTCATGCTTCAGGATACTTATGGCTTCCCACTCGAATTATCTCTCGAAGAAGCTAAACAAAACCAAATCAGTCTCAGTGAAAACTGGCAAGCTGAATTCCAGGCTAGCCTCGATGAGCAACGTCAACGTTCCCAAACTGCCAGTAAGGGTATGTTCAAGGGTGGCCTCGAAGATCACGGTGAAGCCTCGGTGAAATATCACACTGCGACTCACTTGCTTTTAGCTGCGCTTCAGAAAATTGTCGACCCGAATATCGCTCAAGCCGGTTCCAATATTACCTCTGAGCGTTTACGTTTTGACTTTAATCTCGATCGCAAACTCACTGATGAAGAGAAAAAGCAAATCGAGGACCAGGTCAATCAATGGATAGAGGACGACTACCCGGTTTCTTTCGCCGAATATGACAAGGCTTACGCTCGTGACGTTCTGAAGGCTCACGGTAGCTTCTGGGAAAAATATGGTGATGTAGTCAAAGTTTATACTATCGGCGCCGCAGAAAATCCCGTCTCGCGTGAACTTTGTGGTGGACCTCACGTCGAACATACTGGCGTGCTCGGTCATTTCAAGATTAAAAAAGAAGAATCCTCAGCCGCTGGCATTCGTCGCATTAAAGCAATTTTAGATTAAGGAGAACAGGGTGGAACAATTAGCCAAATACTTTACACCAGAATTATACGAAATTGAATTAAGAATCAATAAAGACTCTGAGCAAGTTCAAGGTCGAGTGAAGATTCAGGGTACTGCCAAAAGTTCCACCGTTAAACTCCACGCCAAAAATCTCAAAATTAATCAACTGACTATCAATCAGCGCCCAGTGACTTTTACAGAGGATACTGAAACTGAAACTATTAGCTTTACTTCGAAGGCCTCAGATGCCGAAATTATTATCGAAGCCCGTTATTCCTTGCAACTTTCGCACGGTATGACTGGGCTTTATCTTTCGACTTATGAATATGAAGGGAAGACCGAGCGTATTGTTTCTACTCAGTTCGAATCGCACTATGCGCGCATGATGTTCCCGTGCATTGATGAGCCTGCCGCTAAGGCTAAGTTCTCTCTCAAGGTTATTGATACGGACTCGACCGATACTATCCTTAGTAATATGCCGATCAAGAGCGAGCGAACCCTCACCTATACTTCGGTGAATAGTGAGCTTAATCCAAAAACTGATCCGAACGCCATGAGCTTAAACACCGAAGTCACGCGTAAAATTGTGGAATTTGAGACCACCCCACGTATGTCGACTTATCTTTTGGCGCTCTGTCTCGGTCATTTTCAAAGTGTTACCACGAAAAATCAGCACGGCGTTACGATTACTACCTACGCCCCACTTAATCAAGCCAAGGAATCTCTCATCGAACCAAATCAAATCGCCGGGGAAGCTTTAGATTTTTATGATCAGGCTTTTGGTGTACCGTATCCGTTGCCGAAACTCGATCAGGTAGCTGTACCAGATTTTGACGCTGGGGCGATGGAAAACTGGGGCTTGGTGACTTACCGTGAATCCTGTCTTTTGATTGATAAGACCGCCACTTTGACCGATAAAATTCAAATCGCCACGGTGATTACGCACGAATTATCTCATCAGTGGTTCGGTAATCTCGTGACGATGGCTTGGTGGGATGATCTTTGGCTAAATGAAAGCTTCGCCAATATGATGGAATATTATTGTCTCGATGCGATTCGTCCAGAGTGGAAAGTTTGGCAAGAATTTTTCGTTTCTGACTGTTTTTATGCTTTGACTCGCGATGTCTCGCCAGATATTCAAGCGGTGAAGCAACCGGTTAATCATCCTTCTGAGATTGAAACTCTTTTTGACCCGGCCATTGTCTATGCCAAGGGTTCACATCTGATGTTCATGTTAATGCGCCTGATGGGTGAACGGAATTTCTTGAAGGGCTTACGGGATTATTTCGAAAAGCACCAATACCAAAACACTACTGGCGATGACCTATGGGCCGCCTTGCAGCCTTATGCAAAATTTAATGTTTCAGACTTTATGAATCAATGGATTACGCGTCCTGGTTTCCCAATTATCGAAGGGGAAAAACAAGAGCGCTTCTATCTGGATGGTCAAAAGAACCAAGAATCTTGGCCGTTAGTCCAGGTCTCCGATGATATGACCGGGCATTATATTATCGGCCTTACTTCCGAGGAACTTCAGGCTAAGCTCGCACATTTCTCTGAATTAAGTCAGGAGCAGCAATTACGTCTCCTAATTGACCAAAGTCTGCTCTTGCGTACTCCACGTGGCGATTTACCAGCCAGTCTGGATCTCCTGATGCACTTCCGTAGGGAAACCAGTTTTTCGATTTGGTCAATTATTATGTCGATTCTCGGGGAACTCAAGATCTATTGTCCGATTGATACTCCGGCCGAAGCTAACTTAAAACAGTATATTAAGGCTCTAATTGCTGACCAGCTAGCTCGTCTTGATGTGACGGAAAAATCAGAAGATACTGACGACGATAAGAAATTACGCGAATTAATCCTTAGTTTCGCGATTTATACCGATGATGAAGAAACTAAATCGCGTCTAACTGAACAATATAATATATATATTAATAAAGATCCGCTAGATTTTGCTGCCGTGTCGCCAGAATTACTTTTGCCATATCTCGACGCCGAGTTTAAAACTAGCAAGGAAGCTCGTTTCTCAGAATATCTCCGTATATATATGGAGACCGCTTCCCCTACCATCAAGACAATGCTTCTTGATGTCATTACTAATGCCAAGCAAGAAGCTCATCTCGAAACTCTATTAAAACTTCTTTCCGATAGTCAAACTATCCGCCCCCAGGATCACCGTGGATTTGTCCGAGATTTACTAGCTAATCAGCGTACGCGTGAAAAAACCTTTGCCTGGCTCTATGCGAATTGGGATTATCTGGTTAAGCTCGTGGATGGCAAATCTCTGGATACTTATTTGAAACTGATGGCCCGCTTCGTAAGGACCGAAGAAGCGCGCGTGGACTTCGAAAAATTCGCTATTCGCTTTGAAAAAGACCCAGCTTTATCTCGAATTATTAAAATCGGACTATATGAAATCGAAAATCAGCTGAATCTAATTACTAAAAATCAGCAAATTCTCCATCAAAAACTCGAAAAATACGTAGAAAACCACTAAAAACAAGGGAAAAACCAGAAAAACTCAAAAATCTTCAAAAAAGTCCGAAAAAAGACTTGCATAAATTAAAAATTTGATATAAGATAAATACTAAGTTCAGCAAGTCAGAAATGACCACTGCGAAAAAGGGAAACTGCGAGAATTCTTAATATATAGGATTTATTTAAATCGCACGTTGAATTAACAATTTGGACAACGATGAAAATTAAATAAAGACTTGCATTTGTATATATGAAAGAAATCCCTTCTTGGTTTCGGAAGTATATACGTGAATTAGTAATCAATCTTCGATTACTAGTTAAGTCAATGCATAAAAAGGTAAATAAGGGCACTAATAGTGGATGCCTTGACAATCAATACCGATGAAGGACGTAGAACTCTGCGATAAGTCTTGGGGAGCTGAGAGCAAGCTTTGATCCAGGAATTTCCGAATGGGGCAACCTAATACGAGTCATGTCGTATTGCAATTACCTGAACACATAGGGTAATTAGACGGGAACCAACCGAACTGAATCATCTTAGTAGGTTGAGGAAAAGAGAATAAACAATGATTCCGAAAGTAGTGGCGAGCGAAATTGGAGCAGCCTAAACCTTAACATAACCATACGGTTTAACGGCCAGAGTTATGAAAGGGGTTGCGAAATAAGATAATTTTTATGCTGAGGTATTGGAAATCCGATATTTCAGTATAAAAACCAACATCGTTAAATGAGTGGATAATGTTATAAAACTTAGATCATAGCGGAAGTGTTTGAATGGCACACCAAAGAAGGTGAGAGTCCTGTATGCGAAATGGTCTTAGACATTATATATCTTTTTTCAAGTAGGACGGGGCACGAGAAACCCTGTTTGAATCTGGCAGGACCACCTGCCAAGGCTAAATATATTGATTGATCGATAGCGAACTAGTACAGTGATGGAAAGGTGAAAAGAACCCCGGGAGGGGAGTGAAATAGATCCTGAAACTTAGTGCCTACAAGGTGTCGGAGCAGCTTCGGCTGTGACGGCGTGCTTTTTGTAGAACGATCCAGCGAGTTAATGTTGTCGGCGAGGCTAAGTCAGATGATGGAGCCACAGTGAAAGCGAGCCTTAACAGGGCGACAAGTCGGCAGTATTAGACCCGAAACCGGGTGACCTAACCATGAGCAGGTTGAAGCTGCAGTAACATGCAGTGGAGGACCGAACCAGGATACGCAGTAAAGTGTTTGGATGACTTGTGGTTAGCGGTGAAATGCCAATCGAACTCGGAGATAGCTGGTTCTCCTCGAAATAGCTTTAGGGCTAGCGTTGTGTTAGTAATCATCAGGGGTAGAGCTCTGAAAAGGTTCGGGGCCGGCAACGGTACCCACCCTTATCAAACTACGAATACTGGTGGTGTAACCACAGCAGTCAGAACGGCGGGGCTAAGCTCGTCGCTCAAAAGGGAAACAGCCCAGATCATCGTCTAAGGTCCCCAATTAACACTAAGTGGGAAACAAAGTGAAGTTTCTTAAACAGCTAGGATGTTGGCTTAGAAGCAGCCATTCATTTAAAGAGTGCGTAACAGCTCACTAGTCAAGAGATTTTGCGTGGAAAATGTAACGGGGCTAAAGTGTTAAACCGAAGACATGGACTTCATATTTTATGGAGTGGTAGAGGAGCGTTGATATCGCAGCGAAGTCAGATTGTAAAGTCTGGTGGAGCGTTATCAAGTGAGAATGCTGGAATCAGTAACCTTAAGACAGGTGAGAATCCTGTCGGTCGTAAGAGCAAGGTTTCCAGGGCTACAGTAATTGTCCCTGGGTTAGTCGGTCCTAAGCCGAGGCGTATCTGCGTAGGCGATGGACAACAGGTTAATATTCCTGTACAGGTAGTAGTTGTTAACAGTTCACGGTGAGTGACCGGAGCGGATCAATGGTTTATCCGTCCAAGGCTTCAAGGAATTGAAGTTGAGTGAAAGATATTCTTCGGAATATTGATTCTGGGTACAACGCTGGCTAGAAAAGCTGGTTAACTTATGCTGCTGCCTACCGTACCGCAAACCAACACCGGTGCTCGGGTCGAGTAGACCAAGACCTACGTGAGAACCTTCGCTAAGGAACTCGGCAAAAAAGCGTCCGTAACTTCGGAATAAGGACTGCCCTCTCATTAAGATGAGGATTTGCTAGAAACTTGGTGGAAACATAAGGTTAATAGTATTTACCCAATAATTTAACCAAATTTTTCGTCAAGACAGAACACATCAGGAAATATCCTGTGATATCTTTTCTAGTAACTCAATCGTCATTTTGATGAGAGGGTCGCAGCTAAAGAGCCCACGGAACTGTTTAACAAAAACATAGGTCTCTGCTAACGCGAAAGCGGATGTATAGGGGCTGACTCCTGCCCGGTGTCGGAAGGTTAAGGGGAGAGCTTTACGGTTCGAACTGAAGCCCCGATGAACGGCGGCGATAACTATGATCGTCCTAAGGTAGCGAAATTCCTTGTCTGGTAAGTTCAGACCCGCACGAATGGAGTAATCATGTGGGCACTGTCTCGGCGAAGGCCACGGTGAACGTGCATTGGCGGTAAAGATGCCGTCTGATCATGCCAGGACGAGAAGACCCCATGGAGCTTTACTACAACTTTGCATTGATTATTGGGACATTTTGTGTAGAATAGGTGGAAGACTTTGAAGCAGATACGCTAGTATTTGTGGAGTCGAAATGTGAAATACCACCCTGAGTGTTTTAGTAATCTCACTTTTGACCTTATCGGCCAAGAGGACCGTGCATGGCGGGTAGTTTAACTGGGGCGGTTGCCTCCTAAAGAGTAGCGGAGGCGTTCAAAGGTTGGCTAGCTACGGATGGAAATCGTAGCGATAGTGTATGCGCAAAAGCCAGCTTGACTGTGAGGGCTACAACCCAATCAGACACGAAAGTGGGAGCAAATGACCCGCTGTACAGAACTTCGGTTCAATTTACGTGGGAAAGACAGCGCACACGGATAAAAGTTACCCTGGGGATAACAGGCTGATCGCGCCCAATAGTTCACATAGACGGCGCGGTTTGGCACCTCGATGTCGGCTCATCACATCCTGGAGGGGGAGCACCTTCCAAGGGTCCGGCTGTTCGCCGGTTAAAGTGGTACGCGAGCTGGGTTCAGAACGTCGTGAGACAGTTCGGTTTATATCCGGCATGATCGTTAGGAATTTTGAGGAGATCTACCCTTAGTACGAGAGGACCGGGGCGGACGAACCTCTAGTGTATCGGTTGTGACCACCTGTTGCATTGCCGAGTAGCTATGTTCGGAAGAGATAAGCGCTGAAAGCATATTAAGCGCGAAGCCCACTCCAAGATTAGAATTCCCTATGAGCTCCCAGAGAGAAGATCTGGTTGATAGGTGCAAGATGGAAGTATCGTAAGATATGGAGTCGAAGCATACTAATAGAGCCATCGCCTTTTTATGTTCAAACTATTCATTTTGTCTAGACGAGATGGATAGTTTGATAGACTTAGCTAGTAATCGGTGCTTGATGCACCGCAAGTCACATTTAATTTTTACACCTCATGGACATCAATATTCGCAATTAGCTTGCGCCATTGGTGCCCATAGCGCTGGGGAAATACCTGTTTACATTCCGAACACAGAAGTCAAGCCCAGTAGCGGCGATAATACTGCAACAGCGGGAAGATAGCAAGGTGCCAAATTATATAGAATAGCCACCCAAACGGGTGGCTTTCTGTTTTTTCTAGGTATCTTGTGATAATAGTCATATATATTAGTTAAGACGCCTAAAACCATATCGTTTATGGTAAAATAAATGTGTATGCAAAGTCAAAAATTACATTCTCTTAAATTATTTTTGTGGAAAAATATTTTTGTCGTAAGTGCTGGCTTTTTGGCTACTTTTCTTGGGCTAAGCTTTAATTCAAATGAAGTTTCGGCACTTTTCGTGCCAACACTTTCTGCCTCAGTGGATCAAGCTAATTTGCAGGTAAATGGGAATCAGGTGATTAATTCACAGAATCAAACTAAGGAATTACAGCTTAGACTCAATATCAATACTAATAATAAAACCGGTTACACCACCACCGTTAGCTCAAGTTCTGAAAACACTTCACTGGTAAATTCTAATTCCGCTAGTACTAGTCAGATTTCATCGATAAGTTCAAATTTAAATCTTTCAGATTTTGCTACAAATACTTGGGGGTATAAATTAGGTAATGCAGTTAGCTATCAGCCTATTCCTGCATTTTCTACTCCAGCAAGCGTGATCCAAACTACCGCCAAAACCAATGGCACAGAATCAAATAATATAAATATTGGTATGAAATTAAATCAGAATTTGGAATCCGGATCTTATTCCAATACTTTAATCTTTTCTTTTATCACCAATCCATATACACCTAAAGCCATAATGACAAGAGGCTTTGATTTTCAGACTAGCGTCGCTCGTTTTGATCCAAATTCTAGCCATGTTGATGGTCATCCAGAGATACCTACTTTTCCAAACATTGTACACATTAAACGGGAGCGAAATACTGCTAATATTCCTACGGACGCTATTAATCTTGAAGCAATCGATTCAGAGGCCGAAATCAAAGTCTGGTATGATTTGCTTTCCAAAACTGTTTTCTGGTATTCGGTAAGTGAAAAAAGTTTATCTTAACCCAGACAGTTGCAATATGTTTGCTTATTTTCCAGGTATGACAGATATTGATTTATCTAGTTTTGATACGAGTGAGGTCGAAGACATGAGTTTTATGTTCAATTTTAATCTTGCCTTAGAAAAACTGGATGTTTCCCATTTTGACACCAGTCACGTCAAAAGTATGTATGCTATGTTTGATAGCCTGACTTCGCTTAAGGAGCTTGATGTTACTAATTTTGATACTAGCAATGTCGAGACTATGCAGTACATGTTTTTTAACCTTAATAAGTTAAAAAAACTTGACGTGTCGCACTTTAATACAGGAAACGTCCAAAGTATGGAGGGGATGTTCGCGCATCTGCGTAGTCTCGAGGCTCTAGATCTGAGTCATTTTAATACTAGTAACGTTGCAAGCATGCGCGATATGTTCGCTAATATGGTTAGTCTTAAATCTTTAAATCTTAGTAATTTTAATACAAGTAATGTTGTAAACATGCGTGATATGTTCACCGCTACTACATCACTTCAGGCATTAGATCTATCAAACTTTGATACTAGAAAAGTCGTTGATATGGGTTCAATGTTTTTTAACATGGCATCACTGAAAACACTCAATGTGACTAGTTTTAATACGGGAAATGTCGTGAAAATGGATAGTATGTTTGCGCACGCTGATAGCTTAGAAGAGTTGGATCTAAGTAGTTTTAAGACACCAAAAGTTAAGGCCTTCCGATCAATGTTCTATACAGAACGTCCTGAGGCAAATGTCACGAGGCGCATTTATGCATCATCAGATTTTGATATTAGAACAGCCTTGGCCTACAATGCGACCGACTCACAAGCCAATATCGATATCTTTTGGCAAATGAAAAATCTGGTAGGCGGCAATGGCACCAGAAGTAATGGTAATTCTACCCCAGGAATTTATCTCCTCAAAATTGATCGTCCAGGCGTTCCAGGTCTCTTCACTAGAAAACCATAAAAAATCATCACGTTTATGGTAAAATAAAAGTACATGCAAAACCAAAAATCACAAATTGCTACACCTCACGGGGGGGGGGTGGCTTAGTGGAGAATTAAAACTTCTTTTTATATTTTTTGGCTTAATTTTTTCTTTTAACTTTATCGCAGCCAATAACGTTTCGGCTCTTTTTGTCCCGACACTTTCCGCTTCGGTGGATCAAGCGAATTTACAAGTGAATGGGAACCAGGTAATAAATTCTACAAACAAAACCACCGAGATTCCTTTAAATCTTACTGTCAATACAAATAACAAGACTGGCTATACGGCATCTCTGAACTCGGAAACGGATGAGACAGCCTTAGTAAATAATGATTCTTCGAATGGCGCGAAAATTAACTCGATTTCTTCCGCTGGGCTACTAGGAGATTTTTCTAATAATACTTGGGGTTTTAAGTTTGGCAACAATCTTAGCTATCTTCCTATCCCAGCACTTTCAATTCCATCGCAAATTATTCAAACGACTACAAAAACTAGTGGTAACGAATCTAGTCGTTTAACTCTCGGTCTAAAGCTTTCCGATAATCTTGAATCAGGAAACTATACCAATAAAATAATCTTGTCCTTTGTGTCTAATCCATATCAAATGCAAGCCATCATGACAGAAGGCCCGGATTTTAATGCGAAATTAAAATCTCTTGAAACCAGTACAAATAAAATCGAGCGTTTTAAAAAGAATACTATAGCACCATCTGCTTCCATGAACGTAGTAAATATAGACGATGAAGAATCCGATTATGAAATAAAGCTTTGGCTAGACCCGACAGATAAGACCGCCTATTATTATGCTGAACCGGAGAAGGTTTATTTAAATGTAGATAGTAGTTTGATGTTCTATCCAGGAGATGATGGTCAAAAAATAAAAAATATCTTAGAGATAGATCCTTCTAATTTTGATACCTCCAATGTGACAAACATGCACGCTATGTTTTATGGCATGTCTAACCTCACCAACCTTAACCTCTCTAACTTCGATACTTCTAAGGTGACGGATATGGCTGGTATGTTTGCTAACATGCCTAATCTCGTTACTCTTAATCTTTCCAGTTTCGATACATCTAAAGTGGTAGTCATGAACTCTATGTTCTATAATATGTCTAGGCTTACCGCTCTTGATCTTTCGAACTTCAATACCCCTCAGGTGACGGATATGAATCATATGTTTTATAATACGTCTAATCTTACCGCCCTTAATCTTTCCAGTTTCGACACTTCTAAGGTGAAGAATATGACTCATATGTTCCATGAAATGTCTAAGCTTACCACTCTTAATCTCTCCAATTTTGACACTTCTCAGGTAACGGATATGAGTTATATGTTTGATGACATGTTTAATCTTACTACCCTTAATCTTTCTAGCTTTAATACCTCTAATGTAACGAATATGTATGCCATGTTTCAGGGCGTACGTAGTCTCACTATCTTAGATCTCTCCAACTTCGATACCTCGAAAGTGGCGTGTATGGGCTATATGTTTTATGATATGCGTAACATCACCACTCTTAATCTTTCCAGTTTCGACACTTCTCAGGTGACGGATATGGGTGGTATGTTTGCATATATGCCCAAGCTCAACACTCTTAACCTTTCCAACTTCAATACATCACGAGTGACAAATATGTACTCCATGTTTTCTGGTATGTCTAATCTCGCTGCTCTCAATCTCTCCAACTTCGATACTTCGAAGGTGACGAATATGGGCGGTATGTTTTATAACATGTCTAACCTTACTACACTTGATATCTCCAATTTTAATACCTCTCAGGTGACGGATATGAACACTATGTTTTTCCTTCGAGATGAAGATAAACTTATGGATAAGCTAGAAAAAATTTACGTAAACAACGATTTTGATACCGCTAAATCTACAAACTTTTCAGAAATGTTTAGAAACCGCAAGACTCTGCGTGGTGGAAACGGCTCCTTCCTCGCTGATCCATCCACGGCGGATAAAACCTGGCTTCGTGTGGACCGCCCGGGAGTGCACGGCTATTTTATAAGAAAACCTTAAAAGGTATGCGACATTCTTCCTGCTAGTTTTGTAGTAACTTAGCTAACTTTGCGCGAAGTCCAGTATCTTCTTCTTCACTATTCAAAGTATCCACTGTCACACGTAGTAGTCCAAAAGCCGTAATATAAGAATAATCCAAATCAATCTCCGTAGCATTTTGAATGTCTGGGATATCCACATCATCCAGTAAATGAATCACCGGGCGTCTAGCGAAAGGCAAATCTTCATACCAATCTGAAGTGGCTAGTGCTTCTTGTAAGGTTGAAAGTCCAGCTCCACCACCACAAAGCAGAATCTTATTCGGTAAAGCTTCCAGTAGAGAGAAGTCAGATAATGCTAATCCCACTCCAGAAACCCAAACCTCAGTATTATCCGCGATGGCTTTTTCCACTTTCTTCATGCGGTCTGGAATATTCAAAATATTTTGTACTTCATTCATGCGCTCCGCATCGGAAACCGTCAGGGTCTTCAAGGCATGTAAATCGTTAGAAAGCAGCCCACTATACTGAATCTTCACTAGTTCTGCAGTGTCAAAATCGAGCCCAACCTTGCTAGCTACCTGATGAGTGAAGCTTCGTCCGCCAATACCAAACATCTTGGTCCCTTCTACTCCACCATTATCCACCACGGCAATATCTGTCGTACCACCACCGATATCCATCACGATGGCCGAGAGATTAGAGTCCAGATTATTACCAAGACAAGCGCGACAAACTGCAAAAGGTTCTACCGCTACCGCCACTAAATCAAGATTCAATTCGGCACAAACTTTTTCAATTGCCGAAATGTGAACTAAAGGCGCAAACGCGGTATAGAATTGCAGAACTAACTCTGACCCCTTAAAACCAATCGGATTGCTAACTTTGTATCCATCAATCGAAAGGGAAACAATCGCTGAGTTAATCAAGCGGACTTCCACGTCTGGGTTGTCAGTTTCTAGTGCAACCTCTTCGCGAGCCTGCTCTTCAGCCTTATCTTGTACGCGTTTAATAATTAATTGCATTTCCTGATCAGAAATTGGCTTATTGCCATCTTTACGACGGTAGCGCACGGTCTTCGTATTGCCCTTGATTAATTCACCAGCGATGCCTACTGAACAGGTTCTGGCTACCACTCCAGCCATATTTTCTGCGCGTGACAAAGCTCTTTCGCAGGCAGTAATCACCGCTGGAATATCCGCAATTGCACCCGCGTACATATTGCCCATCGCCTGATGTTCCTTCCCAACACCACGAATAATTAACTTATCGCCTTCTTGGCGCTCCGCAATTACCGCTTTGATATATTCGGTACCAATATCTAGCGCGAGAAGCGTTTCCGGCATTTCATTCTCATTCTTCAGGCCATGTGGAATATTCATAAAAATCTCGTTTACTTTTCCTAATTATAACACATTAAGCATAATTACTATTTCACGCTAAAAAAGTTTGTGCTAAAATAAAATTACTATGCCAATCATCACAAATCTCTTCCCAGATATTTTTCTGGTGTCGCGTCAAAAAATCTTCCAGAAATTCTGCGCGGCACTCTGTCTTGGCTTGGCTTTTAATCTGTTGATGATTACTCAAAATACTTCCGCTTTTGCCCCAAGACTTAGTGTTTCAATCGATCAAACGCAAATTTCTAACATTGATGGCACCGATATCATCTTCGGCTCGAACCCAGGTCGTAGCTCCAGTGTGCCATTTTCGATTAACGTCAATACCAATAACCGTACTGGCTATAAAGTTTTTATTTCCGCCAAGGATGAAAATACGGCACTTAAATCTGGTGGTCTGCGTATTAATTCGATTAGTCAATCTGAATCGCTAAATAATTTCCAAGAAAACCAGTGGGGAATTTCCGCCCTCGGGACTACGGGTAGTTTCTTGCCAGTCTCTCCTGCCTCGAATCCATACAGGCTAAAGGAATCCGATACTCATGCTAAACAGGGTGATAACATTAATCTTTCCGTTGGTTTGAAGTTATCTGGCACTCTAGAGCCAGGGGTCTACCAAAATCAATTGGTCGTCTCTGTAATTACTAATCCACTCGACAACATTACTCGTCTCGCTCCTGGACCAGATATCCAGGCTGCCATGAGTGAATTAACTAATGGTCATCTCGACGAAGTTACCTCTATTAAGTGGCAAGGCCCCGCCTCTCTACCAGCCCTCACTCCAGCCAAGCCAACCTATGAAGATTTTGGTTATAAAAATGTCGCCCTCGATGATACTTATGATCCGATTTATCTCTATTATGACCAGGCCACTAAGTCCATGATTTTTCAGTCGACCCCAGACGTAATCGATGTCTATCTTAATAAGAATAGCTCTGAAATGTTTAATAATTTGCCTATGATGACCTCGATTGATTTATCACATTTCGACTCACGCGAGGTGGAGACTTTTGCTAACTTCTTAATGAATGCTCAGAACCTCGCTTCTGTCGATGTTTCGCATTTTGACGTGCGTAAAGTTAAGGATTTTGAGGGTATGTTCTATAGTAATTCCGCCCTTACCTCACTAGATTTAACCAATTTTCATACCGATTCTGCTACCAGTTTCTTTCAAATGTTCTTCATGTGTAATCAAATCTCAGATTTAAAAATTCCAAACTTCAAAACCGGTAAAGTGACTCGTTTTGACGCGATGTTTGGCTCGATGGATGCTCTAGAATCACTTGATCTTACTCATTTTGATGTCAGTAGTGGGGAAAATTTCGAATTTATGTTTGCCGGTAACGCTGGTATGACCAATCTCAATATTAGTAATTGGTACACTCCGAAAGCTAAAGATATGAATAGTATGTTTTATATGATGTATACGCTCCCTCATTTGGATATTTCGCATTTTGACACCTCTAATGTGACGAATATGGATAGTATGTTCTATGAAATGGAGGCATTAGAAGAGCTTAATGTCAGTCATTTTCACACTAGTAACGTTAAGAAGATGAGCTCGATGTTTTATAACCTCAACACTGTGCGCCAGCTCGATGTTTCAAATTTTGATACTAGCAACGTGGAAGACATGCAGGCGATGTTCTATGGCATGGAATCCGTGGAACACCTTGATCTATCACACTTTGATACCCGAAATGTTAAGAATATGACTCGTATGTTCCGCAGTATCAATGCTATTTCTGAGCTCGATCTCTCTAGCTTCGACACTAGGAATGTCACCTTAATGCGATCGATGTTTAATGACAATAAAAAGCTTTCGAAAATTATTTTCAGTAAGAAATTTGATACCTCGAATGTAGAAGATATGCAATATATGTTTGGTAGTATGTGTGCTTACAAAGAACTTGACCTTACTACCGCGAACTTTAAGACTTCTAAGGTCGGACATTTCGATTTTATGTTTGAAAATACTCGTTGTACGGCGCCGGTGCTCGAAAAAATTTATGTCGAAGAAGATTTTGATATTACTGCAACTGAAGATCCTTCTGTGGCCTTTAATCCGAATTATAATAAACATATCTTCACTGGGCAAACTATACTTCGTGGTGGCAATGGTGGCTACTGGTCTAATCCAGACGATGCTAATCTCGACGGTTTCCGTATTGATCAGCCTGGACGTAAGGGCTACTTCACTTTGAAGACTCCATAAAAAGCTAGAAAGGAATAAAAATATGTTTAAGCAGATTATAAAGATTCTTAAATTGCCAATATTCCAGAGCATTTCCTTAGTTTTACTCATAGCACTTAATTTTAATGTTTTCTTTTTCGTAAAAAATACGGAAGCCCTACGTGTTCCTGCTCTCGCGGTTTCGATTGATTCAATTCCACGAATTAATGGCACTGGGATTATTAATTCTATCACCCAGGCATCGGTATATTCAATGGCCGTTACGGTATACTCTGATAATCTTACTGGTTATCAAGCGACTATGAGTACAGAAGATAATGAAACTGCTATGACTAGTGTTACTAATACCGATCGTATCGAATCCATTAGTCAGAATATGCCACTAGTAAATTTTCCAAACAATACCTATGGCATTAGATTGGGAGATCATGGTGATTTTGTTCCTATCCCTCCATCTTCCGCGCCAATGATGCTTGCTCTGTTGGGCTCCAAATCAGTATCCAATATGGACTTACATCAGGTGAATGTAGGGGTAAAGCTAGCTTCTAACCTTGCTAGTGGTCAATATACTAATAGTCTCGTGGTTTCCGTAGTTACACATGATTATCCACCTCGCGCCTTGGCCCAATCGGGCCTTACCTGGCGTAACGCCATGAAGGATACTTCTGGTGGTTTTAATCAAGTTAAACATTTTGCGCGTAGTACGACGCCACCAACCGCTGGCGATAATCCGGTTCATCTCGAAGATGACGGTACCTCTGATACGGAAATTCTTGGGTGGTTCGATTCAGCCAGTGAAACCTTTTATTACTATAGTCTTGCTGATAAGGTCGAACTTCACAGTGATAGTTCAAATATGTTCCTAGATCTGGTTAATTTAGCTGATATTGAACTATCCGGACTTAATACTTTAAATGTTACTAGTATGCAAAGCATGTTTAGGAATATCGCGGTTACTAATTTAGATCTCTCTAGTCTTCAGACCGAAAATGTTACCGATATGTCGGGTATGTTTTATGATGCCAAAAATATTACCAGCCTCGACCTCACTCCGCTAAACACCAGTAATGTGACGGATATGCACTATATGTTCACTAATATGAGCAGTCTCACTTCATTAAATCTTTCGCATATCAATACTTCCAAGGTGACTAATATGGACGGTATGTTTAAAGGTGTAAAAAACCTACCCACCCTTGATCTCTCTAAATTTGACACCCGAAACGTCACTGATATGTCGACTATGTTCCTCTATGCAGAGAAAATTACTAGTCTCGATTTATCTAGCTTTGATACCTCCAAGGTTACTACCATGTTTGATATGTTTAACTCCATGAAATCGCTCACTAATCTTAAATTTAGTAAGAAATTCAACACCGGTCAGGTACAAAATATGCAAGGCATGTTTGCTAATCTCATGAATATCCAAGAAATTGATCTCTCGCAGGCCAACTTTGACACCTCGAATGTGACGAATTTCTTTGGTATGTTTACCTATTATTTACACACGACTGCTCCATCCAAGCTTCAGAGAATCTACGTAGAGGCTGGTAAGGATTTTAATACCTCGAAGGCCGCTCCCACTAATTACGCCCAGAATATTAATTCGCAAATCTTTAACGATCAATTACTGCTTCGTGGCGGTAATGGCTCTTATGTGCCGAATCCAGCCTATGCCGACCTCTCTTGGCTTCGTATCGATCGTGGTGCCGCGCAACCTGGTTATTTCACCGCCAAGTAATTTGACAAACTTATTATCTTCGCTATAATAGAAATATATACTTTTAATATCCGGCCGCAAGGTCGGATATTTTAGACTAAAAGAAAGGAAAATATGGAAGGTTTAGACCTTAAACAGATGTCTCAGATGGTGAAAGTTATCGCCGAAGAGAAGAATCTCCCAGAAGAAACTGTTTTGAATATTATTGAAACTGCCATTGCCGCCGCTTGGCGTAAGGAAGAGGGCGAAAAGGACATGAACGTCCGCGCCGTCCTTAATCGTGAAACCGGTAGCGCTACGGTCTTCATCGCTAAGGAAGTTATCGAAGATGGCTTAGCTTATAATCCAGCTACTGAAATTCCAGAAGGCGAAGCTGAAGGTAAGGCTATCGGTGAAACTTTTGAAGAATCTCACCCAGTTACTAAATTTGGTCGTGTCGCCTCAATGACTGCCAAGCAGGTAATCATGCAGCGTCTCCGCGAAGCTGAACATGAAGCTATCCTTTCCATTTTTGAGGATAAAATTGGTAGCATTATGACTGGTATGGTGGCTCGCGTCGATCGCAATATTGTCCGTATCGATTTTGGCCGTACTACTGGTATTATGCTTAAATCCGACCAGATTGACGGTGAATATTATCAAGTTGGTTCCCGCATCAAGGTTTTGATCAAGACTATCGAACGCAATGAGCGCGGCGCTCAACTTCTAGTTAGCCGTAGCTCTGCTGATTTCATTAAACAGCTCTTTGTTCAGGAAGTCCCTGAAATCGAAACTGGTGTGGTCGAAATTCGTGCCATCGCTCGTGAAGCTGGTCGCCGTACCAAGATTGCTGTCACCAGCACTGTTCCAGGCGTCGATCCAGTCGGTACCTTCGTTGGTGGTCGTGGCGTTCGTGTTCAGGCTGTGATGAATGAAATTGGTGATCGTGAAAAAATCGATATCATCAACTGGAGTGAAAATCTTTCTGAATTCATCCGTGAAGCTTTGAGTCCAGCCGAAATCACTCGTGTCGAAATCGAAGATAAGCGTGCTAAGGTCTTTGTTACCGAAGATCAGCAATCCGTCGCTATCGGTCGTCAAGGTCAAAACGTCCGCCTCGCTTCTATGCTCACCGGTATCGAACTCGATATTGAACTGGCTGAAGCTCCAAAGAAGAAAAAGCGTGCTAATGTGGAAGATTCCTTGCTTTCTGCTTTGCAGGAAAATGAATCGGAAGCTGAGACTGTAGCTTCTGAAGAGTCTGAGGAAGCTGCTGAAGCAGAAACTTCTGCCGAAGAAGTAGCTGACGCTGAATAAAATCCTAAAGCAACTAAAAAGACCCCGTTTGGGGTCTTTTTTGAGTTAGTGTTTGATTAGTGTGTTTAAAGATATTAGATAAGTCTAGCCCGAAAAACGATATATTGTCTAGGGAATCAAAAAAATAAACCCCGTAGGGTTTATTTTTAGCGAACTTCTACGCGGACGCGTGGTAATGAGCGACCAGAGAAGTGGGTTTTCTTGGTTTTCACAAAAGTGACAACACCATCTTTTGCAGCATGAATGGTGAAATTGCGGGACATGTAAGTACCTTCACCAGCAATTTTGGTGCTTCCGGTTTGGCGAACTAAAACTTCACCGTTGCGGACTTTTTGGCCACCAAAACGCTTCACGCCAAGACGTTGACCAGCATTGTTGTGGATATTTTTCGCGGTACCACCGGCTTTAACATGTGACATTTTTTGCCTTACTCTTTCTTAATACTATTATTTCTCGAGCCACAATCTGCCCTTCACGATAATAAATCATGTCAGACTGACTCAAGCCTTGAAACTTTGCTAAATTATAACCCATATCTGTAATTTCGTCAATAATTGAAAGTCTTGAGTAGTGACCATCTTCACGTAACCAGGCCGGCACCGCGATTACTACAGGGGTATCATCCTCAATCTGCTTGACCAGGTTCTTTAAAAAGCCGAGAATAATCCGCTTGCAGTTCTGTTTTTCATCTTTTAGTTTAATCTCGACTGGGGGTTTTGACATTGGCGAACCGAGGAAACACTCACAAGCCACTAGGCCAATTTCTGAAGTCTTCGGCCAGACAAAATCCGTCGCATCGCCAGTATAGATAGAGTCTAAGAATTGATTTTTTTGTTCCACTAGCTCTGGTTTGATCTTGAAGAAGCGGGCTTTTTTCTCGAGTAGCCAATCCAGGTTTTTCTGGGTATACTCCATCATCCGCGGATTCAAATCGCTACCGATCACTGGTTGGCCGAGAATCAGCGCTTCCTGCAAGACTACGCCGGTGCCGCAAAATGGGTCGAGTACTTTTTTCGATTCATCAATCTCACCACCCAAATTAATTAAGATTTGGGCAAGTTTCGGCGGCAACATTCCCACCTTGGCATCTCTCGCTGGGCGCATTTGATCACGCTCGCGATACTTATCGATATTCTGTACCCCGAGGCTCAGATAAGTTTCCGAACCCACTAGAATCACTTCTTCAGACCCCGGTTTTTCGCCTAAATTATTATGAAATGCGGTAGCCGAAGAAATTTCAGGTCCTCTAGCTTCCACCACACGCACATTTCGTCCGAGCTTTTTGAGTAGACTCTTAAGTTCCATTGCCTTGCGTCGGACTAGATTCTCAACTGCTGATTTTTTGTTTTTATGATTCGAGTTTAGGGCATAGCTAGAAACTCCTATGGTGATTTTACCTTCAGGCTTTCTAGTATTAATCATTTCCGCAAGTTCGCGGAAATTACCCTCGAAAATTTGGGCCAATTTAATTGAGCCACCCAGTCTATCAATCGAGACGGCCTTATTAGTTTCAAAAACCGCGAGTTCTGGCCCGATAAGTTTGGCGTTTTGGTCGTAAATCGCTTGGATTTCCGCCAAAGATATTTTCGGAAGTCGTCCCAGCACTGCAATATATTTCATAATCTTATTTTATCATGTATAATGAAAAAGCTATGTTTAAAAAGATTCTCAGTATTGTCACGTTATTATTAGTCGGTGTTGTTGTTTATGGCGCTCGTAACGAAATTGTTTCGGCCTTCCAATGTATTTTTGGTGGTCAATGTATGGACGGTTCGCACTTCTCCATTAATTTCTGGATTGTTCTACTCTTAATTCCAGAACAACTCTTCATGTATTACAGTGCTGGTAAAATTTTCTTCTCCTATATGGCCGGGAAGGCTAAGTCTCAGAAAAATATCACCAGAATTTCCGCTGGTAAATCTACCAAATCTGAGAAAATTAAATCTGGAAAGGCCGATGCTGATACGGATGCTGACGTAAAAGCTTTCGAAAAGCTCACCACTTGGCAACTTGCGCGTATTTCATTCGAATTAAACTTCGTCAATCACGCCATTCCTTCTGGCGGTGTCTCTGGTCTCGGCTACATTACTTGGCGCTTAAAGAAGTTTGGCGCTACCGCTGGTCAGGTTAGCTTCATGTATCTCTTGCGCTATGTGATTACTATTCTTGCTAATCAAACTCAAACTATCCTCGCCATTATTTTCTTATTAGTTACAAATAGTGTGCCAAATACTGCGCTTTGGATGGTCGGGGCTGTGGCTGCCATGAGTGTCGGGGTAATTCTCGGTATTATTCTGGTGATCGTCATTGTATCGAATCGCAAGTTAATCGATTTTGCCGCCAAAAAGCTAGCTGCCTTAATTAATGGCACCGTTCGCTTCTTTACTTTTGGCAAGAAAAAACAAGTTATCGAAACCAAAAAGGTCCAAAAATACTTCTTGGATCTTCATGAAGACTTCCTTACCGCGAAGCGTGATAAGAAAATCTTGGTCGGTCCAGTGCTTTGGGGTTTTCTCTATAACTTCCTTGAAATTGCGACCTATGAAATTGTCGCCATTGCTATCGGTCACCCAGAAATCTTCCCACAAATCATGGTCGCAGAAGCTCTCGGCTCTGTCGTCGGTGCGGTTCTTCCTACCCCTGGTGGTGTCGGTGGTTATGAAGGTTCCATGGTTGCCGTGATGACCGTACTTGGTAGCGATCTCGCGGTTGCTAGTACCACAGTCCTTGTCACTCGTATGATTGTCTTGCTTAATACTATCGTTTCTGGCTATGGTTTCTACCAAAATGCCATCTCCAAGATTGGTAAAGAAGAGAAGCAAAAAATCTTCGAAGGGGAATCTGCGGAGTAATGGCAGAATCGCCAAAATATTCCGTCTCTGATTTTATTGCCGTCGCCAACCACGCCTTAGATTACACTTTTCCGGATTGTGTCGTCTACGGCGAGGTGGCGAATTTTAATGTCAATCAAAATCGTTGGATTTTTTTCGATCTTAAAGATCAAGAATCCGTGATTAGTTGCTTTATGGTCGCCTCGAGTCTTCGCACACCGATCGAAAACGGTATGAAAATTGCGGTTCAGGCCACTCCGAAGATTTTTAATCGTTCTGGTCGCTTCACTCTTACTATTAAGCAGTACGCTTTGATTGGCGAGGGAAACATCAAGAAAGCCTACGAGCTGCTCAAGGCCAAACTTACCAAAGAAGGTCTCTTTGATCCGGCTAGAAAGCGAAGTATTCCAGCTAATCTCGAACGTATCGGTGTGATTTCTTCCACCCAAGCGGCCGGTTATGCGGATTTTATCAAAATTATTAATGCTCGTTGGGGTGGCCTAGAAATTCGCGTAGCTAATACTAAGGTCCAGGGTCTTGGTGCGGCCGACCAAGTGATTCGTGCGCTCGAATTTTTTAACCAAGAAAATAAAGTCCAGATTATCGCCATTATTCGTGGTGGTGGCTCGAAAGAAGATCTCGCCTGTTTTGATGATGAAAAACTCGTTCGTGCCATTGCGGCTAGTAAAATTCCCGTGATTACCGGCATCGGACATGAAATTGACACCTCACTAGCAGACCTTGCTGCCGATATTGTGGCTTCCACCCCCAGTAATACCGCCGAAATGTTATCCAAAGATAAGAAACTCGAAATCGCCAATCTCTACCGTCTGCTCTCTCGTGCTAAGTTGCAAATCGAACGCAGTCTCGACGCGCCAAAGCTCGAAACTAAGCGAAATTTACTTCGTGCTAAACAGCAAATCGTAAATCAAATTCTGCGCGAATTAAATCAACTTAAATCCACCCAAAAAGTCATTGAGAACCTCAATCCCGAAACTATTCTAAAAAAAGGCTATGCCATCCTTAAAGGTGAATTGAAGCTTGATTCCGAAATCTCTCTAGAAACCCTCGATTCTGAAATCTCCGCCCGCATTACTCAAATTAAATCTAAAGAAAGGAAAACTCATGACTAAAAAATCCGTTGGTGCTAAAATTGAACAACTTAACCAAAATCTCGAATGGTTTTATGGCGATGAATTCAAACTCGAAGAAGCCGCCAAGAAATACCAAGAGGCCGCCGAACTAGCCAAAGATATTGAAAAAGAGCTCGAAACTTTGAAAAATCAAATTGAGGTTATTTCTAAAGATTTTAGCATCGAGTAAAACTTTTAAAATCAGTCATCAAAATCCTTAAGCTAACTTGTAAAAAACCCAATTCCTAGTAAAATATAATTATGGATAATTCAAACAACAATCCTTTTCTTGCATCGAATCAATTTAATCAATCTGGCCAAACTCCAGCTAATTTCGGTGCTAACAACCCTTCAGGGAATAACCCGTTTATTCAGAATAACCCAGCCTCTTCAATGAATAATACAGCACCGGTTAATCCAGTGGCTTCAGAAGCTCCAGTGGCCTCTGCGAATTCTGGCGACATTTATCAGAATCTCTACCAGAGTCCATTCACTCCTGGCATGCCAGCCGCGAATCCTTTGAACAAAAATTATGCTGATATGACTGGCGAAGAGCGCAAGGAAGCAAGCCGTATTGCTAAAGCCAAAAATCGTATTGATCTTATGAAAACCGTTGGACTCATCGTGGTGTCTCTGCTTGCGGTGCTCTTTATCGGCCTCTTTATTTGGATGTGGGTGAAGTGGAATGACGCCAGTACTAATGTGAAGGGTAAGGTCGACGTCGCTGTAGCCGAAGCTAAAAATGAACTTCAAACCAAGCTCGAATCCGAATTTGAAGAGAAAGAAAAATACCCATATAAAGTCTTTACGGGTCCTACTGACCTTGGTGAATTAAGTTTCGAATACCCAAAAACTTGGAGCCTCTATGTTCAAAGTAGCGCCAACCGCGGTGGTGATTACGCTGCCTATCTCAATCCAGGTCAGGTTAATGTGGTCCAAGATGATACCGTGATGGCACTCCGTGTCAGTATTAAGGGCACTCTTTTCGATCAGGCGATTAGTGATTTTGCCGAAAAAGTCCGTTCTGGCGATATGACGCTTTCAACTACCGTAGTGAATGGTAATAATGTCAACGTTTACACTGGTAAATTAGATAATGAATACCAGGGAATTATCTGTGTCTTTAAACTTCGTGACAAAACCGTCATGCTTCAAACCGACTCCACCAGTGTCTTCAGTGATGACTTCTACCGTATTCTCAAAACCGTGAAATTTAATAGCTAAATTTATCCGAAAAATCTGCAACCCCCGCACCATTTTGCGGGGGATTGTTCAAGCATTTTGCCTGAAAAATGGGTGCTATAATTAATTTATGAATAGTGAGGTAAATGGCATTTTTGTGGTTGCACATGACTTGAAAAGTCCGCTTACTCTTATGCGCCAAATGGCTCTCGCCATGGATTTTCAAAAAGACAGCACCGCTGAACTCGAAAAATCTCGTAATAAAATTATTCGCATCTCCGAGCGCGCCATGCGCCAGGTTAACGACCTCACTAAGATCGCTCGCCTCGAAGAAGGTTTGTTTATTTTAGAGCCAGTTTCGATTCGTGCGGTCTGTGATGATGTGCTCTCTGAACTTGAACAACTTTTCACCCTCAATCAACGCAAGCTCCGTTTTGAATATCGCAACAAAGCTCGTCTGGTGATTGGTAATTACGATTTAATTTTCAGTGTAATTTATAATTTCTGCGCCAATGCCATGTATTATTCCACGGTTGAAACTGAATCTTGCTTAATTATTTCCGACAAAAAAGATAAAATTGTGGTCGATGTCAGAGACTATGGACCGAGTCTTCCTACCACGGTTTGGCGTCAAATCAAGGCTGGTCTCAATGCCCCCACCAGTATTTCGATGCGCCCCGGAAGCTCTGGTTTGGGCCTCTATATTGCTTCGAAATTCGCCAAATATTTAAATGCGGAAGTTTCTGCCGTGCGCCACCGTGACGGTACCAGTTTCCAGGTAATATTGCCAGTTTCACATCAGGCGATTTTACCGATGTTTGATTAGGAGGAAAATGAGCCAGCAACCTAAAAAATCATCGTCGGAAATCTCGCCATCGGAGATCTCGCCTCTAGAAATTTCGCCATCGGAGCTCTCGCCATCGGAAAATGTGCGCCCGATTTTTATTATCGAAGATGACCCGGATTTTGCGGAAATTTATCAAAAACATTTGCAGCGCAATTTTCCAGAAATTCCGCAGCAAGTTTTTTATAATGCCATCGAAGCCAATGCGGCTTTTTCGGAACTTAGCGAGGAGGAGCTGCCATCCTTAATTATTTTGGATGTTTTGCTCACCGGTCCAGACGGCTTCACTTTATTAAATGAGCTCCTTTCGTATCCAGAAACCAGTCAAATCCCGGTACTTTTGATTTCTTCATTAAACCTCGGTCAAATGTCCCTGCAGGCTTACAATGTCCGCGCGATTCTGAATAAGGAAACTTTTACGCCAGCGGATTTTGTGATAAAGATCAAAGACATTCTATCTCCAGTCACAAAAACCTCATTAGATAATCATCTAGAAACCACCGAAGCTTCCAATGAAGAATCTATTCCAGGCCGCACCCTTCAAGCCAAGGAGGGGAATCATGCCTGAGCTACGTACTGAAGCGATTGTGCTCTCACGCGTCAAATATCAGGAGTCTGATCGCATTCTCACACTGCTCACTCCCGAAGGTCGCTTTTCGGCTATCGCACGTGGGGTCCGCAAAGAACGCTCTAAATTAGCTGGCAGTATCGAGCCTTTTACGGTTTCTGACGTGGTCTTGCATTTTAAATCGCAAAACACCGATTCGGGCAGCCTCGCAATTCTGACTTCCGCCACTATGCTGAAGTTTTATCAAAATATCATTACTGACCTCGATACTTTAACTATTGCTTCGAATTTTCTTAAAGTAATTAATCACCTAACCAACGACGTTGATTCTAAGGAATATTTTCAGCTTCTAAAAAATGCCCTTTCAGCACTAAATACCGCAGAAAAATATCAAATTCCGCTCATTGAGACGCATTTTTATCTTAATTTAGCTTTTATTTCTGGTGAAATGATTAATCTCGCTACTGATTCTAATGGTGACCGCCTCACGCTCGACGGTTCTTATAATTGGCATAGTTTTGACCGCTGCTTTGTGCCTATGACGGATGGCGCCGGAGAATTTAATGCCGATACAATTAAAATTTTACGTCTTATGACGTCCATGCCGGTCGCCACTATTTTGAAAATTAAAGACATTCACACTCACCTCGACGCCCTAAATATTATTTTGCGCACCCTGCGTGAAATGTTCTAACGCCCAGAGGTCACCGCTCTAATTTTGTGGTATAATAAAGAAAAACTAACCAGGAGTGTTTATGGCAAAATTAGAAGATATTGTCAGCTTATGTAAACGTAGAGGATTTATTTTCCAAGGCTCCGACGTCTACGGCGGTATGGCTGGTACCTGGGATTTTGGCCCACTCGGTGTTAGTTTAAAGAAAAAGCTCAAAGATCTTTGGTGGCAATATTGGGTGGAAAATCGTAATGATATGTACGGCGTCGATGCTGCTATCATCATGAATCCACGTACCTGGGTCGCCTCCGGTCACGCTGCCACTTTTTCCGATCCTTTGGTCGAATGTAAATCTTGTCACGGCCGTTTTCGTGCCGATAAACTAGCTAAGACCGCGGAAGGTCATGATCTCTCCACCGAAATCACTGGTGAAGAACTCATTAAGGCTCGTATAAAATGTCCTACTTGTGGCAAAATCGAATGGGGTGAAGTCAAACCATTCAATATGATGTTCCAAACTCATGTCGGTGCAGTCTCAGATAGTAGTTCGATCGCCTATCTTCGTCCAGAAACCGCTCAGGGTATCTTCACGAATTACAAGAATGTGGTTGATACGATTTATCCAGATCTGCCATTCGGTCTAGCTCAACAGGGAAAAGCCTTCCGTAACGAAATTTCACCACGCGACTTTATCTTCCGCTGTCGCGAGCTCGAACAGATGGAAATTGAATATTTTGTCAATCCAAAAGATTGGGAACGAATCTTCGACGAACTTCTCGCCGATGTACATGACTTTCTCGAGAATGTTGTGAAACTGCCAGCTGACAAAATCCACGAATACGACGTCCCAGCCGCTGACCGCGCTCATTATTCTAAACGTACTATCGACCTTGAATTTGATTATCCAATCGGCTGCGAAGAACTTATGGGTATTGCTTATCGTACTGATTTTGATCTTGGTAATATTGAGCGTGAATCGAAGAAAAGCATGGTTTATCGCGACAAACGCACCGGTGAAACTTTTGTGCCTCACGTCATCGAGCCATCTTTCGGTGTCGAACGTTTGATCATGGCTGTTCTTTCGAGTGCTTATCATGAGGATGAAACTAATGGTGAAAAGCGTATCGTCTTACAACTTCCTGAGCATCTTGCCCCATATCGTTTCTGCGTTTCGCCTTTGCTTAAGAACAAGCCAGAACTAGTGGAAAAAGCTAAGTCTGTCTATGCTAAACTTCGTGAAAAATATGGCAATGTTACCTGGGACGACTCTGGTAATATCGGTAAGCGCTATCACAAGCAGGATGAAATCGGTACGCCAAAATGTGTGGTTATCGATTTTGATACTCTTGAAGATGATACCGTGACCGTGCGCGATCGCGACACTATGGCTCAAACTCGTGTTAAAATCTCAGAACTCTAAATCCAGCAATATCTCGAAAATAGACCGAGAAAACTGAGTTTAAACAAAAAAGAGACCAAGACTTTGGTCTCTTTTTTATTCAAGTTCGCTAAATTCCGGACGAATTTTAGCTTCGAATAAGACAATCGGCACCTTCGGCGGTGGCGTGAAATCTGTTGGTCTCAGTGGGTAGCGAATTTTTGTCGTGTAATATTTATTCAAAATATATCCCAGCTGACTCGTATAATGACGGTCAGAGAGGATTAATTTTAAAGCCAATTGTTTTTGTAAAATTAAATAAATTGACCTTGGCGGATTTTTAAGGCCTTTTTCGATAATCTGGCCGTTTTGATTCTCGAGATTTAGAAGTTTATAAAAAACTTCCGCCGATAGGGAAAAAGGTGGATTAGAAAAGACCTTATAATTTGTGAAATTAAAATCTACTTCGCGAAAATCTCCGCGCACTAGCTTCACGTTCTCGAGATTTTGTTCCTTCAAATTATTTTGTAATTTTTTGAAAGTCTCCGGATCCTTTTCTATCGCCAAAACTTCCCCACATTTTTTCGCCAGTGCCGCCGTAATCACGCCGCTTCCTGCCCCAATTTCCACCACCGTGTCACGGCGCTTTAGGTTACTATGGCCGATTAGTATTAGGGCTAGACGAACATTTTTTAGAAAATGCTGGTCAAGCAGGTGATTACGGCTAGGCATTCTTGCCTCCTAGAATTTGACGCGCCTTCTTCAAAATTTCGTTTTCCGCAAAATAATTTTTCACTAGGGAGTTGCCGAAAAGTAACCAAACTTCGTTAATTTTTTGTCGGCGCTCCTTCGGTAGTTCACGGTAATTCTTCATGAGTTTTGGCGCATATTTTTGCCAATTTCGCATCAAACTCACTGGCTCCTCCACGTCAGATTTCTCGAAAACCTCAAAAATCCCATCCATAAAAAACCTTAATTCTTCCGGCGAGGCAGAGGCTAGAAAATCATCCACCGTCTTGTTTAGGATGTCGCTCAATTTGGTATTTTTCGCGCGAAGAAAATTCTCTCCTTTAATCTCCCAAGTATAAATATCGTGTTGATAGAGATTTTTCGCCTTACTTCTGACCACTACCACTTTTTCTTTGTGAGTCAGTAGTCTCCCAATCACCGACCCCTCGGGGATGTAGCTCACGATTTTTGGTAAAATCTTAATCGCCCCCGCATCTTTATTAAGCAGCTCTTCTCTTAGGCCTGGTCCATCGTAATTTAAGACTTTAATAATCCTTTTTTGGAGTCGATCAGAGGCCATGATTGCGCAGTAGATTGATAAATTGCCACCCTTCGAATGGCCGCCCAGGTAAAAATTTTTATAAAAATAGCGACGCGAAATATTTTTTAAGTATTCTAGTGCCTCTTTTTGAGCTGGAATCTCTGGTAGAAACGACATGTTAAAATCTTCTTTCCAGCCGAAGAGCGTCCCATCCGTGCCGAAAAATGAAACATACATGGTGAAGAAATTAATCTGAATCGTCACCGCCGAAAATTGTTTTTCGAGCCGCTTATTATTTTTTCGCACAAAAAATCCCACTTTCAAATTCTGAAAGCGTGGACTTACCCCTAGTAATTGAATAAATCTCTCGTCCTCCGGCCAAGCAAAATCCGAAGTAGATAGACTCTTCATTGCCTCGGCGATTTCTGAGATTTTAAAATTTCGTTTAGTTAAATCAAGTTGCTTTTTAATTTTATGAAATGGCAAATAAGAGATTCGCGCAAAAGCCAGCTCGTCCAGCTCGGTAATCTCAGCAGTTTTTAAGATTCGTTTCTGATTTTCTTCAATATAATTATTCAAATTCATCATCATTTTACATCTCTTAGAGATAAAAAATGGTGGTTCCGACTGGACTTGAACCAGTGACACAAGGCTCTTCAGGCCTCTGCTCTACCAACTGAGCTACAGAACCACTTCTCTAGATTATAGCATAGTGCGTGGTATAATTAAAGTATGAAAAAGATAAATACTGCCCCAATTTCTGGCATGCAAGAGCTTTTACCTCGCGAGCAAGCCATTTTTGATCAAATAAAATCGCAAATTATGCAGGTTTATCATCTCCATGGCTTCAATCACATCGAAACCCCGATGATTGACCGTACGGAAATTCTCCTCGCTAAGGCCGGCGGTGACACTGAAAAGCAAATTTATAAAGTAGTAAAAACTGCCGAAACTTCCGGTGACGCCGATCAGGCTTTGCGCTTTGATCATACGGTGCCACTAGCTCGTTACGTGGTTGAACATCAAAATGATCTAGCTTTTCCATTTCGCGTTTCGCAATTTGGCCGCAATTTTCGCGGTGAACGTGCGCAGAAGGGTCGCTTCCGTGAATTTTATCAAATGGATGCCGATATCATCGGTCGCAATACTTTGCCAATCGGTTATGACACTGAAGTCGTCGCTACAGCTTTCCATGCACTCTCGCAATTTGTGAAGACTCCGATTTTGGTGCGTCTTTCGAATCGTAAAATTCTGGCCGGTCTTCTCGAAGCTCTCGCTCTTACGGAAAAAAGTTCTGAAATTTACGGTATTATCGATCACGCTGAAAAGGTTCCAGCCGAAATTACTGAGGCGAAAATACGCGAGCAAATTACCGATGAATCAAAAGTTCAAACCTTGCTGCAATTCGTTCAAATCCGTGGTCCGCGTGCTGAAGTTGCTGAAAAATTGACTACGCTCGGCATCGAGAATGAAACTTTCACCACTGGTGTAAAAGAATTGCTTCTAGTGTTGGATCTTCTCGAAGCTCAGGGAATTGGCCAGTCGGTAATTGCTGATATGTTGATTATTCGTGGTCTCGATTATTACACTGGTACAGTCTTCGAAACTCTGCTTCCAGAATATAAGAATCTCGGTTCCATCTGTTCTGGTGGCCGTTATGATAATCTTGCCTTGAATTATACTGAGGAAAAATTCCCGGGTGTCGGTATTTCTATCGGACTCACCCGTCTCTTCTATTGTCTTTCGGCAAATAATCTTCTCGAAGCCTATCAATCCGCTCCGGTTGAGTACTGCGTGGTTCCCATCTCGGATGCGGAAATCGCCTATGCCTACCAAGTAGTCGCATATTTGATTAATCAAGGTGCTAGTGCTGACCTTTGTCTACTAGATAAAAAACTTGGTGACAAAATCAAATACGCTGCCAAAGTCGCCGAAAACGTGATCATTATCGGCGAAAACGAAGTTAAGGATCGTACTTATCAAGTTAAAAACCTTACTACCGGTGAACAAAAAGCCTACGAACTAAAATAAAAAATTTTAAATTAAATTAAAAATCTTCAAAAAAATAGTCGCCACGGCGGCTATTTTTACATAAAAAACTAAAACTAAAAACTAGATTAAAATAAAGGCGCGTATTATTTTTCTAAAAACACATAACAAATAACAGAGGTAAAACCGAACAAAATTCTAAAACCGAACACGAATACAGAAAACCGAACAACAAAATCCCACAAGCTAACCTAAATTAAAATATAAAATACCATTTTTGCAACTCTAAAATGTCAATGCTAAAAACATTAAAAATCTCAAAAGTCAATGTTGACGACAAGCAAAAGCATGATATCATAGAAATAAGAATTCGGGCGAAGTTGAGAGACGTCTGAATTCGAAGACAAAACACCTCGGAGGTTGAGTGTGAAGTTAATGTCTATATTGTAAATAAAATACACCTCGGGAGTTTGGTGTATTTTTTATTAGTCTATGCTAAAATATCTCTATGGCACTGTGGCGGAGTGGTTACGCAGCGGTCTGCAAAACCGTGTACACCGGTTCAATTCCGGTCGGTGCCTCCAATTTATCGAAGTAGATGCGGCAATTTTTTAGAAAAAGCCACGACTTTGGTAGTATAATATCTCTAAGCCCGAATGGCGGAATTGGTATACGCGTTCGACTTAAAATCGAATGGAGAAATCCATATGGGTTCAAGTCCCATTTCGGGCACCAACAAATTTTTCCTAAATACTTGACTTTATGTTAGATTTCGGTAAAATTAAAACAGTATGCGAGCTTAGCTCAGTTGTTTAGAGCGCTTCCTTGCCAAGGAAGAGGTCGAGAGTTAGAGTCTCTTAGCTCGCACCAAATGGCATTTTTGCTTGTACGCCCATTTCGGGCGTATTTTTAATTTATATATATATTAAAAACATAGAAATTTTAATTTATATATGTATTAAAAATCATGTAGTCTTTAGTATGTATAGGTTAAAAAATAGGGCCTTTTCGGTCCTATTTTTTCTTTCCCTTGGGGAACAAATGTATTGTTTTGAAATTTGTTTTCCATAGACAGAAAAAACGACTATGAACCCAATCAAGTTTTAGTAACTTAAAAATTCGGCAAAAAAAATAAAACAAAAAATAAGGAAAACAAAAAAATGAACAATTACAACAAATTTAATAATCAGCAAAACTCAGAAGAAAGCACCCTCGCAGAAACGATTTTATTAGCAGGGTCTGGACTTTTTCTAATCTGGGTTGGCGCTGCAACATTGCCAGTCATGAGTATCCTCGGATTCGTCATGATTGGCACGGCATTAATAGATTAATAAAAGAAAAGAGAGAAAATATGAAAATCGAAGTACAACAACTAGGAATCCCAAAATTTGTCAGGGTAAACGTAGTTAAGAAGGGTTAATTATGGTAGGGCGAATTAAAACAGTAAAAATTGGGGGTGGTATAGATTATGCAAAAGTTGCAGATCGTATCAAAATTTTTTGGGAAGAAAATCCAAATGGCAAAATCGACACCGAACGTGAAGATATCTCAGACAATAAGGTCCGCTTTATAGCACGTATTTGGCGAGATTCAAAAGTTATATTGGAATTAGCAACTGTTGGGACGGATATTAATATCGTCAAGCTCACAGCCAACGCTATGGCTTCTGCAGACGCCGCTAAGAAGGGCGATAAAGAGAATGAAAAGCTAGAGACTGTAGCCGTGGGGCGTGCATTAGCAATGCTAGGTTATCTCGCTTCTGGAGAAGTGGCGAGTCGCGAAGAAATGGAGCAATTTGAGGCCTATAAAGCCGACCTATTTCAAGATGAAATCGATAAGACTATCGAAAAAATGAAAAAAGCTAAAACCATCGATGAACTTCGCAAGCTTTATGTCTCTCTTAGTGCAGAGCTTCGCAATAACCCAAAGATTCTTAACATCAAAGATGAATTGAAGAAAAAATTAACTGAAAAGCTACCGGTTAAAAAGAATATTAAGACGGAAGATAAGGGAAAAAATAATGAAAACAATTAAATTCGAGAAAAATTCTGAGGAATGGTTGGAATTTCGCAAAGGAAAATCGGGTGGGTCTTCCTTCAAGGACCTCTATATATCGAAGTTACCTCTTATTGGAGAAATGAAAGCCAAACTTGATGAGTTGCAAATTGAATACCCAAAAACAGCCAAGGCTGATGAATTGGCGGCTTTACTCGGGGCAGATAATATTGTGGCACTAAAATTAAATGCTGAACCGAAGGATCGTTACTACGAGATTATCGCTGAGCGTGTCGCTCGCCCGATTACCCCTAATGATTATGCGGACAGGCTAAATGGAGCTCAGTTCTCGATGGCAAATCGTGGACATATTCTTGAACCTGAGGCAATTGAAGTATTTAACGAAAAAACTGGTAAAAAATGCTAATCCGGAGTGCGTAGTTTGGGTACGAGACGACAATGAAAATATCTATATATCGCCAGACGCAGTTATTTCGGAAGAGGAAGCAGTCGAAGTTAAATGTCTAGAGTCCAAAAAAATTATCGAGGCATTTCTCATGAAGAAATATCCGCAGGAATATAAGATGCAGATAGTAAAGTACTTTGTTGTGAACGAAAAACTCAAAAAACTATATTTCATTCTCTATACCGATGTGATCCCTGGACTCGAACTACAGATTTTTGAAATCAAACGTGAAGATATCATGCAACAGATTGAAGAGGCGAGAGTATTTGAGGATTACATTATGCGTCGAATCGATGACGATACTAGTAAAATCCTCGAACTGACGTTTTAGGGAGATGGGTATGAATAGAATCAAATCAACCAAAACCATAGCAATCAGAATTAAGCAGAAAAATAAAATTAAAAAATAACCAGATGGTGCTGGTCGATAGGAACCAGTTAAATGTCAACAGAGACTCAGCCATAGCACTTTAGAAACGAAACCGGGGTAATCAAACGTATTTTAATGTGTGTTTTGTGTTTTTAGTTTTTACCTCCAATAAAAACTTTAACTAATCTTGATTACCCTAACCAATTAAATATCAGAGCGAAGTATCTTTCCATAATGCTTATGATAGTTATTATTTCGCTCTGACCTAGATTTGATACTTAAGAAAAAATGAATAATAGACAAAATTTAATCCAACCCGATAAAGTCCTCGTCGATTATGTCGATAGTACCGGAAAACCTCAGCACTGCGAATATAAGACGATTAAAGAGGCTTACAAGTTGGAACGATATCTAAAACAACATAAGAATTACTCAGCGGTTCTTACGGTGGTAATGCCAAAAAGAGCTAACGAGGAGAAAGGAGAAAGAGAGAAATGGTAAAAGAAAAGGTAGATGAAGCGATCGAAACTTTTATCGATAACCCATCACCACAAATAAGCTATCACGATTTAATTACGTGCTTGTGCGAGCTTAATAAAAAAGATTTCAAGCGCATTATCAAAATCGCAAAATTAGAGAGAAAATCCAACGAATTATTCGAGCAATACTTCAGTTTAGAAAATTAACAACGTGGTGCTTTGAGCGGTCTATAATAATTTCTCTCGCCGTATCAAGGTTAAATGTCATAAACGCAGCCCGATATGCTTGACGGGGTGGTTGCCGAGCCGCCCCTGCCATAAAAGGAGAAAATAAAATGAAGAGATATAAATTACTGAAAGACACCCCAACCCTTAAGGCTGGTACTATCTTTGAGGAGCGTGAAAGTCCTGACGAATATAAAGAATTAGGTCAAGTTGTCGCAGATGGATGTCTGACTAGACCATGGCTTACAGTTAGCGAGATTAATAACTTTGATGAATGGTTTGAGGAAATCCCTGAAAAACATGAAAGGTGGAGGGGTGGAAGAGGTGATAGTTATTATTTTATTGACGATGAAGGTGCTATACGCCATGAGATTGATACCAATGACGACATGGACAACTATCGCTACAATGCTGGCATTTATGGACGTACAGAACAAGAGCTTAAGGTTAAACTTGAATACGATATCGCTCGCCAAGTGCTTCTAGATGATGCTGAGGGCGGAAAGTTTATCAAAGGTGGCAAAAATTGGCATGATTTTTACGATACAATTGCCAAAACCCATATAGGCATGTCAGGTATGTCTTATTACTTCTCAGGAGTAATTTGCTTTAAGGATGAAGAGAGTTTATTAAAATCCCTTGAAGAGCATAAAGAGCAGTGGGAAATTGTCCGTAAATATGAGATGGGAGAGATGTAATGGCAACACTTATATTAATAATCCTACTAATCACTTTGATTATATCAAGAAGCATCTCCAAGCATAGCTGGAATAGCGTGGCTGATACAGTATACATATCTTCGGTGATTAGCCTCTTCGTCTGGCTGACAGTCTTTATGATTATTTTATCAGGCGTCTCAAACGGTTTAACGATAGATTCCAAAATTGAGCTATATCAATCACAAAATGCTGAGATTGAATCTAAGGTTCAAGCCACAGTCGCAAGTTATCTAGCTCACGAGAAACAAACCTACAAAGATCTCAAGCCTGACAATGCTATTGCTGTAGTTTCGGCATATCCTGAACTCCATAGTAACGAATTGGTCAAAAAACAGATTGAAGTTTATGAGGATAATAATAAAAAGATTTTAGGATTAAAAGAAGCAAAACTAAATCAGCCAATATATAAATGGTGGCTATATTTTGGGAGATAAGAAAAAATGAAAGCAAGCGGAAAAATAAAAATGAATAAGGCAGACACAGGCAATTCACGTAAGATATTGACATCACTTGATGTTTATATGGAGCTTCCAGTTGCAAAACTTCGCGGTGATGACTATTACTATATGTTTAAGCATGGTAGTCTTCATGGACTTTTCTGCCTAGCAGATGAGAAAGTTGTAAATCTATTAGCTATTAACAACACCAAAATGCACAATGGTCAGTTCATAAAATTCATTGAATTTCTCGAAAAATTCGCAAGAGATAATAATCTTAAATTAGTAATAGGTGAGACCTTCAATAAAAGGTTAGACAAGTGGTTTGAGAAAAGAGGCTATATAAAAGATCAAGATAATCGAGTGTACAGGGAACTAGTATGAATGACACGCAAATTAGTCTCTGCAAGAACTGCTGGTGCATGACACATACAATTAACGGCAAGTGTGGTAAATGCGGAGCAAGAAAGGAAAGATAAAAAATATGATGCCACAATGTAATAAGAATGGATGTAATAAAGTCGCAAAAGTTTATATGGGAAAGGTAATAAAAGACCTTGAAGACGAAGAAAAATGGGAAGACCCACTTTATCTATGCGAGAAATGTGCGAAAAGGTTCATTAAAAAATATGGAATAAGCGAGGAGAAATAAATGGACAAAATGGACGACATTATCCTACTGCCAAATGAGGCTGACTTAAGCCATGAAGATCTACTGGTTATCAGATCTGCACTACAAATACATAGCCAACAGACTCAAGAGGCTTTATTTAAGATCAATCATTTAATTAACTCAAATGAAGAGGAGAAATAATGTCATACACAGGCCATAAAACTAAGACAATGTCGAATGGGGAGAATATCGTCGACTACATTATGGCAACACTTATTGAAGAAAGTAGTTTCTTTGGTGATATTCCGATCCCATCAAGAGAACAGATAGCACTAGTGGTTAGAGCCATGAGAATGCACCCACTACTAGCGTATGCTTCAGAGTATGATTATTCAGAGTTACTTAAACCTGATGAGGTCACTAAGTTCTTCCCAACCATATCTAGTATCGGTAGGTTTTTCAGAGACGCACCGTTAGAAGTGTTGGATGAATATAGAGTGAAAAAAATGGATGAAAAGTATTATAGGAATAACTAGATATGAAAGAATTCATCGAATATCTAATCGAAAGCATATTTATAATCATTGTTTTAATATCAGCATTAGCAGGGATTATATTACCGATACTGTTGGTGTTGTGGCTAATTAAGGTAATTACAATATGAGGCGAATTCCAAAATATAATTCCGAGCATAATCTCTACGAGCAAATCGCTCGATACTTGCAACTTCAATACCCAGACGTTATCTATCGCTTCGATCTCGCCGCCGATATTAAATTGACACCTGGTCAGGCGGCGAAACATCATAGATTACATCCGGAAAGGGGCTATCCTGATCTACTCATCGCAGAGTCAAGCGAAAATATAAATAGCAAAGACTGGAATGGTATCGTGCGTGAATGGGGGTTTTATTTCGGATTTTATATTGAAATTAAAAAAGATGGCACCAAATTAAAACGTGATAAAGACGCTAAAAAGCCCTTGAAGGGTGAAACTAAAATCCGCAAAAAGGGAGATTGGTTTGATAAGCATATTGAAGAGCAGGCCGAAATGCTCGAAAAGCTACGTGCGAGGGGTTATAAAGCTGAATTTGGGGTTGGGCTTGAGGAATGTAAAAAGATAATTGATGAATATTTAAGGAGTTAAAATGTATGCTAAAACTGACCACAATTAATCAAATAGTCGAAGCAATACTGTCTCAGGCACAATCAGATACTAAACTGCCTCATGAGGATGTTTCGAGAGGCAACGTTTAAGCGAATGGCGAACGAAGCCACGATTATTCTTAAAACAGCCATGATATGTGAGCATCGTGGAATTGATGAAGCTATGAAGTACTATAGTGGCACACATTCCGAGGATGAATATCAGGAATATAGAACTAGTGTGATATTACCAGATTAATGCTTCGAATCCGAAATAGCCCCATGTTGAGAGGGGGCTATTTTTAATGTCTTATAATTTATGCTTATGTTTGGTATAATATAGTTACAAAACACGGATTCCCGTGTTTTTTTATTTGAGAATATTTATGAAAAAAATATCAGAAGCAAAAATCAAAACCAAGCTATCGGGAAAAATCACTGATTCGCGCAGACTTAAATTTCTCGAATTATACTTAACACCTGGCACAAAATATTTTAACAACGGTTATCAATCTGCAATTAAAGCCGGCTTTACTGAGACCACTGCTGCTGCCATTATGAATAAGTATAAGTGGGTTACTGATGGTATCAAGATGATTCGTGGTAATTCGATTGACACTCAAGTTTTAGCAGAAAAATCTCGCAAGGTTTTATCAAAATCACTTGATTCTGATGACCTTAAAATTGCACAGGATACTGCTAAATTTGTCTCGTCTCATATTGATCCGGATTTTATTCAGAAACAGGAAGTAAACATCCAACTACCAAACCCAATTTATGGCGGCAAATCTAAAGAATCAGACATTAAAAAAGAGGATGAGTCGTAGATGAAGTTTAAGAATACTACTGCCACAAAGAAAGTATTCTCTCTTAAAAAGCGCATTAGGGCTGTTTGTGGTGGGACCTCTGCAAGTAAAACTATATCTATTTTAATTTGGCTCATAGATTACGCCCAAAGCCATAAGAGTAAGAATATTTGGGTAGTGTCGGAAAGTATGCCGCATCTTAAAGGTGGGGCTATTGAGGACTTTAAGAACATCATGCAAGGCCAAGGGTATTGGACTGAATCTAGATGGCATGGAACGGATTATGTTTATACATTTGAAACCGGTTCAACCATTAAATTTACCTCTGTTGATACATATGGTAAGGCACACGGCCCGAGACGCGATGTTCTGTTTCTTAATGAATGTAATAACTTAGCATACAACATTGTCGACCAGCTTATTACGCGTACTCGCGAAGTGGTTTGGATCGACTGGAATCCGACTTCAGAATTTTGGTTTTATGAGAAAATGCTCGGGAAGCGAGATGATATTGATTTTATTACTCTCACTTATAAAGATAACGAGGCGCTAGACCAAAATACAATTCAAGAAATTGAGAGCCATAAAGATAATAAGAACTGGTGGCGAGTTTATGGCGAGGGGAAAATCGGCGAAGTTGAAGGTCGTATTTATACAGGCTGGCAAATCATCAAAGATATCCCTTTTGAAGCACGTCTTGAAGGCTATGGCCTTGATTATGGGTATTCTATCGACCCAACTGCCATTGTTGCAGTTTATTACTATAATGGTGGCTATATTTTCGACGAAGTACTCTATCGAAAAGGTATGTCTAATAAACAGATTGCAGATGTCCTGAATAGTCTTCCGTATGGATTAGTTGTCGCCGATTCGGCTGAACCTAAGAGTAATGACGAGATAAAAAGTTATGGTGTGAATCTAGTCCCAGTAGTTAAGGGTAAAGATAGTATCAAGCAGGGTATTCAGTATGTACAAGACCAAAAAATCTCAGTTACCGAACGAAGTGTAAATTTAATTAAGGAATATCGCAATTATCTGTGGAAAACTGATAAAAACGGTCAAATCATCAATGAACCAGAGGGTGGTTTAGATCACGCCCTTGATGCAGTTAGATATAGATTATCAAGTATGAAGCCCCAGAGAGAGGCTAAAAAGAGTTATAAGAGCAAAAATTCGAGGTCGGTATGGTAAGTGGGAAGAATAATAACATGTGTGATGATGAACTTATTTTTGGTAGGTATAACAAACAAGTAGATTATCGTAATGGCCAGGTTTCTCAAGTAGTAGAATATAAGACCGAATCGATTATGCCTACCAACCCAACAAATATAGATTTGCCAGTCGAAACACTTAAAGACATGATTTATGAAGGCATCGGTGGCGGGTATAAAAGCGTTGGAGTCGAAATTGAATTTAGTGGCGATCATAAAATCAAATTAGTTCGCAAAAACTTCGTTAGAAAACTTGAGGAACAAAAATAGACCGAAAAGTCGGTCTATTTTCTTTACGGGTTAGGCTGCAGTCGCAGAGATCCAGCCCTTCTTTTTCTTTTCTTCTTCTTTATCTCTGAAGTATTTATTGTAAATAGAATTATCGTCTTTACCTTCATCTTCAGGGGTTTCGATTTTTGTCTTGGTTGGGTCGTAAGTCCAATCTTTTTGCTTTGCAGCTTCGTATTCGATTGGTTTGAACTTAATACCTTCCGTTACCGCACCGGCACGCACGGCCTCGTCTGCTTGCTCCTGAGCGTGTCTGACAGCATCTTTGCCAGCGGAAATAATCGCATCGGTGCTAAGGTTCTGTGCATCAGCTTTCTTTCGTTCGAGTTCAGCAACTTTATCCCAGTAACCAGAGCGTTTACTTGCGAAGTATTCCTTTGCAGATTGTTTCTGGCGTTCGCGTTCTGTTAGAATATCATTCTTCTTATTGCGATAATCTAAATTCTGGCGATTAAAGTTGGTTTCTTGCTCTCTTGCGTTCTCGGCGTTGTTGTCTTCAATAGTAGATCGTACTTTCTCGGCTGCACGAGCTAGCATGGTTGGGACTGTGTGTTGTGCCATAGATGAGCTACCTGCGCCACTACGTGCAAAATGACGTGCATAAGCATCGCGTTGAGTCTTAAAGTCATCATTAGCTACATCAATCTGCCTACGACGGTTGCCTAAGCGTTGGCTACGAGCAGTCTCGTAGTCCTCTTGAATCTGTTTCCAGTTATTCTCAAGGTTATTGCTTGAACGATTATATTCATTGTCAATGTTTGCATATTTATTGCGCTCCGCTTCGTCAATACGCTTTAATTCATTTGGCATTAAACTGAGACTCTCGTTTGCTAGGGCAAGATTACGAGCGGTGTTTGCGCCAGAACCACCAGTGCCAGTTAATCTTTCCGGTTTATCTTCTCCTACTCTTGGTGAATTGGCATCTAAATATTTTTTATACGAGTCAGTCCACCATGGATTTAGGGTACGATTGACGGTAGATGCGTTATATCCATTGGATTCTTTCTCCTTAATATCTGGAGCACGGAACCATCCCCTGTCTCTTTTTTCACCAGTCAAGAAATTGCCGTCGATATTCATATCGTCGCCAACAACATTCAGCAAAGCTTGGGCTTCACTTCGTTTAATATCCGAGGGATGGTTATTGGCGTGATATTGTAGATATTGACGATATGACATGTTACTATTCATTATCTTTTCCTTATCTTTGACATTTATGGACGATGATACTAAAATAAAGGCAATCTTAATATGTTTTTATGCGTAAAATACTTAATCTAGCTAAAAATAAACGCTTTCTAATCTTCATAGCTCTGGTGCTCATTCTCGCTGCTATAAATTTCCGGAATATTCTCTGGGGGTATTACAAACTAATAGATTATAAAGTATGTCAACCGGCTGAGGAATTTTATTATGACCAGGAGGTAACTTATGATAATACTCAATTTGAAGGGTATTTTAAGCTATTAAATAACCCAGAAGCTGGGGCTAGACGCTATTGTTGGTCGTACAGGAAAGAAAAGAATAATCTAGAGGTCCTTAAAGAACCAGTGGTTTCAAAACTAATCGTTGGTACCAATAAGCATAAAGATCCCGAATTAATTAAACTTGCTAAGCAGGCTGGTATCAAGCAGGACTTAACTTATGAGCCAGTGAGTATGTATTATGTTGATTTTTACGACGATTCTTTGTGGACCCAAGGCGAATATAGTACGTTTAAGAAAGCGATTACAATCAAGAGGAATGCAGTTTTTCCATTCACTACAATTTCTCACGAATATCTCCATCATGTATGGTTTAGAGACAATCTAGAATCGGATAAGCGACTAGTCAATGAGCTCACAGGGTTCTACCACGCGTCAAGAGAGTTGCAAGACCGAATGTCTAGCTATCAAGAGAAGGAACCGACAGAATTCTTTAGTTATGGCTGTACTGAATGGTCCGACCACTATTTAACACCTTATATAGTTTCTCAATGCAATAAATATATTACACGTTCGGTTCTTACGATGACATATTGATTATTCTAATATCATCGTCCATAAATTGTTAATATCTAAACTTAGTTGGTGATTATAAAATTTAATAACTACACACACCTCCGTGCCATGAACAGGTGCCTCTGCCAACGGACGATGAACAGGTGCCGTCGCAACAGGTGGTGATAGGACAGCTTCTGCCTCTCTGAGGTGCTGGCGGTGCAGTATATATTGGCTTTGGTTCTACATAGTTTGGATTGTCTACTGTCTTAATGGCATATTTCGTAGGCTCAGCTTTTCTGATGATGGTTTCTCTATTATTCCCGAATAAGAACGAGCGACACATTTGTTTCTCGCCCAAAATCGCTTCAGATTCAACTTCTACGACTTTTTTGTATCGAGAATTTGAACTTGGCTCCTCTACTGTCGGCTTAATTGCGGCAGGAGCGTTGTAGTTTACATTTCTGCAACTACTGGGGTAATTCTGGCCATCTAGAATTGTTCCCCATATTGGAGATGTAAAGAGAATAAAAATTAAAACCGAGAAAAACATATTTCCAATGCTAACTAAAGCCTTCTTACTCTCTGTATTTTTTCGATTGCCAATAATGTCTATCACAGAAAATATAGTACTGATTGCAACATACGCAATAAACACCATTAGCCAAGACTTAATCATTATAGCTAGATTGTATCATTAAATTCTATAATCACCAACTAAGCTTTTAATTTTACTATTTCACCATTTTATAGTCTGTGAAATCGGTCCGACTATATAAGGGGGATTTCTCCCCCTTATATTAGGCTGCGCTCTTCAATGCGAAGATACCAGATTTGCGCTGGTTAAACACAAATGCATCGAATACGACACGGCCGTTGACATAGAAGCCAGATGCGGTTTCTTTGAATGGGCCTTGGTTGTAGTCTGCAAGGTGCTTTGGAGCAGCTGCGGCTGATTCGTGAGTCAAGACGCAGGTAAATTTGGATGGGAGGTAGTCGTCTGGGACCTCAATGATTAGACAACCGTCAATCATACCGTAATTACCGGTACGGCGAGAGTGCGCGCTGAGTTCAGATGGGATGGTGAATTTTGGATCAAGCTTGATCTTAGCAAATTCAGTAGCGCCAAAAAACGCTACGCGGCCAACACGAGGGACCTTAGCGTTAGTTTGCTTAGTCATAAGAGAGCTGAATGTCTCATATGCGTCTGCGCTAGTAGTAGCCTTAACGACTGCAGTAGCGGCACTAGCAAGAACGCTGAGGTTGTGCTTGTCGATAGTTGGGACAACCTCTTGTGAGATTTCTTCTTTCATGACTTCACGGGCGTCAAGGGAACCATCAGCTGCAAAGTGAGCGTCAGCTTTATCGATGCTCATAGCAAAGTACATATCTTTACTTGCGGTTACTGTCTGGACTTCATTTTCTGCATCTTTGTATTCATAGCCAAAGTTACCGCTATTAGCAGATTTGCGAGTTGAGTAATCACGCAAAGCTTGGGTTTTGGTTGAAAAGATTTGGAATGATTTGGTTGTGCCACCAATTACTTGATATTTACCCTTAAATGCTGGAGCGGTTAAACTCTCTAGTTTATAAGAGGCATCAAGAACCTTGGAATAAGCACTTGGTAAATTAATTGCCATAGTTATATTCTCCTTTAGATATTAAGTACGCTTCTTACAAAGTCTTCCTCGGTTTGCTCACCCTTGACGGTTGAATTACTCCTAGGATATGGATTGTAAGATACGTTTGTTTGCTTACTTTTAGTATTTGCTTTACGAGCATTGCTAGCTTTTTCACCTTGCATAACCCCTAAACGGTAAATTTGGCCAATACTTTCAAGGAATGGTTGTAGTCTAGTAGTCGCACTGATGACTTCTCCGTCACTCCCGCGTTTCACATGGGCAACCTCTTCGTACATCTCTAAGATTCCATTTGCGAGATCTGGATTAAAATCCGGATTGGAGCTATCAAAGAGTTCTGGGTAAGCTAGTTTTGCGTTCTCCGTTGCTAAGACCTGCTCGTAGCGAGTCTCAGCAATCGTCTCGATTTCAGCTTTTCGTGCATTTTGAGCTTCTATTAGTCGCATGCGAGCCTCAATAGCAGCGTCAGCTTCGCTGATATTCTCATCAAGTGACATAATGGAATTTGTTAACTCTTCCACGGTAGGCAACTGCAGTTCTTGATACTGTGAGATCTCAGACTTTAAGCGATTAAGCTCTGCGACGCTGTCTCGAATCTCTTGGTTTAAGCGCTCTTTACGCTCCTCTCCTCGAGACTTAGATTGGTCGGCATCATCTTCCTTCTCTTGCCCTTGTTCTTCTTTAGTATCTTCTGATTCTTCTGCTGATTCAGAAAATACTTCGTTTAGAGCTCTCTCTAATTCATCGCCTTCTGAACTATTGGCGACAGTGTTATTATTTTGGGTAGTCGATGATTCTACCCCAGCTTCCACACTAGGTGCTGATAAATTTACATCTGCATTATCCATACAATCCTTTCGGGGTTACTTTTACGCTGTACGTAGCGAGACGCAGGTCTCTGGACTAAGACCCTAATAAGCGTATCAACGGTGACATAAAGATGGCTAAATCAAAGATATTATTGATACGCTAATTAGGAGCCTACTCCACCATATTCATACGCTTTTCCACCTCCCCTTTGATTCGTAATAAATGATTCTTTACTATCTTGAGCGCAGCAATTTGTCGAATAACGGCTTCTGGGTCTCTTAGATCTAGTTGCAATCTATCTATGGAGTCACATTTTTTAATTTCTTCGTCCACATAGGCTTGAGTCCACTCTAGAATTGGCTTCTCTAAGCTGAGACGAGTTTTTAATTCTTTTTCTTTTGTCTCCTGTTCCTTAGATTTTTGAATTGGGTTTCGTCTTGGATTGTTTGGGTATGGATTCATTTATTGCTCCTTAAAAATTCATCGACTTCCTCTGGTGAGCCACCTTGGGCTAAGTAAGCTGCAACGCCTTGAGCCTGTTCTTCTGATAAGCCATTTTGCACCAGCTCCGCCACTAGTTCAGGATTTATCTGAACCTGGTTGGGGTCTAGCTCTTGTTCAGTCCCTGTTTTAGATTGAGTCTCTGGCTGAACTGTATTCTCTGGGGCTGAGGCTTGCTCCTGCGGCTGCAAGGAGTCAATCATTGGATTTGAGCCGTCAATAGACTCCGTGCTAGTCTCGTCTTCCTCGGACACCTTTGGTGCAATTTCTTCTGCGTCAGGAACACCAGAGCGCTTCACAATTTGATAGACAAGAGGAGCTATTTTGAGATATTTTTCCATTTGGTCGCCAGATTCTAAACGAATTTGGAGAAGGTCTTTAAGTGTTTCAAGCTGCTCGTGGTCATTGTCTAATTTAGAGCTTGAAGCATCCACCTTAAATTTGACCAGAAGGTTTTTTAAGTCTGAGTATTTAATGGTTTCTTTAGTAAGCCTAAATTCAGGGTCAATTTTTCGTTTCGTTTCAATAAATCGCTGCGAGAGTGGTACTACTTGGTCAATTTCGGCCTGATAATGGGCAGCAATGTGAAGATTAAGCATAGTTTCGAGAATTTCCCCAAACCATTCTTCGAATTGACCACGAAGATAATTATCAGCAATATTGATACGATCTTGCTGTGCATTGACACCGGCGGGTGTTTTGGAGAAACCTGGATTACCAACTTCAGCTGAGATTGAAGTATCACCATTATTTGTGATATTTAGAATATTACTCTTCAAAATGCCCTGCACTGTAGGGAAGGTATTAATAAGCGTATTGTCTGTCTGTACGACAGCAGCATCGGCATTAGGGTCGCTCCCTAAGTCCCAAACCGCGTATGGCTCATATACGATACTTTCGGTATTAACATTGCCACGAATTTTGGTTGGTGGCGCAGATTTAAGCCCCACTTGGAACTGATAGTTTTGGTGGTGGATATCGAGCATATCCTGTAGTCTACGAGTAAGACGAATAGCAGATAGTCCTAGTGGATTCTTGCCATCTGGATCGTAATAAGCATAAATAATTGGGATTTTGCCACTAGGATCGATATTTTTCCATTCACGTACAATTTCTCCGGTGTCAGGATCAAAAGTATAGAAAACATTATCCACACCCCTTTGGAATACGCAGACAAGCTTAATAAATTCAGCTTGTTCAGTTTCTGCGATAGAAATATCAGTATCTTTGACGGTAGTTTTTTCTTGTAATTCCTCAAGCTTCTTGAGATTCCAAGTAGTTTTATAATCTTTATCTTTTGCGAGTTCTTTTTCGTTATAAATAATGTTCTTGATATCACTTTTTGTGTACCAAGCATTTAGAAAGATATAGTTACAGTCTTTAGCGTTGGTTTTGCCTGGTTCTAAATAAACATCCTGAATGTCTACGATCGTAAAATCCGCACCAAAATAATTATCTTCATTGCGAATAAATACGAGAGCAGGTTGAGAGCCATAAATAAGCATATTACGTACCACTGATAAACATTTGGCTTTGACCGCGCCACCAGTTGTAGCGTTTGGTAAAATCACATTATCTACTACCTCATTGAGGAGTTCAGAGAGTTCAGGGCTTTTATCGTCCAAGATTACTTTACCCGTAGGGTTCTTTTGGACGATTGCTTTTGGCCTCGTCTCGATAAACGAAGCCGTGGTCGCATCAGTTACGTCTGGATTGCCTTCTTTGATATTTTTAGGCTCAGCATTAGCAATACGTTCAAACTCAGAAAAATCCTTGAAAAATCCAGCCATTTTATTTTTGGCTTGCTCATATTCCTGTTTTAAGTTCTCTGGTTCTATATAAGAAAAAGACACCCGTTTTTCCTTTCACATATTGATAAATATGTAAGAGCCGGTATTTGGGTGTCTTACTTTTATCCTATTATATCACACACTCTTATGAAATCCTGTATTTTCTGTACTACCAGAATCAATTTTTAATCAATACAATAGTCTATAATCAGATGCCACCAGTAGGTTTTGCCTAGGTTACTTCCTAGCTGAGTAGTAATTTCTTTAGTGTATTCAGACGCGTAAAAACCGCCTGCCCAAGCTGCATCGCTTGGATTATAGAGCCAAGGAACGTTCCTCCAAGCATCTCCTTGTCCTGAATTTTTGACAATCATACGCATATCGATGATAGTTTTAAAAGGTTCGACTGAAATCTTTGCTGGCACGTTTCCAGTTCCAGTATAGACCTTACGATAAATTTTACGTCCGTCAATCCAAGTGCCAATCTCGATACGGTCTTTAGAGTAGACTGTTTTTAATTTCGAATATGAAATTGACTTGTCGAGAATTTTATCACCACTTATTGAATTATCAGCGATTTTATCATTATTTATGGCGTTATTAGCTATCTTAGGTGTTGTAACGCTTCCATCTGATATTTTTGAAAGACCTACAACTCCATCCTTGAGAGTGCCATCATCATTCAGTGTATTTTTGAGTCCTTGAATTAACTTATTTCTTCCACCCGCTGTTTCGGTAGCGACTAAATAAGTTCTGTCAGTAGGATAATCTCTATCTACTCCAGCTGTAAGCTCAAGATTTTCAAGGTTACGATTATTTTTAGTGCCGATCCAATCCGTTTCGGACCCACTAATAGGGTTTCCAGATGAATCAACTTCATACACCACAAATGAGCACTCTCCAGCCCACCCAGAGAGAGCTTCGCACGTAAAAATCCCAGAACCGGCGGTATGTGGCTCGGTTAGTCTAGCTACCTGCGGTCTTTTTCCAAGCTCAGATGCGAATAATAAATTAGACATTCTTTTCACCTTTCTTTTTCAATAACTTAAAAGTAAATAGCAACATCGTACCAGTAGACAGTAATAATTGACCCAGTAATTGGCCGAATGTCGCAGTATCAGTGGTATTAATAAGTGCAACCACAAGTGGTGCCTGAGTTCCTGCAATAATCAGTAGGTCGCCCAGTAAGTATACAATCATTTTGGTTTTTGGTGAGAATTCCATGTCTTTATTCACTTCTCCGATAATTTGTTCTGCTTTTTCCATATTCTTTTTATGCTCCTCAATTAATTTTTGAACTTGTTCTGGATTCATACCTGGCTTAACTCCTGGTACTGGTGCGATATCGTCGCCGAATCCATCGTCTTTTTTTGCTTCTTCTTTAACTTCATTTTCGGTGATAGGACGTTTCTCGTCTTCGTTAGGTACTTTAATCTCTACATCCGTCTCTCTAGCTTCACCATTAATAATCGATTCTGGAGGGGTTACTGTATATATTGGCTCTAATGCTTCAGCTAAAATACCATTGTTAAAACCTTTAGTCTTCGAATACAGTGTGCGGTAATATTTCTTGCCATTCACGGTTGTTTCTTGAACGAGATTGCTGATAACCATTCCTGCTTGAATATCACCCTTATCTGCTCCAGTATCGAGATCGATAATATCGATTTTCTCTTTAGCTTTAAGTTCTAGAGGGGAAATATCAATCCAGGCTACTACTGGTTTTACCTCAACTACTGGTGGAAAGTTAATCGCATTGGCACGATCTGCAATTTCTTGAAGTCTTGGGTAGAGGCTAGGGCCTGGACAAACGGTAGAAGCTCCGTACCAGTCTTTATGGCCAGACAAAACCGGCATGTCTGCCTTCGGATTAATCCAAAGTCTACCAAGATTATTACGCTTAGCAATGTCTGCGACCAGTCTTACGAGTGTTTCGAAGGTGTCTGGTGTTATTTCCCAGTTTGGCGCACCAGTAGAGTTTGTCGTTTCAATACCGATCGTCCTAACATTACCCCACCAATTAGAGCAATGCCAGGTTGTGTTGGCTTCATCTACATACTGATGGATTTGGCTACCGCCCACACCATAATGTGCAGAACCATTACGCCCAGCACGAGCGAATGCTGCGCCAATAGAATCAAGTGAAGTTGAGGCAGCATGGTGTACTACAATGCCCTGAATTTTGTTACCCTCACGACCTTTAGTATAGTTAGTTAGATTTGCTGGCCACCACCTTGTTACTAGATTTGAATTACTCATTTTTTATCTCCTTTTAATTAATTTTTCTCATATACTTAACCTTAATTTCAGGCGTCAAATCCGTTCCAGTGACCGAGATATTGGTTAGCCCGTCATAAGTCCTAGCCTCCATAAGCTTATTTAGCTGGGTGAGTGTAGTTGGGTCTGTGATTTCTGTAATAACTGGTCGAGTAGGGAATACCACGGTAACATTATTTGAGTTCAACCATGTTTTCCAGTCATTAATAGTTGTGATTGTTTCATGATTAAAGAAAATCGATTGACCGCCTCCACGAATCGCGAAAGTACCCGCTTTATTTGGGTATACCTTCGCATTTTTGAAATGAGTACTAACTCCATTAGTATAATCAGAAACTGAATTGATAGTATTCGTGAGATAGTAGATTTTTACATTATCTTCGCTAGTTTTCGCCCAGGACTCTGAACCATCGAAAGTTTTTGTGCCTGTATTTTTCTCTAAATACCATTTGCCGTCCTTAAAATACACGCAGTCTTGATAATTCCCAATTTTATTAAGCTCCGGTATCATGATAGATGTGGTATTGATATCGAATGGTGTAAATTCAGTATCTTCGCCATCTTTCACTAAGGTAATTCTTAGGCGTAAGTTATTGTAATTCCAAAAGCCTTGGTCTGTCGCCGCATTGTGCGGAATCCAAATAAACGGCGTGTATTTTTCGTCTAGAACATCATTGACATTAACGTCGAATACCTTGGTGCCGCCATTGAGGTCGTCTGGTCTTAAATAAGAAGAATAAACCACACTGCCTTTTTGTATTGGAATCGAAACGATAAAATTAGCGCCAGCGAAGTTCTTTTCAGCTGTACCGCCGAGATGTTCGACCACAAGTTTATATTTACCTGCAGGGATGAAGCTTTTAGTATAAGTTGGCGTAATTAAAGATGACCCGATACTAACGGTGCCGTTTAGTGAAAATGACCCATCTTCATAAGTCTTAATCTCAACATTATTTAGCGTACGATTACCGAACCTAGTGTCAAAGAGGTTTTTGCTTTGAACATAAATATTTGCGCCATTTACTTTATTGATGATCTGTGGCAACTGTGGCCCTGGACTAGCTAAGCCACCCGTATATGGTTCGTAATCAGTAGCTGTATCGCCAATCTCAAGTTGTGCTTTAACCGTGTCTTTTAAGATTAAACCATTAGTTGCCGAGATAAACAAATATCCAGCGATAATTGGTTGCGTAGTAGTAAAGGTGTTAGAAGTGGAAGTCGTTGTCATATTAGCAATAACATCAGAAATAGTACCATCTGCTAACTTATACTTAAAAACGACTTTATGTGTTCGTGGGTAGTCTATTGAAAATGCATACTTACCAGCAGGTAGTGGAGTTGGGAAAACAGTGTAATCTGTAATATTAGCCCATGAGCCTGTCATTGTTCCAGAACATGAGACAGTGCCGTCATCTGATACCGTAGAAGAAATACCCTGGCTAGGAGCCGTTCTTGCAGTAATTTTTAGCAGATTCTTGCCACTAGCATTAACTTGTTCAGTATTTCCATAAATACTCATCCCCAGCACCTTAGTAGCGGAAGAATTAAGCTTTAGATTCGTGCCTTTTTCGGATTCTTTTGAGAAGGCATTCAAGATGTCGGAGATGAGGGAATTTTGAGAGGTTTGCTCTGTATTTACATCAGTGAACTTTTTATCTACCAACTCTTTATGCGTGGACAGTACCGAATTAGTCGTAGCAAGATTAGCTTTAATCTGAGTAACTTCGACTTTGTTATCACTGGTTAACTTGGTGAATTTAGTATCCAGAGAAGAGGTTTTATTGTTTGCTTCGGTAATTTTACCATTTAGCTCAGTCTTAGCTTGCCCGATAGTATTGTTTACTCTGGTTTCAGCTTGAGAGATTTTTTCGTTTAACTCGGTTTTAGTCTCAGATATACGACCGTCGACATCAGAAGCGAGAGCATAATTTCTTAGGCTATTTTTAGTATCGGTGATACTATCGGTATTTTGGCTGATTTTGTTGAGTAAATCTATTGTTGTGGTATTAGCTTCAGATTTTTTAAGATATAGGTCTAGCTGTGGCTTATTTTGTAATTGATTGTAGTCGGTCGTACCTGGATCACCTTTTTCGCCTCGATCGCCAGTGTCACCCTTGCTACCAGTATCACCTTTATCTCCCTTTGGGCCTTGATTACCAATCTCTAAATTAAAATTGACAGGTTCATTAAGAGATACATTGAATTCAATTGAATCGCTCATAACGTTCCTCCTCTACGGATGTCTGCGTATACTTTTACTTTGATATATTTATTTTTACCAGGGACTGAATAAACTTTGCCATCTGGGGTTCTAATCTCAAATTCACCTGCAAGTTCCAAAACACTCTTATTAGCGAATTCAATTTTATTCGTGTCGTTTGGGTTAAGTTCAAATCTAAATCTGACATTATCGCCAATGTCGCTTTTATCGGTCGAGCTCTTGCTAATAAGCGCCGTTAAATCGTTTTTGTCGTCATCCGGCTTGATTTTTGCCATAAAATACATCACCGTTCCATCCGTGGCAATAGACTTCGGAACTGTCACATAGAACACTTGCGTGTCGCCTCGTTTTATTTCCATCACTTCTCCTTTACTTTTATTAAAATGAATGCGATTCCGGCCACGACTATTACTAATGCTACAAATGTGAGCCTATATGCCACTATCAATGCCCAGAATGATACGCTAATTAGGATCAATAGTATCCAGATAAAAGCGTTAAACCAATTTATCCTATTCATTTTGGCATCCTGTCAATTAAAACAAACTTCAATACCGCACCAAGGACCGCCGTGACAATCGCCCAGACGATTTTGGCTTGGTTTTCTTCAAGCTTATGAAGTCGGCTACTTCTATCTGTTGCTCGCTCTTCCAGCACCGTAACACGCTGAGAGATTACATTGTAAGTATCGACTTTACGATTTACTTCATTAACAAGGTCGCCAACATTCTTGATATCGGCCTCCATTTTGCCTAATTTTTGATATAATGCTGAATCGTTATTCATCACCCACTCCTTTCTCTGGTAGATAGCCAATTGGTACGTGTCTAACTCTAATCTTATGGACGCCATAACGGATAGCTCCCTGAGAAGAGATTTCTACGCTAACCCATTTCAAATCTTTATTAATTTTTAGTACTATATTCTTCGTTTCAGTAGTTCTTTCTTGGTTAAAAGGTCTAGTTCTCCCCCAACCTAAATCTTTTAGTGATAAAAAGCTAAATTTATCACCCCACCCTAGAATCTTTGTTTGGTCCCTGAACTTCTTTCTAATCACTTTTTGGATTTCTCGTCTTCGAGTAAAACCACGAACAGCTACTGTGATATCTCCAACTGGGTTAATTAAATCTACTGAAACCGTGAGTACCCTCGAATAGTCATTCTGCTTTGAGAAGTATACTTTAGAGGTTTTTACCTTAGTTTCAAAAGTCTTATTGACATCGATTGCCATTGCATCATAGTCAAATTCACAAACCTTATTATTTACAATGGCAAGTTGATGAGTTTTTCCATCATTAGATCCGTAATGTAGCAAGAATTTAGCCGGTATCATCCATGGCAACATCCACGCACCACCACGGTCTAAATCTTGAAGCCAAATCTGGTTATTTTCTTTGGTTCCAACTGGTAATGCCCAGATTAATTTGCCATCATGAACAATTCCAGAGGCCTTTGATAAATTTCGTGTATTTAATTTCTCAAAATCTCTTGAGATAGTTGCAGAGGATTTTGTGGTTGATAGAATGCTCTGAATGTTTGGTTGAGTTCCTGTCGTGAATACACCGTTTTTAGACAGATAATGCAAGCTTTCTTGATATTTAAGAATAGCATTAGGCGCATCGGTGCCTTCTCGACCATTTGCATCCTGAACTTTAATACTCGGAATTGGCACCTCACCAATAGTAATAGTATCTGATAATAAGTGCTTCATGGAGCCAAAGCCATTGGTTCCTTGCAGGAAAATTGTAGGGACTGGGTCACCTTTACCAGTGCGGAAATCTACTACGGCATTAGGAAGGTCTTTGCCACCAGGTGCTACATCAATCCATCCGCCGCCAGAGTATGAAAAATTTAAGGCAGTTTTAGGAGTACCGCCATCGTAATAGATGCGCCATGGGTTTTTAATATCACCCAGTACGTACACCGTACCATTAATATTTGTCCCACGTCTCCCCACAATGCCTTCAGAAGTATCGGCCTCAGGAGCAGTTGTGCCGGGCTGTGCAAATAGTACACCGGTATCGGTAAACTTAAAGCTGCCGCTACCATCATTTGCAACATCTGCAAGATACTGTTCTTTTCCTACTTCATTACCCACATAAATAATAAATCTCTGTACATTCGGGTCATTACACTTCCATTCTAGTGTGATGGTTTGTTTTCCAGCTTCCCAGTTATTCCTCTCACGATCTACTTTCTGAGTCGTGAAGTATACTGGCATGGTCTCGCCATAAGATTGAGCCGTGATGCCATATCTTAAAGCCACGCCACCTTCAGATAAGCCAGTTTTAGTAATTTTCAGGTCAGTTGGCTGAGATAATTTTTCAAACTTCTTCACGGTTTTTGTTGAGAAATCAAAGAAATGAGTTTTGTTAATCCCATTAAAAATGAGACATTTCTGGTCGGTTTGGCAGAAGTTATATTCAGCATCAATCGCCTCTTCCGTATATTCAATACCTTCCGCCTTTTTCCATCTGTCTCCGTCTTTAGCGTAATAGACATACGCTTTTTGAGCTTTTGGATCGCGTTGCACTGATAATAAATAGTTTACTGGCCAGCCATTTTCTACCGAGACTACTTCTGTAATTCCAATAATTTCATTTTCTGGTTGTATTCCGTAGAGTTTAAGCCCTGGACGAGGTTCCGCTACGCCATCTTGGGTGAGCCAAACGTTCAGACTTTCGTCCAATCCATTGATGAGTCCGCGGTTTTCATCAAAAACACTAACACGTCCACGATTCCAGTTATCAAGTACTAAGGTTGAGACCGACGGTGATTTTGATGGTTTTGGTGGGTTAATCATCTCTTATTCCTCCATGGGTCCATATTCGCAATTCTAAGCCCTCTCTGGCGGTTTTTCATGCTCGTCATGGAATTCTGTGCAAGTGCGATAAGGTTGCCGTATTGGCCAGCCTGCACAATGTCTGACCTAGCAATTTCGGCAGCTAACATATAAACCAGCCAGTTTGGGTTATCTACAATAATATTGTCATCGTCATTCGAAATCTCTTCGAGGTTCACGTAATATGGGTATGTGATTCTTCCGCCAATAGCAGAGTTGATAAACTCTTTCTTGAAGTTAATAATTTTACCATCCGATGAAGCTGTGAAGATGTTTCTATCATTGCTTCTAATAAATTCAGCCGTTGAAACGAGTTTAGGCATGGCCATATTGCCACTAGGGAGAGTAATCGAGAGTGGGGAATAACTCAGGGGGTGTAGTGCTAATTCACCGTCTAGATCATATTGAGTATCGGGTGAAATAATAATAGTTTCTTCTCGCTCAAGGCTAGCCCAGCGTTCATTAGGAAGTACCAATGATTCTTCATACCAATCTCTTTGCAGGTCATTAAGGATACTGACATATTTACTATATGATGGCTCAGGTCGCGATATACTTTCATCGTCACCAGTCGCCATCTTGTAGGCCTTCTGGATAATCTTATCTATTTGCATCTCTACCTTTCTAAGAAAAATACTGACGACTTTCAGCTTTTTCTTGCTTTAAGTTCGCCAGTATTTAGGTAGAACAAATATTATTTATTAATTATATTCTATCACATTTATCGCTTATTTTTTGAAGTATTTAATCGTTTTATTGCTTGTGTATTAGCTTTAGTAGCGGCCTTACGATTAAAGCTGACTGAGGCCTTACTTTTACTAGATGTTTTCAGCGCTCCGCGGATTAGGGACATAGTATCTATCTTATACGAAGGTGTACCTCCTCCACTCTTAGAGCCACTGCCTCGTCCTCTAATGGAAGTGCCAGATAGACTAATATTTCCGGATCTATCTCTGAATTTATTTCGGCTGATAATTCCAGCTTTTACCAACGCATCTCCATAAGCAAGCACATTATCTAGAACCTTGTTGCCGTCTTCCGATAATTCAATAAGGTTACGAAAATCATCTTTTCCAAGACCATATAGCTCTCTAGTTTCTTTCGTGAAATCTTTACCGACTTCGAGCTTCCTGAGTTTATTCTGTGCCTCGATTCTACTTTTACGGCTATATTCACCTTTTGCAGATTTTTCTTCGTACTCTTTCTTAAATTCATTATACTCGTAGTCATTTTCGGCATATAACTTCTCGCGACTAACTTGCTTCGTACTTTTTAACGCCTCTTCAATATATTTGCTACTATTAAAGCCTTGAAGTAGTCCAGCCTGCCTGTCGCTTAGCTTATTTTTAACTTCGTCTCCGCGTTCTAGTTTACCAAATATACTACCGATCTGCTTAAAGTCGCTATCAATGGCATTTTTAACCTTTTCTTGGTTATCTTTGCTTAGATTAGTGAAGTTAGAGTCACCCTCAAGCTGTTTTTTGAGTTTTTCACCACTATCTACGGCCATTTTATATTGACTGTCTGCCCCAGCTGATCCAAATCTTCGATAAGCTCCTTCAGTAAAGATACGTCCAATACCACCACCATCTTTTGGATTGTCTGGATTGTCTGTTAGAGTTTTAGCTAAATCCTTGCCAAGTCCACCACTCCAGTTTGAGATAAAGTTATCAATAATTGGTGCGTCTACGCCAGTTAGGCTAGACAAGAACCTAGCCGCACCAGTAGTGTATTTAGCTCCTTTATCTTGTGGTAGTTTATTTTTATCGTAATCACTTACAATATCTTGCTTAGTAAACGTATTAGTGTTAGTGGCCGCCTCAATAAACGGTTTAATTGCAGTCGGTGTTAATTGATTAACTGGGTTTTCCGTATCTAAACCGGTGAATACTTCAAAGATATTGCTGGCCGCCTTAAGTAATGCATCTGGGGAATCCTTAATATTATTCATTGAATTTGTGATAGGGTAGAGGAATTGAGGGATTGGAATTTTAACTAACCCATCGATACGACCGGTTTCTAGGTTGTATTTGGCGTCTTTATCGAAAAGTATCAAGTTGGTCTTCTTCTCGTAATCTGATACTCGGTCATACAATTCTTTCTTCTTCTCGTCCGACTCGCTAATACCTTTTACTGCCATTGCGATACCAGCCCAGGCAGCTAGTGCTAACGCTGTTCTAGCTGGTCGCTTTGCAAGTTGATTCGTCATTTGTCTTCCGCCTTGTACCCCAGCGTTTAGAAATGGAACAATCTTGTTAATCACCATAATAGCTTCACCACCTCTAGAGAAGTTTAGAGTGTTATTACGTGCAGCCTGAGATTTTGCCGTAATATCGCCGTCCGTCCCGAAGTATTGTTGTGCACGGGTAAAGTATTCAGTTCTTCCGATTAGATCATTGAGCGCATCGATAGGATGCTTTAATCTATCTGCAGCCTTCTTGCTTAAATGGTGCTCTTTTTGAAGTTCGGCCATTAAATCACCTTGCTTATAACCATAGGTCTGACGATATTCACTACCTATAATACCTTGGCGGCTAAGCTCAGCGCGAAGATTATCTGCTTTTTCGCCAAATCCAAAGGTAGCTAGTAGTGCTTTTGGAGTACCCTTGATATTAGTTCCAATATTACCTGTAATAGTAGTCTGTAATTGGTCACGAATCAGGTTACTAGCTGCAAATACTGGGTTTAATGAGGTAGCACCACCACGAAGCGTCTTTGCTGGCATACTTAGGACGTTGATAACTTTTTCTACTCCTTCTGGAAGTACGCGATTAAGTCGTTTCATCTCACTTGCCACCATCTTTGGCACCTCGTATGAAACTTTCTTTCCGTTCTCCATGAAGTTCAATGTATCATAGCCTGCTCGTGGCTTTTCGCCATCTCTTAATCTACGCTCACTAAATGCATTTTCCGCAATCTTTCTAGCTGCGATATTGCGTTGGCCTTCATTGATAATTCGCATAGTGTTAGACATGGTAGCTTCAATAGGATTAAGAATTGTGCGGTCTGAACCCTTCATCTTCTTAATAACTTGCTCACTATTGAGGTTGCCTAGTTGCTGTGAATGTCCAGTAAAGCTACTTACGTCATCCATGAGGCGTTGGTATGGCGTATAGGCTGTATTCTTTTTCAACTTATTATGTAGCTCTTTAGAAATTAAGCCGTTATCCTCCATATAAGTTAGAAGCTGCTTATTAAAGTTACGGTAAATCTTCTCTTGCTCTGTGAATTTCTTCTTATACTTATCGATAATAGCTAAGTCCATATCGAGATCACGTCCAGTATTGATACCTTGTTTATGCAAGTCTGCTGCATGGCGTCTAGCAATTAGATATTGCTGGAATTCATTGAGGTCTTTGGTAGACATTTTGCCAAGCTCAGCTAATCCATTGTCGCGAATAAACTGTTGTGCACTCATATCTGAAGAACGAACTTTGTCAATATCGTTCCTGATATCTTCCTTAAGTTTTTCTCGAGCCAGTTTAGATTCCTTATCATGGCCTTTTGCTAGATATTGCTCATAAGCGGTAGAATCGTCCACTAAATGATGTCTTAGCTGATCCTTAATGTCTTTAATTTTTTGCATCAATCCACCACTCGTTGATTTTTTCTGGTTTTCAACCTGGTCTTTTATATAATTTTCCACATCATTATCTGTTAAATTTTGTCTAGGCGTTTCTGTGTGTTTAGTCTCTGTTAGGTCTACATTTGTTTCTAGGCTATTATTCTGGTTCGCTATGACTGGTTCGATAGCCGTGTTTTTGACCTCATAATTCGACGAGTTATTATTTATTTTCTCATTTTTAATCCTTTCTAGGATTTTACCTTGCTGGTCACTAGATAAAGAATCAAAATTATTGATAACACGATCTAATGAGTTATCGAGCAGGGCTTGTTTTTTGATGGCTTTTTGTGTATCTAAAATCTCTTGCTGACTATCGAGTGCCGCCATGTCATCCATAAAGCTAAAACCATTGAGTGATTCACTGTACTCCTTATTGTGTTCTTTTGTGGATAGGGCCTTCATTACAGACTCAACGCCCTTCTTATTGAAGTCTCCTCTAGAGTACGCCTCTCGTACTAGATTTTGAGTCCTCACTGGGTCAAAATTCAACTTTCTACTAGTCCTAGCAATAGATAGCATATCTTCTTGCGATATTGCACCTTCAAAAACTAATCCTTGTAGATTACGATCATTGGATAAAATCTTATATAGGGATTCGTAGTCATCCATGGAGTATCCCTTTACCATGTTTTGCTTCTGGACGCTTGGATCAATCCCGGCATTACGTGCGTCTGATATAGATTTCGCCATATCTAAAATACTTTCGTATTGACCACCCTGGTTAGCAGCCTGAGAGACTTGTAGGGCTTGTTTGTCGGTTAGATTATCATATACGCGAGCTTTTACGGTTTCCGGATTATCTAGTCCTGCCTTCGCGCGCCTCTCTAAACCTTCAGTGCGAGAGTGTCCACCGAGTACCTCATAGGTACCATCTGGGTTTTTGCGAACTAGCATTGGCTGGTCTACCATACCTTCGTTATAGCCATACTTAAATACGCTATCGCTAGTGCCTTTACCGCTGGCGGTAGTACGTGGCTGGAACTCTTGGCTGCGGCGCAATTGAGATACTGGAATTTCTTGTTCAGAGAACTGGTTGCCGAAACGATCCGTGTTGTTATTTAGTTTCATCTTGATATTATCACCACTTTGTGATAGAGTATCGTTTAGATACGTGGACTGTAATTGCCCCGTTTCGGACGTATCATTGGAGTTCGACATATTATGTGCAACATCAGTGCGGCCAGATGACGTATCATTAAAGTAGGTGACCACTCTAAGTGAGTTGCCTTTTTTAATTACTTCAGTCACGGCTTTTCGATTTCGTCCAATTTCTTTTTCAAATACAACTCGTTCTGCTCCACGTTTGCTGTATCCACGCTTTATCACATCTGCCTGTTCAATTGTGTATGGTAAAGCGGCAATATCGGTATCGTTAAGTTGCAGGGCAGGTTTTTTGCCTCCTTGTCCATGAGTAGATATGGTATGCACTGCGCTATTGCGATCAAAATCAACTGCACTATCTGATGCAACCTTAATTCCTGTTTCTTGATATATCCTATTGGCTAATTCTGGCGTAATGCGGGCAATTTCCACTTTGGCTTTTCTTCCATTTAATACATCATCAAAATCTTTTATTGTATTTAAGGCTCTTTCTGGATCAATCCTATACGCCATTTGTGGCTGGGTGGTTAGGACATCAATGTCGGTACCACGCATTGAGTTCAAATGATTGTCTATCATATTTGCAAAATCACCACGCTCTAGCTTATACATAAAGTTATGAGCCGAATCTAATCTTGCGGCCATATCTTTAAGATGGTCTATTACGTAGTCAAACCAAGCCTTAATCTGGGCTGGGATACTATTCTTTTTCGCGTAATAATTCTCGCGGCCTTTAGCTTTTGCTTCTGCATATTTGGCAAAATCATTAGCTAAACGTTCTTCCGCTGCATAACGGACGTCGTCAATATTTGTTGCATCTAATTTATGACCTAGGATGTCGCCATACCCGGATTTATTAGCCTCAGAAATAAGGGCGTCCGCACCGTAGCTGTCGATGATACTATTAAGGGCACTATTGGCTAACCTTGGGTTTGTATCGGTCAATGCATTAATAGTAATGTGAGTGGCTTCATGGTTCGCAGTGGACATTTTGCCATCTAAAATTGATACAATACCGTTTTTGAGGTCCGCATATCCTTGCGCAGTGCGAGGAGTATTGTCTGATGTCTTAGAGATAATGTCATATTCGTTGCCAATGATTTTACGTAGGGATTGCTCTTGGAAGTTTCTGGTCGTATTAGTCTCTTCATTCTTTTTGAAGCGGATTTTACCGGCCGCATCATCAACAGCTTTGTAGTATTGGAGTTCCCCTTTCTCGCCAAAACCATCACCAGTTTCTACGAACGGCTTACCAGTATACTCAGCTATTGCTTCGCTGCGGCCCAATGCCATTTGTTCTATTAATTCATCAGTCTCAACTTGAGCTTTTATGTCTTCGTTTACCTTTTCTCCAGCCCAACGAACAAGCTCGTTAGCTTCTTTTGCACTCACCGTATTGGCTTTATTACTTTTTGTCTCTAATATATTATTGCCATATTTTTTAGCTATTTCTTTGTCTGGAGTGAAAAAATAGCCAGGATCGTCTGCACGTCTAGTGAAATTGGTATCATTATAATAAATCCCCCGTTCTTTCGACTGCTGCCCTCGGTATATTGGCATGCCGTTTTCCTCCACGAAATTAACTGGTGAAATGGAATCAGTCGGTGTTTTTTGTTTAGTGTAAGTTTCATAAAGATTATTAGCATTACTACCTGAATTATCTTTGCTTATCTTATATTTTATTTCATTTTGTGCTTCTACCTTAGCTACGGCATTCTGTACTGGATTGGTTTGAGGATTAATTTTTTGATCAATATTTCGTCTAATATTCTGAGATAACTCACCAAGTTTAGCTTTACCAGAATTAATACCGAGGCCCGCTCCGCTCATAATTCCACCACCAAGAGCGCCAAGCGCAGCGGATTCGCCTACTTGATCCAAAAGTTTTTCTGCCTTGAAGTTTCCATTTGCGTCATAATTATCGGTATTAGAAAGGTTCTGAGCGATTTGTTGGATACCTTCTTCTAAACCTTCTTTAGCGGCGTCTTTAGCTAAATCTTTTGCTATTCTCTTAGCAGTTTCCTTAAGACCGGCTTTCCCAGCTTCTTTAGCCGCTTGTTTTATTCCATTCTTAAAAATAGATCTAAAAAGCGTGCCACTACCGCCAATTTGTAAGTCACCAACATTGAGAGCGGCATTTAGGCCAGATCCAAAGCGTTGTAGTCCATTCAAATCTTGAATAGAACCGTCATCTAACATACGTTTGCCCGAGAGCACATCAGAAATATCAGCGCCGGTTTCAGCCATCCCAGAAATCATACCAGACGGGAGGTCAGCCACGAAACGGCCTAGATTAAAGCCTTCATCTGCTTTTCTTTTTCCAAGTAACGCATTCCCGACAAGCCCACCCAGACCATCTTCACCATCCGTCATATTTTTAATGGTTCTTGCGGTTGCAAGGCCCCAGTCGCCTAAATTTATGTTACCCACTTTTTCGTTAGATTGCATCTTAACGTTTGGTACAAATGCTTTTAATGGTTGACCATCAACTCCATGGCGTAAAGCAAGCTGTAATGTGGCCATTTTATAGGCCTCATCGTCATTAAAATCACGTTTATATGAACCATCTGGATTTGAACCTAGCCCATTGGTAATTTTCTTCATTTCGTCGGTTATGATTTTACGGCGTAGTTCTTTATCTCGCCTATCCGTGTCACCAGTGAAGCTGCCCCAAAACCTTCCAAAGCTATTACGCTCATCATGATAACGGTCATTTAATTGTTTAATGGTGTCATTAACATCGTCTTCATGGACGGCGGTATTCTCGATTTTAGAGCTTCCACCTAAAGTAAGTTTATTGCCACCTAACTTGTTTCGATTATTAAGACTCAAATTAAGCCCAGAAGTATTATCTTTAGAAAAATCTGTAGTGTCATCAAAAGGTTTAGCGCTTGGGGTTAGTGCGGTAGTCTTGAACGAATAATCTGGTTTTGTTTCAAAATTTGTACTTGAATTAAACTTGGTACTGCCTAAATCAGTCTGTGATGATAGGGTGCTAGGTCGGGAGTTTAATCGTGTTGGCTGTGGGTTCCAATTATCTACTTCATTTTGTTTTTTCTTTTTGCCAAATAAACCTCCGAAAAAGTCTCCAATACCCTTAAAAAAGTCCATCTATTTCTACCCTTTCTTGGCTGATATAAAAAAGCGCCAAAAGATTAATTTATTATCTTCTAGCGCCTGTATTTGGGTAGCTAATTTACTCTAATTATAACATACTTGCATTAATGAAAAAGATGACATCTTAAAACATAAAAATTAATGTTTTTCATCAAAAATAATTTACAAAAAATCTGACTTGAGTTATTATTAAAGTGCAAAAACAATGCATTTGTGAAAACCCCTCTGAAGCTTCGGCTTTCGAGGGTTTTTCTTTCCCCAAAATAAAATGATTTATTTAGGGAATTTAACATGTCAGAAAAAAGAATTGAAACTTTAAGAAATCGTCTTGGTAAGGCTTCAGATTTAGTTAAAAATGATGAATATCTTCCAATGTTTAGGAATCGTCAAATTCACTTTAAGAAAGAATTTGAAGAATCGGTAAAATTAGCAAAAAAGAAGCGTAATCCGGAGCATTATTTTGCCTCTATCTGGTCTTGCAAGGCGCTTGAAAAGACCTTAGAAATGATTCGTAAAATGATTTATCGAGCGATCGAGAAAGCACGCGAATATCAAGTCAATATCGAGAGAGTTAAGGCTGAAGAAGATATCAAAAACAACTATAACCATGAGGGTCGTGCAAGATTAATCACGATGCTTAAAGATCGCGGCAAAAATTATAGCAATATTTTTGGCATTTAATTAAAAAAATACAGTTCAAAATCCATGGGGATGGCTTTTTTATTTCCATATTTTACGAAAAATCCGCAAAAATGCACATTATATTGTGAATTTCCGGGTATTTAACAAAAATTATCGAATCCTTCGTAATTAGAAAAGTTTTCCTTAAGATTTCTGACTATTTCTTTATAAATTTTTAACAGAGAATAACAGATTAACTTAAAAACTAGTCTATATAGATATTAAATTTAGTATTTAATAAAAAGAATTCTATATAGAAGTATAAGTAATACTTAATTATTTTCTATATAGAACAAATTAATAATTTTAATAGGAGGTAGGAAAGAAAAATGGGAGAGTATGAAGTTAAGCGAGGCTTTTACTAATTATAGGGAGATTGAGGTAATATCGAGAGGATTATCGCCAAAGACGTTGGAGTCTTATATCTATGCGGAGAAATTAGTTATTGAATATTTTACAGATACTGAGGTTAGAAATATTACACCTCTCGACGTATCGAAATTTTATCAATATTTATGCAGTTTTCAGAGGCCGGACACCGCAAGGGGGAATATAATTTGTTTTAGATCGGTTTTAAGGCGTTGTGTACGTAAAGGCTGGGCCGATATTGACGTAGAGGATATTAAAATTCCGAAGCGTGAGAAACGTGTTGTGAATTATCTCACAGAGTCAGAAATTGAACGATTTATCGGAGTGGTTAGTTCTAAATATAAGGGCTATTCTAGAATTAATCGTTTGAGGAATACGGCAATCGTGAATCTTTTCTATGATTCAGGTATCAGGGTCGGCGAACTATGTTTATTAAATCGCAATAGTATTAGAGAGCGTCAATTTATGGTAATAGGTAAGTCTAAAAATCCTAGAATTTGCTTTATCACTAGAAAAACAGAGGAGGCCATCGCAGAATATTTAGCTGAACGTAGTGACAACGAGAAAGCACTTTTTATTGCAACTCAAAACGGAAAGAGAATCACATCAGATACTGTTAGAAAGATATTCCAAAACGCTTGTAAACGCTCAGACTTTATCAATGTCCATCCGCATACGATCCGGCATTCTTTCGCTACGAGACTCCTGGATAAAGAGGTGGATATTAGATATATCGCAGAACTTATGGGGCATGAAAGTTTAGATACAACTAGAATTTATACACATATTTCTAACCCGAAATTGAAGAAAATCTATGAAAAAGCTCTTGCAATTTTTTAACCATAGGCATATAATAAGAGTATTAATAAACGCACCTTAAAATCTGTCTAAGTGATACAAAATCATGATGACAGTGTGATACGAAAATGCTCTGTGTAAGCAATTTAATATCATTTAGGTGCGCTTCCTTGCCAAGGAAGAGGTCGAGAGTTAGAGTCTCTTAGCTCGCACCAATTTATCCCCACTAAAACCCCCCTTTTAGTGGGGATATTTTGTGTCTAAAAAGCTTACCACTTTTTCGATTTCTGATATAATATAAAGTATTAACAAGGAGTAAAATGAACACACTACAAATGATTTTAATCGGTGTTATCGCAGTTGTAATCCTAGTTGCCCTCTATGCAATTTTTGTTTATAACCACGTAGTCACCGTCAAGGTTCGCGTCGATAATGCTTTTTCAGACATTCTTGTCCAATTGAAGCGCCGCGCTGACCTCATTCCAAACCTTATCGAAACCGTTAAGGGTTATACTAAGCACGAAAGTGAAACTCTTGAAGCCGTCGTGAAGGCTCGTTCTAGCGTCCTCACCGCTTCTACCCCAGCTGAAGTTGCTGGCGCCGAAAAAGAAATGAAATCAGCCCTCAGCCATATCTTCGCTCTTGCGGAAAGCTACCCAGAGTTAAAGGCTAACGAAAACTTCATCCGTTTGCAAGATCAACTCGAAGATACCGAAGACAAAATTCAAGCTTCTCGCCGTTACTACAACGGTGCAGTCCGCCAATATAACGAATTTATCGTTCGCTTCCCAGCTAATATCTTCGCTGGCATGTTTGGTTACAAATCTCGTGAATTCTACAATGTTTCCGAAGAGGAAAACGCCAAGATTCAAGAAGCTCCAAAAGTTTCTTTCTAATCAATTAATACGACAAATTAATATCCAGTGGGGCAACCCACTGGATCTTGTCAGAAAGGGAATATGTATTCTCAGATTGCAGCTAACAAAAGAAATACCGTTTTAATTCTTACCGGCTTCGTCGGTTTTGTTGGTTTTATCGGGGCACTTTTTGCGGCTGCTTACGGCGATAATAGTATTTTTATTTTTACTTTAGTTTCTGCCATTATTTATGCCAGTATCATGGTCTTTTTGTCTTCTAGTATGGCTATGGCGATGACTGGTGCTCATCCTATCGCCAAAAAAGATTACCGTTCTCTTTATAATATTGTCGAAAATCTCACCATCACTACAGGTCTGCCGATGCCAGAAATTTACGTGATTGATGATCCCGCCCCAAATGCCTTTGCTACTGGGCTCGATCCCGCACATGCCAAGGTTGCGGTAACCACTGGTTTACTAAATATCATGGATAAGGACGAGCTTACCGGGGTTCTAGCTCACGAAATTTCTCATATTAAGAATTACGATATTCGTGTTTCCTTGGTAGCTTTCGCCTTGGTTAGTGTAGTGGGTTACGTTGCCGATATTGGTCTTCGCATGATTTCTTATACTAACCGCCGGGACGAGCAGGATAGTCCGGTTGGGGTAATCGCACTGCTTTTTACTTCGATTTTGGCACCCCTAGTCGCCACGATTGCTCAAATGGCGATTTCGCGTGAACGAGAATATCTTGCCGATATGTCGGCCGCTGAAATTACTCACTACCCAGATGGTTTGATTAGTGCCTTAAAGAAACTGGATGAACACGGTCAACCAATGCGTCGTCAAAATACCGCTACTGAGGCAATGTTTATCAATAATCCGCTCAAAAAGCGTCGCACTAATTCACTTTTCCGCACTCACCCACCAATTGAAAAACGCATCGAACGTCTCGAGCGCGCGAAGGATAATATTTAATGAAAAAATCTAAAACTAAATCAGTAGCATCCGAGTCAGCCTCTGATGAAAAAAATCCGGTTTCAAAGCAGGCGCAGCGCCAAGCTGAAAGGCAGCAGAAAAAACTTCAAAAACAGGAGCAGAAACAAAAAAAGCAGCTTGCACGCGAAAAGAAACAGCTAATCAAGAAGCAGGACGAAGTCCGTCTTCACCGCTCTTTTAAGCGCTCTTATTACGAAGACTATCAGCGTAAAACCGAGCTTCCGAGTTTAACCAGTCAAGCTAGTGCTGCCTTTAAAATGTTTTTCAAATTCTGGAAAATCTTTCTACCACTCCTTTTAATTTTTGTCGGCCTCTATATTTTTCTCATCGGTGCCATGTCGGAAAATACCCTTGCCGATGTAAGAGCCAATGTTGAGCAGACTAATAAGGATGTAGCGGATGGTAAAATCGGCACCGTCGGTAAAGCGGGACTCACTTTGCTCGGCATTATTTCCACTGGTGGTCTTACCACTATGAATGATGCGCAGATTGTTATCGCGGTGCTTCTATTTACTATTATCTGGTTAGTCACTATCTATTTGGCGCGCCACCTCCTTGCTGGTCACCAGGAAATTAAGATGCGCGACGGCTTTTATAGTGCCTTATCGCCTCTGGTTTCGACTCTGGTGGTCGGGCTCATTATCTTTCTCGAGGCCATACCAATCATGCTTACGATTATAGTTTTTCAAGTTGCTCTCACCACCGAATTTCTCTCTACGCCGTTTTATGCTTTGCTTTTCTTTATGTTTGCCGCGCTGATGATCACGCTCAGCCTCTATCTGTTATCCAGTAGTTTCTTTGCGATTATCGTGGTTTCGGCGCCAGGTCTTTATCCTCTGACCGCCGTACGGATGGCCAAAAATCTCATTATGGGACGCCGCCTGCGTTTCTTGATTCGGGTTTTTTATCTAGTGATTATCGTGGCTTTACTTTACCTATTATTGCTCATGCCGGCCATTATCCTCGATGGTGCCCTGAAGTCTCAGTTTGCCTGGCTGGCCGAGAGTAAAATTCCGTTTGTAGCTATCATTCAACTCACCATCACGGTCTTTATCTTTATTTATCTTTCGATTTATTTTTACCTCTTTTATCGCGCTCTTCTCGATTATAATGATGATGCTAAACTGGAGCTCTAAAATATGAATAACGAAAAATCTGCCGCCAAGGCTCGCATTGAAAAATTAAAAGAATTAATCAACGAATATCGCTATCATTATCACGTCCTAGACGAGTCGATTATGTCGGAAGCGGCGGCCGACTCTTTGAAGCACGAGCTTAGTCAATTGGAAGAACAATATCCAGAGTTTATCACTCCTGATTCGCCGACTCAACGCGTCGCTGGTAAACCTCTCGATAAATTCCAAAAAATCACGCACGCTTCCCGTATGATTTCTCTGGCGGATGTTTTTTCTGAGTCAGAAATTCGTGATTGGGTAGCCAGAAATTATAAGCTAGTGCCAAACGGTACCGAATTTACCTTTTTCACCGATATTAAAATGGATGGCCTGGCCATGTCCTTGCATTATGAAAATGGTATTTTTCAGCAGGCCGTTACGCGTGGCGATGGTCTGGTAGGTGAAGATGTTACCATGAATGTGAAAACCATTCAGAATATCCCACTTAAATTAAATCTGGATAACCCACCTGAGCATCTGGAAGTGCGCGGCGAAGTGATTATTTTTAAGCAAGACTTTGAAAAACTTAATCAAATGCAGGTTAAACTCGGGGAGAAACCTTTCGCTAATCCGCGTAATCTTGCCGCCGGTACCATTCGTCAGCTCGACCCTCGCATTGCCGCCAGTCGTCCGCTCCGTTTTATGGCCTATGATCTGGTGACGCCAGATTTACCGACCCATCAGGAAGCTTATGAATTTTTGCGTCAAATTGGTTTTCAAACTTCCGGTCAAGATCATGTCTATACGCATCTCAACGAAGTTTTTGCTGAAATCAAACATCTCGGCCAGGTGCGCGGTGATTTTCTTTTTAATACCGATGGCATGGTGATTAAAATCAATGATCGTAAAATCTATTCTGCGCTTGGCATTGTCGGTAAAACTCCTCGTGCTGCTGTGGCTTTTAAGTATCCTGCTGAAGAATCCACCTCGAAGGTGCGTGATATTGTCATTTCAATTGGTCGCACCGGGGCGGCTACACCAGTAGCTATCTTAGATCCCGTAGAAATTGCCGGCAGTACCGTGCGTCACGCCACCTTACATAATTCTGATGAAATTGAAAAGCTCGATATTCGTATCGGCGACACCGTGATTGTCTATAAAGCTGGTGATATTATTCCCAAAATTAAGGAAGTCTTACTCACGCTCCGTCCGGATGGTACCGCACCTTTTGACTATGAAGAAGCTCTGAAAAATCAATATCCGGAGCTTGAGTTTGAGCGCCCGGAGGGGGAAGTGGTTTATCGCGTAAAAGGTCAGGATTCAGATTTTATTTTACGTCGCAATCTTGAATATTTTGCCAGCAAGCAGGCGTTAAATATCGAGGGTCTTGGTGAGAAAAATGTTAATTTATTGGTCGATGCTGGCCTCTTAAAAAGCCTAGTTGACCTCTACCGTTTACAAAAAACAGACTTGATCAAACTCGAACGTTTCGGTGAACTTTCCGCCACCAAATTATTGAACGCTATCGAGGGAACTAAACAGGCGCCGCTCGCGAAATTTATCACCGCACTTGGTATTCGACACGTCGGCGCACAGACTGCCGTCGCCCTCGCTGATGCTTTTCAGTCTCTTGAAGCGTTACGCGATGCCACCGAGGAAGAGCTGCTAAAAATCCCGGATATCGGCCTCACGGTCTCTGAATCGATCTTGGCCTACTTCGCTGATGAAGATAATTTGAAGCAGCTCGATGACTTTGCGGCGCTCGGCGTACATCCAGTTTATGTTAATCACGATAACGCTCCGCTTAAAGGTCAAAGTTTTGTCGTCACTGGCACGCTCACCGATCTGGGACGTGAAGAAGCGGAAGATTTATTACGTGAAAAAGGTGCTACCGTTACCAGTTCTGTGACCAAAAACACTACCGCCTTAATTGCCGGCGCTAAGCCAGGTGCTTCGAAAGTCACCAAAGCCGAAAAGCTCGGTATTAAAATCATCTCCGAAGCAGAATTCCGTGAATTAATTAAATAATTCATGAGAATAAAAACCTAAAATAGGTGCCATCTCGCACCTATTTTTTGATTTGTTATCTAGTCCAGGAATCTTAGATTCTCCTAGAGTCTTATTCTTATGATCTAGATCGAAATTAAGCTCTCTTAGAACCCCACTGTTTTTTAGTTTTCCGCGAATGGATTTTTCAAAACTAATTCTGGATTAGCTTCCGCAATTCGCATTAATTCGTTGTATTTTGCGATGCGTTCCGAACGTGAGAGGGAACCAGTCTTAATTTGACCCGTACCAAGTCCGACCGCGAGGTGTGCGATGGCACTATCTTCGGTTTCGCCCGAGCGGTGCGACATAATCGTGTGATAGCCAGATTTTTGCGCCAAAACCACCGCGTCAATGGTTTCCGAAAGTGAACCAATCTGGTTTGGTTTAATCAAAATCGCGTTCCCTACTTTTTCGTCGATACCTTTTTGTAGTAGCTTTACATTAGTCACGAAGAGGTCATCGCCGACTAATTGTAATTTATTGCCGAGGCGCTCGGTAAGAACTTTCCAGCCTTCCCAGTCATTTTCCGCCAGGCCGTCCTCGATGGAAACAATCGGATATTTTTCTAGTAACCCCTCATACCAGTCAATCATCTCGGCGCTGGTCTTGGTTTCGCCAGAGGTCTTTAATTTATATCCACCATCTTCGTAAAATTCTGAAGAAGCAATATCCATCGCAATCGCAATATCTTTACCCACTACGTAATCTGCCCGCTCAATCGCTTCACAAATTAGTTCCAAAGGTTCATTATTGCCGCCGAAAACTTTTGGTGCATAACCACCCTCATCACCCACCGTGGTGACATAATTTTTTTCTTTCAAAACTTTTTTCAGCGCGTGGAATGTTTCTGCCCCCATGCGAATTGCTTCGTTGATGTTGGTTGCCGCGATTGGCATTAGCATATATTCCTGAAAATCCGTACACCAATCCGCGTGCGCACCCCCGTTCATCACATTCATCATCGGCATTGGTAAAGACATGCGGTCAGAGGTGCCGGCAATTTTTGCCACATATTCATAAAATGGCATTTTCATCGCGCGTGCCGAAGCCTTCGCTAGGGCTAAAGAAACCGCTAGAATCGCATTGGCGCCAAGATTTGATTTATTTTCCGTGCCATCGAGCTGAATCATTAACTGATCGATCTCTCGCTGGTCGACATATTTGCCGACAAGTAGGCTACTTATTTTAGTATTAACGTTACGTACGGCCTGCATAACACCTTTGCCGTCGTAAAAGTTTTTATCCCCGTCACGTAATTCTAAAGCTTCGCCACTGCCAGTCGATGCGCCAGATGGCACCATCGCCCGGCCAGCACTACCGTCGGATAAAAAGACGTCAGCTTCTACCGTCGGATTGCCGCGGCTATCGAGAATTTGCCTTGCGTGAATTTCTTTGATTGTGATATTTTCCATAACTTTATTATAGCATTAGCATTTTAAAACTACTCTGAAAACTACCCCAAAAAAAACTATCGGATTTTTAGGCTTTGATTACGACCAACATCCTCTATCTATCCCACCCCTGATGACAAAATTCCCCAGATAGAGTATAATAACCCCATTAAGTTTTTACTTAAGTGCAAAATATTGGGTACCTTAAAAGGTAAAGTTTGACTTCATAAGGAGGGGGACATGAAAAACTTGAATAAGAAAACTACAACCGATGGCAAAAAACGCTCCGTTGAGGAGACGTTAACGTTGGAGCTATCTGAAGTGTACGGTCGAATTTCGACCAGAAAGCATCAGAAAAATACTTTGATTGCATTAATTGTGATTCTTAAATCTTTTCTGAATGGCGAACTTTATGGCCGTGATATTTCCAAAATCTTATCGAAAGAGCTTCTTTGGGAGAATTACGATGAACTGACGAAACAGGGAATTTCCATTGACATTAATAAGCTGATGACGGCTTTTGGTCAGGAAGATTACTCGGATGTTTATCATGGTTCAGAATTTGTTACCGAAAATGCTGTCCTGTTTATTCAGCGCGGCGCTTCACTCGATCTCTTGCTTGGTCAATTTCTGATTAATGATGGTTGGAAGAATATCGAGAAATTAATTCAAGCGGGTGTACCGGTTACAGATCTGCTAAATAAGAAACGTATGCTGCTCTATGTGAATGACTATTTTGATCTAACCGTGAGTCGTGTGGAAACTATTATGAACTGGTTTCTGCGTCATGGCGCGACCAAGCCTCAGATTGGTGATTGGTTAAAATCTGAACTAGGTAAAAACGTACCAATTCAACTTCTTCGCGACCACATGATTAATTGGGCAGAGTATGGTATTGATCCATCCAAGGTATATACTATGCCTGGTCCAAACCCAGGCGATCAGGAGGGGTATTACAAGGAGTAAGCTTTACTGAAAAATCTCTGGCTCTAGTCAGGGATTTTTTCTGCGCCACTAACTATAAAAATCCTCGGGATAACCATAAGAATTTTTTGCAAAATCGTAATGATTACGGTTAAGCTATTTACAAAAAACATAAAAAGTGATATAATGAGTCAAATTGATATAAATCATAGAGTTAATTGGAGATTATCATGCAAACTAATCAACCTAACCGCGCAAAACGTTTTCGTATTATCGTTTTTGCTACCATCATCGCTCTTATCGTAGTGGTTTTCGGTGCCTGGATTATTACTTCAGCTATTAAATCTGCTGAAAAGTCCCGCCAACAAGAAATCGCTGCTACCGAAGAGTCTAAGGAAGAAAAAACTAATAAGACTGAGACCAAGGCAGAAAATAAGACTGAGGCTAAAACTGAAGCTAAATCATCTGAAAAGACCAACAATCAAGGTCAAACTAATAAGATTTCTACCGCTTCTCCAGCTGATCAGTACCAAAACAATAAATCTACCGCTACGTCAAATACCGCCAATGGTACCGCTACTAGCACTACTAAGGCCGCTTCTGACCTCCCAAGTACTGGTCCAGAAGACCTCGTCTTCACCGCTATTCTCGCTGGTGTAGCCGTTTACCTCGTTTGTTTGAATCTCAATCGCAAAAAATCTGTCGCCTAATCGACGGATTCTTAGAAAATCTCCACTTCGAGTGGAGATTTTTTGTTTGAGGGATTTTTCTTGCCTCATTCTGATTAAACTTATGCTAAAATATAGAGGAATATTTGAGCAAACTTAATCACGAGAAAGGGAAGCATGGCGGATAAATTCGATTTTGACCTCGAGGTCAATCCGATTGAAACAGGCCCAAAAAATCAAAACAAGGAAACTGGTGTAAGTGCCAATAGTGTGCATTTTAACGCTCAGACGTCAGAGCCAGCTAAAACACAAAGTGTAGACACTGAAATTTCAAAAACCGAAAGTTCCAGCGTATTATCGGATGATTTAATTAATAATATGGCCGATTCTATCTCTGAAGAATCAGTAGAAAATCCAATTTTGGCCGCCGAAGTTGCAGAAGACGTTGCAACTTCTGAAAACACCGAAATCTCAGAAAATAAAGACCATATTCTCGACGAAGTTTTAAAAGAAAATAATTATGAAGAACCAACCGAAGATACTACTGTAACCACCAGTTCTAGTTCCGCTTCCTCCGCTTCCGAGTTTGTTCCAGATTCCATGTCTGACTCTGCTTCTGATTCCACCCACGAATCTAATTCTGATTCCGCTTCCGAAAATACCGAAGCTAATACCGAAGTCGAAACTCCGGCCAAAAAAGAGAAAACCAAAGCTCAAAAAATCTTCCTCCATCTCCTTGCCGCCCTTATCGCTGCCGGTATCGCGCTCTTTATTTACTTTTTCTTTTTCGCAAACGTTAGCGCCAGTACTTTTTCTAAAATCTTCCACAAAGTTAGTGGTTCCGATATTGAATTTCAGCAGTTTGTCACTGGCGATGCTCTAAATACTAAGGGTGAAAGTCAAATCCAGCAGGCCGACCTTCGCGTTAGCTTGAGTCGCGGTAGTACAGAAAATTCTGCCGCCGTCCACGCCACCCTAAATTTCACCATGAAGGGTGATAATTCGCCAATCTTGCTCGGTCTTGAGGGGATTTTGGCCGAAGATGGCAAAATTTATCTGAAGCTCGACCATTTGAAGGATAGTTTGACTGCGGTGCTTAAGGGGTCTGGTAAAGAAATTGACTCGGAAATGCAAAAATCGCTCGACGATTTTGCGATGGAAATTGAAAACAAGTGGCAACGTATCGATGCGGAGGAAGTTATCGCGGGTGTAAGTAGTGCAATGGGTTTTGCTTTGCCGAAGGTTTTACAGAGTAGTATTGCCGGTACTCTTTCTTGTGTGACTCAAAACATCGGTAAGACTCTTGATCAGCAATCCGACCTCATGGCTAAGCTTTACCGCGACAATGAATTTGCCAATTTCACTGAATTAAGTAGTGAAGAGTCTGCTAGCTATGCTAAGCTTTCGGGTGATCTCGGTAAACTCTATCGCATTAATTTTAACGATAATAAACTTAGTCGTTTCCTCGAGGCCGCCAATAAAGCCTCCCAAAATACCGAAATTTCTAAATGTCTCTCGAATGCCTATTCTCTTGCCCCAAACTCTTATGAAGAGGAAGAGCAGGGTGTTTTGAAGGATAAAACCATCAAGGATTATGACAAATATGTCCAAGAAATTAAGAGCACTGCTAATGCTGTCGTGGGTATCGATACTTTTACGGGCGATATCAAGGGTCTAATCTTTGCCACTCCTAATCAAAAGAATCCTAAAGAGCTTGACCAAACCCACGCTGTGGTGCGTTTCAAAGATTCTAAGAAAAAGGAAATTAAAACCCCAGCTGAGTCCACTCCAATCTTTGATAGCCTAAGTAAGATTTTGAAGCTTGATCAATTTGAGGAAATCCTGAAAAAGACTCCACTCCAGAACCCACTTCAGGGTACCACCGATGCCGAAAAACTCTTAAAAGACGCCAATCTTATCTAATAATCTAAAAGTATCACGATCTGAAATGTCGACCCAGATGTCTTACTCTAACCTCTCAAGTGCAACACTTTGAGATGTTAACTCGGATGCAGATTTTGTAAAAAATCAAAAATATTTTATAATTAAAATAATGATTTCGGCAGAACTCAAAGCTAAACTGAAAACACTCCCCAGCAGCCCTGGGGTGTATTTTCATAAAAACCGCGAAGGGGAAGTGATTTATGTGGGCAAGGCGGCGGTCTTAAAGAATCGCGTCCGCCAATATTTCCAAAATACTGAAAAAGATCCCAAAACTGAAGCCTTAGTGGCGGAAATTCACGATACTGATTGGCTAATCGTCGACACCGAGATGGATGCGCTTTTCCTCGAGTCGGAAATGATTAAGCGCTACATGCCAAAGTGGAATATTTTATTACGTGACGATAAAACTGTCAGCTACGTCCGGATTAATATGGATCAGCCAGTGCCGGATGTCTCGATTACACGAAATCCCCTCGATGATAAGGCCACCTATATCGGCCCATTTTACGCCAAAACCACTATTATTAAGGCTTTACGGGTGCTGCGCAAAATTTTCCCTTACTACGACAAACCATATAATGGCAAAAAAACTCTCGACACCGATCTCGGCCTTACGCCAGGTATTGAGATTGGTAAAACCACCGAAAAAGCCTATAAAACTGAGCTTCGTCGCCTCATCCGTTATCTAAACGGTGACCGAGATAATTTATTAAAAGAAATTGAGCGTGATATGCACCGTCACGCTTCGCTTGGTGAGTTCGAAGTGGCCGCAAGGCTCCGTGATGAATATTTTGGCTTGAAGGGCCTGAAGCGTAAAATTATTTTTTCCGATAAGGAATTTCTCGATTTATCTTCTGACCAGGCACTTTTGCAGCTTCAGAAACTCCTTAATCTTGACTCTGTGCCGCGACGCATCGAGGGGTATGATATTTCGCATATTTCTGGCTCCGATACCGTGGCTAGTATGGTAGTTTTCAAAAATGGGGTGGCTAGTCGGGCTGATTATCGTAAATTTAAGATTAGAAATAGCAAAAATGACGACACCGCTAGCATGCGCGAAGTGGTGACACGTCGTCTCAAACATCAGGAATGGGAATATCCAGACCTGATTATTTTGGACGGCTCCGACTTGCAGCTACGTGCCGTTTTACCTCTGTTAATTGAGGCTAAAATTCCCGCGATTGGTCGCAATAAATCTGGTGACCACACTAGAAATGCGGATGTTAATCTGATTATTCCGGTCACTCATCAGGGAATTACCAGCTTTTCCAGCCAAATCTTTTCTAATGAATCACATCTCGCCAAGCTTATCGCACGCATCGACGAAGAGGCGCATCGTTTTGCCATTACTTTTCATCGTCAGCTCCGCAATAAGCGCATGTTTAAGTAAAATCGCGTCAAATCGTGCTACAATAGGCTTATGATAAAAAAGCAAATTAAATTTTTCATCCTACGCTGGATTGTTTCCTCGTTCTTGATGTGGATTTGTGTCAAACTTTTTGGTCGTGTCGATCGAGAAGTTGATACTTTTGGGGTCTTCGTCACCGCTGGTCTCGTGCTTTCTGTGGTTCAGACTATTGTGAAGCCAATTTTAACTATTTTCGCACTACCTCTGATTTTACTAACTATGGGAATTTTTAACCTAGTGCTCAACATTGCAATGTTGTGGTTGGTCGTACACTTGGTTCCACATATTTCTATCTCTGGTATTCAGCTAGTTTGGTCGTGGCTTTTGATGAGTGTCCTGACAAGTCTTGTTAATTTCGTCATTCCAGACTATAATTAAATTATGAATATTGGAAGTATCCTCGAAAGTGTAAGTCTTATCTCGGCCGTTCTCGCCATGCTCCTTATTTTATTGCAACAACGCGGCGCCTCTCTCGGTGCGGGCTTTGGTGCAAGTGGTGAATTATACACCACCCGTCGAGGTCTCGAAAAATCCCTCTTTAATGCCACTGTGGTGTTGGTTGTGATGTTCGTCGCCTCAATCTTAGGTATGCTTTTGCTACCTACCATTAGTTAAATTATGAATAAGACCCTCAAAAAACGTAGTCAAAAAATTTCCAAAAAAATTACGCTCTTTGGTCGCAAAATCAGCGAAAACAGTAAAGAGCACGTCAAGGAGAACTTGATCGGTCATATTTCACATGTGAAAAATGTCCGTCTCTTTGTCTTGGAATGGGTGCTTTTAATCTTAGCTATTCTGCTTTTTGCTACCGTCCAATCGGTTTGGTATTCCGAATCCTACGCCGTGGAAACCTACACCGACGGTGGTAATTTTACCGAAGGTACTCTGGGTAAAATTAACTCCATGAATCCGCTTTTTGCCACTACTTTCTCAGAGGAGGCTCTTTCTCGTCTGATGTTTGCCCGTCTCGCTGAGGTAGATTACTCTGGCCATACTGGTGCGGGTCTGGCCGAAACTATCACCAGCAATACTACTGGCGATGAGTGGACGGTGCGCCTGCGCCAGAATTTGAAATGGTCAGACGGCGACGATCTCACCACGGATGACGTGCTTTATACGGTCAATACGATTAAGAGCGCTTCTCTAAAATCGAATTTCAGTAATAAATTAAATGGTGTCATCGTACGCCAAGCCGAAGATGGCTCACTGGTTTTTAAGCTCGAAAATACTAATGCTTTCTTCGAAAGCAATTTGAATTTTCCTATCCTCCCAGCCCATATTTTGAAAGACGTGAAGCCAGAGCAGTTGAATGAACATAAAATGTTTACTAAGCCAATTTCTTCTGGTCCATTCGTCTTTAAGGCTACCCAAACCATCGGTAATGAAGGTGAAAAGATAGTTTATTTGAATCGTAATCAAAATTATTACAAGGGAAAGACTCTGCTCGATAGTTTTTCTGTTCATGCTTTCTTGACTACCGATGCGATTAAAGCTTCTCTGAAATCCGGTTCTATCACTGCCACCGGTAGCCTTCCTTCTCGTTACACCACGGAGCTTCTTAATGAAAAAAGTCTCAAGGAGCAACAAACCACTGTTAATTATGGTGTCTTTGCCTTCCTAAATACGACCTCTACTTCCAATGCCGCGCTTCAAGATAAGGCCTTCCGCCAAGCGCTCCGTCAAGGTTTGAATTATGGTAATCTCTTATCTGGGCTAAACGGTGAACAGGCACTCAAATTCCCGATCACCGAGCAGCAGGCCAAAACCCTTTCTTTCCCAGAGGCCGCTACTACTAATGTCACCGAAGCTAAATCTAAGCTTGATAATTTCAAGGCTAATAAGCCAGAATATTTTGGTACCGACATCCGTATTGTTACCGTTAAAGGCGATAAATACATGGAAGAAATCGCTAATCGTCTCGGCGAACAGCTAAAATCTCTCGGTGTGCCAAACCAAGTTGCGGCCTACGAAGCTTCTCAGGATTTCACGCTTAACGTTCTTCGTCCACGTAATTATGATATTTTGATTTATGAAATTGCCATGGGTGCCGATCCAGATGTGGTGCCTTATTATCACTCTGCTGAAGCTACCGAAAATGGCTACAACCTCAGTAATTATAAGAACGCTACGGTTTCGAACTTGATTCTTAGCGCCAGAAATACGATTGATATCTCGTTGCGTGACGCCAAATATCGTAAATTCCTTGAAATCTGGCTCGACGAGGTGCCTTCGATTGCGCTTTATCAATCCAGCTTGCCATATTTTATGAATAAAAATGTGCGCGCCTTCTCGGCGGACCAGCACCTAGTCTCGGGTGAAGACCGCTTTAACGATATTATTAATTGGTCTGTAAAGAAGACTTTCAAAAATCGTACTCCATAGAATCGGAGTAATTTCAAGATTTTTCTCCCCATAACGAAAAAATATGTTATAATAAACACATGCACCTGTGGTGAAATTGGTATACACGCTACCTTGAGGTGGTAGTGCCTTCGGGTGTGCTAGTTCGAGTCTAGTCAGGTGCACCAACTAAAAAAGTCTACCTTGGTAGACTTTTTTAGTTGGTACCTAGATTAGACGAGAACGTAGTTCGACTGGACGACGAAGTGAGTGAAAGAAAAAGTAGCTTTTTTCTTTCCGAGCGGGGAGGAATAGATATTTTTCTCAAAGAGAAAAATATCGACTAGTCAGGCTACATAAATAGTCACTTGAATGGGGCATAAAGCTTTAACATTGATTCTTTAAGAAACTCAGGGATTGCAATTAATAAATTAAATATTATAAGTAGTATATTGTTCACCTAGCTTCATTACGCAATAATAATAAAAACCACGGTCTTCTGTATATATGTAACAAGCTGTAGACTACAGGTAGCATTATATCTGTTCTATTCCCCTGATAATATTTGCTAAAATAGAAAGACCTCTCAATAAATCTTCTTCATTAATTAGAATTGACGGCATTATTTTAATCACCTCATCATCTTTGCCGCAGCGTTCTATTATTAATTTTTGATTAAAGGCCTCTTTCTGTATTAGTGCTGCCGTTTCGGTATTGATGCATTCAATCCCATAAATCATGCCTCTCCCTCGAAGCTCTACAAGATGTGAACTAGTTAACACTAATTCGTTAAGAAAATGATTGATTAACTCTGCTTTTCTTTGGATGACTGCTTCTAATTTCCCATATTTTGCCCAATATTCTTTAATTATTGCGGTAGCAGAAACAAATGCTAAATTATTACCGCGAAAAGTTCCATTATGTTGCCCGGGTTGCCAAATATCAGTATCTGGATTAATTAGCAATAATGAAAATGGGAGTCCAGAGCCAGAAAGGGATTTTGATAAAACAACAATATCTGGGGTTATACCATATTTTTCAAAGCTGAAAAAATTACCACTCCTTCCACATCCAGCCTGGATGTCGTCAACTATTAGTAGGCTTCCGGTATTTTTGCAAAAATCAGCCACGCCATGAATCCATTCTTCGGTAGCAATATTTATCCCTCCTTCACACTGAATTGTTTCCAATATAACGGCCGCAGGTTTAGTTTCTCTTATTAGTTCAAGTGATTCAACTTTATTAAATGGTAAAAATTTTACATCTTTAAGTTCTACCCCAGACGCATCTCTAAAATATTTTGAAGCAGTTGCGGAAAGAGAGCCTAAAGTCACCCCATGAAATGAGCCGTTGCAAGCCATGATAGTGGATCTGGCAGTGGCTAATCTAGCTAGTTTAATCGCAGCTTCTACAGCATCGGTTCCCGTCGGGCCAGTAAATTGGTATTTGTATTTAAACTTGCGAGGATTAAGGATAAGATTATCAAATGTTTCAATGAAATTTATTTTTGCAGTAGTAGCAAAATCCAAAGAATTGAGTATGCCATTTTTTTCTAAATATGCCAGTATTGATTCTATCGCTATGTTATTATTATGACCATAATTCAAGCTACCAGCAGAACAGAAGAAATCAAGATAATTATCGCCGTTGCTTGCGCTTATCCATGAATCTTTCGCTGAACTAAAAACAGTAGGAAAGCTTCTGACATAGCTTCTGACATTCGATTCTCTCTTTTCGATTATATTCATTTTATCGCTTTTCATTTTTTATCTCCCGCTTTAGTGCTAGTAATATATTTCTGGCGATTTTCCTATTTCCATTCTTTTCTTTTTCATAATAGCACGTTATCTCGTAGTTTTTATTATTTTTTTCAATGAATATACCGTAATTAGTTTCTGGCGGTAAAACAGGTAATCTCCAGTTACCAGATTCTTTAAAGTTTTGTATGTGTCCGTTTTTAAGCTCTTCTTCTGCTATTTTTGGATAATTTTCAAAAACATAGAGCATATTATCACTGTAGGCATAATTAGTATTTAATATTATCTCTGTATATCTTGCAAAACATCCAATAGTATTGAAGTTACCTGGTCCGATTTGATCTCTATTATTTTCATAGCGCAATAATTTGTTAAAAGGATATTGCTTTGTTACTTTTTTAATGTATTTTTCAAAAAACTCACTATCGGTAATGCGCGTTGTAGTTCTATCCTTATAGTTATTTATAATATTTAAATCAACCGTCATTTTTAATGAATCTATAGTTAGATGTGTTTTGTCTTGCTCTAGTTGCTTAAAATCACTAGATACATGTTCATGAGCTGGTTTTGGCAAATTTTTAGCTTTATTAGTATTGTATAGTTTTATCAATAATTTTAATAATTCAGAAAAGCTCCAACCATCTGTAACTAATATAGAGAAGCAAAGAAATAAATACCAATGTCTTTTATTTTTGTCCATAATTGTATAAATCCGTAGAAGCTCGCCTTGTTCTGGGTTAAATGGATGATTTGAATCATAGCCAGAAATCATGTTAATAGCATTGCTAAGATTACTGCAGGATTTATTAATATTTATATACTTAACCCTAGATTTGTCATGCGATAATTCTTTCCTATTTTTATAATAAAATGTTCTTAGTGCTTTTACATATTTATGTATTTTTGCACATGCGGCATTCATCGCGGATGAATTATAATTTCCAGATAAACGAAACGCGGCTTGTTCATGGTAGTTTTTTCATATCCGGCTGAGTAGTTTTCTAAAATCTTTTCTACTATGTTGTTCTCGCTATCATTATTTTGTTCAAGATTGATTTTGTGTATCTTTGTCATTAATGTTATTAGTGTTTCTGATGAAAGAATGGACCCTATAGTAACATCAAGTGCTAACTTGTTGAGTTCATTTTTTAATCTTAACGCCAGGATAGAGTCTCCGCCGTTCGCGATGAATGATTGATTAGAATCGATATTGTTAATATTTGTTGAAACTATATCGGAAATTAGTTTTTTTAAGCTTTGTATATCTGAGAAATTAGTACTTTTTATCTGCGTGTCTTCTTCTATATACTTAGATTCTATCTCATAACACTCATCATTTAGCAGGCCATTTATAGAATTTACAAATGAGTCAATAATATTCTGCGGCTCTATACCGTTACTTGTTGCAACCGTTAAAAATAATTCGCCGTTAGAGAAATCAAAATCAATCGCAAGAGGGAATTCAGTTTCTTCGTGTGTGTATATAATATCGTATTTTTGACTATCTATGTTTCGCGTTGTTATTGTTAGTAAAATGTCGAATGGTATAAATTTATTAGATGAAAGAGCTAATATTTTTTGAAGTGAATAATCTTTGAATGGTTCGCGTTCTTTGTTTTTTGCAATCGTATCCAAGATATTTTTTGTCAGTACTGTTTTATTCGATATGTAAGGAACTGTATTTACTGACGGTTCCAAATTATTAAAATCGACCAAATTATTTCGAATATTATATACGAAGCCATATCCAATTCGTTTTTTTCCAAAATATTGAAGCGCCCAACAGTTAAAGACGCTCTGCACTACTATTGCTGGTGTAGTAGAGAATTTTTTTGATAAACCATAAATTGACTGAGTTGCGTTTTTGCTTAGAACAACCTTTTTATTTTTATAGCCAGTTGCGTGTAGCTTCTTAGGAAAAGTGAAATCGCTCTTATCTATTTTCTGCATCTCATTTTTCCAATATAATATAGCTGCCTCTTCGCTATATTTTTTTGATGATAATGGTAAAGGTCTATTTTTTATATTTCTTTCGCTCGTAATGAAATCTAATAAGAAAAATACACTATCTCCATCTAATAATACATGGTTATAACTGATACATAAATAAAGATTGTCTATTGTATCAACAATTAAATAACGGATTGGTGGATATTTTTGTAAGTCAGGAATTTTTTTACGTTCATTCAGAAATATTTCGTTAATTTCCGACTCTAGACACCATTCTTCGGTTAATATTGGTGAAGTAATATTAGAATCTTTTTGGAAAATCTCTCCATTTTTTTCATAAAACACCATTCTTAGTGACTTTATTTTCTGTGTCATGATGGTTATCTGCTTTTTTATATCCTCTTTTTTATACGACGATATATTTATGACAATTTGTTCTTTGTATAAATTATTCTTTCCAAATTCACTTCCAATAAGAAAACTCTTTTGAGCCGAAGTAGCAGGGATATCATCATTTTTTTGTAATCTTGAATATATTTTGCTTAGTGTATTTTTCGTAATCATAAGATTACTTTGCATTGATATTGTCGAGAGTTCTCGTCCAATGGTGATGTCTATTTCAATAAAAGGCACTGTACGGTTAATTATTGTAGGTAGTATTAATAGATTCTTGTTGTCGAGTTGGTTTTCACTTATTGTATTAAAAATAATTAATGGGCTTTTGTCTGAAATTTTTACAACACACGTTCCTTTGACTTCACTAAAATTAGATGTTGTAAAATCAAATTTTTGTGATTCATAGTATGTCCCCCAGCCGATAGAGTTGATTGTATGGCTGTCATCATTTCTAACTGACATCTCGTTTAGGATAACCAAATCACTGCTTTTTATTATCTGTGCATCATGGAGTGAGGATAATAATTGAGATTTTACATACTCCAAACTGTTGAGCTGTTGAGGAATATCAAGAAAGTTTATTTTTGTTTTTCCGTATTTTGCTTGGTTGTCTACTATAAAATTTGTTTTTTGATAAGAGTTATTAGACAGCGCCTTCTTGATGTAGTCTTCATTTTTGATATTAGCAAAATTATTTTCTCCGTCTAAGATTGAGTTTAAACCGTTGCTTAATATTTTCCACGAATAGATATCAAAATAAAAATGATGGGATACAAACAAGATTTTTATATTATTATCTTGATAAAATGGAATGGCAATCATATTTATTTTATCTAAGACGAGTCGACCTCTATTTTTTTCTATTTCAGCATGAATGTCTTTTATTCCCGGTAAAGATAATATATTGTCCGAAAAATCAATTTTAAGAAATGGCAGAGACTGCCGTATTGTACGTAATAAATATTTTAAATTTTCCTCGTTTAATTTTTTGTTAAAATATACTCCAGCTTGGATTTCCGCACTATTCTTAAGATTACCGGATAGCCTTAAATATGATTTCTGTATATTAGAATGCCTTGGTAAATCTCGATAGATAGTTTGATCGTTATTTTTTCTATTATCCAATAATTGAGCAATACCGACTGGTGTTCTCTCTTTAATTATGTCTCTTGGTCCAACTGGTATATTTATTTTATTGAGTTCATTAGAAGCTGTTAGACATAGCAAGGAATCTCCTCCAAGCTCAAAAAAATCCGATTCAGCGTCGATCTTGCGTCCCAAAAGTTTTGCCCATATATTACAAATTTCTCTTATTATATTTGTTCTGCCATAAGAAGTGTTTCTCTCCTCCGGATTAGTTATTTCCTCACATAGACTGTCTAGTTTTTTTCTATCAAGTTTTCCGTTATTGTTTGTTGGTAAATGACTTATTGACTTTATTCTCCACGGAACCATATAACATGGTAAAACATTGGATATGCGGGTTTTTAACAAATTCGCGTCTATCATATTGGTAGACTCAATAAAACAAACTAACCTATTATTGTTTTTGAATTTATGAAAAACGATAGCTACCTTTTCAACATTTAATATTTGTCTAATTTTTTCCTCAATTTCGCCTAATTCTGCTCGTTGCCCACGTATTTTTACTTGATTGTCACGACGTCCATTATAGCCTAATATGCCATCCTTAATCCATCTCCCATAATCACCGGTTGCATAAACTTTTTCCCGTATTCCACTAATGTATTTAAAAACTTCGGCTGTTTTGGCAGTATTATTTATATATCCATTAGATAACGAAATGCCATATATGCATATTTCACCTACGATTTTTTGTGGACAAATTTGATCATCGCAATCTAAAATTATGGTCCCGATATTATCTAATGGCATACCAATTGGAATATCTTCGTACTTAAGTATCGATTCGGAAGATATTTCAAAGAAATGAGTATCGTCCGATGCTTCAGCTGGACCATATGCGTTTACGAGAGGATTGTTTGGATGCTGCTCATTCCATTTTACTGCAATTTTCTTAGCGATTCCTTCGCCAGTTGATATAATCTTTATACTATCTAGTATTTTATTTTTCGCAACATGAGATAATTCATAATCTAAGTATTCACTTATTAATGATGGTACTATTTCTAAGATTGTAATTTTATCCCTAGATATTTTATCAAGCATACCTTCAGGATCGATTAAAATATCTTTATCTATTATATCAATGGTGCCACCAACCATTAGGGGACAAATTAATTGCCATATAGAAATATCAAAAGAGACTGGAGCGGATTGGGCGACAACGCTATTTTTTGATATATTAAAATACCGTATCATTATTTCCTGATGATTAACAAACCCAAGTCGATTAATCATAACACCTTTTGGTTTGCCGGTAGAGCCGGATGTAAAAATAATATAGGTTAAATCTTTGTCATCTACATGTTGTGATTTTGGTAGTCTTCTTTGCCCTTTAATCAAGTCCTGAATATCTAGGTTCTTTACATTATCACAACGGCTTATTGGTGAATTCGTTATTACGAAATCTAGGTTAGCCTCATCTGATACCTCATCTATTCTATTTTGTGGTAACGCAGTGTCAAGTGGAATGAATGGTGCGCCAATTGAAATTAACGCAAGCTGGGCGGCGATATATTCAATGCTTCGCTCTAGGTTTATTCCAACTAAAGTCCCCTTCCTTATCTTTTTCCTACGTAAGTTATATTCGATATTAGCAACCAACCGTAACAGGTCTTTGTATGTGATTGACTTGTTGTTATGTATAATGGCATTTTTTCTAGGGTCCTTTTTTGCGATTTTTATTATTTTATTGATAATATTGGTATCACAAGCTAATGATTTTCCTTTTCCAAAATTTATTATTCGTTTTTCTTCTGCTTCTGAGCACATATGTAAAGAGGAGGCTTTATTATTTGGAGAATTGACAGTCTGATTTAAGATTAAGCCAAATGAATTGGCTACGGCGTCGGCGTAATCATCAGAAATTTTGTTTTTATCAAACTCAATATGTATTAAGTATCGATTGTTCCTTTTGATGAGAGATAATGAAAAGCCAAGCCTCGCAGTCTTGTTTGGGATAGTTACGAAGTTATTTATACTTTTATCTTCGTCTACAAACTCGGCCATCACATTATAAAGACCAATCTCTCTGTCGATACCTAGTTCGTTTAAAAGCTTATTGAGGGAGAAGTTTCTATGCTCAATTCCAGTCCACAACGAAAAAGTTGTTTCATTTATTAACTCTAATATAGTCTTTGAAGATTCTATATGTATTGGGATTGGAAGAACGTTAATATTACAGCCATACTGAATTTTTGCGTCATCTGTATAATTTCTTAGTGTTACTGGCGTGGAAATAACCATGTTGTCTTCTGAAAGAACTTTTCTTAATATGATAGCGGTAGTTAAAATCACGAGTGCTGTCGCTGAGGTACTATTTTTTGCCACAAATTCTTCCATACCTCTAGCGGTTGAATTGTCTAGTAACTTATCGATTATGCCAATCCCCACGCAACCTTCTGTTGGCATAAAGAATGAACATGGTTCATGATTATTTTTTAATTTTTCTTTCCAGTAAATATTATCGTCGACGCATATTTTGGCTTGTATGTGGTCGGATAGTTCAAATTTATGATTAGGCTCTTTTATTAAGCTATGTAGCGTGTTAATAAAACTTTTTATAGAATCTTTATCAAAATAAAAATGATGTGTAGCGATAAAAATCGTGTTATTGTTTCTAAAATAAAATCGAATTGATTCTCCTGTGTTTAAGTCGAAAACAAGGTGAAGTTCTTCTATGCTCTCTACCTCAACTATGTCATTAGTGTCTTTTGATTTATTTTTTAAATACGGTTCACCATCATTTTTTAATGAGACGCGCATGTCTAAGTTGGGAAAAAATAGTGCGGTCCTTTTTAAAGCTTTGCTAAAGTTATCTTTTTTTATGGGTTTTAAGAAAGTTAATTTTATAACGATATTGTCTCTATCGTCACGAAAGGTATTATTGGATATCCAGAAATTTTTTTCGAAGTCACATAATGATCTACTTTTCATCTTTATCTCCAATTAATTTTTTTAAATCACTAAAAGAATAATCATTACGAAGTATATCGATCAAATTAATTTTTAGGTCGTAAACATCAGTAAGTGCCTTAACGAGCTTTAATGCTCTTAACGAGTCTCCGCCAGCAGCGAAAAAGCCTATTTCTGCGGTTTTTGGCACTTCTCCAAAAACCTCATACCATAATTTTAGCAACTTCTCATCCCTAGTATTATTACTACTGAAAGTTAGAGGACTCACCTCTGGGATATTCTTGATTTTTAAGGCTAGTTGTTTTCTGTCAATTTTTCCGTTCTGGCTAAGTGGAAAATTATTTATTATTGCAATCTTCCATGGTAGTAATTTATATGTAGATAGAAAATTTGTTTTTTTAATGCGGTTGTAATCTGACTTATTGTCGGTAACTGCAATGAGTGTGAGTTCATTTTTGTACTTTTTGGGGACAATAAATAAATTATCAATATCAAGAAGTTCCCTCAATTCCGTTTCTAATCCCTCCAGTTCGATTCTTTGGCCATTTATTTTGACTTGATTGTCTTTTCGTCCGAGGTATTCAATAATGCCGTTTTTATGAATTTTTCCAATGTCGCCGGAATTAAACCAACGTTTACCGTGTATTTTTATACAATTATCTGGCATAGTGCCTAAATATTTATTGAATAATTGTTTGCTATTTATTAAAATTTCGTTATTTTCTGACAATCTTATTTTGACTCCATCGATTGGAAGGCCTATTGGGACTCTATATTTTTGTTCGCTTGTTATTTCATATGTTGAGGCGCAGATAATGGATTCAGTTGGCCCGTATGCATTAATTAAATGTTTTACTTTTTTTCTACAACGATTAGCGAGTGCTACCGGGCATTCTTCGCCAGCTAAAATTAGGGTAGTAATATGATTTAAAATGGAATCGTCGATAGTTTTTGCGAGGCTAGGAGGAAGAGTGATTATATTGTTTCTATAGTTAGACAAAGTCTGTAGGGATTGATATGGATTTTCTCTCAATTCTTTGCCGGGAATTAATAGTGTAGCTCCACTCAATAGAGCTGTCCAAATTTCAGCTAGTGACGAATCGAAACCGAGGTAAGCAAACTGTACTACATTGGAAGTGTTTTTAATATAATATTTCTTAATTAAAGCCTTTGCCAGTTGCCCTAGAGCATGCGAACTAGCAAAAACTGCTTTCGGTTCGCCGGTCGAACCAGAGGTGAAAATTACATATCCACCATTGGTTGAGATATTATTTTTATTAAACGTACCGTTGAACTTTTTTACAGTTGAGTATTTAATTAGTTCGAGGTTTTCTATATCTTTATGTGACTCTGAAAAATAAAATCGCGCATATCTTGATAAGAGGCTAGAAATCTTTTTTTGTTCTAATCTCGGATCAATCAACACAATGTTTTTACCAGCAAAAATTGTGGCGATAATACTGACTACTGCTAGATAATTTTGATCATCTATTATACCTATAAATTCTTCATCGCTCAGCTTGGATGTTAAATATTTTATGAATGTATTTATGTCTTTTTTAAGCTCTCGGTAACTTATTATTGCTCCATTAAAACATATAACTGCGGGAGCATCCAGGTATTTATTGGCAATTTTTAGGAAATCTTTATATAGACTCATCTTATTTTCTCAAAATAATAATCATTAATCACCATGCAGTCAATGTCTGATTTTATAAAAGATCTAATTGCGTCATCTTCGTAGCAGACAATTGGTTCGCTCTTAAGATTGAAAGATGTATTTAATATTACAGGTATACCGGTGTTTTTCTCCATAAAGTCAAGCAAGCTCCAAATATCTGGTAGATCGTCTCTTGATACTGTCTGAATGCGGGAAGTTCCATCAATATGGATTACGGCCTGAAGTTTATCCCTATACCTGTCTCTAACCGTTGCATTTATCAGCATATGTTTATAGTTGCAAGATTTTGTTGTTATGAAGAATTTGTCTACGAACTCTGATTTTACCATTGGGGCAAATGGCCTAAACATCTCCCGTTCTTTTGTGATTTTATTCAATCTTTCCTTCGTCTTTATATCCCTAGGATCGGCAAAAATAGACCTATGACCAAGTGCTCTTGGGCCAAATTCCATCTTTCCTCTAGCCCAAGCAACAATCTTTTTATTAATTAAGTCAGTACCAACTCTATGGATTAGCTCTTTGTCTGTCATTTTAGTGATATTTACCCCATCCACGGATTTACCAGAATATTTAATCTCTGGACCATAAAACGGCATGCCAGGGCAAAACTTACTACTTAAAGATTTTCCGTTTTTAATAAGAATATTCATACATGCACCTAACGACGTTCCATCGTCAGCTGAGGCTGGTGGAATATAAATTTTGTCAAATATGTTTTTTGAAGCTATGAATGCATTTGTTACGCAATTGAGGGCCACACCACCAGAAATACATAGTTGTTTTGCTCCAGTTTGTTTGCGCCAATAATCAACTAGCTCTAGCATTATCGTATTAGTCTTATGTTGTAGTGCTGCTGCTAAGTCAATATGCTCAGAAGTTATTTTGTCTTTTGGGTCCCGCTCCTTAAATAGATTTTTGCTTAGGAATCTCTTAAAGTGTCTATATGTCTCTCTGTCATATACTGTTGTAATTTTATCTGGGAATAGCATTTTTATATTGATGTTGCCATCGCAAAATATAGCGGTATTATTCATGAATCCCTCATATTTTTTGGGGTTTCCAAAAGCCGCAAGTCCCATGATTTTATATTCATCAGAATTTGGATAAAAACCAAGGAACTCAGTCGTTGCGGCATACATCATACCTATTGAACTATCAGCATTATATGTACGAAGTTTTGTGATTTTTTTGCCCTCTCCTAGATATATAGATATACTGTCAACTTCCCCTAATCCGTCGGCTATAACTATCAGTGTTTTTGTGTTGAAGGCGGAAGTAAGATATGCATATGTGGCATGGCAATCGTGATGGGCGATAGGCGTATATTTTTTGCTAATATCGACATAAAAATATTTACTAAAGAGTGATATTTGAGCATTATTTGAAAGAACTTCTTCATATAATCTTTTTGAATATTCATTTAGCTCGTAAATTGCACTATATGGTTCATAATTAAAACCATGTGCTATTATATCTATGTCGTTTATTCCTATGTTAGCAACTCTTAGGCATTCTCTTATTGCATTTACGGGGAAATCTCCAGTATGCTTTTTACCATTAAATCTTTCTTCGGCACAAGCACATATAATTTCTCCATCTTTCATAATGGCAGCCGCAGAGTCCATTCCTTGACCGATACTTTTCTCTATATCAGTTAAGTGGGGAGCATTAGTTCTTTTAAAGTTAATATATCCATCTAGGCCGCTATACCCTAAAATATACATTTTATATATCCTTATTTATTACTTGATAATCGTCTATTCTCAAGGCTGAGCATATAGCAAATACATAGTCATAATCTTTAATTATTTTATAAAAGCCTTTATCGACTAATCTACCTTGTCTTTTTAATTTATATTTATCATCGTTTGCAATCATAGAATATTCACTTGGGTCGGCCATCAAAAACCCTACGCCTTGTTTCTTTAAAGAAGCTTCTTTGAGGCACCATAGATCGATAAGTGTACTATTCTGAACAGAATCGTCTCCGGAAAATGCAATTTTTTGAACATTTTTTAATTCGTTATTTCTAATTTTTGGCTCAAGGTCTACGCCTATAGGATATTGGGATAATGCTATGAATAATAAGCTATTCGCATGTGAATAGCTTATGTAGTAGTCACTATACTCTAGATGCGGTTTTCCGTTTTTGTCGTGTGTTAATTTAATATTTGTATTATTTAATTTTAACTTAGCAATTTCTTCCACCTTTTTTCTACAAAAATCTCTCGAATGTGCCTCCTTGAGATTATATAAGATAAAATATTGCTCCATTTTTTTCTCACATTAGATCTTTAATGCCATTTCTAAATCATGTCGAATAAAACCATTTTTCTCATAAACAGCTATTGCACGCTTATTGTCGGATAAGACCAATAATCTTATACTAGTGCAATTTTCTGATTTGAAATAATCCTTCATCTTATCGAGTAGCTTTTTACCTATGCCACTGCCTCTATGTTCAGGTTTTACAAATAATAATCCAATCCATCCTTCTTTCGAAGGATTATGCGAAAGATCATAAAAAATATCATCGCCTTTTTTGTGTTCAATTATCACTCCTTGGATAAAACCAATAATTTGGTTTTTCCATTCGGCGACAAAAATTTTACCATGCATATTATTTGCGTCATCTATCATTTTCTGCATATAATGATGGGCGCTATCAATGTCGCTATATGGCAGCGACTCGTGCGTTTGGTCAATCTCTGAAAAATACTTTTGGAGCTCAAATTGCATTTCGTCTATATATTTTCGGTCATTTATGTCTATTTCTCGAATCATTTTTAATCCTTTATTGTTTAAATTACATTATCACTGGTTACGATTTCTGTTTGTTCGGTATTCTCAGAAAGGCCATTGATGAACGAATTAAATGCTTTTGGCGTTACACTCTGATTATATCCACCGGATAATAATACTAGTGCCGGCGTATCTATCTCCTTTAACATACGTCCCATACTTTCATAATCTGCGTCTTGAAGCATGGTTAGTGGTGGAAGGTCTTTGTATTCGTTTATGTGTCCGTCAAATCCTGCATCGATAATGAGGTAGTCTGGAGAAAACTGTTTTACCCCATCTAACATTTTTCTAAATATGGCAAGATATTCGGGCGCGGATATACCAATCCGCAAAGGGTAGTTATTGATATTTTTGTATAAAATATGATCTACTGAATAACCGGTATGGGGCATAATAATATTGGGATCAGCATGGAGTGAATTATATAATATATCATCTCTGCCTTTTACGATATCCTGTGTGCCATCCCCATGATGAATGTCAAAATCTATGATAGCACTTTTTTTCCCGATTTTTGAAACCTGGTCTGCAGCGATTGCTGCATTATTAAAATAACAAAAACCATGGTAAAAGTTTTTTCCGGCATGATGACCCGGTGGGCGATTGATTGATATAGCCAACCTGGTATTTTGATTGATTAGGTTATCTAAACCAAGTAAGGCGCATTCTACGGACATTAATGATTCTTCAAATGTTCCTGGATATATTTCTGACGTTCCGACATCTTTATCTATGTCAAATTCTGTTGTCTGAGAAACGCCACTATTTGATTCCTTTGATGCTCTATATATTGCTTTTATCATAGCTTTATCATGTACATCCATGACTGCAGAGACTGTTTCTCGATGTAGCTCAGTAACAATATTCCAGTTTTTGTCATCTGCGTTATCTACAAATAATTCCTCGACAATCCGAAAAACTCGTTCTGGGGTGTCCCATGGTTTTTCTTGATCATCCCGATATCCTGGATGATTGGAATGATTAGGATTATATAAAAAAAGTTTTTCACTCATCTAGTTCTCCAATATTGATATCCATTTTTATCTCTAGATAAAAACCCGCTTTCAACTAATTCTCTACGAAGAAGAGGCCAATCCGAAAAAGTATGATGATCTTTTAAAATTTGATTAATCTCAATTTCAGAATAAAATCTATCTTTATCAAAAAAATTTGATAAATACTCTAGAACCAATAGCTGTCGGGTCCTTTTGGAAGGCCAAGAAGAAACATTATTAAATTCATCAAGGAAATGTTTTATCTGTGATATATCCATTAAGGCTAATTATACAACATTTATATATATTTCTAATACTTTTAGCGTATCTCTCTATCTAATTTTCTAATACTCCTCAATAATTTATTCCTGAACAGTAATATCGTTTCTGTTAGTTTCTAAATTTACGGTAGGACTACACTTAATAGGTTTTTCTCTTATAGTTTAAATTCTTTGCCATACATCTATAGAACATGTAATTCAGTTATGTAATAGTGCTCTAGTAATAAGTCTTTTTAATATGCCGCGACATCACTTATTTCAACACCAAACTCTTTACCTATATTTAAGTAAAGTATTTTTTACTGACTACTAATTTTTTAATAATAGTGTCATAGCTATCACCTTTGGCTCCTAATTCTATGAATTTAGCTTGTTTTTTTCTATTTTATTATCTATTTGAATAATCTCCTTTAGCTCAAGAGAGCGTATGTTATGACGATAATCTAGCATACAGATTCTTTTTATTCTGGGGTAATTAATTACCATTTTCTAGTTATTTGGGTTTGGGTCCATAGTATGGATGTAAATACCGCCAGTCAGCTATATGATAGATTAGACGAGAACGTAGTTCGACTGGACGACGAAGCGAGTGAAAGAAAAAAGCTAGCTTTTTTCTTTCCGAGCGAGGAGGAACAGATATTTTTCTCAGAGAGAAAAATATCGACTAGTCAGGCCGCTTAAATAACTCCTTACGGAGTTCTTTTTTTGTTGTACAAATTGTGAACGACTGGCGATATTGGCTTTTTGGGCCTGATTTGATATGATGTAGATAAATCACGACGCAGGGATGCACCGAACGGAGAAATGCCTAAGGCGAACCTGCTTTTTTGATTGTCAGGCTATTTCTTCTTAAACTCAATCTTGCTTCTTACGGCAGAATCGTCAAGATATACCCTATATGTATCGGCCATGCGAGGTTCATAGGGCGGCGATAGGCTAGACGCACAACATTAAAATAACTCCTTACGGAGTTCTTTTTTTTGCGTTGTGTAAAATGACAGGATATTATAAGCTTAAGACAAGAATAACAGAAGAGATATTTAAGCCGTACAGAAATTAGTGATGGAGGAGATATAATATGATTTATCCAGGAAAAATAAAAAAGGGCGCTACGGTTGGGATTGTTTGTTTATCAAGCGGAGTGCTTGGGGAACCATTCGTAAAGCATGAAGTTAAATTAATCGAAGAGCGCTTGCCTAGAGATTTTGGGTTAAAATTCAAATACATGCCAAACGCGCTAAACGGCGAGGAATTTTTAAAAAATCATCCAGAAAAGAAGGCAGAGGATTTAAAATCAGCGTTTTTGGACGAAGATGTGGATATTATTTGGTCCGCACTTGGTGGTGATGATGCATTTAGGACGTTGCCGTATTTAATGAATGATGAGTTTGCTGAAATTATCAAGCAACACCCAAAACCATTTTTAGGATTTTCAGATACCACTAATAATCATCTAATGCTTTATCAATTGGGGCTAGCAACTTTTTATGCACCATCATTACTATCGGATGTTGCCGAGCTTGGTCCAGAAATTTTTACATATACTAAAGATTGGCTGAATAAACTTTTTGATTCAGATAAGAATATAGTGATTGAGTCTAGCCCGGTCTGGTATGAAGCAAGGACTTCTTTTGATGAGTCTCAACTAGGAGTGTGGCGTAAAGAGCGAAAAGAAGAACATGGACATGAATATTTGTACGGTAAAGGAGTGGTGCAGGGTGATTTATTGGGCGGATGTCTAGAAAGTTTAGCTGAAATGATTACGGGAGGACGGCATCCAGATCAAAAAGAAGTATACAAAAAATATCAAATTTTCCCAACAAGGGAACAATGGAGCGGTAAGATAGCCTTTATTGAAACCAGTGAAGAAAGACCTAGTCCAGAAAAGCTAAAAAGTATGCTGGAGGTATTAGAAGATAGAGGAGTTTTTAGTGCTATCCGAGGATTAATTATTGGAAAGCCGCAAGATGAAGTGTATTATCGTGAATACAAAGAAATATACACTGCGTTAGCGAAAAAATATAACCTACCGACAGTGTTTAATTTAAACTTTGGCCATACTGCTCCGCGTATGGTTCTTCCATACGGTAAGCCAATTAAAATCGATTTTGCTAAGCAAGAGATTCTATTAGTAGACGGAATGTTAGGATAAAAAATGAAAGAAATTAACAAAATGAATTATTCGGGGTTCGTTGGTTAACCACAGATTTAATTGGTCGTTAAAAATAGAAAATCAGTTTCTTTGGTAATCCAAGATACAATTACTTGAACAGATTCATATATTCAGTGTATCTATAAAGTCGATTTCTCGAGAATCCAGTTATCTCTTCTAATATATTTAGTCTTACAAGCTCCTTGAGGAGGGTATTTGTAGATGTTATAGAAGTCTCTGTGATTAAGGATGCTTTTTTAGAATCCAAAATAGGCATCCCGTACATGGCATCTATTAGCTTGGAAGCACTTTGTGTTCTTTTTCCAAGACATAAAATTAACTGGTCGTTTTTTGTTTTTAGATCAAGTATCTTTTGCAGAGTATTACATGATTCTTCTGCTGTCTTAGAAACAGCTACTAAAAAGAACTTAATCCATCGCCCAATGTCATTATTGAAACGAACGGCATCAAGCGCGTCGTAATATTGAGCTCTATTTTTTGAAAAATAATCAGAAAGATACAATACTGGCTTAGAAAGCTTATTCTTTTCAATCAGGAATAAGACAATGATTAACCTTCCTAGCCTTCCATTACCATCAAGAAATGGATGTATTGTTTCAAATTGATAGTGACTTACAGCCGCCTTTATGAGTAACGGGGTCATCATTGCCTTATCATTCCAGTAATGATCTAAGTCATTCATTAAGTCATTAATCATATGTGGTGCTGGAGGAACAAAATGAGCATCGCGTATTGTAGCTCCGCCAATCCAGTTTTGTGTCTTTCTTAATTCTCCTGGAGTCTTGTATTCGCCTCGTACGCCGGAAATTAATACTTTATGAGTTGATTTTAATAAATTTGTAGCTAGTGGGCGCGAGTTTAACCTATCAATAGCAAAGCGCATTGCTTGAATATAATTTTGAACCTCTTTCCAATCGTCACGTCTTTCGGGTTCAATGTTTTCTTCGTCCATTACGGCTTCGTCGATCTCTGTGCGTGTCCCCTCGATTTTGTTTGAAGCAGTAGCTTCTTTTGTTTCATGCATAGTAATAAAAAAGTCAACATTTGGGACTAACTTTGCATATGCGTTAAGTTCACCAAGTTGTTGTGTAGCTTCTTCAAGAAGTAAATTAATGCTTGGATCATCGAGGGGTAATTGATCGGGTAAAAAATTAGGCATAAAATAGCTATATTGGAAGTCTGTTCTAGCGGACTCTGTAATAAATTTTCCTGATTCAAATTGCTCACTTATCATAGCTTTATTATAGCAAAAAATATTTTATATTCAAGTTTAAGCCATTAAGTTGGAATATAAATAATTATATTAAACTTTAGTGTTATAAGTTGGAATATAATAAAATTATATTAAACTTTAGTGCGACTTTTAATGAAGATTATTTTCAGTCTTCCTAGTAGCTTCTCTGTTCTGGACATCCGCCTAGGACATTGTTCATAGCAGATTTTTCTGCTTCCGTCACCCAGAGATTATATTTTTTCTTCACCGAAATTTGGCGCGCCACGTATTGGCAGCGAAAACTTTTGTTCTTCGGCAGCCAACTCGCCGCATCGCTATCGGATTTTTGTTGATTAGCTGGCCCATCCACCGCGGCAAGATTTAGTGGGTCAGTTGCAATCTGAAATCTAATGTCACTACTGAGATACTGCGCGCCTTTTTGCCAGGCGTCAGAGAGCGCCACGATGTGATCTATCTGGATTTTCTTACCAATCTCTTCACGGCTCGAAAAACTCATCCAAGTTCCAGTGTACGGCTCATAAAAACTCCCCGAAATTACATTGCACTTTTTGTCCGTCTTCGCCGTCTCGCCGAAATCCCGCTTCAAGATTCGTTGTCTCAGATTGCAACCTTCGATCTCTGGCCAATTCTTATAAAACTCGGTTCGTTTATAGCCAGTCTTTGGTGCGCGGCCCTTAACTTCGAGGCTAGATAGAATCTCGCTAGCTAGTGATTTGGGATTTGAGATGTCGGCATCATCCGTGAGATCCGTATGGTTAGATTTATCTGGATTGTTTTGAGCTTCTGTGGGTTCAGCATCACTCACGTTACCATGCTCGTCGGACTTAACGCTTTTACTCTGCTGTTCAGAATGGACCGGTGTGTAATTATAAGATTTTGGATTTAGTGCCACCGTCAGTAAGAATAAACCCAGCAAACTTAGGCCGGTTATTATTCTTCTTTTTAATAAACGTCGATTCTGCACTAAATCCTCAATCTGATCTATTTTAATTCAATATGGTTTAACTTAACTGATATAATCTAGTCTAAATAGCTTAATCAGTAAATTAATTTTACTTAAAGCGCTTTGCGTATTCTACTACTGAAGCCAAATCTTCATCCTTGGTAAAATCAGCCGAGTCATCAATTGCAAGGAGGGAACTTAGAAGTACGCGCGCGTCGAGCAGGCCAGAGATTTTTCCTGCCTCATCCACCACCACAAAAGCTTGCGCATGTGAACGTAGTAAGGTGAAAAGCGCCTCATAGAGTGGGTAATCTTCGGAAAGATAGACGATTTTGCGATCCATAAAAGCGGAAGCCTGATCAGTGTCTTTAATATCAAGCTGGAAAAGTGTTTTGGCATGTAAAATTCCACTCAATTCACCACGGCGATCGACTACAGGGAACTGACTCTGGCCAGATTTATATAATCCAGATAAGGTCAGCGGTCCCATGTAATCTTCTTCGCCCACGAACTTTAATTCCGCCTTTGGTGTCATAATATCAGAAACTTTTTTACTATCAAAACTCATTACCTTACCAAGAGTTTCTTTTTGAATAGCTGAAAGCACCGAGTTTGGCATCTTTTTAATCAGCCAAACAAAATCTTCCGTAGTCTCCGGAATAAATACTTCTGGCATGGCAATAGTATTCGCCTCAGCAGTGCCAATATAGTAATTGGTATTTTTTAGATAATCTGTCGCCTCTTCGCGTCTGGTTAAGGTCTCTTCGTTTTTTTCGTGATTAATCATACCATCGCCATCGGTATCCGTGGCACGAGTTGATTCGAGTTCAGAATTCGAAAAATGGTTGTTGGCTAAATTAGCTCCACCAAATTGACTAAGAACACCAGTCTCATGTGTGGTTTCTGTTGATTCATTTTCTGCTTTATTAAATTTACGATCGAAAAATCCACGCTTCATTGGCCCCTCGAAGGAGTCCGCTTCTTCATCACCGTCTTTGCGGCTCAAAAATTGTTTAATCGCACCGAAAAAGGCCGCTAATTTCACACCAATTTTTTCAAACCAAACTTTTACTCCGTGGGAAGATTCTTCACCACTGAATACTCCAGTCGCGTTTTCTTGTTCGCCGTTAAAATTGGTCCTATCTTCTGTTGTATCTGTCATATTCGCCTCTGACACGGCTCCTCCTTTAGTCTAAAATATTACAACTTAGACAAAATATGCTAATATTTATATTATACAAAAAATCTACCAAAAGTAGAAATTAGGAGGAAAATGCAAAAACTGATTTACGGACTTTTAGGGGTGCTAGCTGTGGGATTCTTGTGGCTTTGTGGTAACGCGATTTCTTCAAATCTTGCTTATGACAATTGGATTAAGGGTCTCGACACGAATAAATATATTGCCGCCGACTCTCGTAATGGTGATATGGGCGATAATTACGAGGGTAATAAGGATGCCAAGGTTATTATCTCTGAATATGCTGACTATCAGTGTCCATTCTGTTCCACGGTTTTTCCATATCTCTCTGATATCGTCAAGGAATACGACGGCCAAGTCGGCCTGGTTTTCAGAAGTTATATCCTAAGTTATCATCAAAACGGCACCGCCGCGGCTTCTGCGGCTAATGCCGCTGCCCTCCAAGGTTACTGGGAACCATACGCTAAGAGACTCTTTAAGGAGCAGTCAAATTGGGAGTCTCTTTCTGTCTCGGATCGCGACAAGCACCTCCGTGAATACTTTGTCGAAGTTACTGAGGGTAAGGGCGATACAGAAAAATTCCTCAAGGATATGAATTCCGATGCAGTAAAGCAAAAAATCAAGGCCGATATGGCTATCTCGAAGCGTCTTGGCGTTAACGAAACCCCGACCATCTATATTAATGGCAAGGCTTTCGAACTTCCTTCCGCTAAGGAAAAAGAATTCAAGGAGAAACTCCGCGAAGCCATTAATCAAGAGCTAAAATCTTAGTTTAGGCATATACTAGTATTATGAACCACAACTTTGATCCGGACTATCTGGCTGCTAATCACCCACCCACCTTTTTCTTCTATGATTTGGAGACTTCAGGTATTAATCCGCGCGAGGATCGCATCATGCAGTTTGCTGGTCAACGTACTGACCTCGAATTTAATCCCATCGGCGATCCGGTCAATCTCTTCGTGCGTCTCGATGAAGACACTTTGCCAAGTCCCTATGCTATCGTCACAACCAATATTACCCCAAATGATACGCGCATGGATGGTCTTTCGGAGCCTGAACTCTGTAAGATTCTGCAAGAGGAAATTTTCACCCCGAACACCATTATCTGTGGTTTTAACTCTGTGCGCTTTGATGATGAATTTATCCGCTATCTATTTTGGCGCAATTTCTATGATCCATATACTTGGCAATATCTTGATGGTCGTAGTAAATTCGATATTTTGGATGCCGTTCGTATGGTGCGGGCGTTGCGTCCAGAGGGAATTAATTGGCCAGTTGCTATAGATTCTAAGACTGGCGAGAAAAAACCGACCAACCGCCTCGAGCTCCTCACGGCCCTGAATGGCATTACCCACGAGCATGCCCATGATGCTCTTTCCGATATTTATGCTACGATTGCCGTGGCGAAAATTATTCATGAAAAGCAGCCGAAACTTCTCGATTTTCTCTTAAAGTTTCGTGATAAAAAACAGCTTCTGCGTTTTCTTAACGCCACGAACCTTTCCGTCGATTCCGCCACGCCTTTTGTCTACACTAGCGGTCATTATTCTAGTAAAGCTAATCACACCACCGTTGCCATTCCGATCGCCCCTGGAAAAAACCAAAATATCATAGTCTTCGATTTACGCTATAATGTCGAGGATATTTTGCAAGCGGAAAAGGAATTTAAACCCGAAGAAAAAGTCAGTCGAGCCGGTAAAAAATATCAAACTTGGTTCGATTTTTCGAAATATGTCAAGGAATTAACTCCGAGTAAATGTCCAGCTGTGGCGCCGCTCTCAGTTTTAGATGTGGTGAGCACCGAATCTAGTTCGAATGGCATCGAGGAATTTCCGGCCGGCACCACTGGCTGGCAGAAAATTAAGCTCGAAAAATCCCAGATGGAAAAGAATCTCGAGACCCTAAAAAACCACCCAGAATTCATTGAGCGAATGCGTGAATTATTCACTCGTGAGCGTAATTTTGATAAGCTCGAGGAGGCCGAAGCGAGGCTTTATGATGGTTTCTTAAATAACGAAGATCGTAAGCAAGCTTCCGTTGTGCCGAATCTTCGTGCTAATGAGTTAGCTGATTTTCATCCGCTCTTTCAGGATGAGCGTCTCGATTCATTACTACTTAATTACAAAGGCCGTAATTTCCCAAACGCGCTCAGCCAAGATGAAATCGCGAAATTTGAAAAATACCGTGCCGCTAGAATCGCTCGTCAGACCCCTGGCTTTATCCAAGCGATGAACGATCTATTGAGACATTACCAAACTACTGGCGAAACTGCCGACGGCCGCAAGATTCTCGACTCCACCCTCGAAGATCTCAAGATGTGGTTCGAATTAGTTTCTTAAACCTATTCCGTTTATGCTATAATGAAAACATATATGTGCTGCATCTCCTCTCGCCTAAGTTCATTTAAACTCTCATTGAGGTCAATAATTTTAGCTGTCTTATTCTCTGCGGTATTGTATGAATTATCTTTTTCAAGCCAGGTATTTGCCTTATATACTCCAACGCTTTCCGCTTCGGTGGATCAATCAAACCTGCAAGTAAATGGTAATCAAGTGATTAATTCTACGAATAAAACTACAGAAATTCCATTTAATTTTACCGTTAATACGAATAATCGGACAGGGTACACTGCGACCTTAAGCACAGAAACCGAAAATACGGCGCTAACTAATAGTAGCTCTACTACTGGGGCGAAAATTAACTCAGTTAGCAATATTTTATCCTTAAATAATCTGCCAAATAATTCTTGGGGCTATAAATTCGGAGCGTCTATGAATTACGCACCGATTCCAGCTTTGTCTACACCAGCGCAAATTCTTCAAACTACAGGGAAGACTAATGGTAATGAATTGAATCAACTTAGTATTGGTATGAAACTGGCCGATAATCTAGAGTCAGGGAATTATCAGAATAAATTGGTCCTTTCTTTTGTCTCCAACCCTTACCAAATGCGCGCGATGGTGACGAATGGTCCGGATTTTAATGCAAAATTAAAATCTCTCGAGACTGCCACAAATAAAATTGAACATTTTAAAAAGAGTGCACTTGCGCCAGTAGTTTATATGAATACGGTAGATATTCAAGATGAGGACTCTGATTATAGAATCAAACTCTGGCTAGATCCGACAGATAAGACAGCCTATTATCATGCTGAACCAGAGAAGGTTTATTTAAATACTAATAGTAGCATGATGTTCTTTTCAGGGGATAGTGAGCAAAAAATAAAAAATATTTTAGAACTAGATCTCTCTAAGTTCGATACCTCGAGGGTGACGAATATGAGCCATATGTTTAATGGTATGCGTAATCTCACTACCCTTAATCTTTCCAACTTTAATACCTCTAATGTGACGAATATGGGCGGCATGTTTTTTAACATGACTAACCTCACTGCTTTTAATTTTTCAAATTTTGATACCTCGAAGGTGACGGATATGGGCTCTATGTTTTATGGTATGTCTAGTCTCACCACCCTTGATCTCTCTAATTTTAATACCTCTCAGGTGACGATTATGGGTGGTATGTTTTTTAATATGACTAACCTCACCACCCTCAATCTCTCCAATTTTGATACCTCGAATGTGACGGATATGCGCTCTATGTTTAATGGTATGACCAACTTAGCGTCTTTAGATATTAGTAGCTTTAATACTAAAAATGTCGAAAATATGTCTGGTATGTTCTCGCTGTTGCGAAAAATTGAACATCTAGACCTTAGTCATTTTAGAACCGACAAGGTGACAAATATGGGGTCAATGTTCTATCAAATGACAGCACTAAAAACTATCAATCTCTCCAATTTTAATACAGCAAACGTTACCGACATGTCTAGTATGTTTTCAATGGACGATAATCTAACAGAACTAGATTTAAGATCATTCACTACACCAAAGGTGGAAAATTTTGGGTATATGTTCGCTAGCTTTACTACAGATAATCGACTGACTAGAATCTATACTTCAGGTGACTGGGATACTTCTCGAGCTATTGCCGCCGGTATTAGTGCACCTAGGAATGTGTTAATATTTGCCAATCGTGTAAATTTGGTTGGCAATAATGGCTGGATTTCTACTACTCCAAATAACGTTGGTCTCGAGGCTCTGCGCATTGACCGCCATCTAGCTCCAGGCTATTTCACACTTAGATCGTAAACTTCTCACATCTCGACAAAACGCTAATTTTTTGTTATAATACCTGATTGATTTAAGTATGGAAAATGGGACTAAAAACGTGGAAGAACTAGTAAAAAATAAGGGTCTACTCTCTCCGGGTGGTAAGGCACTTCTGAAAGATAATCCAGATAACTACATCAAGATTCGTGGCGCTAGGCAGAATAATCTTAAGAATATCGATCTCGATATTCCACGCGATAAGCTGGTGGTGATTACTGGGCTTTCTGGTTCTGGTAAATCCAGCCTCGCCTTCGACACGATTTATGCTGAAGGTCAGCGTCGTTATGTTGAGTCACTTTCCTCTTATGCGCGTATGTTTCTCGGCGTGATGGATAAGCCGGACTTTGATACGATCACTGGGCTTTCACCAGCCATTTCTATCGACCAAAAATCTACCTCTAGAAACCCTCGTTCTACTGTCGCTACGGTTACGGAAGTTTATGATTACTTGCGCTTACTTTTTGCGCGTGTCGGTGTGCCGCATTGTCCGATTTGTCACCGCGAAGTATCTAAACGTTCCGTGGAAGATATCGTCAATGAAGTCATGAAGCTTCCGATTGGTTCGAAATTGATGCTACTTGCGCCAATTGTGCAACAGAAAAAAGGTGAATTTCTCCACATCTCCGAACAATACCTCCAAAAGGGTTTCTCTCGCGTGCGCGTGGATGGTGTGGTTTATGCCTTGGATGAATTCCCGACTCTTGAAAAACAGGAACGTCACGATATCGAACTAGTAGTTGACCGCTTCATTTTGAACCCAGAACTTTATTCCCGCATTTCTAGCTCCATCGAGCAGGCTCTCGAGCTTGGGCAGGGGCTAATTATGCTGCTCAAGATTAATGATAATTCTTCCACCATTGAAGGGAAGAATCTCGGTAAATCTAATACCGAAGTTCTTACTTATTCTCAGCGCTACGCCTGCCCAGTTCACCCAGATGAATTGATTCCAGAACTCGAACCACGTCTATTTTCCTTCAATGCACCTCAAGGCGCCTGTCCGACCTGTACGGGTCTTGGTACGCGTATGGAAATCGATCCGAATCTCGTATTCAATCAAAATCTTACTATTGCCGAAGGCGGTATTCGCCCATTTAATCGCGTACAAAGTGACTCTTGGTGGCTCAAACGTCTCTCGGCGGTGGCTGCGCGTCATGGTTTTTCGATTCACGTGCCAATTCGCGAGCTCACCGAAGAGCAAAAACATTTAATCCTTTATGGCACTGGTAATGAAAAATACGAAGTTAAAATTTCTGGCTCCGGTAAGTTTAAGGATGGTGCGACTTATGAGTCAATCTATGAAGGTGTCATCCCGACTCTTGAGCGTCGCCATAAGGAAACCGACTCTGATTTTATGCGCAAGGATATTGAACGATTCATGCGCGTACATGAATGTCAAACTTGTCACGGTGCTAGATTGAAGCCCGTCGTGCTCGCTGTGACTATTCACGGATTAAATATTAATGATTTCTGTAATTTAGACGTTGACGCGATGCTGGATGTTTTATCTCAGGATCTTGAATTTACCGAAGCAGAGGCCTTAATTGCGCGCCCAATTCTCAAAGTCATTCGTGAACGAGTTAAATTCATGCAGGACGTTGGTCTAGGTTATCTTGAGCTTAGTCGTGCCGCCAATACTCTCTCTGGTGGGGAAGCTCAACGCATTCGCTTGGCTACCCAAATCGGTTCTGGTCTCCAGGGCGTGTTATATGTGCTCGATGAACCGTCGATCGGTCTACATCAACGTGATAATGATAAGCTTATTTCGACTTTGAGGCATCTGCGTGATCTTAGAAATACCGTGCTAGTTGTCGAACATGATGAAGATACCATGATGAGTGCGGACTATTTGGTTGATATTGGCCCAGGCGCCGGTGCGCGTGGTGGTCAGGTGATTTCCGCTGGTACGCCAGAGGAAATTGCGCATGACTCGGATTCGCTCACTGGTAAATATTTATCCGGTGCCAAGAAAATTCCTGTACCGAAAACCCGTCGTAGGCCAAAACTTAATCAATACCTCACCGTAGTAGGCGCAAGGGAAAATAACTTGAAAAATCTCACGGTTAAATTCCCGCTCGGGGTAATGACAGTAGTTTCTGGCGTTTCTGGTTCTGGTAAGTCTACTTTGGTTAATGAAATCTTAGCTAACGAATTACTCGCTCGTCTTCATCGTGCTCAAACCGTGGCTGGTGAACATGAACGTATCGATGGTATTGATAACTTAGATAAATGTATTGTGATAGACCAGAGTCCAATTGGTCGTACACCACGCTCAAACCCGGCTACCTATACAGGTGTCTTTACCGCCATCCGCGAACTTTTTGCCGCTCAACCAGAAGCGGAGATTCGTGGTTATAAGGCTGGTCGTTTCTCCTTCAATGTCAAAGGTGGTCGCTGTGAGACCTGTCAAGGTGACGGTGTGAATAAGATTGAAATGCACTTCTTACCGGATGTTTACGTCACCTGTCCGACCTGTCATGGCAAACGCTATAATCGTGAAGCGCTCGAGGTAAAATACAAGGGTAAGGATATTTCTGATGTCCTAAACATGACTATCGACGAGGCGGTGGAGTTCTTCGAAAATATTCCTGCTATCGCTAATAAACTGAAGACTATTCAAGAGGTTGGTCTCGGTTATATTCGTCTCGGCCAGTCCGCTACTACTTTCTCGGGTGGTGAAGCCCAACGTATCAAAATCGCCACCGAGCTTTCTCGTCGTTCGACCGGCAAGACTCTTTATATTTTGGATGAGCCAACCACTGGTCTGCATACCGATGATGTGAATCGCCTCTTGAAAATCCTAGATCGCTTGGTTGCTGGCGGCAATACCATGGTTATTATCGAACATAATTTACATGTGATTAAAAGTGCCGACTGGATTATTGATATGGGTCCAGAAGGTGGGCAACATGGTGGTCAAATTATCGCCGAAGGTACACCAGAAGAAATCGCCAAAAATGATCAAACCCCAACCGGCGTTTATCTTCGAGAATTTCTCAAGTAAAAACAGCCTTTAGTTTAAGTATTGCGCCATTTAAAAAATCCCTAGTCAGACTAGGGATTTTTTGAATCGTAGTATATCCAGTAGTTTGTCTTATCTACTTATTCGGTCGGTTATCTTATCTAATTGCTAAGGCTTCGCGCAGCTTATCGGATAATTGATTGATCTTCAGAGTCTTGTTGGCCTTTGAATTTTCGACATTAATTTTCGCAAGCATCAGAGCGCGCTGTAAATTCCAGTCTGTAATTAGTGCCGAGAAAATCGTGCCCGCAATAATTGTCGCTGCGACGTCACGCGTCACCTTTATGTCCTTATTTCGAAAATCTTCCTTAAAAACCCCAGCCAGAATTTGATTATCGGTTACATAAATTAATTTTAAGGTCGAAAGTGTGCTGAGAATTTGTTTAATTTTCATCATTTGGGATTTTTTACCCATCACGAAAACCATTTCTGCTCGCTGCAAAAGACGATAAAAAGTCGTCAAATTTGTTTTGCTTAAATCTGGCGCACTCAGTAATTTTGGTAGTTCCGATCGATCAAAACACCACGCTAATTTAGTTTTTGGATGTGACTCTAAGTAATCCAAAATCGTCTTAATCTGTACGTTATTTAATTCCGCCGACCAATCAATGTAAATGTAATCAAAATTAGCTGTGCGTTTTTCTAAAATTTTGCTATTAAAATCACATTGCTTGACAAATTCTGGCGCCAAATTAATATAATTATTTTTCGAAAGCAAAATATATTGAAAATCATCACAAGTTTCTGGATTTTCCGGGCTAAAAGCCGTCTCCGTCTCAATCCGAAAATTCGAAATTACCTCATCGGCCAGCTTCTGCCCGGTCATGATACTGAAGCGATCGTTATAGTATTTTTCACCCCCATCATAAACCAAGTCCAGGTGCGCATTCTGGTTTTTGTCTAGTTCAAAATTTTTGGCATCCAGAGAAAGATAAACGTTTTTAATATTTTTACCAATAATTAATACTTTCATCTTTTCTCCACCTCTTTAAATTCACCATCCTTTAAGTTTTCTAGCGTATATCTTCCAAATTCAATGCGATGCAGTTCCATTACTTTATAACCTACCGCCAGGAAAGTGCGGCGAATTTGACGATTTCGCCCCTCACTCATTTCTACTAGAAAGGTACAGCCACTCGGGTCGGATTCTTCTTTTTTGAGGAATAATTTACTCTTACCATCCGGCAAATCAATGCCCATATCAGAAATCATTTGTTGGTGTAGTGGCGCAAGTGGGCGATTTAGTTTTACAATGTAGCTTTTGATTTTGAAAAACTTTGGATGGGTCATCGAGAAAGCAAAATCACCGTCGTTGGTTAATAAAATTAACCCTGAACTGTCCTTATCGAGTCTACCCACCGTCTTCAATCCTTGGTATTTTTCGGGCAAAAGTTCAAAAAGAGTTGGCGTCTCACCCTGGCGTTTCTTGGAGCAAACATATCCCACGGGCTTATTTAGGATTAGATAAGTAAAACCTTTACGCTCTTCAATTTTTTGACCGTCCAAAAAGACCTCATCGCGCGTTTCATCGAATCGACGGCCTAAAATGGCAACTTCCTGGTTGATTTTTACGCGACCATCTGCGATGAGGTTATCGGCTTCGCGGCGCGAAACGCCAGTTTGTTCGGCTAAAAATTTATTTAATCTATACATTACCTAGAAATGGATTAGAGTTATTGATCGATGGCTGGACTGGCGCGACGGGCTGAGTTTGAACTGGCTGAGCTTGGGTGGCTGGCTGTGTCGGAGTGGTCGGTTGAGCTTGCATAGCCGGCTGTGCAGGTGTAAAGGGTTGAGCTGACATAGCTGGTTGTGCTGATAGGATAGACTGTATCGGAGCTTGTGCCTGCATTGCAGTTTTGGCCGGTGAGGCAGGTTGTGTTGTTGTTACGGCTGGAGTTTGTGCTGGCGCAGCCGCGAATTGAGTCATCATATTATCTGTAGTCGGAGCAGTTGCTGCGGCGACTGGTGCACCATTTGCGTCATTTAAGACTTCATGAACAGCATTCACTACATCTTCAATTCCTACTTGCGATTTTACGAGGAAACGGTCCGCCCCAAGCGATTCACCACGGGCTTTTTGATCATCCGCTGAAAGTGCGGTCATCATAATTACCTTAATATTGGCGGTTTCTGGCGTCGAACGCAAAATATCGAGCATGTCAAAGCCAGAAATCTTTGGCATCATCACATCAGAAATAATTAAGTCTGGGCGTTCTTTTACTGCTAGGGCAAGAGCTGCTTCGCCGTCACCCGCGGAGGCAATTTCATAACCTTCCGCCGTTAATCTAATTCCGTAAATCTCGCGTAAGCTTTGGTCGTCTTCAACTAATAAAATTTTTGTCATCTTCTCTCCTTACTTATTTAAGATGTTTGGGTTAGTTGGCGTAATTGGTGGGGTAGGCATAGTGGTGTTAATCGGTATAGCTGGAGTCGGGGCAGGATTGACTGACGCAGCTGGAGTCTGAGTAGGATTGACTGGTGCAGTTGGAGTCGAAGCAGGATTGACTGATACGGTTGAGGTCGAGGCGGGATTAGCCGGCGCGGTCGGCATGGTTTGTGTGTTTTGCGTGGTCGGTATAGTAGTTGTATTTTGAGCTGGAGTTGTAGTATTCTGCAAGAATGGATTGGATTGTGCAGTTGGCATAGCTGGTATAGCCGGTGTCGCAGAAACTATCGGAGTTGTAGATGTGGGTGATACAGTTGGTTCAATTGGAGCTGAAATAATTGGTTCAGTTGGAGCTGGTGTTTGCATCTGAATTGGCGCAGACGGTTCAGTAGGAATTTGCGTTGATGCCGGTGCTGGCGTCTGAATTGGCGCCATAGTCGTCATTGCTTGTGGTTGTGTTTGTGCAGTAGGACCCGTTGGTGCCGGGGTCTGATTTTCATTAGCCTCTAAGACGCCAGGATTGGATATATTGGGAACAGAAGTGACGGTATTTTGTGGCGTCATTGCCTGAGTATTGGCTTCAATCTGTTTGCGGCGCAAATATTCTTCGTAGGTCAGGCGAGGGAAGGCCACGTAGAAAGTCGAGCCTTCACCGAAGGTGCTTTCCACCCAAGTCGAACCACTCATGGCTTCCACGCGTTCCTTCACAATATAAAGTCCCAGACCAGTACCTCCAATCGTGCGAGTTTCTGAATTATCCGCACGGTAGAATTTTTGAAAAACATGTTTGCTATCTTCTGGAGAAATACCAATACCAGTGTCTGTCACATTAATCAAAACACGGTCGCCATCGCCACGCACATTCACCCAAATTCCACCCCCGTTATTGGTATATTTAATCGCGTTTTCGATCAGGTTATTAATAATCTCACGTAAGAAATCCACATCGACCGCCGCAAAAACCTCTTGATTGATTACGCGTCCGCCATTCATATTGGCGGAAGAGGAAGAGCCAAAAGTAAAATGAATATCTTTTTCACTCATTTTAGGAATTTGACCTTCGGCAATCGAGCGCACTGTCGAGGTCACCTCAATCGGCGTGAGATGGGCTTTAATTCTTTTGTCATCAAGCTTGGTCACATCGAGAAGATCTCTGAATAATTTGCCGAGATGTTGGGAAGATTTATGCGCCTCTTCCAGATATTTTTTAGCGCGTTCGTCAATCGTGGCGGTTTTTGGATTTAAAGCCAAACCTAAATAGCCTTCGATCGAAGCTACTGGTGTGCGCATTTCATGAGAAGCTGTCGAAATAAATTCGGTTTGCTCACTCTCGGCCTCCAGTTCGGAAGTAATATCATAAAAAGTTACGATGCGCTCATTTTTAGGTGAATGCGCGGTAATAATCTTGAATGCCACGGGCTTTTTCTGACCCTGCAGATTAACCAAAAAATATTCCCGCGTGGTGTAATTTTGGCCATTATTTACCGCATAGAAAACCAGGTTATTTTGCGCTGGAATCGCTACGCCTTGGCCGTTTTCAAGTTTCAAAATATCTTCTAATTTAGCTCCCAAAAAGTTTTGCGACATCTGTCCACCTAGTAAGCTCACTGCTGCTGGATTGATGTACTCAATTACTCCAGTCGGCAACACAATAATTACGCCACTATCAGTCGTATTTAGTACTAGATTAGCTAAAATTTCTGCACTCTCCGCACCTGACACCGCGCCACCAGTATTATTTACGCCTGCCTGTGCGTCCGGTCCTTTTTTAATAAAATCAAAGATACTCATTAAGCTTATTTTAGCATAAACTTATTGGTTCAGTGCAAATATATGTTAAAATCGATGTATGAATAAGGACACTTTTTACATCGAGCCTGAGGATGATATTACTGATATTATCAACCATATCAAAGCTTCCAAACAGAAAATTATTGCACTTGTTCCACCGAAAAAGTTGAACGTTCTGCGCAGCTCTATTAACCTTAAACTAATCGCTCGTACCGCAAAAATTCATGACAAAGCTATCGTGGTGGTCACCACTGATCCGACCCTCATGAAAATGGCGGCGCTTTCTAGTCTTCCTTTTGCCAAGAATCTAAACTCGCGCCCGACTTTGCCTTCTGAATTTAACGAAGCTGATCTGGAATATCCGGTCAAGGCCAAGAAATCCGGTCTGAATGAAGAAATCGAAATTAATGAAAAAGCCGCTTCGTCCGGTAGTGTTTCTCGTGTCCGCACTACTAATGAAGACACTACTAATCGTGCAAATGCCACCTCGAATCTGACGAAAAATTCGACTATGAATCTGGATTCCGAAGAAGTCGCGAAGAATTCTGAGGATGAAGAAGCGGATAATCAGACGAAAAAGATCCTCACTCTCGACTCATTGAAAAACCGTATTATTATCGGTGTAGTGGCTGCGGTTCTTTTGATTGGAAGCTTCATCTGGGCTTTCATCTTGGCGCCTGCCGCTAAGATTTCCGTTAAAATTAAAACCATCGCCGAGAATTTCTCCGAAAATGTTTCTTTTGTGACTGATGCCAAGCAAGCCGTCTCGAAAGATGGTAAATTCTTCCTCGAAACCGCCAGTCTCGAGAAGAATTCTGAAGTTGAATTTGAGGCTACTGGTGAGAAAAATGTCGGAGATAAGGCTACCGGTGAATTACGCCTCATCGCTACCTTCGACATGTCGACCACCACTGCTACGGCTTCTAGGCCAGATGTCGCAACTGTCCCCCAGGGTTCTGCCTTTGCCTACCGCAATCTCAATTTCTTAACCGACCAGGAGGTGAAGATTTCTTGGGACGGCTCAATCTCGAATTGTGACGCCGGTCGCCACAGTGGTAAATGTCAGGTGGCCAAAACTGTGAAAGCTACCGCCATCGAAGGTGGTGCGAAATATAATATTGAAGCCGTTAGCTCCGGCTGGCAATCTTCTGTGGCTGGAGTCGAAGGCTATGCTAATTCCGCATTTAAGGGCGGTACTGACAAGATTCAAAAAATTGTCACCGCTTCCGACATTTCTAAGGCTAAGGAAAAATTGACCGAAGCTGATGGCGCAAAGGAGGAATTATTCGAAAAAGTACCTTCTGACGATATTAAAATCGAAGATAGCTACAAAAAAGTTACCGCCGATCCTACTTCCAGTCCTGCCGTCGACCAGCCGACCGAGAATGGCAAAGCTAAACTCACGGCCAAAACTACTTATAGTGTAAATTATGTCGATAAGACTGCCATTGAAGAATATGTTAAATCCGTGGTCTCTACTCGTCTGGGTAGCGATCAAAAAATTTATGAAACTGGCAATATCTTCATCGAAAAATTCCAAAACAATAATAATTCTGCAATTGCTAAGATTAAGGCCACCTTGAAAACTGGTCCGGAAGTCACCGAACAATCTGTACTCGAAAAATCTCTCGGCAAAAAAGTTGGCGAAGTGACAACTTTAATTAAGTCCATCAATGGCGTATCTGATGTCGAAGTAAATACCTCCTTCCCATGGGTTCGTCAAATTCCAAACGACGCTAATAAAGTATCAATTAAAATCACGGTAGAGAACTAATGCGCATTATCGGTTTAGATGTGGGTACTAAGCGTATCGGCGTAGCGAAAGCGGACACTTCTGTTCGCATCGCTATTCCGAATGGATATGTCTTGGTCAATGGTCAGGAAATTCCAGAAATTCTTCGTATTGCCAGACTGAATGATACGAATTTCTTCGTAGTGGGGCTACCTCGTAGTAATGATGGTAATGAAACAGCTCAATCCGCCTATGCGCGTAAATTTGCCGATACTCTCGCCGCCTCTATGCCAGGTGCCCGTATTTATTTTCAGGATGAATCGCTCACTTCTGTGGTGGCTGAGGAGCGTCTGAAAAAACGCAAAAAGAATTTTGAAAAAGGCGAAATCGATGCTGAGGCCGCTAGCATTATTTTGCAAGATTTTATTGAACATTATGCCGCTAAGCTCGCTCAAAATTCTGCCAGTAAAATCCCGAATCAGCTAGTTAATACTACCACCAATATAAACCCATCTGCGAGTCCAGCTTCCACGCTCGGATCACCAGAAGTTCAATCTATTATTAATGAACCCACAAAGCCAGAACCAGATTCATCGGAGTCTCCCAGGCCAGATAGAAGTTTAGAAAAACCTATGAAAAAAGTTAAACGTATCTTACTTTCACTCTTTATCTTGCTATTTCTCGCTGGTCTATTTGGCGGTGGATATTATTGGTATTCCTTGCAGTCCGTCTCTTCCGCTAATTGTCGTTTTGATTCGGCTAAGGCCGCCTCTGAATCCAATGAAAAAGAGGCAGACTCTAATTGTGAGTATCAGACCATTGAGGTGACGGCTGGGGAATCCGTTAAGGAAATTGCCAATAGTCTCAAGCAAGCCGATTTGATTAGAAATCCTCTGGCTTTTGAGCTTTATGCTCGCATCAGTAACCTCCACGCCAAGTTAAAAGCTGGTAAATATAGCTTCCGTAAAACCATGTCAGCTCGTGCCATCGCTAAACAATTAGTGAATGGGGTAGTCTCTTCTGATGTTTTTAATCTAACTATTCTACCAGGCACCAATCTCCTCGGAGATAAAGGCAAATCGCAGACTGGCATCATTCATCAGTTCCGTACTCTGGGCTATTCCGAAGAGGAAATTAATCAAGCTCTCACTAAACATTATGACAATCCAGTCCTTAAGGGTCTCTATGCTGACGAAAACAAACTCTCTAACCCGGATATTCCCGCGAAGTTAGCCCTTGAGGGATATCTCTATGGAGAAACTTATCAATTTTACAACCATGAAAAGCTCGAGAATGTTATTACGACGATTTTGAACCAATTTAACGACGTGGTAGTCTCCAATCAGCTAGAAGAAAAGTTTAAGGCTCGCGGCTTTACCTTACGCGAAGGTATTATTCTTGCTTCTATTATCCAAAAAGAGGCTAATACCGAAGATATGCCGGGTGTTTCTATGGTTTTTCAGAACCGTTTGAGGCAGGGAATCGCCCTGGGGTCTGATGTGACTGCGACTTATGCTGCCGACATTACTGGCATCGATCGTACTAATGCTACCAATGCTGATATTTTAGCTGTCAATAGTCTTTACAATACTCGTAAGTTTCCGGGGCTACCTCCAGGCCCTATCGCCGTGCCTTCTAAGGCAGCACTTCTCGCGGTAGCTGAACCAGATAGCTCGAAAGCCTCTATGCTTTATTTCTTGACAGGCGACGACGGTTTAATGTATTATAGTAGCACCGACGCTGAGCACAATCAGAAGATTCGCGACCACTGTCAGAAACTCTGTAAGGTGCAAATTTAGGGGCAGCGACCGGCTAATTATGACAAAGAAAAAACGATCACAATTTAGCTTAAATTACTTCCTCACCAAGATATTCCCGTACTTTGCTCTATCTGTTCTGATTTTTGGTGTGGCTTTTGTTGGTTCCAAAGATAAACAGCAGTCCGACGATAATTCCAGCCCTAATCTGGAATCCATTTCTAAAAAAGATTATGCAGTTTCTGCTGACCAACTTTCAGAATTCTATATGGTGTCTGAGCTCGCTGACACTATGAGTTTAGCCTCCTCTGATGTGCTTAACGTAAACTATAACTCCTTTACTGTACTTCAGCAGTCCGGTCAGGCTTCTGTTGAAAAAATGGAAAAGCCGACTACTTTGAATCTTGCCGCCTGTGCTAAGGTTGGCGTAATCAAGCATGTCATGACCGAAGGTGAGACTCTCGATACTTTAGCTGCCAAATACGCTTCCTGTGGTGTCGATATCAATATGATTCGTTGGTCGAACAAATTTAAGGCTTCCTATGTGCCGAAAGTGGGCGAATCGATCTATATTCCGTCCCGTGCTGGTATCGTTTACACAGTGAAATCTGGCGAAACTGTCGCCTCTATTGCCGAAAAATATAAATCTTCCGCTGATGAAATTATTACCTCAAACAACCTTGAGCTAGATCAGACTCTTGTTGAAGGTCAGGCTATTTTACTACCGAACGGTGAATTGCCGGATAAGGAGCGTCCTGATTATGTGGCACCCGTCGTACGTTCCACTTCTTCTTATTCTGGCAGCTCATCCTATTCAGTTTCTTCATATCGTACTTATTCTACTTCCAGAAACCCAATGCCATGGGGTTGGTGTACTTGGTATACCTGGGAACGTCGTGCTGCTATGGGCTCTAGTCACATTCTGCCGGGCGGTCTCGGTAACGCTAATACTTGGGGCTATGCACTTTCTGGTCTCTTCCCAACTAGTCGCGGCACCAACCCGCAAGCCGGCGATATTTTCCAGACCAACAGTGGTTATTATGGCCACGTCGGCATCGTGGACTCCGTAAACGCCGACGGTACGATCACGATTTCCGACATGAACGGTCGTGCTGGTTGGGGTGTGGTCGGTTCTTACACTATTGGCCCAAGCGAGTACGCTAAATATCTCTTTATTCACGGTCGCTAAAATATTTCCTTCTGTCAATTAGAAGGAAATATTATCTTACTTAAATCAAGCTGTATTAGTATGGTGTTTATGCTAATATCGGAATATGGAGAGAATTTGGCAAAAACTGCGAATTATTTATTGTTTTTTCATAGAGAAACGAGTTATTTTACTCGGTTTTTTGTGTCTTTTATCTGCTATTATTTCTAATAGTGTTCTTACCTATACTAGTTTTGCAGTCGACCCAACTTTAACTGCTTCTCTCGACAAGGAAAACCTTGATTTTGATTTCTCTGGATCAGATTTGATTAATGAAGTTTCTCTCAGTAAACTATCCAAGCTTTCTGTGAAAACTAATGCCCGAGCTGGCTATACCGTCACTCTCAGTGCTTCATCCGATGAGACGGATTTGAAAAACACGAATACCGCACTTTCGACTAAAGTTTCTTCTATTGCTTCTGCCGATACTAGTTTATCCGCCAATACTTGGGGTTACCAGACGGACACGGGGACAAACTATAACGCTATACCGAAATTGTCTGAACCAAAAACCATTGCTCAGACTAACCAAAAATCCGAAAGCCAAGCTACACATCTTTTGCGTCTTGCAGTTAAAGTGGGTGAAAACCTAATGCCAGGGACTTATAAAAATAGCTTGGTTTATTCTGTGATTGCAAATCCTTATGAATTAGCCGCGCATTTGGTTAATGGTCTAGATTTTAATACTATGGTAAAATCCGTATCTTCAGGTGGTACGAACATTAAGCAATTTGCTCGAAGTGCCACTCCTCCAGCGGCTGGCGTAGATGTCCGCGAAGTTAGTAATCCTGACAAAAGTGACTGTGATATAAAAATCTGGTATCAAGCAGACACTTTTACTCTGTATTATTATACCGAAGCTGACAAAATCTATTTTCACGAAGATAGTTCGCGTGCTTTTAAAAATCTCAGTGGACTTCAAGTCCTAAATTTAAATGATTTTGACGCCAGTTACACTAAAAATATGACTGAAATGTTTTCTGGCTTAGAAAAAGTCTATAATATTGATACTTCTGGTCTCAATGCAAAAAGCGTGACGAATATGGCTGGGATATTTGGCTATAATGCACGTACTTCTCATATCTCATTTAATGGTTTTAATACTGAAAATGTTACTGATATGTCACGTATGTTTGAAGGTTGTACTGATTTAACCAGTGTTGACTTCTCAAACATCAATACCAAAAATGTCACGACTATGCGCTATATGTTTAGGCGTGCAACTAAACTTGGTGCTATTATTTTAGAAAAATTTGACACTTCGAACGTTGTAGATATGTACGGAATGTTTAGTAACATGACCGCACTCCATCAAATAGTAGGACTGAATAAATTCAATACGGAAAAAGTTGAAAACATGGACGGTATGTTTTGGAACTGTACGTCATTAGGAACCTTAGATTTGTCTAGTTTTAGGACTCCGAAGCTCAAGATTATGAGAGCAATGTTCTATGGTATGAGTGGTCTTATGAGTATCAATCTATCTACCTTTGATACTAGTAATGTAACGAATATGTCCTCCCTCTTTGAAGGCGTCTCACGTTTAACTGAACTAGACTTAAGTAGTTTCCATACCGAAAATGTGGAAACTATGGAGAGAATGTTTGCATTGATGCCGGCTATTCAAGTAATTCACATTGATAACTTTAAAACTCCAAAACTCACTAATGTCACTGAACTCTTTTCGAGGTTTGATCCAGGGGTAGCAATGGGGGCAACGGGTAGTGATCAACTTGAAAGAATCTATTGTAATGAGGATTTTGATGTTTCTAATATTACGCCGCAAGGAGGCGCAAGGATTTTTGCTGGACGCCGCAAAGTCAGAGATCATGTTGGACCACAGATGCTAACATTTAAAGATAAAACTTGGCTGCGTATTGGAGAGAGCAGCAAGCGAAGAGGAGCCTTTACGAAACCATAAAGTCTACTTTATTAGAAAACCTTAGAAAGGTATGCGATATTCTTCCTGCTTATGCTGTATTTTTCCACCAAAATATATTAAAATATCTCTAATATGTTCTGTGATACGGCAAAAGTGAGTTTGAAAGCTGGTAAAGGTGGCGATGGCGCCGTCTCTTTTCGCCATGAAATTTACATCAATAAGGGTGGTCCAGATGGCGGTAACGGCGGTAAAGGTGGCTCTATTATCTTTCAAGCTGATAAAGATACGAATACTTTAATTGATTTTCGTTTCAATCCAATTCTCACCGCTCCAGACGGCGGCAATGGTTCCGGCACTCGCAGTAATGGCCGCTCCGGTAAGAACCTCATCGTTGAAGTTCCAGTCGGCACTGTGGTGAAGCGTGATGGCAAAATCATTGCCGACCTCACCGAAGATGGTATGCAAGCCGTAATTGCTAAAGGTGGCGACGGTGGTTTCGGTAATGCTCACTTTAAGTCTAGTGTGCGTCAAACTCCGGTGATTGCCGAAGTCGGTGAACCAGGCGATGCTTTTGAAGCTGAAATTGAATTAAAACTTCTCGCTGATGTCGGTCTGGTGGGTCTACCAAACGCTGGTAAGTCGACTTTTCTCACTAGTGTTACTAATGCCAAGCCAGAAATTGCTGATTATGCTTTTACTACGCTCACTCCAAACCTCGGTGTAGCTACCATCGATCGTCATGACCTCCTGATTGCGGATATTCCAGGTCTTATCGAAGGCGCCAGCGACGGACGTGGTCTCGGTCATGACTTCTTGCGTCACGTCGATCGCACCGCTGTTTTGCTCCATCTCATCGATGTTTATCAAGATGATGCCGGTCAAGCTTACTCAACGATTCGTGGTGAATTGGAAAAATATTCTGATCTCAAATCTCGCACTGAAATCGTCGCCCTGACTAAATGCGAAGGTCTAGATGACGAGCTTATCGAAATGCAAAAACAGGCAATTCTTGAAAAAAATCCCGAAGCCAAAATTTTTGCTATTTCTTCTGTGGCCAAGAAAAACCTCGACGACCTACTTCGCGCTCTGCTCGCGGCCGTGAAAGAGAATCAAAAACAACAGGAAATTACCGCTGAGCAAATTGGTGCTAAACCAGTTGAATTTAAAACTGCGGTTATTTCACATCATGAATCAGAAATCCCAACTATCTCTCTCAGTCACCATGAACTGAAAAAAGCTTGGCAGGTTACACAGGATGAAAAGGGTATCTACCATGTCACTGGTGAAAAAATTGAAAGATTTGCTCGTCGCACTGATCTTTCGAATTACGCTTCGGTTAACCGCTTGCGTGATATTATGAAAAAACTTGGTATTCGTGCTGAGCTCACTACTCGTGGTGCTAAGGCGGATTCAATTATTGAAATCTCAGGAAAACATTTCACTCTCGTCGAAGATTATTAAAATTCCCGGCAAAACACTTGCTTTTGTCGAAGACTACTAAAATCCCAGATAAATATTTTACTTTTATCGAAGACTTCTAAAATTCCTAGCAAATATTTCACTCTCTCTGAAGATTACTAAACCCATGAAAAATATCCTCTTTCGAGGATATTTTTGCTGATGCGCGCCCACCCTAGGGCACATTGGTTTGTTTTAATCCGTATTTTTTGTTTTTAATGAAATCTCCACACTCCACTAATTGCATAATGGAACCCTGTGAAGCGTATCAGCTTATGTTTATCATATCGGTTACGCTCTCTAATGTCAAGAGGAAAACATAAGAATTTAGTCACCTGGTTAAAATTCTAGAAAAAACCATAAAAAAGACCAGCTTTTGCTGGCCTTTTGGGTAATATCCCGAGATTAGTCGGTGTCGAAATTGTAGCAATCATAAGTCGATTCATTTTTTCTGCAACTTAGCGAGCGCTTCGGTTACCGATTTTTCCTCATCAATTAACTGATTGAGGGCTAGATTCGTTTTATCAAGTTCCTCATTTGCAGCAGCTCGTTTTTCGGTATGATTATTATGCTCTTCGCTGCAATAATCTAGCTTGAGGTCGCAATAATTAAGCTTATCCTGAAGATGCTCTAATTCATCTCGTGATGGCTTCGACTTTTCTTCATAAATCTCTGCCTCGACATTCATTCTGTCAATCACCATCTCAGATTGTTCGGACAGAACCTTGCTATATCTCGCTTCGATTATATTCAGAATTTTCGAATACGGCGCAATTTCGCCAGTCGGACCAGCCGTGCTGACCACTCCGAGTGTGTCTCTGAGGTAGTTAATTAGCTCCATCAGAAAATCAGTTTCTTCTCGGAACTTTTCCGAGTATAGAATCGTCGCTCCATACGCTTTGAGCAATTCTTCAAGATGGTGTGTATCGCGGAAACCTTTCTCGTTCGACTCATCGGTTAGGCGATTAACAGATTCTCTGAGACTGGATTGATAATTTTTATAGAAGTCTACAGCAAATGAAAGGTTATTCTCATCCCCTTCACATTCAATAAATTTATTTAACGCTTCGATGCAGGCATTTCGCCTTGGCTCCATCTCTTCTTGCAGTGCAAGTTGCCGTGCCTCAAGTTCCTCGATACGTTTTTGATTCATAATACCCACCTTTCTAAAAACAAAACAAAAACTAGTCCAAATACTTATTCAGGTTACAATAAGCGGTATTTAACGCATTATATGTCGTTTTTACCGCTTCAGTTTCATTGTGCAATTCTTGGAATTTCTGTGTAGCTTCATTTGTGATATCAATTAAATCAATATACTTTTTTGACAAATCACACTCCGGAGAAATCTGCGATTTTGACATCATTTTCTGATGCCCAGCATCCAGATCAATTTTCTCAGCCTTTAATGCTTCAAGCTTTTTCTCTACCGATTCTCGTTCAGATTCTGAGGGATTCGTTCGACCGAAGTTGTGCTTATTTCGATAGTCTGTCGTCGAATCGATAAATTTTAATCTACGAGTTAATCTTAAGATTTCATCTTCGATTTGATCAGAACGTTGCTGGTAGTCCAGCTGCTCTATCAATTTTTCTTGCAGAAAATCTCGATTTTTCTTCTTTAACTCTAGCAGGGCGGAAAAACAGGTTCGCTCCGCTTCTTCGGCATTTGCTAAGTTCTGGTAAGCAGTTTTTAATAAAGCTTCCAATTCCGTTTGCCGCGGCCCCAAAGTCTCCAATTGAAGTTTTAACTTTTCTTGTAACTCTTTAATACGCTGATTTGCATCTGACATTTTACACCAACCTTTCTGTGAAAGAACTAGCCGAATTTTCGGCTCCAACACTTATATTATACCATGAAAACTGATATTTGTAAATGTGCTATAATAGATTTATGTCCAAGGTTAAATTCACCATTATTTCATTGTTTTCCAATGCACTCGATCCGTACCTGAACTCTTCCATGATGTGGAAGGCTAAGGAAAAAGGAATCGCGGAATTTGATTTTGTGGATTTGCGTGAATTTGGCCTCGGTGCGCATAAATCTGTCGACGACACACCTTATGGTGGTGGCGACGGTATGCTTTTGATGTGTGAGCCAGTTTTTAATGCTATTGAGAGTGTGAAGAAAACTAGCCCCAATGCCAAAGTTATTCTACCGACTCCAGCTGGCCAAACTTGGCATCAGGGAATTGTGCGTAATTTTGTCGAACGGATTAATCATGGTGAAGAGGATCACTATATTATTCTTTGTCCACATTATGAAGGCTATGATGAACGCATTTTAACTATCGTTGATTATAAGATTTCGCTCGGTCATTTCGTCTTGACTGGTGGCGAATTGCCGGCGCTGATCGTGATTGATAGTATTGTACGGTTACTTCCAGGGGTGCTGGGTGGGGAAAACTCTGCCATTATCGAAAGTTTCTCTGAAGAAAACACTATTGAATACCCACAATACACTAAGCCAGCCGATTTTCGCGGCATGCAAGTTCCAGAGGTTTTGCTCTCTGGTCATCATGCCAAAATCGCTGAATGGCGCAAAGCTCATAGTCGCCCAGTCGACCAGGGCAATCTTTAATGCAATTAAACTCGAGTCTAGGTGAGATTAAAGGCGTCGGCCCTAAAACTGCCGAAGCTCTCGCCGCTCGTGGCTTTCAAACTTTTAAGGATTTACTTTATTATTTTCCGCGCAAATATGAAGATTATGCGGCCTACACCAAAATTTCCGAAATTCGCCCCGGTAAGGTGGTGGTAAGAGGAAAAATTCGTGGCTTACGCAATATTCACACGCGCCGCCGTAATTTTACCATTACTCAAGGTGAAATTTTTGATGAAACTGGAGCGCTGCGGGTGGTTTGGTATAATCAAGCCTACCGTATTAAAAATTTTAAAGAAGATACGGAATATTATTTTACCGGTGAGTATGATTTTAAGTATAATCGCTATCAACTCACAGCGCCCACTGCGGTCTTGGCTTCGGAAGTCGAAGAATCGCGCCAGGATGGCGGCTTTCAACCGATTTATTCTGGTAGTGGTCGCTATAATTCCGCCTGGTATCGTCGAATTTTTGCCAAACTGCGCCCATTTTTTTATCAAATTCCCGAACTTTTGCCTTCGCAAGCTATTCCGAAAACTCTCACCAAGCTCTCGCGTAACCAAGCTCTTTTTAATATGCATTTTCCCGAGTCCGAGCAAGAAGTCGAAAAAGCCCGCACTTATCTCGGTTATGAGGAATTGTTTGAATTAATTTTGGCTTCCAAGCTTAATCAAAACGAAGTCTCCAAATTAAATGCCAAATCACTCAAATTTAATCTCACTGATGTCAAGAAACTTCTTAAAACTCTGCCCTTTGAATTGACTGATGCGCAGAAGCGCGTGACTTGGCAGATCCTCCAGGATCTCGAAAAAGTACATCCGATGAATCGCTTGCTGCAGGGTGATGTCGGTTCAGGTAAAACCATCGTTTCGGCCATTGCTGCCTATCAAGCGATTAAAAATGGCGCACAGGTGGCCATTCTGGCTCCGACCGCCATTCTCGCAACTCAGCATTATGAGGGTTTAACCAAAATCTTGCAGCCGCTCGGTGTGAAAACTACCCTGCTAATCAGTGCCACCAAGGACAAAAACAGTGTAAAAGCCGCGATCAAGTCTGGCGAAATTGATCTCGTGATTGGCACTCACGCTATTCTGACCGACGATACCACTTTTTCCAGTCTCGGTTTTTGTATCATCGACGAACAGCACCGTTTTGGTGTTTTGCAGCGTCAGCATCTTTTGGAAAAATCCTTTCAAAATCAAAATCCGGATTTTCAGCAAATTTCACCACATTTTCTGGCTATGACCGCCACGCCGATTCCGCGTTCGCTGCAACTTACAATTTTTGGCGATCTCGATATTTCGATTATTAACCAGATGCCGAAGGGGCGCACGCCAATCAAAACCCGTATCTACAATGAATTAAATCTTAAGGACGTAATTTATCCAGAACTTAGCGAGCATCTCGCCGCCGGCGAGCAAGTTTACGTGATTTGTCGCTTGATTGACGAGGCGATTTCCGATGATGATAAATCGCGTACTGTGCTAGAAACCGCGAAGCTCATGCAAAAACAGTTTAGTAAATATCAAATTGGTATCTTGCATGGTAAATTAAAACCCGCCGAAAAAGACCAGGTAATGCAGGATTTTAAGGATAAGAAAACCCAAATTTTGGTCTCTACTACCGTGGTGGAAGTCGGTGTGGATGTGCCGAATGCCACTCAGATTGTGATTCTCAATGCTGATCGCTATGGTTTAGCTCAGCTTCATCAGTTGCGTGGTCGTGTCGGTCGTGGTGACAAGCCGAGCCAATGTTTCTTGGTTACCACCGGTGAAAATCCGCCGAGTCGCAGGCTTCTTGAAATGGAAAAGTCCACCGATGGTTTTTACCTTGCTGAAGTCGACCTCAAGCTTCGCGGTCCGGGGGAAATTTACGGTGCCATGCAACATGGTGAATTAAACTTGAAAATCGCCAGTCTTACCGATACTAAAATGATTGAATTGGCGCGCACTCACGTCGAAAAGTTCTTAAGCTCGCCCGATTCTATGCTAAAATATACAGAGTTAAGCCAAGATATTAAAAAATATCAGCAGCTGACGACTCTTAATTAAGGAAAATATGTATTCAACCCTAGCAATTAGTGATAAATCGAATGGGAAAATTGTTGGCACGCATCAGAAACTCGACCGAATTGCCCGCAAAATTATTGATAAAAATCTGCCACACAATTATTTTTTCCCAAACATTTCAGAAATCTTAAATTTTGAAGGCATGGGCGGACCGGACGGCCTGAAGCGTAAAAGCCCTGGCGTCGACGAGCCGATGCACTTCATTGACCCAGATCATGATAATGGTAAACTCATGACTTTGATTTTGGATCACCAATATAATCTAAGAAAAGCCATCGAAGAGGGAAATAAGGTACGTGCCAGCTTCGAGGCTGGCTGGATGGCCCATGCTATTACTGATGGTCTGACGCCCGCCCACCATTTTCCTCTGGAAAGTACCCAAAAACAACTGATGACCAAAGATGAATTTGTCAAAGTTTTTGGCATTCCGATTAAGGGAATCATGCGCGGACGCAATTCGCTTGAGACTCTGCGCAACAACTGGCTCTATTGGGGCGCTAATGGTTTTATGACGAAGCACGTGGCTTTCGAATATGGTGTCGCGATTACCCTTACCGCTTTGCCAGAACGTGCAGTAATGCCAAAAATCAAGAAAGCAGAACTCATAGATATCGACCTTGAAAAAGCCTTTCATGAGTCTCTCGCTAAAGTTCATGCCCTCAAAATGTATGAAAATTTCTTAAATCAAGGATGGAACACCGAGTTGGTTTTTCAAACCAAGAACGTGCTTCTTCCAGAAATTGTCCGCGCTATTACTCTCGGTTGGGCTTCTTCGATTCCATATTTTAATAAAAAACTGCTAAAATAAAACTATGAAGTTTATGGCAAAATCTGGTAAAGTTACGGATCTGAGGATTACCTCCGGGGTGCTTCGTGGGCAGAAAATTCTCACCCCCAAGCTCGCCGTCACTCATCCGATGGGATCGCGCGAACGCCTGGCGATTATGAATTCTTTGTCGTCTCATCTCGAGGGGAAAGTGGTACTTGACGTGTTTGCCGGTACTGGTGCACTGGGTTTCGAGGCCCTTTCTCGCGGCGCCAAGCATGTTTCTTTTATTGAAAATCATCGTGAAGTCGCGAAATTAATTCGCCAAAACGCGGAAAATCTCGGTGTATCAAGTCAGGTACGAATTTTTGCTAAAAAGGCAGAAACTCTGACTTTTGATAATCGTTTTGACATTGTTTTTGCTGACCCACCTTATGATAAAATCACTCCAAAATTGGCCGATTATCTCGCCACGCTGCCGAAACTCTCGAAAGATTTTTTAGTCTTGTCTCATCCAGCCACTTTTGACCCCCATCAACTCGATGCTGAAATTCTTTCCACTAAGGCCTATGCCGGCTCTCGTATCACGATTTTTAAAGTGTAATTTTATCGTGTTTATGCTAAAATTAGCTTATGAATCTTCAAAAAATTTACGATTATTTCTTTAGTAATAATTATATGACTAAGATGCCGAGCTTCGGTGAGGTTTTGGCTTCGAATGTTATTACCTTGCTTTTGTTGTTAATTATTCTCGGTCTTTACGTTGCCGGCAAGGTTCTCTTGCTGAAGAAAATCTATGGCGAGAAAAAAATGTGGCAGGGTGCCATTCCGGTGCTAGGTTTGATGAAGCTTTACGATGCGGTCGAGTTAAATAAGTTATTCGCTATCTCGATTCTCATCCCAGTAATCGGTTTAATTCCTTACTTTATTTTCTGCTATAAGCTACCTGCCGCTTTTGGTGAAAAACAGCCAGTCTTTCCGTATCTAACGATTTTCTTCTCGCCAATCATCATGCTGATGCTAGCTACCGACCAAAAATATGAATATCAATACGTCCGCGGCAAAAATATCCCATTCCAAGGGGCTTTCGCTCTGAATAATACACAAGCACCTACCGGGGCTCCAGCTCAGCCTACCACTGAAGCTCCAGCTCAGCCTACCACTGAAGCTCCTGTTCAGTCAGTTGTCGAGAACCCAGTTCAGCCAACCGTAGAAGCTCCAGCTCAGCCTGTCTCAGAAGTTTCATCTCAGTCCATTCCTGAAGCTCCAGCTCAGTCAGTCGCCGAGAATCTACCTCCTTCAACTTCAGAGGCTCTAGTTCAAACTACTCAGGGAACCCCAATCGAATCGCAAAATCCTTCTGTTTCGGAAAATCAGGTTCAATCCAGCGACTTGAACAATCTCCAATAATTTTATATAATATCAGCATGCCCGAGTGGTGAAATTGGTATACACGTATGCCTTAGGAGCATATGCCTCACGGCGTGCTGGTTCAAGTCCAGTCTCGGGCACCAAAGGAGAGTTGGATGGCTCATTTGAGTCATTTTTTTATGGAATAACAAAGTAGAGTGGGCTCAAGTTGTGCGTCCCACTTTCTCAAACTCTCCAGTGCCAAGATTAGTCTTGCTTCCATCTTGGTTAAAGACTCTTCCAATTCCGCTTTTTTCTAGGATTTTAATAAAACGTTCGTGGTCGTCTTATGAATGTTTGTGTCGCATCACAGGAACTAGTTCAGTTTTTTCAATAAAAAAGTCAGCTAGTTGCCAACTTATAAGAGGGCGGTATCCCGCATATTACACTGCAGGTCCTGCCCTCATTACTTATAATTATACTCCAATAAAAAAATAACTCCAAAATGTGTGCCACTATAGTGGTAGGGACACCAATCAAGTTGTTTACAGAAAAGCTGTCGCCAGGGCGGTTTTTTGTTGTAAGCGCCCTAAAGCTTAATAGTCACTGTAGTCCATGATAAAATATTTACATGTCAGTTGTGATAAGCGAATATAAAGATACATTGCTTAAAAGATTCATATCGGAGAAACAACGCTTATTATCTTTTCTTCCAGACACTCTCATTGTTGAACATGTAGGAAGTAGTGCTGTTGGCATCGGCGGCAAGAATATTATAGATATTCTGATCGGTGTTAGTGACAAAGATGAAATGCTTAGGGTTCGGGATATTTTAAAAGCAAACGGATATTTTGAAGGCCATGATTCTCACGATGACAGGATTTTTCTCGCAAGTAGTGAAAATGAAACCGGGGATGGTGATTTCCATATTCATATCTGTCCAATAACTAATAATTCTTATAAAGATTTCATTCTTCTTCGCGATTTTTTAATATCAAATCCAGAAAAGAGCAAAGAATATTATAATAAGAAAATCGAGCTTGCCAATAAAGCTGGTTTTGATCGTCAAAAATACAAAACATTAAAGTCACAATATTTAACCAAATTATTATCTGAAATTAAAAACCTTGAAGGAGACATAGATGTGGGAAATGACTGAAAACGAATTAAGTGGGATTATCTCAAAATATCAAATGACAGAAGGTCGATATTCATTAGAAGAAGAAGGCTCTTTTGGTGAGAGTGAGTTCTTCTGGGTTATCAAAAATCAGTCTACGAATAAAAAGTACCTATTAGTGAACACTTATTCTCATCATGGCGTCGAATCCGAGCTTGAATGTTATCGTGAGGGTGGTTTTGATAATCTGGAGGCCATCCCAAGAAAAATTGAAACCTTAGAAAACGCAAGTGATGCGGATGATGAAATCTCTAAATACCTATTTGGGATGTATTCTATTTTTGAAATAAAATCATAAAATTGAGATGTTAACTCAGGGCAAATTTTGCGTAATCAGCTCAAAAATTGTATAATATATAGGTATGCCAGAGTTTCGCTTACATAGTAAATTTCAGCCCACCGGTGATCAGCCGGCGGCTATTGCTCAGCTCACCCGTGGTCTTAAGATGGGGATTCGTGAGCAGACTTTGCTTGGCGTGACGGGCTCTGGTAAGACTTTTACTATGGCAAATCTCATCGCTAATGTTCAGAAGCCGACTCTGATTCTTGCCCATAATAAAACCCTGGCCGCCCAGCTCTATTCTGAGTTTCGTGATTTTTTCCCCGAGAATGAGGTACACTATTTTGTTTCTTACTTCGACTATTATCAGCCGGAAGCCTACATTGCTAGCACTGATACCTATATTGAAAAAGATTCGGCCATTAACGACGAAATCGACCGCCTGCGTCATGCCGCCACAGTTTCTCTGCTCACACGCAAGGATACGATTATCGTGGCTTCAGTTTCGTGTATCTATGGTATTGGTTCTCCGGATCATTACACGGAAATGTCACTGCATCTCGAGAAAACCGGACACACTTGGCAGGTAGTTTCGAAAAATACTCTCCCGGTCGCCAAGCTCAATCAGACTAACCTAATGATTTATCTCATCGCCATGCAGTACCACCGAAATGACCTGGCATTTGAGCGTGGTAATTTCCGGGTTAAGGGCGACACGATTGATCTTTTTCCAGCTTCGGGTGAAATTGCCTGTCGCTTCGAATTCGCTTTTGATGAACTCGAAGAGGTTAAAATTATTGATCCGCTCACCGCTGAAGTACGTGAAAAACCCGATCAAGTTTTCATCTTCCCGAATACCCACTACGCTACCCCGAAAGATCAACTTGACCGCGCCATTGATTTAATTCAGGCTGAATTTGACGAACGTCTAAAATATTTCGAGGCTAACCATAAATATCTAGAAGCGCAACGTATTTCTCAACGCACCAAATATGATCTCGAAATGTTGAAAGAAACTGGCTTCGTGAAGGGAATTGAAAACTATTCTCGCCATTTAGATGGCCGTAAGGCCGGGGAACCACCTGCAACTTTGCTTGATTTCTTCCCAGATGATTTTCTCTTATTAGTCGACGAATCGCATATGACTCTACCACAGGTGCGCGGGATGTATAATGGCGACCATGCTAGAAAATCTACTCTGGTGGAATATGGCTTCCGTTTACCGAGCGCCCTCGATAATCGTCCTCTAACCTTTGATGAATTTGAAACCCATATTCGTCGTGCGGTTTATGTTTCCGCTACTCCAGGCAAGTATGAATTAGAGGTCTCTCCAAAGCCAGCCGAGCAAGTGATTCGTCCGACTGGTCTACTCGATCCGGAAATTGAAGTTCGACCAAGTGAAGGCCAAATTGATGATTTGATGCATGAAATCGAAGACCGTATCGCCAAAAATCAACGCGTCATTGTTACTACTCTCACTAAGCGCATGGCGGAGGATTTGACCGACCACTTGAAGGACCATAAGATTAAAACCGCCTACATTCATTCCGATATCGACACTTTGGAACGTGGTGATATTCTGCGTGATTTGCGTTCTGGAGCCTACGATGTGCTGGTTGGTATTAATTTGCTGCGCGAGGGGTTGGATTTGCCAGAGGTTTCGCTTGTAGCAATTCTCGATGCTGATAAGGAAGGTTTTTTGCGTTCTGAATCAGCTCTCATCCAGACGATTGGTCGTGCGGCGCGCCATGTCGAAGGTCATGTTATTATGTACGCCGACAATATTACTGAAAGTATGGAACGCGCGATCTCAGAAACTAATCGCCGTCGCGAAATCCAGCAAAATTATAATAAGGAACATGGCATCACTCCGACCTCTATTAAGAAAGAAATTTCGTTGGGTCTTCGTGCGATTATTCCGGAAAAGGCCAAGGAGGATAAGTTAGACCTAAAGAAAGTACCAAAAACCGAGCTTCCGTCTCTGATGAAAGAACTTTCTGAACAAATGCAACTCGCCGCCGCTAATCTCGAATTCGAGCAGGCCGCGAAGCTTCGTGATATGATCCAAAAAATCAAAGACGCCGAGAACAACTAGAATAAAATTAAACAATATTTGCTCTGATAATTCCACCTCAGGATACTGATTTGGTTTTTAATCAAAACATAACCACCTTGATAACTTCCTGAAAATTAGCTATATTTGAAGTATAGAAATTATTTTTTGGAGGAAAAGGTGTATAGAAAAACTTTCAAGAGAATTTCATCCTTGATTATTCTTGTTTTTATTTCCATGACAGCATATCTTTTTCTCGATAATCCTTATGTTGCACCAAGAGCTAATGCAGAAGATAGACAGGAAGTTCGTGGTGGCCGCGTCACGGTTGGTGATAGTTATTTATCGATGAGCGTAGTTAGTGATAAGGTTACTCAAAAATTCACTACCGACGAAACTAACCGACAAGTAATTAAAACATTCAGATTTTTCCCGAGATTTGAGACTTCTTCTGGACTTGGAGCGGATATGTATATGTCTACTCACACTGGACCGGATTTAATTATGAACGCCGGCGATCAGGTCTATAAAATTGCATCCATTGAACAGCCGATGCTGATGACTGTTTCTCAAGGAATTGAAAAACTACCAGTAAACCATTGGGCAATTAGCTCTTCATATACCGATAATAACGGCAAGCAACAGCTTCCAGGTTATATGCCACTCCCGAAACTTGGTGAAATGCGTAAGGTTTCAGAGTTAAATAGATATGATAAATCGAGAAGTTTTACCGTCGACGCCTATGTAAAAGTTTCAAATACAATCCCTGCTGGTGAATATTCCACTACTTTAGATTTTACAGCCATTTCACGCTACGAACCAAACTCTGCGGTTTTTATGCGCGGTCAAGAATTTTCCAGACTTTTAAAGTCTAAAATCGAAAACCTAAACAGTCAAGATCGCCCTACTATTTTCAAGCGTTCTAATGTGAAGCCGGCCTCTACTGAACAAGTTTTTGCTTGCCAAAACACAGATAGTGCCATATCTCTTCAACCATCCATTTCCGATGTTGCTATTGATTGCTGGATAGATAAGGCAAATAAGACGTTATTCTGGTATAGTGAAGCCACCAGTGTTAATTTCTGGGAATTAGAATACTTATTCTGGGGCCTGGGCTCTTTTAATGAGATTGATTTATCGGGAGTAGATAAATTGGTCTTTTATGGTGGCCCTAAGCAGTGGCTGGATGGGGTTGGTAGGGGCGGTAATGGTCCAGCTAAAATCATCTGGCCGGCTAAAGTGATATTTAAGGGCGACTCGATGGAAGACTTCTTTAAAGGCGCTAGTGTAAGAGATATTTCATTTGCAAACTTTACTTTTGAAAAACCGCTCAAGAGTTTTAAGGGTATGTTCCGTAGTGCTAGCGCTAGAAACATTGATTTTACTGGTATCGATCTATCTCAGATTATTAATATGGATGAAATGTTTAATGGTTACGGTGGAACTGACGATGATCTTCGTGGGATTCTCTCACAATTAAACACCGGTAACGTGACATCTATGAATGGCATGTTCTACTATTGTTCTAATTACAAGATAGACCTTTCCAATTTTGATACCAGAAAAGTCACTGATATGTCTAATATGTTCTATTACACATCTCGTCTTAAAGATCTGAATCTCTCTAGCTTCGATACCTCCAAGGTAACTAATATGAGCGGTATGTTCCAGTATGCAGGATGGTATGGCGCGGGGCTTAATCTAGATATTTCTTCCTTTAATACACGTCAAGTCACCAATTTTGACAAGATGTTTAATGTAATGTCCAAAACTAAGACTATCTATGTTGGTGAAAATTTCATTGTAAATAGTGGCGCATCAACTACCGATATGCTGAAGGGGAACTTCCAATTGATTGGTGGTGCTGGCACTGCGTACGATGTAAATCATGTGGATGGTGAATATGCTCGCATTGATAATCCGGCCGCCGGTAAGCCGGGTTACTTTACGGTAAAAACCCCTTAGAATAAAGCATAAAAATAGACCTGTATACAAGGTCTATTTTTAACTAAGTCTATTTTAAAATCTCCCTTACTCGCTCTCGTAATACTGACACCACCTCTTTCTCGAACCAAGGATTCTTCGCCTGCCAGCGGAAGTTTAATGGGCTTGGGTGAACGATTGGGGAATATTCAGGTAGATAATCCTGAAATGCCCGTACTGTCTCGGTCAAATTCCCCTTAGCGTTAGAGCCGAGATAATACTTCATCGCATATTGTCCAATCAAAATCGTCAGCTTGATATTCGGCATCAATTTTAAGATTTCTGGATGGTATTCTTCCGCGATAAATTTTCGTGGTGGTAGGTCGCCGGTCTTGCCTTTGCCCGGGTAATAAAAATCCATCGGTAAAATTGCAATCTTCTGCGAATAAAATTCTTCTTCACTCACCCCCATCCATTCGCGCAATTTTTCGCCTGATTTATCCGCGAACGGCACCCCATTTTCTTCGACTTTTCGACCTGGTGCCTGACCGATGATTAATATTTCTGCCTTATTACTCAGCTGGTAAATCGGCCCCACACCGCGCTCGGTATAGGATTCATTTCTCGGATCTTGCATTAATTTTTCCGTAATTTCATCAAATTCATTCATCGTAATTCGATAATATCACTTTTATGCTAAAATTAAATAAATCATATATAAATTATTTGTTAGGAGGTAAATGGCTAATACAAATAAAATTCTCTCTGTCGAAAAAGTTACCAAGACTTTTGGCAAGGGAAATAGCCTCACGAAGGCCGTCGATAATCTTTCTTTCTCCGTGAAGAAAGGCGAATTTCTCGCAATCATGGGCGCCTCCGGCTCTGGTAAGAGTACTACATTAAACCTGATTTCCACGATCGACCGTCCAACCTCAGGTCAAATTCTTGTCGATGGTACCGATATTACGAAACTCAAAGGCGAGAAACTTAACCGCTTCCGTCGCGAATCACTCGGTTTTATCTTCCAAGATTTTAATCTCCTGGATAATCTCACTGCTTACGAAAATATCGCGTTGGCGCTTTCGATTCAGAATGTCAAAGCCTCCGAAATCGACGAAAAAGTCAAAGCCGTCGCTAAAAATCTCGATATTGAAGCTATCTTACAAAAGTTCCCATATCAACTTTCTGGCGGTCAAAAACAACGTGTAGCTTCCGCTCGCGCTATTATCACTAATCCGAAATTAATTCTCGCCGATGAGCCTACTGGTGCACTTGACTCCAAGTCTTCTAAACTTCTCCTCGAACGTTTCGATTATCTGAATCAAGAACTTCAGGCCACCATCCTTATGGTCACTCACGATGCTTTCTCAGCCAGCTTTGCATCCCGCATTATCTTCATTAAAGATGGTCAAATCTACGATGAAATTCACCGTGAAAATAAGACTCGCAAGGAATTCTTTGACGAAATCATCCGCGTGATGTCTACCCTAGGTGGAGGCGACGCTGATGTTATTTAAGCTTTCGTTTCGAAATATTACGCGCAGCATCAAGGATTATGCGATTTATTTCTTTACGTTAGTGCTCGGTGTTACGCTCTTCTATGTTTTTAATTCCGTCGGCTCTCAGGCAGCTGTGCTTGAATTAAATAATTCCAGAAAACTCATCGTCGACCTACTAGCGAAAATTCTCTCTGGTATGAGTGTTCTCGTGGTCTTTATTCTCGGTGCTTTGATTATCTACGCTTCCCGCTTTCTAATCAAGCGACGCAATAAAGAATTCGCCATCTATCTCACTCTCGGTATGAGTAAGCGTAAAATCTCTCGTCTCCTCTTCTTCGAAACTCTGATGATTGGCGTAATTTCCCTCGGCGTGGGACTTCTACTTGGTATTGGCGTTTCCCAGTTAATTAGTGTCCTAATCGCCAAACTCTTCGAGGCTAATATGGATAAATTCACTTTTGTTTTTTCCGAAAAAGCCTTCTTCGACACCATTCTTTATTTCGGTCTGATCTATCTCATCGTGATTTTCTTCAATACCGTCATTGTCGGCCGTTTGAAGATAATTGAATTACTGCATGGTAGCAAGAAATCCGAAAAAGCTTTTCTGAAAAATCCGTTACTTCGCGCCATCGTCTTCGTCGTTTCTGCTTCGGTGCTTGGTTATGCTTATTGGTGGGTAAATAATGACAAGGTCTCCCTCATGGATCGTGTTTATAATCTCCTTTGGCCGGTTATTGCTGGTGTGGTTACCACCTTCCTAATCTTCTGGTCACTCTCTGGTTTGATTATGGAAATTGTCACTCGCAGCAAAAAGTTTTACTTCAAGGGTCTAAATTCCTTCGTCTTCCGCCAGATTTCCAGCAAGGTAAATACTGCCGTAATTTCCATGTCTTTGATAAGTCTCTTGTTGTTCCTCACGATTAGTATTCTTTCGCTCTGTTTCTCAATCAATGAATCGATGAAAAGAGAACTAGCTTACAATACGCCAGTCGATGCCATGGCTGAGCTGACTGATTATCTCGCGGTTTACGGCTCGAATAGTAGTGTTGGCTATTTATCCCAGATGTCTAATGATCAGGAAAAAGCCGCTCTTGCCACTTCGCAGGCCTATATGAAGAAATCGCTCTACCAGATTTTGATTAATCAAAACCCAGACCTTGCGAATGATATTAAAGATCACCTTGAGCTGAATGTTTATGCTGATAGTAAATTCACTTATGGTCAAATTTTACCGTCAGGAGTTATGACGGGAACCGCGGAAGCCTTCATGTCGAAAACTACTGTGCCAATGATTCGCGTCTCTGATTATAATAAACTCGCTAAGCTCTATCATCGTGATGAAATTCACTTGAAGGACAATCAATATCAATTCCTGGCCGACTTTAAGACTATGGCGGAGATTCTCGATAAAACTCTTGCAGGCAATACTCAAATTAAATATCGTAATTTTATCCTCAATCCAGCTGCCAAAAAACACCAAGAAGGCTTCATTACTTCATCTGGTTTTAAGTCTAATACTGGTATTCTAGTCGTTCCTGATAATGTAATCACTGACCAGCCAATCGGTACTCAAGCCATGCTGATGAATTACAATCTCAGCGGTACCCGCACTGCCGAACAGATTGATGATGACTTACGCAAGGCTTTCGACCTCGGAGGCTTATCCGTCAATGGGGTTAATTCATCTGAAGAGGCCACACAGAAATCCGAAAGCTCGGACAGAAAAGCTGATCGTCCAAGCGGTGTTGCCATTAATTTTTACACCAAATTATTAGTAAAATCTGGTATGGTCGGCATGCAAGCCATTGCCACTTTCGTTGGCTTCTACCTCGGTACTATCTTCCTTATTTCCTCTGCTGCGATTCTGGCCCTTAAGCAACTTTCTGAATCTTCCGATAATACTGAAAAATATGCTGCCTTGCGTCGCCTCGGTGCCAGTAATAAGATGTTGAATCGTGCACTCTTCGTCCAGATCGCAATCTTCTTTATTGCGCCATTGCTCATCGGCATCATCCATTCCATTTTTGGTATTATGTTCGCCTCGAGTATTATCGAATCATTCGGTTCTGACGGACTCCTTGCTTCGATTCCGATGACCGTTTCGATGATCGTGCTGATTTATGGTGGATATTTCCTCCTGACTTATATTAGTAGTAAGCGCATCATATCTGAAAAACAACTCCGCCGCGACTAGGGAAATATTAAAATTAAGAAAGCTACCCAAAAGGTAGTTTTCTTAATTTTAATTTGCGGTATTATCGGACCAACAATAAATTGCTTTATAATATGGATATGATAATTCTAAATAAAGCAGAAGTAGAAAAAATTGCAAATTCTTTTGATTTTGATGAAAACCTGACTTTTGTTAATGCTATTAATTTTGAACCAGATTGTAAGATTTATAAATTAAAAAATAATATTGGTGACAATTATATTTTAATTTGTAGGGATTATCAATTCGACGATGTGGGTGCTGAGGTGAGGATTTTTGCTAATGAATTAGGAATTAAGATTCTTGATAGATCCAAGTATAATCATGATTATTTCTTCAGGTCTAAAAATTTTGACGATTTTGAATATATTTTCTCATTAGCACGAATCGCTTAGTGCGGACTTTTTGAATTTTTCCGTGTTAATATGAATATTAGTATGGATAATAAAATATACCAGGAAATCCTAAAACTCTACGAAAAATATCTTTTAAAATCAGCCTATGAATTTTCGGTGCAAGATTATAATAGTTTCGAACAGGAAATGTGGAATTTGAAAGAGGAATTTATCTACGAATTTAGTCCATTTTTACTTTTACCGGATCCTGCTAAGGATGCCGATTTTTTCATGATGAATGCATCAAGTGATGGTTTTGTGGAACCAAATTTAGCTGATAAGCAAAAATATCTAGATATGATGCAAGAATCTTACCAAAAATTTAAAAATCAGTTGAATTAATCCTATACATATTAATTAAATCCACTTCATGGATTCCAGATAATCAAGAAAATCCACTACACCGTCACTAGTTATTTCTGGGTGAGCGTTATAATATTCAAGATGGTCTCTTTTTTTCATTGAGTGCCATATAGATATAAAAAGATAATTCACAAAATCTATCATCTTCAGGTAGAGAATCATTTGAATAGCTAAAATTATCATCAAGGAAAATAGTATATTTTTCAACTTCGTTTTCTAGCTCATCTAACTGAGTTTCAGTTATAGCTGATTTAATTTCATCAGCTAATTCCATACCATCACGTATTGCTATTTTAATTAATTTTGGATCCATTTGATTAAGTATATTGAATACTTTTATAATTTAAAAAACATAATAAGATAATTATGTCCAACTCTCACCATCAAGTTCTTCAATAAAGCCGTCCATGAAATCTTTTGCTAGCACTTGTGTAGGTTCGAAATCTAAGTTCTCTGGGTAAAGTGATTTTCTCTTCCAGTCTAGCGCTACATAAAGAGAAGTGGTTAAGCTGCAATCTTTTTCATCACTAAAGTCTAATGGTTCACCAAAATTTTCATCAACAAAATCAGCGTATTTATCAATAATTGGCTTGAGTTTCTCTAACTCAGAAAGTTTGGAAATCGGGCGCATCCTATCGATGATTTCGTGGCCATCTTCAATAATTTTATTGATAAGTTTAGCTCTTTCTAAATAATCCATATCACAAATATAACATTATTTTTATAAAATATCCTAATCAAAAAAAATGGTATAATATATCTTATGAATAATACGCGCGATGATATTTTACACTTAGCCAAGCTGTCTAATTTACAGCTCACGGATGCCGAAATTTCCGCCCTCCAGCAGGACGTCACTAATATCGTGGGCTACATTTCTCAGCTTGATGAATTAGATACTACTGGGGTCGAACCAACCTACCAGGTCTTTGAGATGGAAAATGTTTGGCGTGCCGACGAAATCAAACCTCAGGATGCCACCAGGGAGCAACTTCTTGCACTCGCACCTGATCAAGCTCAAAATATGATTAAAGTACAGAAGGTTCTCTAATGAAAATTGCTGATTTACATACTTCCGCGGTTTCGCTCGTCAAGGAAGCCTTGGAAAAAGCCAAAAAATACGCTGACCACAATATTTTTATTTCGCTCAACGAAGATGAAGCTTTGAAGAAAGCCGCTGAAATCGACCAAAAAATCCAAAACGGTGAAAAGGTTGGTCGTCTCGCCGGTGTGCCTTATGCTTTGAAGGATAACTTCCTTAGCAAACAGGGAAACACTACCGCCGCTTCGAAAATTCTCTCGAATCTCCGTTCGCCAATCGATTCCACTACTGTCGCCAAGCTCGAAGCTGAAGGTGCCATTATGATTGGCCGCACCAATCTCGATGCCTTTGCTCACGGATCCTCGACCGAAAACTCTTACTTCGGTCCTACACACAACGCCAAGGATTTTGAGCGTGTCGCCGGTGGTTCCTCTGGTGGCTCCGCCGCTGCTGTTGCTCTTGATATTGTACCTTTTGCTACTGGTACCGATACTGGTGGTTCGATTCGTCAGCCGGCCTCTTTTAACGGCGTCTATGGTTTGAAACCGACTTACGGCACGATTTCGCGTTATGGTGTGGTAGCCATGGCCTCCAGCACCGACGTTATCGGTTTCTTTACCCAAAATCCGGAAGATTTGGATCTCCTGATGTCGATTACTAGTGGTCAGGATGAGAAAGATCTCACTTCTTTGCCAGATTATTATAATGAAACTGTCGTCGAAGCTGGTGCGAAGAAGCGTATTGGTGTGATTAAAGATTTTGATAACGATAACGTCGCCCCAGAAATCCGCGAAGGTCTCAAATCTCAGATCGAAAAACTGAAAGCCGAGGGCCATGAAATTGTCGAGCTTTCGATGCCAGTCTTGAAGTACGCTTTGGCAGTTTATTATGTCGTAGTGCCAGCCGAAGTAGCCTCCAATCTCTCGCGTTATGACGGCATTCGCTATGGCTATCGCAGTTCTGAAGCCCATAGTATTGAAGAAGTTTTTGGTCTCAGTCGCAATGATGGCTTCATGCCTGAAAACAAGCGCCGTATCATGATCGGCAACTTCGTTCTAAGTAGTGGCTTCTATGATGCCTACTATCTCAAGGCTCAAAAAGTCCGTACCCTCATTATCAAGGCCTATGAAGAAGCTTTTGAAAAGTGTGACTATATTCTCACGCCAGTTTCACCATCCCCAGCCTTCAAATTGGGTGAAAAAGTCAATGACCCGGTCGCCATGTATCTAGAAGATGTCATGAGTGTACCGATCAACCTCGCCGGTTTACCAAGTTTAGCTATTCCAATCAATCGTGATAAGGATGAACTTCCAGTCGGCTTACAATTAATCGGCCCACGCCGTAGCGACAAAAACCTTTTGCAATTTGCCAAGGAGAATTTCTCATGAACTCCCCAGTTTTCTTTCTCTTAATTGCGGTTCTAATTGTGGGGATTTTGGTCTTCATCTCAATTTCTCAACTCGGCAACCGTACTCATACTTTTGACAAGGAAGACTACCAGGCCAACTTCCTTCGAATTGAAAATAATCTCTCGCGTGATAACCCCTTGAGCTTTAATTATGCCCTCATCGAAGCCGATAAATTACTCGATAAGGCGATGATGGAACTCGGCGCCCCGGGCAAGACTATGGGTGAACGTCTGAAGGCTTCCGGCCATCGTTTCTCGGAACTCAATTCAGTTTGGTATGTCCACAAGAAACGCAATCAAATTGCTCACGAGCAAAACTTTCAGCTCGATTACAATCAAAGTCGTCGCGCTTTAGAAACCTATAAACAAGCATTAAAAGATTTAGGAGCTATCTAATGTCAGAAAATTCAGCTTACGAAATTACTATCGGTATTGAATGTCACGTTCAGCTCGCGACCAAGACCAAGCTTTTTTCTGAAGTCGACAATGATGCTCGCGGCAAGGAGCCTAACTCTTGTGTTTCGCCAGTCGAGTACGCTCTTCCTGGCATGTTGCCACGCTTGAATCAAGAAGCCGTTCGTCTCGCTACTCGTGCTGGTCTAGCACTTAATTCCAATATCAATCTAATTTCACGCTTCGATCGCAAGCATTATTTTTATCCAGATTCTCCGAAAGGTTATCAGATTACCCAGATGTACCAGCCAATTATTGGTCCAGGTTTTGTTGAGCTTCCGAATGGCACGAAGATTCGCATTGAACACGCCCATCTCGAGGGGGATGCTGGCAAGCTCACACATTTCGATACTTACAGTCTTGTCGACCTTAACCGTGCCGACACTCCACTCATTGAAATTGTCTCTATGCCAGACATTCATTCGAAGGAGGATGCTCGCGATTATTGTAAGGAACTTTGGCGCATTTTAACTTTTGCTGGCGTGACTTACGGTGATCTTTATAATGGCAATATGCGTTTCGATGTGAATATTTCGCTCGCTAAAAAAGGTAGCACTGAGCTTGGTACGCGTGCCGAAATTAAAAACCTCAATTCTTTCCGTTCGGTTGAAATGGCGGTCGATTACGAATATCACAGGCAGAAAAAATTGCTGGATAATGGCGAAAAAGTGGTTCAGGAAACCCGTGGCTGGAATGATAATACCGGCAAAACCACTTCTCAGCGTAGCAAGGAAGAGGCTAATGATTATCGCTACATGCCAGAACCAGATATTCCGCCAATTCATTTGACTGAGGAATATGTTGAAGCTGAGCGCGCTAAACTAGTACGTCTGCCAGCCGATTATCGCGCCATGCTGCGTGTGGTGATTCCAGAGGAACAGCTAGAAATTCTTCTCGACCACCAAAATCTTGTCGAAAGTCTAGCCGAATTAAAATCCGCCTATGACACTAATGGTATCGAGAAGGAAATTACTAAGAACGCCATTTTAAAGATTTCTAATCTCTACACCTCGGTGCTTCTCGCAGAAGAAAATAGTAGTCTTTTGAATGATGAACTTCCGACCACCATGCAGCTTCGCGAACTTGCTGAGATGATTAATAAGAACGAACTTTCTTCCACCAGTGTCAAGGAAGTGTTCCTGCGCTTCTTCGATCCAAACATGCACCACAAGTCGGCTCGCGAAATCGCCAAGGAACTCAACCTGCTTCAAGAAAACGACCTCGGTGCGCTCTCTGATATTGTCGATCAAGTCCTAGCTGATCCAGCCTGCGCCCAAGCTGTTGCCGATTTTAAAGCAGGTAGTGAAAAAGTTATCGGCTTCCTCGTCGGTCAAGTCATGAAAGCTTCGAAAGGTAAGGCTAACCCAGCTATCGCTCAGAAACTTCTACGCGAAAAATTGCAACAATCATCTAGCTAATCACTTGGATCAATTCCTATCAAAGCCAGTCAAAGCTAAAACCTAAAATCCGGCCACAGAGCCGGATTTTTTAACAGCTAAAATTCCACTATCCGATTCTACTTATGCTATAATAAGTAAAAGTTAAGACCACAAGAAAGAAAATATGAAGCTATATAGTAATGAGATTGTTTTTCGTGGTCATCCTGATAAAGTTTGTGACCAAATCAGTGACGCCCTGCTTGATGCCTTTCTCTCTGGTGATCCCAGCTCCCGTTGTGGTATCGAAGTGATGGGTGGCAAGGGTAGGATTTTTATCACCGGCGAAGTCACTTCCGCCGCAAAGGTCGACGTTGAGTCTGTGGTGACGCGCGTTTTAAAAGAGGTTGGCTACATTAATGGTGATAATGCGGAAAATCTCACACCTTCTGGTACACTCGCTGATTTTGAAATCGTTAATAATCTCGGCGTCCAGAGTCAGGATATTGCCCTCGGTACGAATGATGAGGTGGGTGGCGCCGGCGACCAGGGAATGATGTTCGGTTTTGCCTGTGATGACAATGCCGAATATAAGCCGACCGCCATGGCCATCATGCAGGAATTTTCCAAATTCTACGATGAACTACGCCAAAAAGATTCCCGCTTCCTCGCGGACGGTAAAACTCAGCTCACTGGTGAATACGACGAGAATATGCATCTTACCAAGATTAAAGACTGGACCATCAGTTATCAAAATACCGAAACTGATCGCGCCGAAACTGATCAAATTCTCATCGATAAGGCCCGCGAAATTGCCGGAAAATATGGCGTAGAGGTCGAAAAATTCCTCGTTAACCCTACCGGCAAATTCCTCATCGGTGGTTTTATGGGCGATGCTGGGCTCACTGGTCGTAAAATCGTAGTCGATAGTTATCAGTCTTTTGCTCCGGTCGGAGGTGGTGCTTTCTCTGGTAAGGATCCATCCAAGGTTGACCGCTCAGCTGCCTATAAGGCCCGCGAAATTGCTGTAGATTACCTCAAGCGTTATAATTTGCATTCATGTGAAGTGCAACTTTCTTACGCCATCGGTATTGCTGAACCACTTGCGATTTATATCAAGGGTGACGGTAAAAACATCACACCAGAGTCAGAATTATATGCCGCTTGTACGCCGAAAAATATCATCAAAGATTTGGATCTCTTACATAAAAAATACGAAGATACTGCCAAATTCGGTCATTTCTAAAAATAAAAAAGAACCTCATCTCGGGGTTCTTTTTTCTTTAAAATAGTGTAGAATGAAACTAGAAGCATAAGCATAAAATAAAAAGGAGAGAATACATGCTAAAACCCGTTAAATTTCTAAAAAGAGTTCAGGGGTTCTGTCAGCATGCTTTTAATCTCCTGCCAATCTTTTCATTTGGTGGTATATCTCTTATCTTAGGTACTTTTGCCATTGTTCCTAATTTTATGAACTTCGCATATGCTGAAGAAAACACAACTTCGCCAAAGCAAAAAGACATCACCCTCTCCATGAGTGTAAATTTATCATTGCATAAATTTGATGATGTTTATTTGACATCCCTTGGTACATCACAAGAGCCTGATAAAAATACCGTTTCCATAATTCCAAAAGTTCAAACTAATAATCCTGCTGGGTATAAGATTTTTTTCTCGGACGCCGATGAGGATACCAATATGAGAAGTATTGAGTCTACAGTAACTGACTCCATTCGTTCCGCCACTCCTGCTGACTTTGAAAATGGTGAACCGAAAAACACCACTGACAATTATTGGTATTGTGGAATTATTAATGGCGCTCCAGATGGATTTACTCATATACAAAAAACAAACTCAAATAATAATGATCTAAGTGTTCCAACTAAAAATTCACCGAAAATGATTGAGGAAGTTAAATACGTAAGACCGAATGAATCTAGGTCAAAGGGTGTCCATTGTGGTATATCCATTAATAAGCAATTAGCACCTTCTACATACACAGATAGTGTAATTTTTAGCTCAGTGGCGAACACTAATAATTTAATCAATGCAAAAATCACAAACAGCGAACAGTTCTTTCGCAAAGCAAGAGATGTAGGGGGTGGCTTCAGTAAATTTAAATATACAAAGCCGTGGAATAATTATAGCGAGCATATACTTAATGATGGACGAATTGTATCTCAACTTAAGTCAGACTATGAAATATTTATGGGGCAACCATCCCCATCGTGTCCAGCTCAAATGGAAATGTATGACGCTGCGGAATCTGAAGAAATGGAACCAATATTGATGTGGAGAAGTGGATGTGAAAGGTCGCTGAACTGGTGGACCCCATCTGGTACTTTGACTTTTGGAGAAGATTGTTCCTCATTTTTTGCATCTGGTCGCAGCCCTAGATTTGATGGAATTGATTTATCGAATGTAGACATTTCAAATTGTAAAAATATGGAGTCTATGTTTGAAAGAAATGATGATGGATTTAAAGTAATTAATTTTGGAGACAATAAATTCTCACCAGAGCTAAAGAACACCAAGAAGATGTTTAAAAACAACCCGGATCTTACGAAGATTATTGTATCTCCTGGAACCGATTTAAGCTATGTGCCAGAAAGTAATGAAATGTTCCTTGGGGATATTAAATTGGAAGGATATAAAACCTGGAAGCTATCTTACGGCAAAATTGGTTGCACTAGTACTCTCTATGAGGAGAGCTATGGTGTAGATGCTAGGAGGGCAGTAACGGGGTGGGGGTATCTGCATGACGGTAGTGATCCAAATATATGTGAAGAGCAACAGCTATAATGAAAACATTAAGAAAAGAGAGCCACGCTCTCTCTTTTTATTTATAGTTCTCATAAAACACAGTACTTATACCTTAAAGATAATTCATTAAAACAAATAGAGTCTTAGCTGTAAAGGCTAAGAGTAAGACCTTGAATAAAACCATAAATGATATAGAATAGAGCTAGAAGCATAAGCACAAAAATCAAAATGAAAGGTAGTATGTCTAAAATCAAAACATTTTTTAAGAGGCCATCGCGAAAGTGGCAGCGCATTTTTGGTTTCTTGCCGATTATTTCGCTTGGTGGCACAGCGTTCATTCTCGGCACCTTCGCCATCGCGCCGAATTTTATGAACTTCGCCCATGCAGAAGAAAAACCGGCCCTAAAGCCAAGTGATATCAAGCTAGCAATGAGTGTAGATGAAACTTTTCACAAGTTCAATGATGTCTATCTTACTTCGGATGGGGTGGAACATGAAGCTCAAAATAATACCACTTTTATACCGACAGTCGAGACTAATAATCCTGCCGGCTACAAAGTTTACTTCTCAGATGTTGATGAGGACACTAATATGCGCAGCGTTGATGCTACGGTGACCGACTCTATCCGCTCTGCCACTCCTTCCGATTTTGAAAACGGCCAGCCAAAAAATACTACTGACAATTACTGGTATTGTGGTATCTTAGAGGTTCTAGATACGGTTGCGGGAGAAGTAGTGAAAATAAATTCCACTAACAATGATTTGGCAATTCCTACCAGAAGTCACCCACGATTAATTGATGAAGTGAAATATGTAAAACCTAATGACAATAAAAATAACGGCGTCTACTGTGGTCTTTCGATTAATAAGCAATTAGCTCCATCTACCTATGTTGGCAAAATGATTTTCAGTACTTTAGCCAATACTAATAATTTGAAGCCTGCCACTTTGAAGGACGGCTATTCAGCTTTTCGTAGAATTCCGAATGATTATCATACGGGTAAAAGGGAATTTAAAAGCTTTAAATATGCTAAACCGACCCCACAGGATTATTCAAGTGAAATTATTGATGATCAGACTATTACTTCCAATATAAAACCGGATTACCTATTGGTTAATAATAGCCCTGATATTGTTCCTCCTGGTGAGCCGTTGCCAGCTTGTCCTCCCTACAATGTAATATGTTTTAATATGTATAATGCCACCGCTAATAATACTGATAATGAGGAGCCGGTTTTAATTTGGGTCTCAAGATCCGAAGATAGTGGTTTGCACTGGTGGTCTCCATCAGGGACCTTAAAACTTGGTGAAAATTGCTCCAATTTCTTCTCTACGGATAATGCTCCACGTTTCGACAACCTAGACCTTTCTGGGATTGATATTTCGAACTGCAAGAACATGGAATCTATGTTTGAGCGCACCGATGAAGGATTTAATAAAATCGATTTCGGTAATAATCAATTTTCTCCTGAGATATCTAATACCAAGAATATGTTTAAGGGTAATTCTAATCTGGAAGAGATTAAGACTAGTCATGACCTTGACTTGACTTACGTACCTGAAAGTAGTGGCATGTTCGATGGGGATACACAACTAGTAGGTTCATATTATAATAACGGTTGCGTCTTTACCGAATATAACACTTTGAAAACTGACGGCTCTATGGCTAAAACCGTAATCGGCTACTTCCATCGTACCTATGGCGACGATCGTGAATGTGTAAAGATTAAGCCTGGACGACCATCAGTTGGTCCATAGTCTTTAGTAAAAATCCCAAAGAGAGCCCAGTGCTCTCTTTTTTTCTTCTTGAAATTATGGTAAAATATCCTGAAAGTCTAAAAAACTATTAATTAATAAGGAAATTCATGGCAGAAGCTACACATGATTTATCAAAATTGCGCAATATTGGTATTATTGCACATATTGATGCAGGCAAGACCACGACTTCAGAGGCTATCCTCTACCGTACTGGCTTGAAGCACAAAATCGACCTCGTCAAGGGTGACACCGGTGGTGCTACTACTGACTGGATGGAACAGGAAAAGGAACGTGGTATTACCATTACTTCCGCAGCTGTTACCGCCACTTGGAAAGGTCACAAAATTAACATTATCGATACCCCGGGCCACATCGACTTTACCGCAGAAGTAGAACGCTCTCTTCGCGTGCTCGATGGTGCCGTCACCGTTTTCGATGGTAAGATGGGTGTCGAAGCTCAATCCGAAACTGTTTGGCGCCAAGCTACCAAATATGGTGTGCCACGTCTCTGTTTCATTAACAAGATTAATCAAATCGGTGGTGACTTCTACAAGTCTCTCGATTCTATCCACAAGCGTCTCTCGAAGAATGCTTTCGCTATTCACCTTCCAATTGGTTTCGAAAAAGACATCTGTGGTGTCGTCGACCTTATCGATATGAAGGCCTACACCTACAAGGAATATGCTGACCACGAATTGACGGTTGGTGAAATTCCTGCTGATATGCTTGACAAGGCTAAGAAAGCTCGCGCTCTTCTCGTTGAAGAAGCCGTAGCTGCTGATGAAGATTTGATGAATAAGTACTTCGCCGAAGGTGAAGAAGCTATCACCGAAGCTGAACTTAAAGTAGCTCTTCGTAAGCGTGTACTTGATGGTGACTTCTTCCTCGTGACCGGTGGTGATGGTCGTGGTGTGATCGTTGAAAAAGTTCTCGACCTCTGTGTTGACTACCTCCCTTCACCTCTTGATCGTGATCTCGGTCAAACCGTTGGCACAGATCCAAAAACTGGTGATAAGGTTATCCGTAAGGCTTCTGTCACTGAACCTCTCACTGCTCTTGCATTCAAGATTGCTTCTGACCCATTCGTCGGTAAGCTCGTCTTCGTCCGCGTCTACTCTGGTGTCTTGAAGTCCGGCTCTTACATCTTAAACGCTACTACCAGCAATAAGGAACGTGTCGGTCGTCTAGTCCGTATGTTCGCTGATAAACGTGAAGAAATTTCTGAGGTTGCCGCTGGTGATATTGCCGCTATCGTCGGTCTCAAAGAAACTACCACTGGTACCACTCTCTGTGATCCAGCCCACCCAATTCACCTTGAATCTATCGAGTTCCCAGAACCACCTGTTTCTATCGCTGTTGAGCCTAAGACTAAGGCTGACCAAGAAAAAATGGGTCTTGGTCTTGCTAAGCTCGCCGAAGAAGATCCAACCTTCCGTGTTCACACCGATGAGGAAACCGGTCAAACTATTATTTCTGGTATGGGTGAGCTTCACCTCGAAATCATTATCGATCGCTTGAAGCGTGAACATAACGTGGAAGCTAATACTGGTGCTCCTCAGGTTGCCTACCGTGAAACGATCCGTGGCACTGCTGAAGCTCAAGGTAAGCACATCAAGCAGTCCGGTGGTCGTGGTCAATACGGTGATGTTTGGATTAAGTTTGAGCCAAATGAACCAGGTAAGGGCTTCGAATTCATCGATATGATCAAGGGTGGTGTGGTGCCTCAAGAATACCGCAAGCCAGTCCAACAAGGTGTGGAAGAAACCCTTAATGGTGGTGTGATTGCTGGCTATCCAGTCGTCGATATTAAGGCTACCCTCTATGATGGTTCTTACCACGATGTCGACTCTTCTGAGCTCGCCTTCAAACTCGCTGGTAGCTTGGCTACCCGTGAAGGTATCAAGAAAGCTAAACCAGTGCTCCTTGAGCCATTTATGAAACTTGAAGTTACTACCCCTGAAGAATTCATGGGTGACGTGATTGGTGATATTAACTCTCGCCGTGGCCGTATCGACGCTATGGAAGACATTCAAGGTGGCGCCAAGCTTATTACTGCTTTCGCTCCACTTGCTAACCTCTTCGGTTACACTTCCGATCTCCGCTCGATGAGCCAAGGTCGTGCCGCTTCTTCTATGGAGCTCGCACAATACGAGGAAGTACCACCTAACGTTGCTCAAGAAATCATTGAGAAGCGCAATACTTCTAAGTAATCTCTTAAAAATAACCTCTTCGGAGGTTATTTTTTTGTCTAAGCGTTGTCTAATAATTGCAAAATTAGTGAAAATATTATAGAATAATAAAGATACTTTTTTGTGCCTAATGGTTGTATTGTACATTGAAAAGGAGGTGGAAACTATGAAAGAAATTGAACCTAGCAAAACGTAAAGCAACTCAAACTATACTGAAACCTGGAGGTAAATTATGACTTCGAATGAATATAGTGCTATAGAAGGAATAGCCTTTTGTTCTGTTGCTCTTTTCTTTGTTGGAGTTTTTACATTTTTGTCTATGCTTTTTGGCCCTAGAAATCACAATGTGGCTACTAGAAATAACAAAGAACAGTCAATTCAAAGCGAAGCTAATCATGTCTATTTAGATGCTACTGGCGAAGGGCATCGAGACTCAGCTACGCCAGAAACAAAAGGATTAAATTCAAGTATAACTGAAACGCAAAGTCCAGAATTAAGCATGTCTGAGACTAAAAACTCGGATTTAAACACGCCTGAAACGAAAGAACCAGAATCTTACGTCAACTCTGATGCCAACCAAGAGATTGTTATTTATTTTTCTGGAGGTAAAATACGGATTGTAGGACAGGAATAGTCGCGTTACTTTCTCTTTTTTAGAAAAACTTCTATTAAGTGAAGTTATGAGTGAAGGTCTTCTATTTTTTGGAGGTAAATTATGAATTCAAAAAGAAATGATATTTCAGATGAAGAGTGTTTAACTGCGGTTGTTTATTTTGCATCTGGTATTGCACTATTCATTCTATTCTGTATGAGTAGCTTACAATTAAACAGGAATAGATATTCCGAACAATCAATTCAGAGTGAAAAAGATTCGGTTATTAGAGAACAAAAAGAGTTAGACAGAAAGAAATCGGATGTCCTGAACCTAATTATTAGATTAAGTATGGCATCTATTGATCCCCCATATCTTTCGATTTTTCAAGTTGAACCTTGTGATTAGAAAAAACTTCTCATAGTGAGTTTTTTCTTTTAATCAAAAAGCCCCGCATTTTCTGCGAGGCTCTTTTTTTGGAGATTAATTTCGTCTTACGACTACATTTGCGTCGATATCCTTAAACAAATCATCGCGATTAAGATTAGACTCATGGCCAACCAGAGCATTAGTGCGCTCCACTACTCGCTTGATCAAATCCACCGAGTCCTCACGCACATAATACAATGCACGATATTGATCCTTAGACGGGTCATAATTAGGATTATTCTCGATAAAACGCTTCAACTGCATTTCCGCATAGAAAGTTGAAAGTTCTGGCGAAAGCAGTAAAACATTACCATCATTAGAAAAATATGATCCGCCCTGATGATCAATATCCGTGAGCTTCATCTTGTGCATCACATGATAAAAATCTTCCGGCCTCGCATCGGTCCTGCCGTACCCGGAATTTGGGAAAAGCCGGTCATCTTTCACATAGTAGACTTCAATACCATTTACGCCAATACCGTAAAACAGCCCGCTTATATGTCGGCGTGAATCAATGCGGTAGGGTACCAGACGTTTTTCAAAATCTGCCATGTTGCCAAGATCGTTTATCTGCTTACCCTCTGCTCCATAATTTGCATCAAATCGAATCATTAATTTCGGATTCGCCTCATTAATAAAGGTATAGACGTCCAGTGCTGGGAAGCTATCGGCTAACCTGAGATTGAACCCGTTATCTCTCATATAGCCAACTAGGTCGAACTCGCCAAATCTCTTGTAGGTCTTCGGGTCATTCTTTTGGTGGGTCGGGAGTGACTCAGAGGCTTCTTGTTTAATACGCCTCAACATATACTCCGCTGTGAAAGAAATAGTGTCCGGTTCGTCTGGTTCAATCGGCTCCATCGGATCGAGCTTCGTAGTATGAAATTCATCTACTAAATTCTGCACCAGGAACTGCGTATAATTAATTCCGTCAGCTCCGGTAAAGTTTGGTGTGCGACCATTCAGATATGGATCTAGGAACCCAGCATCGGTACCGTCCTTGATATAAGTCGGTATATTCCGATAGTGGTAATAGCTATTCTCTCCGGCATCCGTATTTATCTCGAGCACAGAATTTCCTCTGATGCTCTGAGTTAAATGCTTCGGGAAGAGAATTACGTTGCTTGGCACCATAAAATCCGAAATGTAGCTGCCAGATTGCGACACAAGCCGATCCCTCAGGTCTTCCACCTCTCTGATATTAAATTCAGAAACCATTTGGAATGTGCCTGGGCGTGACCTACCTGGGTCGGGATCCTTTAACGGTGCTAATCCATAATCATTTCTGGCTGCCCGCCTAGCTTCTAATACGTCAGGCGTGGCATCTTTAATCGGGCCGGCTACTTTGCCGCCACCCAATTCAGAAGCATCCACAGCTGCCGTCAGCTGCGCATCCATCTCATATGGATTGTCGGTTTCTTCTTCATGTTTCACTTCCGCCTTCGCGGTAGTTTCTACTTCGGAAGTTTCCGGAACTACGGTTTTACTCTGGGCGTTACAAGCAACTAAGCCAAGAGCGAGTGATAAAAACAGGAATTGTTTCTTCATCATGCACCTCCATTTTAATGTGCGTAGGGTTAAGTGGCCTAAAAGTTAGCTATATTCTACAATTTTTTCACAAAAAAGTCAATTTTAACATAAATGGATTAATTGCTGGCAAAAATCTGCAAAATATGGTAAAATATGCAAGTTAGTTTTTCAAAAAAATGGAAAAATCAGTAAGTTCTTTAGAAAAGGGGGAAATTGTATGTTTGCAATACTAGTAACGTTGTCGTGTTTTTTGGCTGGTCTATTCTGTCTGGTGCTGAACTATTTTCGCATTATTCTGATTTTACGGATTGATATTTTTATCTGTAGTTGGATTGTGCTGACCTTACTTCCGGCACTCGTGTCTATAATCTATCATGAACGTGAGAAGCTTCTAGCGGAAAGAATTGCTAGAATCGATGAAGAGATGGACCAGGGCTGCTATCATTTTCAGTTTGATAGGAACCCCAAGAACAGAATCCCCAAAATCGCAGATGACGAAGTTGATTTTGATGATTATGGCTGTGGCTGTGAATGGGATCGTGAACGCCATGATTTGGTCAAAGTCGTACCGGAAGATTAAAACTGCAAATTTAAATTAAAAATCACACCAGCCCATCTGGGCTAATTTTACTACAACATCGAAAAACTAACTGTCAAGGCGTCAATTTGGCGCCTTTTTTTCTGGATTTCTCTCTTTACTTATTCCGTAAAATCTATTAATATATAGATATATCTAGCTTCTTGGCTGGTTAATATTAGTGCCAAGGAGAATAAATATTAAAGGAGAATAATAAAGAATGGCAAATTTCGACCGTTCCAAGCCACACATTAACGTTGGTACTATGGGTCACGTTGACCACGGTAAGACTACTCTTACTGCTGCTATTACCACCGTACTTGCGAAGCGCCTCCCATCTGATGTTAACAAATCAGTTGCTTACGATCAGATTGACAACGCTCCAGAAGAAAAAGCTCGTGGTATTACCATTGCTACCTCTCACCAAGAGTACGAATCAGAAAAGCGTCACTACGCTCACGTAGATATGCCAGGCCACGCCGACTACATCAAGAACATGATTACCGGTGCTGCTCAAATCGATGGTGCTATCCTCGTAGTTGCTGCTAACGATGGTCCACTTCCACAAACTCGTGAGCACGTACTTCTCGCTCACCAGGTGAACGTACCAAAAATCATCGTCTTCCTCAACAAGATGGATCTTGCTGACCCAGAACTCGTTGAGCTCGTTGAAATGGATGTCCGTGAACTTTTGAACAAGTACGGCTTCGACGGTGACAACGCTCCAATCATCAAGGGTTCTGCTCTTAAGGCTCTTGAAGGCGACACCGAAATGGAAGACCGCATCATGGATCTCGTCCACGCTATGGATGATTACTTTGATATTCCTGAACACGATCTTGACAAACCATTCTTGATGCCAATCGAAGATGTCTTCTCCATCAAGGGTCGTGGTACCGTCGCTACTGGTCGTATCGAACAAGGTGTTGTCAAATTGAACGACGAAGTTGAAATCGTTGGTTTGAAGGCTACCCAAAAGTCTGTCGTTACCGGTATCGAGGCTTTCCACAAGACTCTTAACGAAGGTGAAGCTGGTGATAACGCTGGTCTCTTGCTCCGTGGTATCGAACGCGAACAAATCGAACGTGGTCAGGTTATTGCTAAGCCAGGTTCTATCACCCCACACACTGAATTCGAAGCTCAGGTTTACATCTTGAAGAAAGAAGAAGGCGGCCGCCACACCCCATTCTCAAAGGGTTACAAGCCACAATTCTACTTCCGTACTACCGATGTTACCGGTGAAGTCGAACTTCCAGCTGACAAAGAAATCGTTATGCCAGGTGACACTGTTACCTTCCAGGTCAAGCTTCTTTCAGCTATCGCTATGAACAACAACGACCGTTTCGCTATCCGCGAAGGTGGCCGTACTGTCGGTTCTGGTGTTGTTACTAAGATTATCAAATAATCTATAACAACCTAAATACCTCTCCTTCGGGAGAGGTATTTTTTTGTCTTGACGAACCTCGGTTTTTATCGTAAAATAAATTTACTATTATTAATTGAATTCTAAAAACTCATTGACGCATCAAGCATCTGAAGTTATAGAATTAGAAGGAAAACATGGCAGACGCAAAAAACGAAGGCTTGAAGATCCGTATTCGTCTCAAAGCCTACGACCATCGTGTTATCGACCAAAGCGCTAAGCAAATCGTCGATACCGCTATCCGTACTGGTGCCGCCGTTTCTGGCCCAGTCCCACTACCAACTAAGCGCAGTACTTTTACTGTGGTGAAATCACCTCACGTTTACAAGACCGGTGGTGAAGCTTTCGAAATGAAGATTCACAAGCGTCTCATCGACATCACCAATGCTACCCCAAAGACTATTGATGCACTTCAAAACTTGTCTTTGCCAGCTGGCGTCGACGCCGAAATCAAAATGTAATTAAAACATAAATTACTTGAAAATCCCAATCTTGTATTGGGATTTTTGATTTGTTTTAGTATAACCTTTATGTTAAAATTATCCTGCATGACGAGCGATAATAATCAAAAACTGCGAATCACCCGTTCATGGCTGAAAAGTCTCGCCGGCTTTTTTACTCTTACGGCCTCAATTTTTAGCTTGAACTTGATTTTTGCTCCCCAAACTTACGCTCTCTTTACGCCGACTTTATCTGCGGCTCTTAATCAATCTTCGGTGACATTTAATGGCAGTAATAATCATCCCGCGAGCCCACAGCTTCAGGAAGCGACCACGAAACTAACTATCAACTCTAACGATAAAAGTGGTTACCGCGTAATTGTTAGCACTGATTCGAATAATACTTCACTAGTCAGTCCGAATTCTGCTGTTACTGATAAGATCAATTCAATTCCTCATACAGATACTCTAAGTAATTTTCCTGCTAGGACCTGGGGATACAAGATAGATGATGAGATTAATTTTCGACCAATTGGTTCAGTTGCCAGCCCGACGAATCTTTTTAACTCTGAAGAAAAAACCGATGGTAATGAAGTTAAAAATATTACTATAGGCATGAATTTGGGCACTGATCTTTTGAGCGGTAGTTATAAGAACACACTCATGATCTCGGTTATTTCGAATAATAATGCCGGTACCAATGCTACTCTCACAAGAGGACCAGATTTAAATCAGAAAATTGCTCGGAGTGCAATGCTTGCTGGCACTAATTTGCATGCTATAAAGAGGTTCAAACGAAGCCCGACCGCGCCGACGGCCGCCATGAAGACTATCAATATCGAAGATTCTGATGAATCAAGCTATGAAATTTTAGCTTGGTTTGATCCAGCAGATAAAACAGTTTATTACTATTGCGAGAATGACCGCGTCTACATGAATGAAGACTCACGTCAGATTTTTAATAACATCCTTAATATTACTGATATCGATTTGTCAGGACTCGATACACGTTACGTGAGGGATATGTCTTTTATGTTTAATAACGCCAGGAGTGTGGTGAATCTAGATCTTTCTACCTTTAAAACTTCCCGCGTCACTGCGATGACTAATATGTTTGCCTATATGGGGTCCCTGAAGAATCTCAATATTTCTAGTTTTAAAACTAAAAATGTTAAAAGCTTCTCTCGTATGTTTATGGGTGATTCTTCTTTACAAAATCTTGATCTCTCGAATTTCGATACCGCTAAAGTTACCGATATGGGCAATATGTTTAGTGCCGCAAGTAATCTTACCTCACTTGATTTAAGTAATTTTAATACTGCTAATGTTGTTAATATGCAGGAAATGTTTAAGGATTGTGGTAATCTCACCAGTCTGAATGTCTCGAGTTTTGATACGGCAAAGGTTACCAATATGCAAACCATGTTTGGTGGTGCCACCAAGCTCACTAGTCTCGATATCCGTAATTTTGATACCTCTAAGGTTACCAATATGCTCTCCATGTTCGGTAACCTCCGCTCGCTGACTGATTTTAAAATTAGTGACAAATTTAAGACCTCAAACGTTACAAATATGGCCAGCATGTTTGCAAACTGCATCCTTCTGGAGGAGCTTGATCTCTCGAATTTTGATACCAGAAAAGTGATTACTACGAGTGCGATGTTTAGTGGTATGGGTAATGTAAAAAAGATTATTTTAAGCCCTAATTTCCAGACTAGTAATGTCACTAATATGAATAGTATGTTTAATAATTGTAATCAATTGCAGGAAATTGATCTTTCGAGTTTTGACACTAGAAAAGTTACAGATTTTACTAATATGTTTAATGCCTGCTCGAACCTCACTTCACTTGATGTCTCGACTTTTAATACCAGTGAAAGTATTAGTATGGCTGGTATGTTTAGTGGCATGCTGAATCTCACTAGTCTTGAGCTTGGACACAATTTTAATACTTCTAAGGCAAACAGTTTGTATAGTATGTTCTTCAACGATCGTAAGTTGGTCAGTCTGGATCTTTCACAGTTTGATACAAGTAATGTGACAAATATGGCATCCATGTTTAGCTATATGTTTGAGTTAAAAAATCTCAACATTTCGTCTTTCAATACCAGCAAGGTAGAATCCATGTATCGTATGTTTTATAGTACTAGTAAGCTCGAAAATCTTGACTTCAGTCATCTTGACACTAGTAAGGTTCATAATATGCAAGATATTTTTTCCGGTATGGCGGCTTTATCCTCAATAAATCTCGGCGGACGTTTTTCTACGGCTAGTGTGACAGATATGCGTGGCATGTTTACAGATACGAATAGTCTTACTGAACTTGATTTAAGTAATTTTAATACTGCGAAGGTGAATAAATTTAGCAACATGTTTGCTTCCTCGCGCCCGCTCGAAACTAAATTGGAAAAAATTTACGTCAGTCAAGATTTTAACATCTCTGCTGGTACTGAATTTGATAATGTCTTTCGAAATCAGGTTAAACTACGTGGTGGCAATGGCTCCTTCCTTGTAAATCCTGCTTCTGCTGACAAAACTTGGCTTCGCATCGACCGCCCAGGCGCTAAGGGCTACTTCACTCAGAAACCATAAGCGTTTAAAATTATCGAAAATGACAATTTTAAACGGTTTTGCTATAATTTAATAAATTTTCAAGTCTTCTCTTTTATTTTACTTATGCTAAACTTAGTTAAAGGAGAGAAGGTTTCATGTTATTTTTTAGTAAAAATAAAAACATTGTAAAATGCGCTGTTTTGTTGTTCATAGTCACTTTAGCTGGCATTGTTTTAAACACTGATAATACTCACGCTAGTGAACTATCTGCTTTCTTTACCTGGAATACTAATACCAATGCGGACGGCAGAGATATTTTAGATTCTGATTCGAAATCAATGCAGATGTTAGCTGAGTTATACGTTCAGGGTGCAGATGACAGTGGCTTCACCGTCTCAGTTCATACAAAAAATAACACCACCTCGCTTGTTAATGAGGAAAAATTCGTTAATGATGAAATTAAATCTATCTCCGAAAACTTAACTCTAGATAATTTTAAGGGAAATAACTGGGGGTTCAGCACTGACGGTACGAATTATCAACCTATTCCAGATAAAAATCATCCAAAACTTATTGCAAACCAAGATAGTAGAATGGTAAAAACCTACTATGCAATTAAGTTAAATGAGAATATTAAACCAGCTAATTATAAAAATACTGTTGTTTATTCGGTAGTATCTAACCAAATCGCTAATCTACCATCGGGGATTGATTTTAATAAAGTTATCAAGGAAATTGCTGGTGGCGAGGAAAATGTAGTTCATATTAAATCTTCTAATACTATACCGGAAGGCGCAAATGTGAAAAATATTGCAGCCAATGCTGATGTGAAGGGTGAATTTAAAATTTGGTATGAACCGTCAGAAAAGACTGTTTATTACTGGACTTCTACAAAATATGCCTATTTAAATGAAAATAGTGAAAAGATGTTCGATGGTTTTTCTAATTTAGAATCGATCGACACTACTAAACTCAATGCTTCTTTTGCTACTACTACGGCTAATATGTTTTCAAAAAAATCCAAAACTGAAAACCTTAAATTTCGGAAAATATATATTTAATACGGAAAAAATCACTGATATGCATGAGATGTTTGCTGATACTGGGCTAGAAGAAATTCCAGTTAATAATTACGTTGGGCCAAGTTTTTTTGACACAAAAAACGTAGTTAATATGTCTGGTATGTTCGCAAGAACTAGACAATTAAAGGATATTCGTTTTGCAGAATTTATCGACTTAAGAAATGCCGAAGATTTGAGTTATATGTTTTATGGCCTAAATGGTAAAGAATATTACTATTTGGGAGATGCTTTTGGTAAACAAACCAAGAAAGTTAAGAAGTTGGATTATATATTTGCTACTGATCAGGAAAATAAAATAAAGAATATAGAAGTAGAATATTCGAACTATGATGATCGTACATGGAGTACGGAAAACGTAGAGAGTTATGAGGGAATGTTTGCTGGGCGTACTAACTATAAAAGTTGTGGTTTAAATGGAGAAAATATCCCAGTATCAGATTTGGCATGGTTGAGAGTGGGAAATTTTAGTCATAGTGGATATTTCTGTGCGTATGATCACTTATAAAACCGCAAATACCATTTCTCAAATTTTTCAAGACTTTTCTTCCATTCTAGTTATGCTAAACTAAATGTAGTATAAAACGAATTAGGGAAAATATTGTGAATCATAAATTTTTGAAGCTTAGCTCGGGCCTTGCTTTGACCTTGGTCGCAGCTGCCTGGCTTAACACTAAAAACACTTCTGCCCTCTATCAGTCCAGTCTTTCGGCCTATGTTGATAACGTCAAAACTCAAGTGGATGGCGATCTTCTACTCGATAATCCTACGGTTAAAAGGGAAATGAATCTAAATATCGGTGTTACCGCGAAAAATAAATCCGGCTACAAGGTCGTGGTTAATTCTAAAACCGATAATACCGCCTTGAATAATTCTGACCCAGCCAAACCAGATAAGATTGAGTCGATTACGGGCAACCAATCGCTGAATAACTTCACCGCAAATACCTGGGGTTATAAATTATCTAGCGCTACCGACTACAGTCCAATCCCAAGCCTCAGTCACCCAGCCACTGTGACAAATAATACCGAAAAAGAAGTTACTAACCAAAAAACTATTCTCAATCTCGGCATTAATCTCGGCGATGATTTGCGTCCTGGCGATTATATTAACCAGCTTGTGGTTTCCGTAGTGGCGAATACTTATCAAAAAGAAGCCATTATGGATAAGGGCGAAGTTTTCAATAAGGCCATTACTTATCTTGGTAAACGTAGTTCCTCAAACTTTTTTGGTCATGGTCAAGAAATGATTGAACATTTCCGTCGTAGTATCACCGCTCCTACTGCCGGTGATAAGGCAATCGAGGTTCAAGATAACGTAAATTCTGATTATGCCATCAAAGCTTGGTATAAGGAAGCCGATAAAACTGTTTATTATTATGCAGAGACCGAAAAAATCTTCCTCGCGCCGGATTCTTCTAGCATGTTCAAGAATTTTACTCACGTACAGGATCTCGATTTGGCGAAATTTGATACCAGTAATGTTGTAAATATGGCAAGCATGTTTGATGGTACCGAAAAAGTCCAAAGCTTGAATCTAGCAAACTTCGATACGACTCGTGTCGCCAATATGCGCAATATGTTTTCCGGTATGACTGAACTTACATCGCTTGATCTTTCGAATTTTAATACCAAGCAGGTGACGGATGCCGCTAATCTCTTTAATAATCTTCAAGCCGCTACCGAAATTAAACTAGGTACTAATTTTACTCTAGAAAATGCCAATACTATCGCAGGTATGTTCGCTAATACTTGTAAGGTTGCTAGCCTCGATCTTTCGATGTTGAATACTACTAATGTGCGAAATTTTGATAAGCTATTCAGCCTCACTAGTGCTGGTGGCGCCGCTAATGGTTGTCCAGCTGGCGATGCCTTAACTGTAATTTATGCTTCGGCAAATTTCGTCGTCGATACTTCCGCACAAGCTGAAAATCTCTTCACTGGCCGTACCAATCTGCGTGGTGGTAATGGCTCTCATGAGACCGACCCAGCTACCGCTGATAAGACCTGGCTTCGTCTAGATGCCGCCGGTACTCCAGGCTACTTTACCGCTAAGCCATAATTAAAACACTTAAAACCATATTTATAATTTAAAAAAACTCACAACTCATCGGAAAATATAAACTTAAAATCCAAAGATATCTAAAAAATCCAAATCTCGCATTTGGATTTTTATTTTGCTTATGTTAAAATAGAACACGACAAATAACACGGTCATATAAAAAACTATGAAAAATCTCTATCATCAATCCAAAATATTTTTGTGGGCTCAAAAAGTCTTTAATCTTGCTGTTATCGTTTTTACGTTCACTATTTTAGGCAACCAATTTGGTACTTCGGATGTTTTTGCCGCCCCAACCCCAACTCTCTCCGCGGCTATCAGTAACGCCAACGTAACTATCAATGGTAACCAGGTGATTAATTCCACTAATAAAACCACTGAGTTTCCATTGCGCTTGACTGTCAATACTAACAACCGTACTGGTTATACTGCAACAATAAGTTCTGAATCAAATAATACCGCCCTAGTAAACAATAGCTCTGCGATGCTTGCAAAAATTGATTCAATCTCTACTCCTAGTCCATTAGCAAATCTTCCTAATAACACCTGGGGTTATCGTCTAACTTCCGCGCCAAATTACAATCCTATTCCAGCACTTGCTGCACCCGCTAGTTTCCGCCAAACTACCGAAGCTACCAATGGTGCCAGTATCACGGATTTAAATATCGGCATGAAGCTTGCGAGTAATCTTGAAAATGGTAGCTATACAAATCGTTTAATTTTTTCTGTCGTAACTAATCCGATTGACAGGCGTGCCGTTTTTAAGTCTGGTCCAGAAATTAACCAAGTCATAGCTAGAGTAAATATTAGTCGAGCAAACGCTTTTAGGCGATGTACTGTTACAGAGACTATTAAAAAGCAGTCATTAACTTATAACGTTGCCGATCCGGTAGAGTCAGACTTTGATATTTACATTTGGCCAGATTGGAGTTGGGGTGATCAAAGTATATGTTATGGCTCGGATGCTGCTAAGATTTATGCTAACCCAGACAGTAGTTATATGTTCAGCTCGTTCTCGAGTGTTTACAGTGCGGATTTATCAGGTATTGATACTAGTGAAGTGATTAGCATGAAGGGTATGTTTAAAGATGCCTCATTATTAAACCCAATCGATATTTCAAGATTTGATACCCGCAAGGTGCAAGATATGAGTGAAATGTTTAGTGGAATAAGATTTTTTACTAGAGGAACTGCTACAATTAATTTGAATCTAAGTAACTTTAATACATCTAATGTAGTTAATATGAAGGGTATGTTTAAGGATTCTAGTAGATTCACCGATATAAATATGTCAAGCTTCAATACCTCAAAAGTTACCGATATGAGTGAGATGTTTCGAGATGCTGCAAAATTAACCACCATTAACTTAAGTAGTTTTGATTTTCAAAACGTGACTGATATGAATGGTATGTTTTATCAGCTTCGTAATTTGCAGACTGTAGTAGTCTCAAGGTTTAATACTGGCAAGGTGACAAATTTTAAAAACATGTTTTGGAACGCATCAATTACTTCGTTAAATACAGCAGGCTTTGAGACGCAGAGCGCTACAAATATGAGCGGTATGTTCGCTGGTGTTAAGCTTGCCACGCTTGATTTATCAAGCTTCAATACGCAAAATGTAACTGATATGAGTGGTATGTTCTCAGGTACTGAATATTTGACAACTTTATATCTAACTAACTTTGATACTAGAAATGTTACCAATTTTAAGGATATGTTTTCTTTGGGGAGCTATACCAGGGATGGCTTAACTCGTATCTATGCTAAAAATGATTTTAATTTGTCAAACGCACCTAATTTAAGATTAGAAGTATTTGGCGGTCGTAGATTATTGAGGACTAGTAATGGGTCACGATGTAATATTTCAAGTGGCGAACAACTCAAATGTCTTCGCATAGATCGTCCTGGAGATCCAGGATACTTTACGCAAATCTAATCATCTTGAAATCTCAGGTCAAACACCTTATACTTAAACTATGCATAAGCCGAAACGTAATCCTGTCCGATTTATTAAAAATTTGATTATTCTGACGGGGTGCGTTGCGGCTTTTTTCTGGATGTTTTTCGATATTTTAAAACGCGAGACTGTGGTATCTCATGATGCCTCGGTACTCGTCATGGGTACAAACGCTACTTTCAAGCCTTTTGAATATAAAGAAGGTGGGCAAGTGGTTGGATTCGATATTGACCTTGCGCGCGAAATCGCGAAAGACCTCGGCGCTGAGCTAAAAATTGAGGACATGTCCTTTGATGGACTTCTTCCAGCGCTCGAAGGCGGTCGTATTGATATCGCCGTGGCTGGCATGTCGGTCACCGAGGAACGTGCGAAGAATGCGCTATTTTCAGAGCCGTATTATCAGGCCACCCAGCGTATTATTGTCCCAGAAGATAGTAAAGTTTTTAATAAATCTGGCCTAATCGGTAAGAAAATCGGCGTTCAACTCGGCACTACTGGGGATATCTTGGCTTCCGAAATTAAAGGCGCCAAAGTGATTCAGTTCCCAGCCGCGCCAAATGTTTTGCAGGAGTTGGCTTCCGGTCGGGTTGATGCAGTTATTCTCGATGACGCTCCGGCCACGCAATACATCACGGCTTTTTCTGGGCTCAAAATTTTGAGTTCACCTATCGGTAATGAATCCTATGCCATTGCCATGAAAAAATCTAATCACACGCTTAAGGAGAAAGTTGATCAGACGATTAATCGCATGAAGGAAGATGGTCGGATGGATGCCTTATTAAGGAAATATTTTGGAGAGAGCAGATGAAATTTTTTGAAGTTATTTTCGGTAATGGTCGTTGGATTTATTTTTGGCACGGATTTGAAGTTACCATTGTTCTAACCATCCTGGCCCTCTTTTTTGGCTTCCTGCTAGGATTGATTTTAGCCATGATGCGCACCTCTAGTTCGAAATTTTGCCAAAGAATCTCAAATTTCTATATCACAGTGATTCGCGGCACGCCTCTTCTGGTGCAGCTTCTGATTATGTATTACGTAATTTTTGCCGAGTACCGCGCCATGCCGAAAATCATCGTAGCGGCTGTCGCTTTTTCTCTAAATAGTGGCGCTTATGTTTCCGAAATTATTCGTGGTGGCATCGAGAGCGTTTCGAAGGGTCAAAAGGAAGCCGCGCGTTCACTCGGTCTTTCAGAATTTCGTACGCAACTTTACGTCGTGATGCCACAGGCGCTGAAAAATTCTTTGCCAGGTTTAATTGGTGAAGGAATTTCACTTTTCAAGGAGACTTCTATTGTCGGTTGGATAGGCCTTGGTGATATCATGCGTGGCGCCGATGATATTCGTTCTCTGACTGCCACAGCTTTTGAATCTCTGGTAGCTGCCGCGATTATTTACCTGATGATTACTCTAATCTTTACTAAAATTATGTCGAAAGTGGAAAAGAGGTTAGCTTAATATGTCGATTGTTGTAAAGAAACTTGAAAAAAGTTTTGAAAACCAAAAAGTTTTACGCGGTATTGATCTGGAAATTCAGGATGGTGAAACTGTCGTCTTGATTGGTTCTTCCGGCTCCGGAAAATCTACTTTCTTGCGCTGCCTGAACCTTTTGAATACTCCAGATAAGGGTCAAATTTTTATCGATGGACAGGAGATTACGAATCCCAAAACCAATCTTAATAAACTTCGTGCTAAAGTTGGTATGGTTTTTCAAAGTTTTAATCTTTTTGAAAATCTTAATATCATAGAAAACATCAAGCTTGCTCCTAAAAAAGTTCTACATATCTCGAATAAGCAGGCGGAAAAAGAGGCTATGGAGTTACTAAAACGGGTGGGTTTAGCGAATAAAGCTTATGATTATCCGAAGAATCTTTCCGGTGGCCAAAAACAGCGTGTCGCTATCGCTAGAGCTCTCGCTATGCATCCAGAGGTAATTTTGTTCGATGAGCCGACCTCTGCGCTCGATCCAGAAATGGTTGGCGAAGTACTCGAGGTCATTAAAGATCTTGCCAAAGATCACAGCCGTACTATGGTGATTGTCACTCATGAAATGAGTTTTGCCAGAGAAGTTGGCACCCGCCTTATCTTTCTTGATAAGGGGAAAATTATTGAAGATGGTGAACCGCATCGAGTAATGAATCATCCCACCACTGAACGCGCCGCCCGCTTCTTCCAAAATATTAAAAATTAACAGTATATGCTAAAATAAATATATGACGCTCGTAATGAGACTTAAAAAGAAATTTTATTTTTTAGCTGCGAATTATTTTCGTTTTTTTGCTAATATCTCGCTTAGGCGCTGGAAACCTCGGGTAATTGCTATTACCGGTTCAGTGGGTAAGACTACCATGTTAAACTTAGTCGAGTCCACTCTCAAAACCAAGGCGCATTATTCCTTTAATGCTAATTCTGCCTTTGGTGTGGCCTTTGATATTGTTGATATGGACGGTGTGCGTGGTAGTAAGTGGCGCTGGCTTAGCTTAATCATTGGTGTGCCATTCAAGTCGCTTTTTTACACCCATCGTGAAAAGTTTTATATTGTCGAAATCGATGGCGAACGCCCGCATGAAGCAGAATTTCTTGCTAAATGGCTAAAACCAGAAGTCACGATTTGGGTTTCTCTGGGTCTTTCGCATGCCGTGCAATTTGAAAAACAGGTCGAAGCCGGTATCTTCCCAAATCTCGAAAAAGCCATCACGCACGAATTCGCTACTTTACCAGAAAATACTCAAAAATTAATTCTCATCGATAAGGATGTCGTTCTAATGAATCGTGCGATAGATAAAATTGTCGCCAAAGGCAAGACTAAGGCCGAAGTTATTAAGTGTAGCAAGAGTGAATTGTTAAATTATGCCGTTTATCCAAATAAGACTGAGTTCGTCATGGATTTTACTAGTCAGCCAAAGCTGGGTGAATTCACTATCACCTTTAAAAATCCGATGCAACGCGACCTTGCAATTCAGTTGTCTATGCTCGCCAAGCTTTGTGAATATCTCCACATTCAAATGCCAAATGATTTTTCCGATATGCGTGAAGCACCTGGACGTAATACTTTTTTGAAAGGAATTAATAATCTAAAAATTATCGATAGTAGCTATAATGCTCATCTAATCTCCATGGAGTCAATCCTTAAAATGTACCGCTCAATGCGCACTCAACATAAGTGGTTAGTAATCGGGGATATGGTGGAGCAGGGCAGTATCGAGCAGCATGAGCATGAAAAACTTGCCGATGCTATTATCGCATCTAACCCTGAACAGGTAATTTTAATCGGTCGGCGTACTCGCGCATACACCTATCCAATCTTAAAGAAGCAGGGAATTAAGGTCAACGTCTTTGATGAACCGAAAAAAGCCCTCGAATTCATTCAGCAAAACGCTAAGAACAGTGAAACCATTCTCTTTAAGGGTAGCCAATACCTCGAATGGATTATCGAAAAATTATTATTAAATTTAAAAGACGCTGAGCGTCTGCCACGCCGTGAAAAAGCCGCAGAAAAGCGTCGCGAAAAAAGGGGACTTAACTAATGAAAACTTTATACATTATTCATGGCTGGGCTTACACCGTGGAGCCATGGGCTAAAACTATTGAGATTTTACGCGATAAATATCAGATCGAAGTTAAAATGTTGCACGTTCCTGGTCTTACTGAGCAAAGCCAAAAAGTTTGGACAATTAATGATTATGTACGTTGGGCTAAACGCGAATTGCCGGATCAGGCTGTCGTACTCGGACATAGTAATGGTGGGCGCATTCTGATGAACCTCACCATCAAACATCCGAAAAAACTTCAGCATTTAATTCTTCTTGATAGTGCGGGTATATACGAAAAATCCTTGAAACGTGACCTTTTACGTGGTCTCAGTAAGGCTTTTGGTATCTTTAAGCGCATTCCAATTTTGCGTAAGGTCTTCCATAAAATCGTCGGCGCTTCTGATTATGCTCATGCACCGGAAAATATGAAAAAAACTTTAGCCAACATGCATGAATCTGATAAAAACCTCGATCCGTCTCGTATTAAGGTAAAAACTTCGATTCTTTGGGGTGAAAATGATCAAATCACACCGCTTCGCCAAGGCCAAAAGCTTCATGAATTGATTAAAAATAGTACTTTTTATTCTTCCGAAAAATGGCGTCACGCTCCCTATATCGATGATCCAAAAGGTCTCGCTAAGGCTATCAGTGAGGTACTTGCCTAATGAAATTCATTGCCCACGCTAGCCAATTTGGTTTGAAGAGGACACTTAGACAATTATTTGCCTTTGGCTTCAAAAAAGATTCTGAAAAATTAAAAATCTATGTCGCTGACCGCTACCAGGTAGAAGCGGAAAATGTTGCACTTTACGGCTCTGGTCGCACTGCACTTTCTGAGGCTATTAAAAATTTCACTAAGCCTGGGGATAAGGTGGCGATTACGGCTTTAACTTGCTTTGCCGTAGTGGAAGCGGTGCGAAGTGCTGGTTGTGAACCAGTTTACCTTGATGTGAATCTCGAAAATCTCCATTTCGATGCTAAGGCTCTCGAAAAAGCCTGCGCGAAAAATCCGGAAATTAAAGCCGTGATTGTGCAAAATAATCTAGCTTACCCATGCGATATCGCAAATATTGAAGCCGTGGCTAAAAAATATAACCTCACTCTAATTGAGGATCTTGCACACTGTGTTGGGATGGATTACTCGGATGGTCGTGAAGCTGGCATGGTCGGTGATGCCGCAATTATGAGTTTTGGCAAGGGAAAATCTCTCGATCTGATTTCTGGTGGACTATTATTCCTTCGAAAAACTGATAAACGCAAAAAATCTTTTACCATCCCGACAAATCTACCAAGCTTTGCTGATCGTTTTCGTACTCGTCTATATCCGCTTTTTGGCGCCATTACCCGTGGATTATTCCATCTGCAGATTGGTCGCCTTAATTTTGGTCGACTCTTTACCGCCTTTCTCTTGAAGACTCATCAAATTCAGAAATCCGCTGACGCTAAACTGGATAGCTCTATTCGCCTCAACCATTGGCAGGCTAAACTAGCTTTACGTGATCTGAAGAAGCTCCAGCATCGCACTCCACTTCGTCGTTTCTATTTTGTAGAGAATCGGGCAGAATTATTAGAAAAACTCACCGTCGCAGGTTTCATTATGGATGATATTTGGTATAGTTCACCAGTTTCACCAGAGAGATACTATACCCAAGCTAATTTTAACGAAAAAGCTTGCCCGAACGCAGTCTTCGCCGCCAAACATCTGATTAATCTACCAAATTGGTTAAATATTTTTGAGCTTGCTGAAGCCAGGCATCTAATTAATCAATACGAAGTCAATTCACAAGGTGAAAAAATCACTCCATTTACTACTAAAAAATCTCTTTCCGAAACTGAAATAGAGCAAATCGATGTACTTCGTTATGCTTTGCCACACACTAATTTCCTGCAATCCAAACAGTGGTATGAAGTCAATAAATCCATTGGTCATAAGCCTATCTTCCTGATGTTTAGTGAAAAATCCTATTGTCTTGCCATTATTAAAGACGCTAAGCGTGGCCGTTTTTTGGAGATTCCGTGCGGACCGATTCTCGATTATCAGAATCGTAATGAGCTAGAGCTTGCCATGGCCGAAATCTACCGCTATGCCAAGCAAAATAATTGTGTCTTCGTGCGTTTTCGTCCAAATCTCGAGGAGACCCCAGAAAATCGAACGCTTATCGAGTCGCTTCCGTCGCTTTCTGCCTCCTATTTTCTTCATGCCGAAAATACCATTTTCGTTGATCTCACCCAGTCTGAAGAGGATCTTTTGAAAAACATGCGTCGTCAAACTCGTTATGAGGTGCGTCGTTCAGAGAAACTAAATTTCAACGTTGAAAAATCCAATACACCTGAAATTCTCCGTGAATTTCACCAGATTCAGGCTGAAACTGCCAAACGTCAAGGCTTTATTCCGCCACGTCGCAAGGATCTCAATGCTTATGCCAAGGCTTTCGGCTCTGATCTTCAGATTTACCGCGCCACCCTCGATGGTAAACCAGTAGCTTACGGCTTAGTCTTAACTGATGCGCTAGAAGGTGATTATTTTGAGGCAGCTTCCACTGAATTAAATTACAAATTCCCAGGCGCCTATGCCTTACAATGGCATGTAATGAAGGATCTTAAAAAACAAGGGAAACTTCGTTATAATCTCTGGGGAATTGCACCAGCCGGCCAAAAAAATCATAAATTCGCTGGCGTCACTACCTTCAAATCTGGCTTTGGTGGTGAAAAATTTGATTATTTGCATGCTCATGACCTTCCAGTCAAAAAACTTCACTACGGTCTGATTCGTCTAGTCGAAGACGCTCGTCGCAAAAAACGTCATCTATAAATTAAAAAGGAAACTATGAAATACACCGTCAAAACCGTCGAAAATCAAACTGAGTGGGATAAATTCGTTACGAGTCATCCCGATGCTAACTTTTTGCAATCCTGGGATTTTTATGAATTCTATCGTTCGCGTGGTTTTGACATTGTGCGTCGTGGTATCTATGATGAAAATAACCAGCTCGTTGGAGTTTATGCTGGCGAAGTCGAACCAGCTAAGCGTGGCCGTCACCTCGCCGTAGCCGGTGGGCCAATATTTGATTGGTCTAATCCAGAAGTTAAGAAACTGATTTTTGACGACATGAAGTTGCAAGCAAAAAAACTAAAATGTACTTTTGTCCGCGTGCGCCCTCAGCTGCAAAATACCCCAGAAAATGCGAAGATTTTTCAGCAACTCGGTTTTCGCAAGGCCCCGATGTATCTTTCGGTAGAGTTTGCAGGTGTATTAAATCTAGAAAATTCCGAAGAAGAAATTCTTAAAAACATGCGTCAGCGTCTGCGCCGTGCGTTACGTAAAGCGGAGAAAAATCAAATCACCATCGAGAAAACTTCCGACCCGAAAGCGATTCATGATTTTTATCAAATTGAATTGCAAACCGCTAAACGCCACGATTTTTATGCCTTTTCAGAGGACTTTCTTACCAAGCAGTTTGCTGCATTTGCCAAAAATGACGAGGCGGTACTTTATATCGCGAAGCTAGGTGGTGAAATCCTTGCAGAAAACTTCATGATTTTCTACGGCAATGAAGCATCTTATCATTATGGCGTTTCCTCCGAACTTGGTACTAAGTATTCCGGTGCCCCGCTTCTCCATATGGAAGCTATGCGTGACGCCAGAAAGCGCGGCATTAAACGCTATAATTTCTGGGGCATTGTTGACGAAAACGACACCAAGCATCGCTTCTATGGTGTCTCAGTCTTTAAGCGTGGATTTGGTGTCGAAGAATTGAAATACCTCGAAGCCAGAGACCTTGTTTTAGATAAAATCTCTTACTATACAAAGACTTTACCTATCGAAACTCTGCGCCGTAAAGTTCGCCACGTCTAGGATTTTTTAGTTGATTAAACATCCCCTCGAATTTATGAAACGAATTCGAGGTTTTTTGTGATATTTCAGTAAACTCAGCTTTATTTTTTATTTTATGCTAAAATAAGCATAAGAATTAACAAGGAAAATTATATGTCAATCAAGCGAAAATACATTGATAGCCACTGGCTAATCTTCGCATTGCAGGGTGTGTTGGCACTTCTTTTCGGCTGGTACGCCCTCTTCACTAACCTTAATAGTCTCGAGGCAATTATCGTGATTGCGGGTACGGTTTTGCTCGGTCTCGGTATTATCGAAATGCTAAACCTCCTTACTCGTACCCATTTGAAAGAAACCTGGGGTATTTCACTTCTCATGGCCGTCCTAGAAATCGCCACGGCTTTCACCATGCTCTTTGCCAAGGATCAGAACGCCATTTGGCATCTCGCCATTATCGGTCTATACACCATCACCCGTGGTATTCTGGAGATCTTCATTGGTCTCGGCTCCGTGGATGATTTGACCGACCGTTTTATTTGGGTGCTCACTGGTATTTCCGGCTGTATTATCGGAATCGTGGTTGTAAATGCTGGACATCTCGGTAATCTGCCATTTATTAAATATTTTGGCTCCTACATGATGATTTTCGGTATCTCTAATCTGATTTATGCTATCCACAATAAAGAACAAAAACACGAATACGAAACTGAGCTTCGTGAAAAACGTGAAGAAAATCGCGCTAAATCTATCAAGAATGCTAAGAAAATTGCCGCCATTAAAGAACTTTCTGTAAAACCAGATCGTGCTTATAAGTCAAAAAATCTTGGTGAAAAAACTGCACATAAGTCAGTTAAAAAAAGCTGCTACTAAGAAAACTCAAAAACCAACTGCCAAGAAAATTTCTAAAAAATAAAACCAATCCTAAATAGGGCCATGTGCCCTATTTTTTTTATTGATTAAGTCTAATTCACCCCTGTAATCTTTGACTATTACGCGTCAATCTTGTATAATAAAGACTCAAGGAGAAATTATGAAATATAAGTTACCTACCAAGGCAGTTATTACTGACGCTGGCTTTGCTAGCCGCTATCTACCAATTACTAAAACCGTACCTAAGGCCATGCTCCCACTTGGCAATCGCCCAATCATGCAACTCGTAGTTGAAGAATGTGTGGACGCCGGCATCAAAGAAATTATCATTGTTGCTACCCCAGAAGGTAAAGGTATCTACGAGGATTACTTTAATAATTCCGTCAACCGTATCCGCAAGCAACTTGCTTCTCAGGGCAAATTAGATCGTTACGCTCCTGTGCAACACGTGTTAGATTTTCCAAAAATCACCGTCATTGAACAAGATCAAAGCTATCCATATGGTAATGGTTCACCAATCGCTTCCGCCCGTCCTTACATCCGTGACGATGAGGCTTTCGTGGTAGCTTATTCTGACGATGTAGTTTTCGGCAATTCCGACATTAAGACCTTGATCGAATCATATAAGAAACACGAAGATGCTAAGGCCATCATTATTTCTCAAGAAATGCCACGCGAAGTTTTGAATAAGTACGGCATTATCAAACTTCGTGACACCGAACTTCAAACCCTCGAAAATATTATCGAAAAACCAGCTATTGAACAGGCTCCATCTAATCTCACCTCTTATGGTCGCTATCTCTTGACTCCAGAAGTTTTTGAACATCTTGATCCAAAGAATATTGGTCTGGATAATGAGCTCTGGACGGTCGACGCAATTACTAAGATGGCTGAAACTGGCAACGTCTACGTCGAAAAAACTAAGGGTCGTTGGATGACTACTGGTGATCCAAAGAATTACGCGCTTGCTTCACTTGCTTATAACTTCATGTATGAAGACTTTGGTGAAGATATTAAGAAATTCATTCGCGAAATCTAAATTCACCACAAAGCTAATTACGAAGATTACGATATACCCGTAATCCGCTTGGCTAAGAAAATATAACTGGTAGCTCCAGTTATATTTTTTATTTCATCGAACTTATGCTAAAATAGTTAGAAGAAAGGTTTATATGAATACAGCAGAATGGATTTTAGTAGCTATTTTATCAATGACTTTATTAGTCTTTCTGGTTGTCGGAATTATTTTCTTGGTTAAATTCATTCACCTACTCTCTGAGATTGAAATCATGGTGCAGACCGGTCAATCCATCGCTGAAAAAGCCGATGATGTAGCAGACAATATTAAGGATATGACCTCAGTCGGTCCTCTTGCAAGGAGCTTAGTGAAGGATATCCTGGCTAAAAAGCTGATGAGTTTTGTTAATCCATCTAAACCTCGTACTTCTGCGAAAAAGACTACTGCAAAAAAGTCGACAAAGTAATATAATATAAATATATTAACAAAAAGGAGGAATATGAAAAAATCTACTGGTCATTTTGTTCTCGGTGCTATATTTGGTATGGCTCTTGGTGCGATTGCTGGGGTTCTTTCTGCTCCAAAGTCTGGCAAAGAAACTCGTGCTGAAATTAAGGCCAAAGGTGGCAAAATCTACCACGATCAAAAAGAGAATCTAGGCAAGATTTATCACGAACAGAAAACTAATTTTGGAAAATTTAAGCAAAAATTTGCAAAGAAAGCTGCTGAGATTGAAGACGAGGTTGTAGAGCCTGTCGAAGACGCAGTTTCTGAAGAATTAACCGACGATACTGAGGAGTAAATGTCGGCGCCCGCAGAGGCCTCTCCATCTACCGAGGCAAATAACGACGATTTTTTGAAGTTTTGCGAAGAAATTGATTCACCGGAACACATCTTGTCTCCGGCGGATTTTGTGCATTTGCATAACCATACGCATTACTCACTTCTTGATGGTCTGACCAAGGTTCCAGATCTCATTAAGTATGTCAAAGAAACCGGCATGCAAGCCGTGGCCGTCACCGACCACGGTACCATGTCGAGCTTGATCGAACTTTATAAGGAAGGCCAATCTGCGGGTATTAAGCCGATTCTCGGACTCGAGGCCTATGTGGCGGCTAGAAATCGTACCGATAAGGATCCCGCGCATGATAAGGTGCGTTATCACATCACCTTGCTCGCTATGAATGATCAGGGGTTTGAAAATCTCTGTCGTCTCGCCACCGAAGCGGAAATTAATGGTAAATATTATAAACCTCGTATTGACCATGAAATTATGGAAAAATACAACGAGGGAATTATTTGTCTCTCGGGTTGTGCTAGCTCGGAAATCTCCGTGCGCCTAAAAAATGGCGACATCGATGGTGCCAGAAAACTGGTTGATTGGTATAAAGAAGTCTATAAAGACCGCTTCTATCTCGAGATGCAAGACCATGGTCACCCCGAGTCACCAACCCACTGGGAGGTGCAAGATCGCATCAATCAAGGTTTACAGCAAATCGCCAAGGAAACTGGTTTGCCGCTCGTGGTTACCTGTGATGGTCATTACCTCAAACACGAAGACCAGGATGCTCATGAAATTCTCCTCTGTATCGGTACGGCCGCCAATCTTTCCGACCAAAATCGTATGACCTTGAAGGATTTTCAACTTCACGTCATTCCACCACAGGAAATTATTGACCGTTGGGGTAAAGATTATCCTGACGCCATTAAAAACTCTCGCAAGATTGCCGAACGTTGTGACGTCGACATGAAACTCGGGCGTATCCTGATTCCGAAGTTTCCCGTGCCGGAGGGTGAGACCGATAAAACTTATCTCGATAAGTTGGTTTTTCGTGGCCTGGCTTTTCGCTATGGCGGTAAAACTCAGGAAGAGGTACAAGATTGGTCGGTTGAAGAATGTCGCAAACTATTATCTCCAGAAATTCTTGAACGTATCGATTATGAATTAAGCGTTGTCGACCGTATGGGCTACAATGGTTACTTCTTGATCGTGCAAGACTTCATTATGTGGGGTAAGACTAAGCGTATTATTTACGGCCCAGGTCGTGGCTCGGCTGCCGGCTCTATTCTAGCTTACGCTTTGCGTATCACCGAGCTTGATCCGATGAAATATGGTCTTCTCTTCGAGCGTTTCTTGAATCCGGACCGTATCTCGATGCCGGATATTGATACCGACATTCAGGATACTCGTCGTGATGAAGTAATTGAGTATTGTACGGAAAAATACGGTAAGGATCGCGTGGCCAACATTGTGACTTTTGGTAAAATGATGGCCAAAAACGCCGTGCGTGACGTCGCGCGTGTACTCGAAGTACCCTATGCCGAGGCTGACCGTATCGCCAAACTCGTGCCAGATCCAGTGATGGGTCACCATGTCAAATTAACTGACGCCATTAAGACCGCGCCCGATCTCAAGCATGAATATGAGCATAATCCGGTCGCTAAGCGCGTAATTGATTACGCTTCCAAACTTGAAGGTACCATTCGTTCTCACGGTGTGCATGCCTGTGGCGTGGTGATTGCGCCGGATGAATTGGTTAAATTCTTGCCACTCGAAGTTTCCGCTAAGGGCCCACTAGCTACGCAGTATCCTTCGACTCAGGTCGAAGAATTAGGCCTTCTTAAGATGGACTTTTTGGGTCTTTCTAACCTTTCGGTAATTAATAATGCCTTGCGTATGATTCGTAAGGTATATCATGATGACGTTGATCTTTATAGTATTCCACTTGATGATCAAAAATCTTATGAACTTTTGCAACGCGCCGAAACTACCGGTGTCTTCCAGCTAGAATCTGCCGGTATGAAGCGCTATTTGAAAGACCTTCGCGCCAGTAGTTTTGAAGATATTATTGCTATGGTAGCCCTTTATCGTCCGGGCCCGATGCAGTTTATTGATTCCTTCATTCGTCGTAAACATGGCGAAGAGCCAATTACTTATCTTCATCCTGGCCTCGAGAATGCCCTAAAATCCACCTACGGTATTTTGATTTATCAAGAGCAGTTCATGCAGATCTCTAAGGAATGGTGTGGCTTTACCGGTGGTCAGGCAGATACTCTGCGTAAGGCCGTAGGTAAAAAGAAGGTCGACCTGATGAATAAAGTAAAACCGGAGTTTATTAAGGGTGCTCAAGAGGTGGGTGGTGCCACAGAGGAACAGGCGGAAACTTTCTGGTCGCAGTTGCTCGACTTCGCTAACTACTGTTTCAATAAGTCCCACGCCGCGTGTTATGGCCTAGTGGCTTATTGGACCGCCTATCTCAAGGCGCATTATCCAGATGCCTTCATGGCAGCACTGATGACTTCTGATATGCGCTGGACTGATCGTTTAGCTATCGAGATTGCTGAATGTAAGCGTATGGGTATTAAGGTGCTTGGCCCAGATATTAATCAGTCTTATTCTGACTTCGGTATTGTCGGCGGAGAAAACACCATTCGTTTTGGTCTGGCCGCGATTAAAAGTATGGGTAAGGCCCTGGTAGAAGATATTGTCATCCCTGAGCGCGACAAAAACGGACCCTTCAAGTCGGTCTGTGATTTTGCGGCGCGTGTCGACGGTTCCAAATTTAATAAAAAATCTTGGGAGTCTGCTATCAAAACCGGCGCCTTCGACCGCTTCCATAACCGTACTGATCTTTTGTTTAACCTCGAAGACATCCAAGCTTATGGCGCCAAAGTCCAAAAAGATAAAGCTTCCGGCCAAACCGACCTCTTCGGCATGATGGGCGATGCCGGCTCGATTCCAGAGCCAGTTATTCAACCATCACCAACTCAAGTTTCCGAAAAAGACCAACTTCTCTGGGAACGTGATTTGATGGGTCTCTATCTTTCTGCTCATCCACTAGATAAATATGATACTTATTTCGAAGAGCAAACCCATCCTTTCACTCTAGTTACTCCGGAAAATGACGGCAAGCAAGTGATTGTGGGCGGTATTATTACCAATATTCGTACCATTCTCACGAAATCCAATACCAAAATGGCCTTCGTGAAGATTGAAAGTAAGACGTCTGAACTCGAATTCTTAGTCTTCCCGAAAACCTACGAAGAATATAGTGACCGTCTCGCGGTCGATAATGTAATTAAGGTTACCGGTCGTATTAATGCTAAAGATAAGGATGGCAATATTACCTCTGATGTGAAAATCATTGCCGAATCCATCTCGGTCCTTTCTGATGACAAACTCTCTTCTTACGAGTCCACCGGTACGCACCTGGCCGACCCAGCGGAAGCCCCGAAAAAGGAGTTCCGCCGTCGTAAGCCAGCTGGCGAAGATACTGCCAAGCCAAAATCTACCGATGTTCCAACCGTCACAATTTCTAAATCAGCCGCCAAGAAAAGCAATTCTGACAAATCCGCATCTGATACCAAGTCAGGTATTACCGCTAAGTCAAACAAGCCAGCTGGAAAAGCCGCCCCTGTCAACCCTGAAGCAACCAAGCCGGAAACCGCCGAAGATTCAGAAACCCCGAAGCGTATTATCGCGCCGGAAGCTGACCCGCGTAGCCTCAAGCTTTTTGTTCTGGTGGAAAATCCCCAAAATACCGCCACGCTCACTTCGATTCGTGAACTTTGTGATGAATCACCAGGTTTTTCGGAAATTATTCTCGTACTCAAAGACGGCGATATTAAAAAACCGCTCCGCATGCCATTCCGCATCGAAGCTAGTCCAGAGTTGATTTCTGGCCTCAAAGATCTAGTCGGTGAAAATTCTGTGGTCCTAAAATAGTAGTTGGCCGACAAAAATTCATTCACCAAAATCAAACCAGAATTATTCCATAATTCAACTACAAAAATTAAAAAGCCTATGCTAAAATAATACTAATGAAAAAGGGTGGTCATGAATAAACTTGCGAAGTTTTTGAATGCGCATATTTCTGGTCTTGTCACTGATAAACCGGAGATTCTTGCAGCCTATTCGCGTGATATGAGCGTCTTGGAAATGATGCCGCGCCTTCTTTGTATCCCGAAAACTGCGGAAGATATTCAATTTATCTTACGCTTTAGTGCTAAATTGGCTAAAAAAGGTTATAACCTTCCGATCGGCGTACGTGGTGCCGGTCTCGACACTACGGGTGCCGACCTGACTGACGGTCTCTTAATTTCCATGGAAAAATTTAACACCATCGAAGAAATTGACACTCGTGAAAGTCTAGTACGCGTAAAAGCTGGCATCACCCTCGGTGAATTAAACGATGCACTGGCACTCTTCGGCCTAGAACTTCCTGTAGTGGCCTCTAGAAAACAGACCATCGGTGGCCTAATTTCCACCGCTCTCATCGATGAGGCCGCCAAAAAATACGGCAGCATCTATTATTTCACTGATCGTATCGAAGTAGTTTTACCAAATGGTGAAATTTTCCAGACTACTAGCCTGACTAAGCGTGGTATTAAATTGGCTCAGTTGAAAGCAGATGATCAAAACGCCAAAACCAATACCACCATCTATGACTTGACTGAGAAAAATCAGGCAGTAATCGCCAAAATTCGTGAATCCGTCCATAATCGCTCCGGTTATCGTATGGTGACCGAGGTAAACCGCGAAAATAAGCCGTTCGATGTGCTGCCAATTTTCTTTGGCGCCCAAGGTACTCTCGGGGTTATTACAGAGGTAATTTTAAAGGTTCAGCCAATTCAATATCACACTCGCCAGTATGTTTTTGAATTTACTTCAATTAATCAAGCCCTCGCCTTTTCTAAAAAAGCCAAAGAGCTTGAACCGCGTACCATGAATCTTTATGACGGTCGCATATTTAAAACCCTCGAAAGTCTTGGTCGCAAGGCTAAATTACTCGAGTCAAATACTGCCACCGCTCAATCTACCGCCAAATTTTATATCTATCTAGATTTTGCCGAAAACTTCTTCCGTATTAGAAAGATTGACCGCGAGATTGAAAAATTACGTCCCTTGGCCGATAAGTCCTACGTCGATCAGGAAAAATACAAAGCCGATTTTAATAATTTTAATTTTGGCCTCAAATTATACCTCAATAGTCACGATACAGCAGAAAAACTCGCCATCGTCGATAAGACTTCGATTCCAGCCGAAAAATTGCCAGATTTTCTGCGTAATCTGCAGCCTCTTGAACAAAAATTCCACCAGAATTTACCGGTTTTTGGCTCACTTCTCACCGATCTTTATTCGATTCGACCAGAATTTGACCTTACAGACATTTTGAATCGCAAAAATCTCATTTTCTTCTTGCAGTCTTACGCTAAGATTGTCTACGAAGTCGGCGGATCGCTTGCGGGTGGCTTCGCCGAAGGTCGTACACTAAGTGTAATCACTAGCCCACATACTGATTTAGAGATCAAAGAATTTTATCATCAAATTCGCCAAACCTTTGACGCCGACAATATTATGTCTCCTGGGGTCAAACAGGGTGCTACGCTTACTAATTTTGTTCGCCATTTGCGTGAAGCGCCATTGATCGGTTTTATCGAGTATTAAGCTTGTGGTTTTCCACAGCAAATGTTGTAAATATAACTATCTCTCGATATGTTATAATTAGGGCATGAAAGTTACTACAAAGAATATATCTGAGACCAAGGTGGAAATTACCGTTACTCTAGATAAGAATGATTTGCAGACTGCCAAAGAACAGGCTGTAGCTCGTCTTGCTAAGGAAGTTAATGTTCAGGGCTTCCGTAAGGGTAAAGTTCCTGCAGAAATCGCTGAAAAACACATCAATCCTAATGATCTTGCTTCGACCACTGCCGATATCGCTGTTCGTCGTACTGTGCCGATGGCCTTTTCAGAGGCTAAAAAAGCTCCATTGATGATCCCTAATGTAGAAATCACTAAGTTTGTACCAGATGAAACCCTCGAATACAAAGCTGAAGCCGATATTCTTCCAGACATCAAGCTTGGCGACTTCAAGAAATTGAAAGTCAAACGCGAAGATATTGCCGTCAAAGAAGACGATATTATGGATGTCATCTCTCGCGTGCGTGAAGCTTATGCGGAAAAAGCTCCAGTCAAGCGCGCTGCCAAGATGGGCGACGAAGTAGTGATTGACTTCGAAGGTTCACTCGATGGCGTAAAATTCGAAGGTGGTGCCGCCAAAGATTTTAAATTAAAACTCGGTTTCCACGCCTTTATTCCAGGTTTTGAAGAGGGAATTGTTGGTCATGAAACTGGCGACCGTTTTGATCTCGAACTTACCTTCCCTAAGGATTACCACGCTGAAAATCTTGCTGGTAAGAAGACTGTCTTCAATGTCTTAGTCAAGCAAATCAATGAATTTAAGCTTCCAGAACTCGATGATGAATTTGCCAAAAAATGTGGTCCGTTCGAAACTTTTGATGCTTTGAAGGCCGATATTGAGAAAAATCTCACTGAGCAAAACCGCGTCAAGGCTGACGAAAAATTCAAAGATGATCTTGTAGAAGCCCTTGTTAAATCCAGCAAGGTTGAAGCTCCAGCTATTTTAATCGAAGATCAAATCCGCTTCATTCGCCAAGATATGGAGCAGAACGCTAAGGCTCAAGGTTTTACTCTTGAAGATTATCTCAAGCAAAGCGGCCAAACCGAAGAAGAATGGATGAAAGAAGTTAAAAATCTCGCCGAAAAGCGTGTGAAGGCTTCTCTAGTCTTGCAAATTCTGGCCCGTGACCAAAAAATCGAAGTCGAAGACGAGATCGTTGAAGCTAAGATCAATGAACTTAAAGAAGTTTACAAGAAATCCAAAGAAGCTCTCGAAAGTTTGAAAAATCCTAATGTCCGCCAAGACATTAAAAACCGTCTTACCATCGAGAAAACCTTAAACTTCCTCGTGCAAGAAAACACCAAATAAAACTCGAAATTAATTTCGAAAACAATTTGAGAACAAAAATACCCCGACCAAAATCGGGGCTATTTTTTGTCAAAAAAAAGAGCCCCACTCGTCGGCGGGGCTCGGTAAACATTTAGTTAATCATCATACTCTTCGTCTTCTTCATTGTCGTCATCCTCAGGAAGATTGTAGATACTAAATTCTTCATACAGGTAGTATTTCTTACCACATTTAGCGGTGGCGCAGTAAACCTTATCTTTTATTGCCCGCTCAATCTCTGTCATAGTAACACTATCAATCTCGCCAAGAAGCTGTTTAAAATAATCAATTAAGAGTTTTCTTTTTTTAGCTTTTGGCATTTTAACTTTCTCTAATTTGATTAGGAAAAACTCCTTCTTCACTGGTTCCACATCTATGCCGCTAAATATGAAATATCTAACTACAGTATCTTTGGGAAAATCCATTTCGGGTGTTCCATGCTTTCTGAAAATTCCAAATCGTTTCTGAATCTTGTCGTTAAGATCCTCGTCATTGTTAAGTGATTCAAGGTACCAGTTCCAACAGATTAGTGGTTGTTCTGATTGTGTAGAATTTGCTGCATTTTTTTTCGTAATTACCCATGGTAATCCTCCTTTTTTATTTTTTCGAAAAAGCAAAATAAAACATCCAAGTGATATTGAAGAAACTAAATGTTTTAATGTGCTTATTCGGTATCTATATTTGGAATCCAAATATATCCATATATTAACATAAAAAATAGAGTAAGTCAATAGTGATCATTACTTTTTAGATATTGAGCAATAAAGAAAAAGCGGTATTAAATATTTCTTGGTTATTTCGCTCAAGTGGAGGTTTTACATTTCCATCCACGGCATCATCACCAATCAAAAATTGAAAGAACTTTACGTCTCGATATTTGGCTAGTGCAAGTAGAGCAGAAAGTTCCATGTCAACTCCGAGGCAGCCACGTTCTTGCATTAATTTTACTTTACCATAAGTCTCACGATAAACAGCGTCCGTGGTCCAGATTTTACCCTCTATTGTAGTTAAAGTAGTTTTATCAAAAACTGATTTTGCCTTCTGTAGAAGTGACTTATCCACCTCAATTTCATCTGAATCTGGCAGATAGTGATAGCTAGTCCCTTCTTCGCGATATGCAGAGGTGGGAAGAATAATCGTATTTTTTGCAATATTTTTGTCCAGCCGGCCACAGGTGCCGAAAACAACGAATTTTTCTATGCCACTAGCGATCAAAAGTTCCATATCGCAAACACTTCCAGCTGAGCCAGTCGTAGGTGAAACCAATAGAATCTTTTCACCTTTCACATCGAGGTAGCGGTAGGTATCAAAAATTCTGCCATAAGCGTTCTTGACAGAAAAAGTTACAAGATTTTTATTCGTCAAAACATAATCATTCCAGATCTCATCATCGAAAATTAAGAGACATTTATCGGGTTTAGCATCGATTTTAAGGTCACATGGTCCGAAAACAGTTTCTGAGGATGAGTCATAAATTATCATACTCTTATTATATTGCAACAGTCCGTAAAATACGGAGCTAAATCTTATTATAATATGACTCTCTATTCTAACTTCTCAAGGTGTTGCACTTGAGGTTTTAACTTAGAATTATAATTGACATTTAACCATAAATGTTATATAATGCAACCAGATTCTGATATTCAGAGAGAAACACATGTTACTGCTCTGGATAGGCCAGAGTAGTTTTTTAGAAAAGAGGTATTATATGAAAAAGACTATTGTTCTAGTAACTATGTTGGCCGTAGTAGCGTTTGCTACGAATGTTTTTGCAACCGAAGCTGAGGCTGGTGTCCTAGGCTTAAAACCTAGCGCTAACCAAGGCGTTACTCAGTCTAGTGGCAATACTAGCACAACGAACACGGATGTTCAAAACGTACAGTATGACACTAGTAAATACCAGTTCCCAGCCCAGCAATTTAAGGCTGAGAATAAGACCTTTGATGCTACTGACTGGCATCTCTACCAGCGCTTCGATAATGGTCAACTGATGTATTATCAGTGGGCCGAGGATACAGGAAATATCGTTGAGGAAGGTCGTTACAATTCTAGTGGCCAAGGTAGAAAATATGGCGTTGAAGGACTACGCGCATTGGAGCCCTTCTATGTTAATCCGGAAAGTTCGGAAGGAGAAGTTTTTGGGTGTCCTGAAGTAGATGGTTATCGTGCTATCTCTCCAGATAAAATAGTTGTTTTTGAATCTAAGAGAACCGATCCATTTGGGATGCGTATCCAACTTCAAACTCCAGTCTTTTCTAACCCTGCTTTTACCTACTGCCAAGAAATGACCGTTATTCTTCCTGCAGACATTGAAGCTGGATTTACTAAGTGGGAACTTTTCGAGCTGAAGCAGAGGTATGAATTCCAAGCTAAGGCTAGAGCAGAAGGTAAATTGCAGCATGTTTATGAAATGGTTTTCTACTCTCAGAAGCGTGACGTTGCTAATGTGCGGCTCTATAGGGAAAATCAGAACGAAGTACTCTTCATCTCCGCTGATCAGCTTGATAAGTTAAGACAGATGCTTCAGTTTACTTCCGCTAGATCCTTCGGTGAAATACATAAGGAAATTAAAAACTATGGATTTATTGAGGCATACGAAGGACGTAGAATGCTCTACTAATACTTCTTTAAAAACCACCCAACTCGGGTGGTTTTTTATTATTCCTAATGTGTTATACTATAAGCATTATGGGAGGCAAAATAATTAAAACTGTAAGATCAACTACGGTAATAATTGGATTTATTTTCTTATCGTTATTATTCATTAACTCCAGCGTATATGGGGAGGGTGGTAAGCATGAGGTTACTCACGGCAATGATGCTGGTGCTCTCAAGAAATGTAAAGCTGGCGGCACCTGCTATACGAAGCGAAATGGCGAATATAGTGGTTTAGCCTGGTTTTATTATGATTTTGAGGCAAATGGAGTTTCAGATGAAAAGAGGGATACTTTTACTTTCCGAGATCTTTTAAATAATAGAAAACCTGGTTTTCCGGTAGATAATTCATTGATGCCAGGGGTGAACCCAAATACTAGAATGTCCTGTAAAAATTCTCGTGGTGTCTATGTTTTTGGTTATCCGCTTTATCAAAAAACTGGTAATGGCTATCGCAGCACCGGTGGTATTATGTTTCCCCAGAAATATTCTGAATTATTTAATGGCGGCGTATATCATAGTGGAAGAATACCAATAGATGGATTAGTTAGTGACGATACGGCGCATATGGATTACAATGGTACATCTGTTGGCATGCCATCCGCTGAATACGAGGCCCAGTGGCAAACCCACGATGTTTCCTGGTTCTGTAGCCGCCAGACTATTATTCCTATCAAAAAAGAAGACGACTCAGATAAAACCAAGCCGCCTATTACCGCTCAAACCACCTGCTCTCAACTATCAGGAACTTTCGGTGCCTACTACAAGGGAAACACTTCCGCTGATACTGGCGTGGTGAATCATTCTTATTCCGGTACTCTCGGTCATAATTCTTGGCAGAAAAATTTCCAAGGCAAGAATTACGTCTTTGCCAAGCCAGGCGATCGTGTCCAATTCTATGAGACTTTCTGTTTCCCGATACAGC
>CAUQDR010000002.1:0-97014 GCA_963517325.1 uncultured Candidatus Saccharibacteria bacterium
ATTTTAGCGAGTATTTTTTGCGAGGAAAAATGCGAATCACAGTTAATGGACCAAAGCAAAACAGTTATTCAGTCCGTACCAGAATGACAAGCACGCGTACAGCCGTGAGTTTGCCCCGAACGAATTTTTACGCTAGTGCGGTTTCTTCCGGCTATTCAAGAAACCAAAATAGTGTGAAGTACAAGAGTAATGTGTTTGGTCGTTTTTCATCGGCTTTGATGATTACGATTATGGTAGCTATTTTGGGACTTTTTTATGTCTCGGAACAGTCGCAAACTACCGCTTTTGATTACAAAATTAACGAAGTGAATACTCAGTTATCCGATCTCGAGGCAGAACGAGACGATTTGCGAGTGGAGCAGGCAAGGCTTCAGTCGATTGCGAATAGCAAAAATTCCACCGTGGCGTCGAATATGGAAACCGCGACCGCCGCAGGATTTACAAGATAAAATATTGTTTGTTTTTGGTTTCTCTTTTTCGGTAATGGACGTTTGCGAGGCGGAAGTTACCGCTTTTTTCTCTCTCTAAAATATGGTAAAATAATTTAGATAAATGTGTCCTCTTGGGGGCGGTAAGGAGTAAGTATGGCAGAAAATCAAGACAAGGTGATTCAGATTGCGGGTTCAATTACCGTAGACGAGCTAGCAAATGCGCTCGGTCTTTCCGTGACTTTTTTGATTGGCGAACTTTTTAAGCAGGGAATTGTGGCGACAATTAATCAGCGCCTAGATTTTGATACCGCAAGTATTATTATTGAAGAATTGGGCCTAAAAAACGTGCGTTTGGAACGTAAGAATACTTCGACCAAAACTTCGGATCTAAGAAGAGAATTGTCAGATAAGGCGGTAGTACGTCCACCAGTGGTGGCGGTGATGGGTCACGTGGATCACGGTAAAACGACTTTGCTTGATACACTTTTACATAAGAAAACAGTGGAGGGGGAAGCCGGTGGTATTACGCAGCATATTTCGGCTTACCAATTGAAGCATAACGAACGCTTAATTACTTTTTTGGATACGCCAGGGCATGAAGCTTTCGCGGCAATTCGCCAACACGGTGCGATGTTGACGGATATTGTGGTAATCGTGGTGGCAGCCGATGATGGTGTGAAACCTCAGACGGTGGAAGCGATTAAGTTTGCCCAGAGTGCGAACGCAAAAATTATTGTAGCGATTAATAAGATTGACCGTGAAGGTGCAGATATTCCACGCACGATGGCAGATTTGGCGCAGCATGGTTTGAATCCAGAAGAATGGGGTGGCGATATTACGATGGTGCCAATTTCGGCAAAACGTGGAGATAATCTCGAGAAGTTACTCGATTTGATTCTTTTGACGGCTGATATTGAGGAATTAAAAGCCGATGTGCAAATTCCTTCCGAAGGTCTAGTAATTGAATCACACATGGAAGTTGGTAAGGGCTCAGTGGTGAATCTTTTGGTGACTGGCGGGGAATTAAAGACTGGAAAATTTATCGTGGCAGGTAGTGCTTATGGTAAGATTCGCACGATGCTAGATTTTCGTGGTAAGCCAAAGGGAAAGGCCACGCCTTCGACCCCTGTCACAGTGACCGGTTTTAAGGAATTGCCAAATTTCGGTGATAAATTTATTGAAGTAAAAGACGAAAAATCAGCACGCAAGATGGCGCTACTTAACGCGCAGAATTTGGTGGAAGAAAGTGCTTCGGCGAATGTGACGAGCTCGGATTTGCTACGTATGATGAACAATGCGGATAACGCGAAGGTCTTTAATGTAATTATTAAGGGTGACGTGCTAGGTTCAGTGACCTCGGTGGTCGATTCCTTGAAGATGATCGACACCAAGGGTGAAGTGATGTTAAATATCGTGTCTTCCGGCGTGGGTGATATTACGGAAAATGATATCTATATGGCAGAAGGCGACAATACGGTGGTTTACGGTTTTAACGTCAATGTGCCAACTAATATTGTAAAATTAGCGGCGCGTGACGGGGTGGAAATTCGTAATTATAAGATTATTTATGAACTACTCGACGATGCGAAGACTTCGATGGAAAATCTTTTGGATGCCGAAATCGTGGAAACCGAAATGGGTGAAATGAAAATCAAGGGGGTCTTCCGTACTGAGCGCACAGCAATTATTGCAGGTGGTGAAGTATTGACTGGTTTAGCAAAAAAAGGCTTGATGGGTCGTGTCTATCATGAAAAAGAACTGATTGGTGAAGTAGAAGTCGATTCAGTGCAAAAAGAAAAAATGGATGTGAATGAATTGGTGGCTGGTGAAACTGGTGGTATTGCCTTTAAGTTGGAAAAGAAATTAGTGATCGAAGTGAATGACCGCGTGAAGTTCTTTACCAGGGAATTGGTCAAAAAGAAGCTTTAAAACTAAAAAAAGAATGTCGCATACCTTTTATCGGACCGCTCAAGGGCGCTTGCCCAAGCCTATGTCCTCAAAAGGCAAGACGACATTCTTTTTTGAATCAAAAAAATAGGCTATCCGTTTTTTGATTTTACAATAAAAATGGAAGAGAATTAATAACTCTTTTGGTTTTTCTGAAGATTCTTATGGTAAAATAAATCTATATGCAAGGCCAAAAATCACAACCACAGAACCTCGCGGGGGGGGGTGGTTTAATAGAGAATTAAAGCTCCTTCTTGTATTTTTTGGTTTAATTTCTTTTTCTAATTTGGTTTTTAGTGACAATACGTTTGCTTTATATGCTCCGACACTTTCGGCTTCGGTGGATAATTCCGATGTGACGATTTCGGGTAACAATGTAGTTAATTCGCATAATCAGTTAAGTTTTAACTCGATGAATTTAACAGTAAAAACTAATAACCGAACTGGTTACACTGCAGCGATTAGTACGGAAACAGACGATACCTCGTTGAAAAATTTAGACTCTACATTGGGCGCGAAAATTCAGTCGATTACTGAGAATTTAGCGCTAAATAATTTTACTGCAAATACTTGGGGTTATAAAATGGGGTCGGAAAATAATTTTAAACCGATTCCGGCAGCTTCTAATCCGTCAAATATTATTCAGACAACGGTAGGCACTGGATATGATGAGACAAATAAAATAAATATTGGAATGAAATTAAGTGATACGTTGGAGAGCGGGAATTATACTAATAAAATCATCGTGTCTGTCATATCTAATCCGTACGAGAAAAAGGCGAGAATTAATAGGGGCTATGATTTTAATGTAAGCGTGGGAAACCTGGATAAGAACCAGACAATTGTAGATCGTAAGGGTAAAAGAGATAATATTTATCACATTAAAAGAAGCCTAGTTGCTAAAAATTTAGCGCCGAGCGATGCAGTAAATATTGAAAACGGGAACACTTCGGATTATGAAGTGAAAATTTGGTTTGTTCCATCGGAGAATACGGTATATTATTGGACGGAGGCGGATAAAATTACTTTGAGTAAAGATAGTAGTTTTATATTCGATCGAATGTCGAAGCTTCAGACGATTGATTTGTCTGGATTTGATACAAGTGAAGCGGAAAATATGGCACGGATGTTTTCGAATTCACCAGAACTTAAATCACTAGATTTTTCCGGTTTCAATACTGGTAAGGTGAAAGATTTTACGTATACATTCTATGACGCAAAGAATATAGAGTTTCTAGACTTATCGATGTTTGATACTAGTAGCGCTACTACGATGTATGGAATGTTTAATGGCATGACAGCGTTAAAGAATTTAAATATTTCATCCTTTAACACCCAGAACGTGACAGAAATGCAGGAGATGTTTCAGTATAATTCATCACTAACGAGTTTAGATTTATTGCATTTTGATACTCGGAAGGTGACAAGTATGAAAAATATGTTTTACGGCCTTTCAAATGTAACCTCTCTAGATTTATCGAATTTTGATACTAGAAATGTGAAGCAAATGGACAATATGTTTCAGGGTGTATCAAAAGTTCCGACATTGAGATTAAATAATTTTAATACGGAAAAAGTTGAAAACATGAGTGGAATGTTCGCATATATGAGTGAGCTGGAAGATTTAGATGTCTCCTCTTTTGATACCAGAAGAGTGACGAATATGTATGGAATGTTCTCTGGGGTGAAGAAACTGAGAAGTATAAATGTTTCGAATTTTAATACCAGTGCAGTGACGAATATGGGCTACATGTTTAGGAATATGGCTGCGCTAGAGAATTTGGATATAAATAATTTTAATACTTCAGCGGTCACAAATATGAATAATATGTTTTCTGGTATGACTAGTTTAAGAAGTTTGAATTTGTCTAACTTTGATACCGTGAATGTGAAAGATATGGGTGGGATGTTCCATAATATGAAAACCATAACGGAGCTTAATTTGTCGAATTTTAATACTAGTAATGTTTTGGGGATGGAGGCGATGTTTTATAATATGACTGCGCTTAAAACTTTGGATATTTCAAACTTTGATACGTCTCAGGTGGGAAGTGTGAAATCGATTTTTGCTACTGCGGATGGCGATAACTTAGAAAGAATTTACGTGAATAATGATTTTAATACTACGCGCTTAACGTCATATATGGATTATATGAATATGTTTACGGGCCGAAACAAGCTTAGAGGAGGGAATAACTCATATCTTTCCGACCCCGCTTCAGCGGATTTGACTTGGCTCCGGGTGGATCGTCCGGGAATGCAGGGATATTTTACGAGGAAGTCTTAAATTTATCATAGGGAATTAATAACGCTTTTGGTTTTTCTGAAGATTCTTATGGTAAAATAAAAGTATATGCAAGGCCAAAAATCATATTCTTTTAAATTATTTTTGTGGAAAAATATTTTCATAGTAGGTGTTAGTTTTTTCGCTTCTTTTCTGGGTTTAAATTTTAATACTAATGAAGTTTCAGCTCTCTTTGTTCCGACCCTATCGGCTTCGGTAGATCAGGCGAATCTACAGGTAAACGGCAATTCGGTGATAAATTCGACAGATAAGACTACAGAAATTCCGTTTAATTTTATCGTGAATACGAATAATCGTACCGGATACACTGCAACATTAAGTTCTGAAACCGAAAATACGGCATTAACTAATACTGGTTCTACTGCTGGTGCGAAGATTGACTCGATAAGCACTGATTTATCTTTAAATAATTTGCCAAATAATGCTTGGGGTTATAAGTTTGGGACATCCACGAATTACGCTCCAATTCCAGCTTTGTCTACGCCGGCGCAAATTCTCCAAACCGCAGGGAAGACTAACGGTAATGAATCGAATCAGCTGAGTATCGGTATGAAACTAGCGGATAATTTGGAATCAGGGAATTATCAAAACAAACTAATTCTTTCTTTCATTTCGAATCCATATCAAATGCGAGCTGTGATGACGAATGGCCCAGATTTTAATACCAGAGTAGGGAATTTGGACCCGAATCCAGCTTATTATTCTGGTCCCGATTCGATGCTGACTAAGCCAAGTATTAAGGCTTTTAAGCGAAGTACTGTAGCTCCGGCAGGTTCGGTTTCAGTGATTAATATTGAGGATCCGGATTTATCGGATTACGAAATTAAAGCCTGGTATAATGCCGCGGACCAGGCAATCTACTATTACGCGGAGCCGAATGTGGTATTTTTGAATGAGAATTCGAGGGCTATGTTTATGTGGTTTACTAAGATGGAAACAATCGACCTGGCCGGTTTTGATACGAGTGAGGTGACTTCGATGAATACGATGTTTTATATGATGAACAGTATAAAAAGTATTGATGTTTCTAAATTTAATACTTCAAGAGTAAATGATATGAATTCGATGTTTGATCAAACTGGTGTGATTGAGGAACTAAATTTATCAGGTTTTGATACTTCGAATGTTACTGATATGAAATGGATGTTCTTTGGATTGAATAAATTGAAAAAATTGAATCTTACAAATTTCAATACAAGCAAAGTAACTAATATGTATGGGATGTTTGATGCAATGACTGATGTCAGTGAGATAAAATTTGGCACGAATTTCAATACTAGGAACGTGACAAATATGGGGAGGATGTTTTCCAGGACGAGCTCAATTCAGCAGTTGGATTTATCTCATTTTAATACTGTAAGCGTGACAGCAATGAATGATATGTTTAGCCTAATGACATCTCTGACACAGATTAATTTTGGAGCAAATTTTGATACTAGTAATGTGACAGATATGACAGGAATGTTTTATCAGTCTACAAGTCTAGTGAATTTAGACTTATCACATTTTAATACGAGAAAAGTTAAATCAATGATTAGTATGTTCTCGCAAATGTCTGGTTTGACAATTTTGGATATTTCAAATTTTGAAACACCAAGTCTTGAAAATGCTGGTAGTATGTTTGCGATTGACCCGGGTTTTTCGGATAACCTTGAGAAGATTTATGTAAATCAGGATTTTGATACATCAAAATTAACTTCTTCAACAAATGCGTTTATTAGGCGAAATAGACTTAGAGGAGGGAATGGCTCATATCTTTCCGACCCTTCGACCGCTGATAAAACTTGGCTCCGTGTGGATCGTCCGGGAGTTCAAGGTTACTTTACGAGAAAAAGCTAGTTTCTTAATAGGATGTAGGGTGGGGAATCGAGCTTAAAATCTTGATTATGAATTTTGAGTTCGATGATTGGGTCTAAAATGGTCTAGTTCGGTTTTTGTTCGGTTTTGGGGTAGAAGTAGAGAAGAGCTCGATTTTTCATTAATATTGTAAAACCAAGTATCAGGGGAGAGGGGGCCGGGAATTAGCCGGAAACAGAGAAGAAAAAGCTAGAGAGAGGGAAACGCAAAAAATAAATTTTTCCGTGAAATTTGGCGCAAAATACATATTTCACAAGAAGATTTCACCTAGGTCAAGGGGCTTAACAGGGGTGGTGGGGGTTGAACGATTCTGAAGCTCTTCTCCGAAGTTCCAGAATTATCGGAATTAACCTGTGTATTTTGATATATGATAGATGAATTTACCTCTGTTAAATGATAATTTAGATAGATTTCCGAACATGTGTGGAGTAATTCCCAGGTCTTTAGAAGAGCTTTTGAAGCTGATTATAGAAGTATTTGGCTAAGTCTGAGCCGGTGGAGGTGGGCTGGGAGAAAAATATCTAATGATTCTCTGTCTTTCGGGAGAAAATTAGTGGACCCACACGATTGTTTATATGCGGGTGGATTCGCCTCTTTATTGTCGCAAAATAGTTATTGTGCGACATTAAGAATCTAAGAAAAAGATGGGTAAACTATCGTCTAAAATAACTTATAAAATATCCCGCTTATGCTAAATTAGTGGTTTACAGGTCCTCAGACGGTCGTAGATGCGGTTCTGGGTGTTTGTGCGAGTATTTTATCGTCCCACAGAAAAAGTCTCGTATGACGGCTGATATGGCCTGATTTTTAAATTTAGAGTAATTCCCCTGCGGTATTTGGATTTTAGTCAACTAGTGCAGATTTTCTATTTTATATTAGATAAAAAATTTTAGCTAACAGAGAGGGAAATGTCGGATGAAGGTGGTGTGACGGTGGTATTTAAAGAAAGTAATAGAGGCTAAAAGACTAAGTTTTCAAGGGGTATTAGGGGTTTTATAGTGATAAAACAGAGAAATAACAGGGGTGAAACAGAGGTAAAATGTGGTTGAAATAGGGGTCAAATATGGGTAAAAGTGTGTGAAAACAGGTGTGAAACAGGTGTGAAACAGGGGTGAAACAGCGCTTAAACAGGGGGTGGAGAAGTGTAAAGAAGAAAAATAAGCCCTTTTTAGGGCTTATTTTTAGTTGATTGGGGTAGGTTTCGGGCCGGAGACGGAAGTCGGTTTATTTCCCTTTTTCTTGAAGTTGTTGCGGTTACGGAAATTGCGATTTTTGAAGCTACGATTCCCTTGTGGCTTAGCGTGAGATTCGTGGATGCCACTGTTTGGGTTTTGTGATAATGTGGATGGAACTGAGTTTAAGGCATTTTCAGACGCTTGGGCGTGGTTTCCGGTAGAATCTGGTTGATTGGCCGTATTTGGCTGTGAGGCCTGTTCTGAGGCCTCTGGTGCAGTATCTGCCGTATTTGAACTAGTAACAGGGGAATTAACAGAGGTGGAAACAGGGTTGGAGTTAGGGGCAGGATTTTTAGTTGATACAGAGGTAGAGATAGGGGTAGGGTTTTTGGTTGATATAGGGGTAGATGTGCCATGATTAACGAAAAGGGGAGTATTTCCCTGTTCTTGGTTTTGGGATGTAGACTGGCTTTGAGGTTCGGAATGAGTCTGCGCGGAGGTTTTTGCCTCTAAAATCTCTTTAAGGTCTTTGAGGCCTGGTTTGGCTTGATTGGTAACGGTATTTGGTGAAAACTTTTTGGTATCGAAAGGTTTGGCGGACATGGAAGGTTTGCCATTGATGAAAGTGAGAGTTGGAAGATTCTCACGAGGCGCCTTATCGGCAGGTTGGCGACCAGAATTAGAGAGCTCTTGCTTATATTTTTCGCTCTGTTCGATGGTTTCACGAATTTGTCGCTCAATCTCAGCGCGTGGGTGGGAATAATATTCGCGAGAGTGGGCGATAATTTGATCGAAATTATCGTGTGGACTATGAGGAATATTAAGGGTAGTAGCAGAGAAGGCTGGCACCTTTTCCCCACCGATAATCATGGAAATTACGAAGTGGCGGTTATTCATTTGAATCAAATCAGATTCATCGAAAACTGGGGCGAATTGTTTGGAAAGAATTGGCGCGTCGTCGGCAGAAACGCGGAAAGAAATAGTGGTACCGACGTTACCAAAGACGGCATTGCGGACATTTTCGGTCATCTGCGAGATGTACTGGTTGGCCACGGTGAGATTAAGGCCGTATTTACGAGCTTCAGAGAGAATCACCGCAAAAGAATCGGTAGCAAAGTTCTGGAACTCATCCACGTAGAGGTAAAATGGGCGACGATTCTCCACTTCTGGAATATCAGAGCGGGACATGGCAGCAAGCTGGATTTTGGTAACCAGGAAGGCGCCGAGAATACCGGCATTATCTTCACCGATGAGACCCTTAGAGAGGTTGACGACCAAGATCTTCCCTTCGTCCATGATCTGACGGACATTAAAGGTGGATTTTGGTTGACCGATAATGTTACGAATAATTGGGTTGGCAGTGAAAGCACCGACCTTGTTTAGAACTGGAGCGATGGACTCGTTGATCTGTTTATCGTTCCACTGACCGAACTCGTGTTTCCAGAATTGTAAGACCGTGACATCGGTACAGTAATCGAGAGTCTCTTTGCGGAATTCTTTATCGGTGAGAAGACGTGAAATATCGAGCAAGGTAGTTTCAGGGCGATCGAGAAGGGCAAGCAAAGTGTAGCGTAAGATATGTTCGAGACGTGGACCCCAAGAATCGCCAAACATACGCTTCAAAACGCCGATTACTTCAGAACAGACGTTTGGCTTCTTCGAGGCATCAGAAACTTCGAGTGGGTTGAAGCCGACCGGATATTGCGTGTCAGCTGGGTTGAAATAAATGACATCTTTCACACGAGAAGCGGGCACAAAACGGAGGTTATTGACCGCAAAATCACCGTGCGGATCGATGATACAGTAACCCTGATTGTAAAAAACGTCAGAAAGGGCGAAAAGTTCGAGAAGGCCAGATTTACCTGCACCAGTTTGACCGATGATATAGATATGGCGAGAGCGGTCGCGACGTAGCATGCCAAACTGATGATTAATGCCACGGAAATTGGTTAGACCGAAAGCGGAAATATTTTCGTCATTACTGGCAATACCGGTAATGAGAGGAAGTTTGGCTGGTGGTTCGGCAGTTTTTGAGGTGGCCCAAACAATGTTTGGTGTTTCCACGGAAGTATGTGGTAAATGATAGACCGAGGCAAGCTCAGAAATATTGAGAATGAAGCCTTCGTCGGTAAATTGGCGGAGTTTGTAGGCCTCGAGGTCTTCTCTGTTAAAACTACCACCGATGGATTTAAAGCCATTGAGGTTGGTGGAGTTATATTGCTTAAAAGTACCCACGAGAGCCTGCATGTCAAGCTGGGCATTAATTTCGCTATCACCGAGGTAAGCAAGGCGGATTTTAACTTGATAACCGAGTTTGGTGGCCTTAGTTTCGGCAGCGGAAATCTGAGATTTAACGCGTTCTGAGAGTTCGACGGCTGGTTTTGGACTACCAGAGCCACCGCTTGGTGGAGTAGAGAGTGCAGAGAGTAATTCGGCTAACCAGGTCCAATCGATATTAAAAAGCTTGAGCGAAGAAGCGGGATTCTTTTGGGCTTTGACCCAAGCATCGGTTTTTTGGTGCCAGGAATCGGCGACTGGACGCGTAAGAATTTGGATCCAGAGCTCTTCATTACTATCAGGATTCAGCTTAGCGAGGGTACCAGTGATGCCAGCGAGAGGGTCGACTTCGAAAGTATCGAAGGTCTTAATTGGTAAAACTTCATTTTCGGTAAGTGAAAGCTCTGAGCTGTAGACGACATTGTGGCTGTGAACGGTTTCGGTGTAATCTTTGTCGACGACATGAATTTGGACGCTTGGGTATTGCGCATAAATTTGCCCTTCGACGAAGCTTTGCAAAGTTTTTGGTACATAGACATAGAAACGAATCTGTCCACCAGAAGAAACAATTTCAAAACTGAGATGCTCCTGGGCGGTGCCAGATTGACGCAGAAGTTCAGTGTCTTTCAAGATGCCGTGAAGCGAGGCGAACATTTGTTCGGCGGAAAGTTCCTTTTTGTCGTTATTTTTTGGAATTTCCAGCATCAAAAGTACCGACTCGAGATTAAGAGTCTTTAACTGATTGATTTTTTTGTAATTTTTGTATGTAAGATATCCAAGAACGCCAACGATTGGAAGCCAAACGATAGGCATCAAGATAAAATGAACTAATTCCGCTATCATACTTCTATTTTAGCATTACTGACCGAGTTCGTCAGCATAAGTATAAGTGTTTCGGTCGACACGACGGAAAAGTTTTTTGTTTTGAAGATTTAAGAGAATGGTGGTTTCTTTAACCTTGCGAGTTTTGAGGACGCGTTTGACAATTTCTTCACGAGTAAGTGGTTCGCCGGCTTCTTTTAAAATGTCGGTAATGATTTGTGCGACTGTGCCACGTTTGTAGCCCCAGATATCGAGAGCGTAAATGCCACGACCGATTAAGACGAAGCGAGGGTCTTTGATGAGCTCGTTGTGAATGGCTTGAGTGGTGACGTTTTTGCGGCGGAATTTGGAATTCGAAATTGCATCAGCAATGTCACTGAAGTGCATTGGCTCGTTTTGATTCTTCAAAATAACATAAATTTTGTCACGGATATTTTTCGGGTTAACGGTTGGCCATTTGGCGAGACCCCATTGGTCGTCTAATGAAGAGAGAGACTTAGAGATGGAAGCGATGGCACGAATGTGATTTGGGTGCTCATAATTCAATTTGGCATCAAGTTCATCTAGACTCATTGGGAGCTTGTTGTTACGGATAAGGGTAACAATTTCGTCGGCCTTGCGCTTGATTTCACGTTCGTTGCCATATTCGGCAATCCCAGTGGCGTTGTAATAACGCTCGGATTCATCAATATGAACGAGGCGCGCGGAAATTTCGCTAATAAAATTAATGGCAGCTAATTCCTTTTCGTTAGGATTGTGGCCGTAGATTTTTTGGGCAAGAGTGGAAATGCGGGCGATTCTTCCCTCTTCGACGAGAAAACGGATGATAATTTTTTCGGCGGCACCGAGTTCAGGGATTTGGTTTTCTTCGGCCATCACGCGAAGACGAATGATGATGGCTTTTTCCAACTGACGGACGCGTTCCCTAGTGATAGAAAGCACTTCCCCGATTTGTTCGAGGGTTTCCTTTTGGCCATTCAGACCAAAACGACGAGAAATAATCTCCTTTTCACGGTCTTGTTCTATAATATTAAGACTTCCTGTCAAGGCTTTCTGAATAGTTTCCGCATGTTGATCCATCTTATATTTTTTCCTTATCCACCCGATAATATATAAAAATTACTATAATTATAATATAAAATTATAAAAAGTCAAATAGGAATCTTGTGTGGTCGCTTTCCGTCTAACTTCTTTCAATATTTTATCATAAATTGTACATTTAGGACAGAAAATTATATCTAAATTTAAACATTGGCGGTTTCATGGTGTGATTATGGATAATGCTTATGTTTAATGTTGTGGTGATGGTAAAAAAGTCGCTTCCTATTAGTCTAATAGACAGGAGGCGACTTTGATTTTATGGTAGTTTTTGTGATTCGGCTAGATTTGGCGGATATCGGTAGTCTTAGAGATTCGGCTAGATTTGGTGGCTTCTAGCCTCTAGCTCTTTTTAGTTGCGACCTTCGCTCTGGTTTTGGCTGCAGTTTTCTTAGCGGTAGCCTTTTTCGTCGTGGTTTTCTTAGTGGTAGACTTCTTGGTTGAGGTCTTTTTAGCGGCTGGCGCTTTGGAGCTTAAGAGAATTTCCTCGGCTTCTTCCCTGGTGATAGACTTCGGATCACGATCTTTTGGAATTTTGGCATTATTTGGTCTAGCACGACCTTTACCACTAGTCGGTTTTATGGCTGGGCCCTTAATGTAGGGGCCAAATGGGCCGTTAATGATCTTGATATCACCCCAGTCGGCGAGAATGGAGTCGATTTTTTTCTGATAGAGAGCTTCGGCGGTTTCGAGCGTAATATGGTATGGATTTTCCGCCTCGTTAATCTTATTAAGTGCGATATTATGCGCACCAGCTTTAATGAAGGGGCCGAAGGGGCCATTGGCGGCGATTAATTCGGTACCATCCTTGGCATGACCAAGAGAGCGTGGTAGTACTGGCAGTTCCAATTGCTTGAGCGCCTGTTCGAGAGTCACGGTTTTGACAGTTTTGCCTTTTGGTAGAGGAATGAAGATTGGTTTTTCGCCACTTTCCTTTTCATTTTCGCCGAGTTGCAAGAAACCACCATTTTTGCCAATTTTGGCATAGATTTTTTTGCCAGTTTTCGGGTCGGTACCTAATTCGGTGGCGGAATTATAGCGGTTGGCCATAGCGGAGGCGCCAATAGCCTCAGAAAATGGACCATAAAAATCACGGAGCATCTTTAGACGGGTAAGTTTCTTTTCGGCAATAAGGTCAAGTTTTTCTTCGATGCCGGCAGTAAAATCGTAGTCGACAATGTCTTTGAAATTCTCACAGAGGAAATTGGAGACTAATTCACCGACTGGGGTTGGCATTAATTTGCCCTTAGTGGAACCAGTTTTTTCTGAAATGGTTTGTTTGGAAATTTGATTCGACTCATCGAGAGTGAGCTGCAAAATATCGCGTGGCTCACCTTCGGATTCGCCCTTAACTACATAATTTCTAACCTGGATGGCGTTAATAATTGAGGCATAGGTACTTGGGCGGCCAATACCGAGCTCTTCAAGTTTTTTAACTAGTGAGCCTTCGGTGTAGCGGGCAGGCGGTTTGGAGAAAGTTTGTTTGGCTAGTAAGATATGACGCTTTACGCTGTCGCCAATCTGGAGATTTGGCAAGGTGGTGTCCTTACTCTTACCGTAAACTCGAAGAAAGCCATCAAAAATTACCATTTCGCCAGTAGCTTTAAATAGTTCGTTTGGTACAGTGTCGGCCTCGAGATAGAGACTAGTTTTAGCCACCACGGCGTTTTTCATTTGGGTAGCAAGGGTGCGGCTTCGGATTAATTGATATAATTTCTTTTCGTATTCGTTTTTACCTGCCACTTCCACTTCGATGTGGGTTGGACGGATGGATTCGTGGGCTTCCTGAGCGCTGGCATTTTTGGTATGAAAACGACGAACTTCGAGATAATTCTCGCCAAATTCGGCTTTAATGAGGTTAGCGATTTCGGCTAAGGCCTGATTCGAGAGATTGAGAGAGTCGGTACGGTGATAAGTAATGTGACCGGACTGATAGAGGCCCTGAGCGGCCGACATGGTGGTCTTAGAGCTAAAACCAAGACGGCTATTGGCTTCAATCTGAAGCGCAGCGGTGGTTAGAGGCACTGGATTGGCCTTTTTAGCTTCGGTTTTTTCTAGATTTTGTACTTTAAAATTAGCGCCTTTGAATTGTTCGAGGAAAAACTTAGCTTCTTCTTCGGTAGCGAAAGTAGTTTTATCGAGATTAGCTTCAAAAATTTCAGAGGAATCGAGATCGGAAATATTGGCAGCTTGGTCGCTGAACTTGCCGGTGACTTTAAAGCTGGATTTGGCATTAAAACGCTCAATTTCCTGCTCGCGCTCGACGATTAGACGAAGAGCTGGTGATTGGACGCGGCCGGCGGACTTAGCGCCTGGCACCTTGGTGCGCACGACACCAGAGAGGTCGTAACCTACGAGCATATCGAGAGTTTGACGAGCTTGCTGACTGGAGACCATATTCATATCGACAGTGCGCGGATTCTTAATGGCTTCCTGAAGAGCTGGTTTGGTAATTTCATGAAAAGTAATACGATGAGTGGTTTTCGGTAATTTCAGAACCTCTAAGAGGTGCCAAGAAATCGATTCTCCTTCGCGGTCTTCGTCGGTTGCGAGCCAAATCGTGTCGGCGTCTTTGCTGGCCTTTTTTAATTCAGCGATGACTTTTTTATGGTCTGGGTCAATTTCGTAAGTCACGGCAAAATTATCGTGCACATCGACTTTGGTATCTTTACGAATATGGCCGACCGAGGCTAGAACCTTAAAATCATTACCGAGATATTTTTCAATAGTCTTGGCTTTGGCAGGAGACTCGACGATGAGGAGATTTTTAGACATATACTTATATATTATCACGCTTGTCAACTAGAAAAAATTTTTCGGATTTTTAATTGGGCGAATTTTTATAGGGATAAATTAGAGATGAATTTTAGAAAAATTTGCAAAAAAGCCAAAAAATCTTGGAAAAAGGACTTGTTAAGTCAAAATGTTTATGTTAAAGTTTAGGTGTGTGAAGGTTTTCTGGCAGTATAGAAAGGAAATATACTGTGAGAATAAAAAATAAAAACCATAAAAAAATTAAAATTGCGACAACATTAATGGTTTTATCTGGTGCGGCATTATCGCCAATGCTGTTTGATTTGCCAACACCAGTATCGGCAGTGCAACAATCTGCTTCAACAACAATTAGCGTTGTGATTGATCCTGTGATTTCAATTACTACGCCAAACTCAATTGATATTAATATTACGCCTACTCCTACCGGTGCGTTTAATACGGGAACTGGCACGGTGAATGTCTCGACCAATAATGGTAAAGGCTATACTACCTATGTCACTTCCAAGACGACGGATACGGATTTGTCTCAACCAGCTGCCTCTGGTGTAGTCGACAAAATTCCTTCAATCAGTCAGACAAATTCGACGATTTCTGGTACGGGTTGGGGATGGTCTGCTGATGGCACCACTTTTAATCCAGTGAAACAAACTGGTACTGTGGATGCTTCGACGATTTTTGCCAAGACTACTTCAGCAGCTACCTCTGGTAGTGCCAAGACGATTACGGTCGGTGCAAGTGCCACTACCTCTATTCCAGTAGGTGCTTATTCGAATACATTGCTCTTTACAGCAGTTGCGAACCAATAACACTTTCTTTTCGATTCCCTGCGGTCGACGGGCCTCAGGGGTCGGAGGAATTATTAAAGGATCTTGTTTTAAAACTGCGTGGAGATGCTTTAGGGACCGCCTTTTTAGGCGGTCTTTTTCTGGTTTAATTTTTGTTTTAAAAATTTAAGCATCAAAAAACCCCAAGTAAGGGTGGGCATCACTTGGGGTTATTAGACCCTACAACGCATCTCTATTGATTCCGGGAGAGCCCCGGAGCGTGACCCACCTCACTCTATTGGGGCCCGCCGGTTATAGGGGTTGCTATGTTCTTAAAAATTGACTTTCAAGTGGAGGTAATACTTATACTTACAACCGATAAAAGAAAAATTGTAAGCCGAAAGTCTTTTAAGAACACGCAACTTCTGTTATATTAGTAACAGAAATTATGATTTATTTAGGTGCGGTTTAGAGATCGTGCCTTTTTCTGGCCCCAACCCCTAACTGATTCGTATTATAGCATTATAAATAAAAATAGTCAATACATAAAATGTAAAAAATATTAAAATCAAGTACAAAATTGGAGGTTTTTGTGCAAGTCAAATCTATTTCCCCTCTAGAAGACGGGTTTTTGCGTAAATTAGAATTCATTGCGCTTAAGCCTAAAATATTGTATTATTATGGAAAATCACCCGGCGAATCGGTGAAATCTAAGGCTAAGGGGGAGAAAAATAATCAAGAAAAGATATCGGGTCAAGCTTATGTGCGACCGAAGACCGTAGCGGTGGTGGGTTCCAGAAAATACACCAAATATGGTGAGGAATGTGCATATAAGATTGCTTATGAACTAGCGAGGTGTGGGGTGGTGATCGTGAGTGGGTTGGCTTACGGAATTGATTCGATTGCGCATCGGGCTGCGCTAGATGCGGGTGGGGTGACGGTGGCGGTGTTAGGGACACCAATCGACAAGATATATCCGGCTCGACATACTGGTTTAGCGCGAGAGATTGTGGGGCAGGGAGGCATGGTGCTATCGGAGTACCCACCACAAGAGATTTTGGCGAAAGATGAGAAGTTGTCGCGAATGTTAAATAGTCAGTTAGGGATGCGATCGGCTTTTCTGAAACGCAATCGATTAATCGCAGGGTTAGCCGATCTGGTGGTGGTAGTCGAAGGTGGGGTGAAATCTGGTTCACTAAATACGGCACATCATGCCATGGAGCAGGGTGTGATTGTTTACGCGGTACCAGGGGATGTGAGTCGTAGTAATTCCCTGGGCTGTAATCGGTTGTTGGGACGGGGTGCGGTAGCTTTTACTGAGGTGGACGAATTGTTAGATGAGTTAGGGCTAAAAATTCGTAAACCAAGGGAGAGCTTAAAACAGATTAAGGAGATGTGTAGTACGGAGAATGAAGCTTTAATGGTTTCGGTGATGCTTAGAGGTGTAAAGATGGGGGAAGAGATTCTGGCACAGATACGGCAGAAGAAGGATTTTTCGGTCTCAGATTTTAGTGTGACAATTTTTAATCTTCAGATGAAAGGGTTAGTAAAACCGTTAGGTAATAATGAGTGGATGTTATGTGTGTAGAAAAATTTCAATTGCCGAAGACGATTACTTGGATTGATACGATGAATATTTTCGCGCGGATGGAGAAGATGCGGCGTTTACATACGATGGCGGTGGCGAAACGTTTTGAGTTGAATCTAACCGAAGTAAAAATTATGAGCTATCTCAAGAATAATCAGATTGAACGGAATCTGAACGAAATTTTAGAGTGTAGTCTGATTGGTGAGACTAGCCTATGCCGGGCAATTAATCATTTAGAACAGCGTGAATTTATTAAGAAGGCACTGAATCCGCAAAATCGGCGATATTTGCAGTTAGATTTTTTCGGGGAGGGGAGATTTGTGGCGAGCTATATCGAAATGGAGCAGAAAAAGTTTATCAGTGAAATTTTTGAGGGGTTTACCAGAGAGGAACGTGTGTTGTTCGGGCGGATGCTTTGGAAAATAAACTTTAATATTCAGCGTAGAATTCAGAAAAGTCTGGCAACGAAAAATAAGTCATAAATCTAGATAAATTCTTGAGGCAGGCACAGTGGGTAGTTCTGGTTCCGCCACTAAGGATATTATCGGGGTGTTATTCTTGAATAAAATCGTCAATGCGTTTCGCGATATCGGTGAGGATTTCTGGGAGTTTTTCGCGTTCTTCTGGAGTGAAACGGCCAAGGACGAAATCAACATCACCCATCTTTTTGCGTAAATCATTATTCGCAGTGCCAAGGCGAAGGCGCTTGAAATCAGTAGTAGAAAGCGCGCGAATAGTGGATTTAAGGCCGTTGTTGCCGCCATCGGTTCCCTTTTCGCGATAGCGCAGGGTGCCAAAATCGAGATTAAAATCATCACATAAAATCAGGAGATTAGAAAGTGGAATTTTATAATAGTTCATGAATTCCTGAATACTAGAACCGACGTCATTATAGTAGGTTTGAGGTTCAATAAAGATAGTTTGGCCGGATTTTTGCCACTTGGCGTGGAATTTTTCGGACTTTTCAAACTCAAGTCCGCGGGTTTTAAAATAAAAATCTAAAGCCAAGAAGCCAAAATTATGGCGAGTGAGGTTGTATTCATTTCCAGGATTTCCGAGTCCGACAATAAGTTTCATGAAAATATTATAGCAAATCTTTTGGTTAGATTTTTATGGCGAAAACACTGCCATAAAGTTTCAGGGAGAAGAAAATTCATTTTTGAATTAAGAAAAAGCCGCCACGGTTGGTGACGGCTTCGAAAATTAAAGAAAATAGCTGGGTTGAGTGGAAGCATTAGAGAGGTTAATCTGTAACATAGTTATTGTCGTCATCGTCAAATTCGTCTGAGTCTTTAGCTTCGATGTTCTCTAGAATTTGGCAAATGAGTTTATCTCTTACAATATCTCGTTTATCCATGGGGATTTGAGCTGCTCCAGAGATGCCTTTAAGTGCACGACGAGTAAATAGAATTCCGTTACTGTACTGATTAACATGTTTTGCACTCGGATGAGACTGTGATTCATCGCCTGTGAAAATTATCTTAGAGCCTTCAGCAATACGGGTTACAATCGTCTTAATCTCCTTATTGTTCATACTCTGGGCTTCATCAACGATAACAAATTCGTTACGATAGTTTTTGCCTCTGATGTAGAAAAGGGGTTCTGACCTAAATGATTTTTGAAATGAAAGTATAGCCTTGTTTTCGATAATCTGTTGCTTGATGCGCTGAGAATTGGCGGTAGTTTTTTCGGTATATTTATCTTTACCGAATCTTTTACTCTGTTGTTTGTGCTTTTTTCCACTACTGTAGGTGTAAGTTTTTTCCTCATTATAAGAGGTGTACTCCTCGTCATCCTCTAATATCCAATTTTTCTTATGGACATAGGCTTGATGCATGAGGGATTGCTCTGTATCTTCAACTAAAGTTGTGGGATTGCATGGGTCATCTGGGAAGGTCTTATGGTAGCTGATTAAGGCACTGATAATATTGCCGGATTTGATAGACATCTTATCTTCTAACCCGCCAGGCAGTGTTCCTACTCCATCATCGGCTATATTACTCATCGACGCAATTACCGGGATACTATCATATCGTCCTGTTTGAACTTGATACATACCTTCGACGACAGGGATAAATGTCTTACCGCTGCCTGGGACACCAGAAGCTAGAATTAGTCTGATGTCTTTATTATAGATAGAGTCTAGATACATAGCTTGTCCGGGGGTCATAGCTTCAAGAAATGGTTTAAATTTGCCGTTTAAGAGGTCATTAAGGTGGACGATTTTATCCTCGTCACCAGTTACATCTAAGCGTCCGATATTCCAGAATTTGCCTCTACTGTTGCCAATTTCATCATAATCTGAGTCTACTTCGCAGCTAAACTCGATGAATTCGTTGGGAACTAAGGTGGGCTCGTTCGGCATCCGTTCCTCCCATTCTTCTAAGGTAATAAAACCACCTTTTTGCATGAAGGTATTGTAGAGGTCTGGTGGAATCACACATTTGCGTCGGCCGGTAAACTTAAATTTTGGATCCGTGATTAGAGGTAGCGACTTGATGTTATGTGCTAAAGCGCAAACACGCATTTCCTTATCATTGGTTACTAAACGAACTAATCTGTTTAAGGCATCGACCTGCTCTCTTCCTCGTCTAGTGTTTGTTAAGCAGGAGGCTAAACTTAGAGTCTGTAAGAAGATTTGTTCATCCATGTTGACGGGCTCGAAATCCCAGGTAACAGTGGCAGATTCAGTACTTTTAATAACCATAAAAGCACGGCTGCAGTTTTTGAAGGCGATATGATTGCCAATATTGATGCGAGCGTCATAACCGAGCTTGTCCTGATTATCTAGAACCGATTGCTGAAGCTCGTCGATACGGTGAATCACCTTACCGGCGATAAAGCCGCGCTCGGTAGCTTCGTTGCGGAAGCTTTTTAATTCATGGAGCACAGTGTCAGGTATAACGATACATGAGTTTTTCAGGTCGATATTTTTAATAGCTAATTTCTTAAATCCGCGTTTGGTAGGAATAATATCAGGATTGTCGATAATAATATTAGTATCGATAACGTAATATTTTTCCTTGGGTTCAGTGGAAATGTAAGCCACAGGTTCTGCACTTGAGATGCTGCCAGAGGTCTTCTCCTTAAGACTTGTTTGAGCACTGAGTATACTTTTAATTTCACTCATAACTATCTCCTTTTTAAGGTACAAGAAATACGTTTTAGGTATTTCTGTAGGGTGGGGCTTGGATTTTTGAAGTCCAAGAATAGAGGTGCGTCCTCTATTAGGCTAATTATTACATATTTTTCTAAAAATTCAAGAGAAAATAGAGGTGGTGGTGAATCTTGATGTATATTTTGAGGATAGCTTAAGATGAAGTATTAAGATAATTGACGATATAGTTTGAGCAATTTTTCGATTTGATGAGATTGAAGATAAGTCTTTTCGCTGGCGGCCAGATTTTGGCTGAGTTTTTGAATAAGTTCTGGTTGGTGATAGATTTTAAGTAAAAGTTCCGCCATGGCGCGAGGTGCTGGGGATTTGGCACAGAGACCGCCATGATTTGGCACGATTTCGGACATATCAGGGTCGGCATAAATAACTGGAAGATTACAGGCGGCGGCCTCTAGAATAGTGAGACCTTGGGTGTCAAATTGGTAGGAATTAATAATGGAAAGATGTTGGTCTTCGGTGTATTTTTGGAGGATTTCTTGGTGTGGGATGGTGCCGAGAATCTTAATAGATGCTTCGTCGAAATGTTTTCTGCAGAATTTTCGCACTTTTGACATCTGATTACCATCACCGATAATAGTAAAAATAAAACGAAAATTTGGTTCAAGTTTTTGGGCTATTCTGAGTGATTCTAGAAATGGTAAAATACGCTTCTCTTTCGAAAGGCGAGAAAACCAGAGGATGCGAAGTGGTTCGTTATTCTGGTAGATGCGGATCTTAGGGGTGAAATTTGTCATTTCTTGATCGGCGATGCCATTGGAAATGACAGAAATTGGACGAGTGACACCGAAAAGTTGAAGTTTTTTGGCGAAATGTGCGGAAGGGGTAATTACCTGGTCTGCGAGATTGGCTTGGCGGACCATCATCTGCCACATTTGACGTCGTGCAATAGTAGGGGCGAGATTTTTAAGCGCTGGATTTTGATGGCTAGGTTGCAATGAATTTTTAATTTCAGCATTTTGATAATCAGGGTCAGGTGATTTTTTAATTTCTGGATTTTGATGACCTGGCTTAGGAGATTTTTTTGTGATAGGCTTCAGGGTGGCGCGATGAATTAAATTAATTCCGGTGGCGGCAAGAGTTTTGAAAGGATGTGGGACGTTGATCGCGATAGCCATATCTTCCCGACCGTGCATGGTTTGAACGATTTTGATGTTATATTTTTTGGCAAGTAAAAGCCCGGCCATGCTAGTGGTAGCTTCATAATGAATATGAAAAAGGTCAAAAGTTTCAGCGAGATTTGGGTATTTCTGCTCAATAAAACGCGTCACGTATTTGGTCCATTTAGAAAAAGGTGCGCCGTTGACCAGAAACTTGGCAGTCGGGACAATGATGATGCTAGGGTCTTGGTTGGCGCCAAATTTAGTGAGCGGATTCATGTAGTCTTTTGGGGTGCCAGGGCAAAAAATCGTAACTTGGTGGCCAAGTGACTCTAACGCAGTTTTTTGGGCACGAATTGAGGATGGAATCCCACCAGGAATGCCGAGAAAAACGTCGGTAAAAATAGCAATGCGAAGCGCTTTCGTAGGCGCAGGATTTTTGAGGTTTTGGCCCTTAAGATTTTGATACTTAAGGCTTTCCGGGTTCTTGGAGTGAGGATTTGACATTTTTGTGATTATCTCATATATGAGATATTTATTTAAAGTAAATCTTTGGTGCGATTGATGGATTTGCGTGGTCCATTCTTGCGGTCATTATGGAAGGAGAATTTAAGTGGGGTGCCGAGGAATGGGAATTTTTCACGAATACAACGCTCGAGATAACGTTTGTAAGACCAGTGCAGTAGTTCCATTTCGCGACCATGAATGACAAACCATGGTGGGCAGGTGTCGGTTTGAGTGATGTATTGGAGTTTTGGATGGGTATTTTTCAGACCAGCTGGTGGGTGAGAAATTACTGCTTCGTTTAGAACTTTGTTTAATTCGGAAGTCTTAAGTTCAGTGTGGCGAGCCAGGTCGACTTCGGTAATAAGTTCAAATAATTTGGTGACATTTTTGCCAGTTTCGGAGCTGGTAATAATCACTGGAGCGAAAGATAAGAAATTGAAATCGTGCTCTAAGTTATCAAGAATATTGTCAATTTGAGAAAGTTCCGTTGGTTTGGACTTGTCGGAAATTGTAGAAACTACAGGGGTAGAATTATCAAGAAGATCAGATTTAGTGATGACTAAAATTACACTTTTGCCGGCTTCGATGATTTGACCAGCGAGAGATTGGTCGAGCTTAGAATGTGGTTCGGTGGAATCGACAAGTAGTAAACAGATGTCGGATTCTTCAATGGCGGAAAGAGTGCGAATGGCAGAAAATTTTTCAATACCAACTTCACGCTTGCCAGGTTTTCGCAAGCCAGCAGTGTCGAGGAATTTAATGGTTTGGCCTTTAAATTTAAGCTCAAGGCGATTAATATCGCGCGTGGTTCCCTGCTTGGAGCTGGTGATGGCTTGCTGTTTTTGGCCGAGGCGATTGAAGAGGCTGGATTTACCAACATTTGGGCGACCAATCAGGGCCACCTTAATGGCGGTTTCGGTTTTTTCTTCGGGTTCAAGCTCGCTGGTGTTTGGACAGGAATTTAATTCGCGATAAATACGGGATTTGAGGTCTTTAATTCCCTGTCCGGTAGTGGCAGAAGTTTGATAGGTTTCGTCGGCTTTTATACCAAATTTGATATATTCGGCAAAAGGCAAGGATTCCTTTAGATCGGATTTATTTAAGACGAGAAGGACCGGCTTGCGAGATTTAAGGGCCATGCGGGCAATATCTTTGTCGCGGAAATCTGGGTATTTGGTAGAATCGACGGTAAGTAAAATTAAATCTGCCGAGTCAATGGCATCCTCGATTTGATCCTGGATGGAAGCTTCGAAATCATCTTCAGGATTTTTCAAGCCAGCAGTATCAATAAGAGTAAAAGCTTGATCAATAGTCGCTACTACGCTGTCACGGGTAGTGCCGGCCTCACGCGCAACAATGGCAATATTTTTGTGTGCCATGCGATTTAATAGACTGGATTTACCAGCATTGGTTTGGCCGATGAGGGCGACAATTGGAAGCTTTTTCATGTGTTATATTATAACATCGAAAACGGGATAAGTAAAGAAAAAACCTGAGTTAGCATCTCAAGGTATTGCACTTGAGCGGTTAGGGTAGGAAGTCGAATTAAATATTCGAGCATATGGCGATTAAAAGAAATTTTTGAAACGGTTTTTGATTCCCTTTATGGTAAAATGGTTGGAGTATGAACAGGAAAATTGCTTTCAATAATTATGGTTTTACTAGTTTTTTGACTGCAATTTTTCTTTGTATTTTAGGTCTCGGGGGGGTGCTTATTTTTAGTTGAAAATGCCTCTGCGCTTTATGTTCCGAGTATTTCCGTATCCACTAATGCTTTAAATTCGGTGAACGGTAATGCAGTTTTAAATTCGACGAATAAAACCACGGAAATTCCGATTAATTTGACGGTGCAGACGAATCATCGTACTGGCTATACGGCAACTATGAGTGCCGAAACCAATGAAACTGCTTTAGTTAATGCGAGTTCGACTAGTAGTACTAAAATTAATTCGATTGTGAGTCCAGTAGGGTTAACGAATTTTCCAATAAATTCCTGGGGGTATAAATTAAGCACGGAAAGTACTTATAATCCAATTCCTGAGGTTAGTAACCCAGCTAATTTAATTAATACTAGTGGAAAAACTGATGGTTTAGATTCGCGAGTAATTAACGTGGGGATGAACTTGAGTCAGAATTTGGAAAGTGGCCGTTACGTAAATAAGTTAGTGTTTTCAGTAGTGACCAATCCGTATGAAAAAGAGGCGGTGTTGACGGCTGGTCCGGATTTTATTCAAAAAGTTACGGCGCTTGACACCAATCAAACTTATGATGTGTGGAACGAAAATATGGGCAAGAAAGAAAATGTACGGGCTTTCAGAAGAAGTCATGTAGCTCCGGCGGCGGTTCCGGCCAATGCGGTGAATGTTGAAGATAATGCGTCGTCCGACTATGAAATTAAGGTTTGGTTTAATGCAGCAGAAGGCGTGATGTATTACTGGGCGCCGATTAAGAAAATCTATTTAAATCAGAATGCTTCTCGCATGTTTATGCACTTTACTAAACTTATGGAATTGGAACTTTCGGGATTTGATACAAGTCGGGTGGAAAATATGACATACATGTTCAGAAGTCTCCATTCGATGAAAAGCCTTGATCTTTCAAGTTTTAGTACGCCAAAGTTAAAAGATATGACGGGGATGTTTTATGCTGCGATTGGACTAAAAACGCTTAATTTTGGCAATAATTTTGATACAAGTAATGTAGTGAGCATGAGCCATATTTTCTTGGATGTCATGGGTCTGGAATATATAGATTTATCGAAAATCAATACGCAAAATGTGACGGATATGAATCATATGTTTAGAAATATGCATGCGTTAAAAGCGATAAAATTCGGTAAGAATTTTAAGACTAATAATGTGACAAATATGGGAAGTATGTTCGCTGCGACTTGTAGCTTAAAAGAGTTGGATTTGTCGGGATTTAATACATCCAAAGTGACAAAAATTATTGAACTTTTCGGTTTAGTGGATTTTCGAGGTAATAGCTATACTTGTCCGGGTGGAGACAAGTTAGAACGTATTTATGTGTCGGACGATTTTGATACTTCGAAGGTAACGGAATCCTTCAATATGTTCGCTGGTAGAACTAAACTGAGGGGTGGTGAGGGTTCGTTCGAGACTAATCCATCACAAGCTGGGATCGAATGGCTGAAGATTGATAGACCTGGTGTGAAAGGTTATTTTACAAATGTAAATAAGAGGACGATTTCTAGCCTTTCGATAATGCAAAATGTAGATGCGGTGGTTTGTGCTAATTCAAATTTACATGAAGTCGCGACATTAGTGGATGTACGTGACGGGAATATCTATACGGTTGCTAAACTAAAAGATAATAAATGTTGGATGACGCAGAATTTACGACTAGTGAATAAAACTTTGACGCCGGTAGATTCAGACGTTTCCGCAAATTTTACAGTACCGGCATCAAATCTGAATGTGGCTAATGCTTACGATTCGTCTACGGTCTTACCGATGGTTTATTTTGACCCAAGTAAGCCACAGGATGGAGCTTATTATAACTGGTTTACGGCAACGGCGGGTACAGGTGGTCGAAATATTCCGGAAGGGTCGGACGTACCAAGTTCGGTTTGTCCAAGCGGTTGGCGATTATCATATGGTGGTAGTAGGAGTGAATATTTGACTTTATTGAATAGCTATGATGGTAATGTGGCAAATTTACGTAGTGCGCCATTGAATTTTATAACGCCAGGTTATGTGCATGAGCGAAATCTGATTGGTGTTGGTTCAAACGGTCTGTATTGGAGTTCGACGGCGGGTCCTGCAAATTGGGCGCATCGCATGAGTATATGGGGAAATAATTCTGATCAGAGCAGTAGCTGGCAAGTAGATGGCGCCTTGGTGCGCTGTTTGGTGAAGTAGGGTTTTAAAAATAATTTTAATACTAAGTTTTGCTGATTTTTTGCTGATTTTTGATTTTGCTTATGGTAAAATAGAGGCATACCAAAAATCACTTTCTCTCATAATTTTTTGTGGGTAAATTTTCGAAGGAATTTTACTTTTCTATTAGGACTTTGTTTGTCAATTTTTATTTTTAATTTTAATACTGCTGCGGTTTTTGCTGTGCAGACGCCAACTTTATCGGTATCAGTGGACAATGCTGCGGTAAATGTGAATGGTAATCAAGTGATCAATTCTGTGAATGGCACTACGGAATTGCCACTAAATTTAACGATAAATACGACAAATAAAACTGGTTACACCGCCACGTTAAATACGGAAACTAACGAGACGGCTCTAGTAAATTCGGGATCGGCGAGTGGCGCGAAGATTGGCTCAATCACTGGATCTAGTAGTATTCTGAATTTGCCGGTAAATACTTGGGGTTTTAAGACATCAAATGAAACTAATTATAATCCAATTCCGTCACTAGCGACGCCGGCGAATATTTTTCAGACCACGGAAAAAACCAATGGGAATGATGTACGTGGTTTAAATATCGGTATGAAGCTGAGTCAGAATATTGAAAGTGGTAGCTATGATAATAAGCTGATTTTTTCGGTGGTGACGAATCCGTATGTGGGTAAGGCGGTGATGACGGAGGGGCTGGATTTTAATGAAAAACTGAGAAATTTAGGAGCTAGATATCGGATAAATGGATTTAAGAAAAGCCCTACAGCTCCAGTAGATCATATGAATACAATAAATATTGAAGATGAAGATTCTGATTATGATATAAAAATGTGGATAAATCCAACTGAAAAGATGGCTTATTATTATGCCGAATCGGAAAAAATATATTTAAATAAGAATAGTAGTAAGATGTTTGAGGATGATTGGCGTCATTATATTATGTATATTTCAAATATCGATCTTTCTAATTTCGATACTTCTAATGTGATGGATATGAGTTCAATGTTTAAAGGTATGAATCAAATTGAGGTACTGAATCTTTCAAGTTTTGATACTTCAAAAGTGACAAATATGAGTTCAATGTTTGAAGATATGTATGGATTTACTTCTCTTGATGTTTCGAATTTTGATACCTCCAATGTAACGGATATGAGTTCAATGTTTAAAAGTACATGGCAGCTCACTTCACTTAATCTTCTAAACTTTAACACTTCAAAGGTAAAAAAGATGAATAGTATGTTTGAGAATTCTAGTCTTCCTTCGCTTAATCTTTTAAGCTTTGATACATCTAAAGTTACAGATATGAGTAAAATGTTCTATGGAATGAGTAAAATTACTTCACTCGATCTCTCTAATTTTGATACCTCTAATGTAACGGATATGAATCAGATGTTTTCTTCTACGTTTAAACTTACCTCATTGAATCTTTCTAGTTTTAATACATCTAATGTAACAAATATGAGAAGTATGTTTTCTTATGCAAGTAAACTTACTTCACTCGACCTCTCTAATTTTGATACCTCTAATGTAACGAATATGAGCCAGATGTTTTTTGATATACAAGATCTTGTTTCGCTTGATATTTCAAATTTTGACACCACTAAAACTACGAATGTGGATTCGATGTTCAGTCTCAGAGATGGTGATGCATATAAAGATAGACTAGAAAAAATATATGTAAATAATGATTTTGATATGAGCAGTTTAACGAATTCTTCTAATATGTTTGAATATCGTAAAAAACTTCGCGGTGGTAATGGTTCATATCTGACTGACCCATCTACAGCGGATAAAACTTGGCTTCGCGTGGATCGACCGGGTGTGCAGGGGTACTTTACGCGCAAGCCTTAGTGCCTGAATAAATTATTTATACAGATATTTAGTCTGATTTATAAGAAAATTTCCAATCTCTCCGTAATGAATATAATTATTTAATTTTTCGATATCGATTAACTCATAGCCAATTACGGAGCCGTCTGGGTCATTTGTAAATTCACCGAGTTTTTCGAGTTTGGCATAGACACGTAATTGGTAGCCTGTATTGCCCTGATTATCATAGACTTTTTGATAGCCGAGCGGAAACCAGGATTTGACGGCCATGTTTAGTTCTTCTTTAGCTTCACGAGAAATAGTTTGAATGATGGATTCATGAGATTTTACTCCTCCACCAGGAAGATTATCTGAGGCGTGAGCATATTTTACGATAGGTACTAGATTTTGAAAATTGCCGATAATATAAACTTGTGACCAAGGCAAATTGGGGATTTCTTGCCCGATTAAACTATAAAAATCGGTGTGATATTTTACATTTTTATGGATGAATTCGCCATGTAGTATCGGTGTTTGCATAATTTCATTATAAAACAAAAAAAGACATAAATGCCTTTTCTTAAAATGGTGATTCCGGCGGGGTTCGAACCCGCGATTTTCTGGATGAGAACCAGACGTCCTGGACCACTAGACGACGGAACCGTGAAATAATAATAACATTTTTTGGTTACAGTCGCAAGAGTTTAGTCGCAGTCGAAGCTGGCGTCATTCCATTCGCAGTCGTCGATTGGGTCGAAAAGATGTGGGTCGGTGTCGGAGTCGGTGGTGCGGTTACGTAGGCGAAATTCTTCGTCTGACATATCACCGAGATCGTTTTCGTCACCTTCGTCCTCGAGGTGATCATCGTCTGATGGATCATTTTCTTCGTAATTCTGGAAGTGGTCTGGCAAATCTTTTTGGAAGGCACCAGAGTCCCAGGAATCGTTCGTGGTGTCTGGATTGTCTTTTTCGGAAACCCAGTTCATTTTACTGTTTGGTTCCCCCGCGTTTTGATAAAATTTTGCCATAATCGACTCCTTTTCTATTATTATGGCAAAGCCTTTGAGGCTTGTAAAGATGTATTAAGGGGTGAGGTTTTAAGCTTAAAAATGTGTCAAGTAAAAACCCGTTCACTAAAATTTTTGGAGTGAACGGGTTTTTATTTTTGATAGATTTAGTCGTGAGAGATTGCGGTATGAACGCGGTTCAGACGGGCTAGGGTGCGGTTTTTACCGAGGACACGTAAAGTTTGATGTAGTGCTGGGCTAAATGGTGCAAAGCTGACGGCAATGCGAATGAGGCTGAAATATTCAGCAGGTTTTTTGCCAGTAGCAGCGAGAAGCTCATTAAGCTTGGCTTGAAGATTGTCGTCGGTCCAAGCCTCTTCTTCGACTTCGTTTAGCTTCTCAATAGTGAGCTTAAGTAGGTCGCGATATTCAGTTTCAGAAAGTTTCTTGAGGAATTTATTATTGTAGATTAAATCGAGATCGATGGTTGGCTCTTCGAAGAAATAAGTAGTCATAGTGCGCAAGTCAGAGAGTGTCTTTAAGCGATCATAGATAATGCTGAGCACGGATTTTTTGTATTCATCGGTTTCTTGGCTGGCAGATTCTGGCCAGAAATTGAGCGGTTTAAAAACTTGGTAGCGAGAAAAATCTTCGGAACCAGAAGTGAGACAGGTTTTGGCGTAGAGTGCATCAATTCCCTGTTCATCAGCAATTTTGCGGATCCATTGACCGTTCATCCAAAGAATTTTAGTTTCGTCGAAACGGGCGCCGGAATTTTGAATGCGGGAAATTTCAAATTTTTCAATCATTTCATCGATTGAGTAAATTTCTTGTTCAGTGCCGTCATTCCAACCGAGACAGGCGAGGTAGTTTAGCATGGCTTCCGGTAGAAAACCATCATCACGATATTCGGTGACGGATTTGGCGCCATCGCGTTTACCGAGCTTTTTGTTGCCGGTAGGAGCGAGGATGTGTGGCATGGAGACAAAAAGATGACGAGGTAATTCTAAAGCGTCGTAGAGGGCCAGATAATTCGGTGTGCTAGAGAGATACTCGACACCACGAGTAATGTAGGTAATCTTCATTAAGGTATCATCAACAATGTGAGCAAAATTATAAGTAGGAAGACCGTCTTTTTTGATCAAAATAATATCATCGAGAACTTCCGGGCCAGTCTGCATATCACCCATCACTTCGTCGTGCCATTCGTAATGCTTTGGGGTGGTTTTAAAACGAATTGGCAAACCTTCGCGCCATTCTGGTGGATTGGCTGGGCGATGATTGCGGTAAAGATAAGGAATTTTTTGCTCGTTGTCGAGTTTTTTGTACTCTTCAATTTTTTCGGAAGGTGTATCATCGGCGTAGGCGAGACCTTTTTCTAGAAGTTTTTTAGCCCAAGCCAGATAAATATCTTTGCGCTCGGTTTGATAATAAGGTTCGTCTGGACCGCCCACCATTGGACCTTCATCCCAATTTAATCCGAGCCATTTAAGAGTATCAAAAACTAGTTCGGCGGCACCTTCCACGAAGCGACTTTGGTCGGTATCTTCGATGCGCAAAATAAACTGACCGTGATTTTGTCTGGCGATCAGGTATGGATAAATGGCACTGCGAACATTGCCGATGTGAATGTAGCCGGTAGGGCTGGGTGCAAAACGAGTTCTAATTTCCTTATTCATAATGGCTTAATTATACCACTACTAATAAGAGAAGAAAAACTCAGCATGGTTAGCTGAGATTTTGAGGGATTGAGTTTTTTGAAGTTCTGGGATATTGATGTGATTTAGAGTGAAGTGATAATGTTCTTAAGTTGTTTTTTACTGAGACTACCAGAGGTGGTATTGAGCTTATATACAGTTCCGCCATTCACCCAGGCAGCGTTGGATTGGTACATGTAGATGGTGAGACCCTGCTCGCGGATAGTATCGTATTGCTCACCCCAGGTTGGTTTGACATAATTATTTAAGAGAGCATTGCTATCCCAAGGAAGTTTTTCTTGATCAAGGGTAAAGCGGGTCTTGTCTGGCCCGACAAATTCAAGAGAAAAAATATTTTTCTGGAAAGAGGCACTGCGGGCAGTAAAGTCGCGTGGTACAAAAGATGGGTAGGATGCGCCATTTTGAGCGGCAGCAACTTTGGCGCTAATATCTGGCATGCTGAATTTGAGAGTGGCATAGAGCACGCCCATGCAGCAAATCGAGCTGGCGACAGCAAAGATGAGATGTTTTTTGGAAACTTTTGGTTTTTTAACCATGATTGGAGCAGATTTTGGCTTCGTCTCCTCTTTCATGGCAGACATTAGGGCCTTGGAGTTTTGGCGGGATTTATTAGTAAGTTTTTTGGCGGAGAAATGTGAAATCGTGTCAGCTTCGCGGCGACGTTCGGCAAGAGATTGCAGAGGTGCAACCGTGGAACGAGGTTTTGTAGTGGCGCGCACTGGGCGAGCTGGAGTTGGTTGAGCTGCAGGAATGACTGGCGCAACCGGTGCAGTGAATGGAGCTGGAGCAACTGGCGCCGTAAAGCCTATCGTGTTGGATGTTGGTTCTGAGATATTGAGCGGACGTGGAATGGAGACGGGAGCAGGCTTGGCGATCGGAGCAGGTTTAGAGAAATTGAGTGGGTTAGAAACCGGGGCGGGCGCAGAAAAATTAAGTGGTGTAGTAACTGGGGCTGGCGCAGAAATATCTAACGGAGCAGAAATTTGGATGCGAGAAGTGGTAGGACGAGACTTCGGGACAGAAGTAGCTTGGGTGCTAGAAGTAGGGCGCATGGTTGCATTATTTTTGAGTGATTCGCGAAGTGAATCAAAAGAAATGGTCACTTTTTTCGTGGTGGCAGTAGGGGCTGGTGTGGCATATGAGGCTGGGGCTGAAGTACGAATGTCTGAGACAGCAGAAAATTCATCAGAAAAGACAATTTTGCGAGGGGCTTTAACGAAGTGACGATTAAGAGTGCCAGAGTTCCTGACAGTAATATGGGTGGCACGACTCTGAACGCGCTGGTTCGTTAAATTTCTTTCCATTTTTCCTCGCTTATTTTTGTTTAATTATAATAATAATACTTATGCAAATCAATAGTGATTATGTTTGATTTTTTATAGAGGTTGGTGTGTTATAATGTTGACAATATGGATTTTGATAAAGAAAAGCGAAATCAGTTAATTCGCGTAGTTATAGTAGATGTAATTTCATTTTTTGCCGTGATTTTCATGGTGTTTGTTTTGGTGGCGGTAGTAAAAGGCTGGCGATTAAATCGTAAACTAGAATTCGAACAATACGGTATGGTGCAGGCGGAATCTTTGCCTACAGGCGCCAAAGTGGTGGCGGATGGCCGCGAAATTGCGGAGACTAATATTTCGAAATTACTCTCGGCTGGTGAACATGAAATTGTTTTGAAAAAAGATGGATATGATACTTGGAGTAAGAAAATTTCGATTACTTCTGGCAAGCTTTTGCGTTTGAAATATCCACGTTTGTTTAAACAGTCGCGTGAAACGGAAGTTCTGGCAACGGAAAAAGATTTGAGTTTTTTTGAGACAGCGACGAATCACCGAGCGATTTTATACGGTTTGAAAGAATCGCCAAAATTTAAGTATGTGACGAATTTGGAAGGTGATACTACTACTACAGAATTTGATGTGACGAACTATACGAGTTTCGTGTCGAACGGGAAATTTACTGGTAGTTTAAAGAAAATTATTTGGAATGAAAATAGCGAAAAAGCGGTAGTGAATCTAGTTTCGGGCGAGGCTTCAGAGTGGTTGCTGTTGAATTTTAAAGAAGCTACTAAGAGCGTGAATTTAACTAAAGTAATCAGCGGTTATACGGATAAAGATATTGAAAAAATAGTCCAAGAAAAGAAGCTGGAAGCTAAAGAAGCGGAGGATTTTACTAAGACTGAAAAAGCGAAAAATAGCTATGTGATTTCGGAAGTGCAAATTTCGGATGGTCAGGCAACGCGTTTGATGATGCTGATTGATGGGAAGATTCGTGAAGTGAATTTGAATGAGAAAATTATTTACGAGACTATAGTGACAGATGTGGCGAAGTTTTCAATGTATGGTTCGGAACTTGCCTTTGTGAAGAAATTAAATGCGGATAAAAAGTTTGTGATCAGCATTTTTAAATTGAGGGATACGGGCGAAATTAAGATTGACGAAGTCGATGAATCGGTGGGGCTAAATCAGATTTTTGTGAACCTAACTGAATTTTATGGTGAAAAATATTTTAATACGGTAATTGGACAAAAATTACGGGTTTATAATACGGATGATTACCCAAATCATGACAGCGAAAATACCAGCTTGAATTTGGCCTTGGAAAAAACTTTAGAGGCGGTGCCGTCAGAATTTTATACTTCCGCAAATGGTGAATTCTTCATGGGGGTGAGCGGCAATAAGGTGATGTTGGTAAATTTGGAGCTAATGGAGCTTTTACAATTCGAGCACCAGAATAATACGATCAGACAATTAGATTATTATTTGATGTTTGATGTGGTGGATGGCAAGATGCAAGTTTATGATTTTGACCACGACAATCAGCGTACGATTTTGGAAAAGGTAGCGAATGGATTTGATGCGGTAATTAATCATAATAACCGTTATCTTTACTATGTAGGAACGAGTGAGAATGGCCTACAAATTAAGCGAGATAAATTATTCTAAAGTTTAGTAAAAATAGACCTGGAGTCAGGTCTATTTTTTATGAAATGGGACCTTTTTTGGGTTTAATTGGGTATAATGCTGATGCTAAAAATAGACCCGAGGGGGTCTATTTTTTGGTTAGTCTCTAATGATTATTAGTGAGGAAGCCCCAGATTTTTTGAAAGAATGGCTTTTCGTTGGCTGGTAATTCGGAAGAAGTATTGTTCCCTGGTAAAGCAGTGGTAGAATCAGTGTTGGTTGGAGTAGAAACAGCTTTTTCTTCGTAGGTAGGGCTAACCTGTTCGGCGGTCACTAATAGGCGGTAACGGTCGGAACCGAGTGGAGTACAGGTGATGAGGGTGAGGATTGGTTTACTGGTGGGATAAACTAATGCGGCTACATCAGTTGGTTCGACGGTTTGCTTTTTAGTAACTTTATAGGTGTACCGAACCGAATTGTAATTGACGTAAATGAGGTCATTATCCTGCAGGCGTTCGAGGCCGGAGAAAATAAATTTGTATTGGTTATTACTATAAATATCACCGGCGGAGTGGCCGGAAATTACGAGGTTTCCGACTTGGCCCGGCAGTGCATCGGCACCAGGGATTTTAAACTGGGCCACACCATGATTCATTGCGTTATCAATAGTGGCAGTGTCATTAGTGATATTAAAGTGCGCTGGAACATCGACATTGAGCTTCGGAATGATGAGTTTCGGTTCGGCGGTCGGGGCGGCAGTAATAGTCGGATCAATGGCAGTGATTTCGGCGTCATTAGCATTTCCGGGTGCGATATAGGCCATAATCGGAGCGAAGATTAGGCGGTTATATTGCAAGAACAGGATGAAAAGTACGGTGAAAACTCCGGCGAAAATTGGGATAAATTTACGGTGTTTTTTAGAGAGCTGGAAGCTGCTACTGGCTTTTTTCTGGATGCGTTCTTTTAGTGTAGCTTCGATGGTTTTAACGTGAATTGATTCGAGAGACGGTGGGGTGTCGGTAGATTTGGTTTCGGAAGTTTCCAAATTTTGTTCAGTGGTCTCGGGATTTTTAGGTTTTGGGTTTTTGAGATTTTCGATTAGGCGTTTTTGACTATCGAGGGCTAGTTGGCCGATTTGGTTGCGTTTTTCGTATTGATTATTTAGCTCAGTTTTTTCGGTCTCTACGTAGGATTTGGCGGCTTTGGCATAATATTCGCTGTAATATTTTTGATAATAATTTTGCCAGGCACTGTGGTAATTTTGCCAATCCATTTTTTGGTTCATATTGATCGGGGCTTGTTTGAGTGAGCCGATTTCGCCGCCAGTGGGTTGGGTTTGGTAATTATATTGTGAATTATTTTGGGTATTTGGCTGGGTGGCGTAGGACTGATTTATGGTGTAATTCCCTGCGATGTTATTTGAACTTGCGGGAGTTTGGCCATTGAAAGTCTGATTAACTGAGCTTTGATTTTGATATGGATTGTAGCGATTCGTGCCAGTTTGAATTTGATAAGTGTGGCGGAAAGGATTACCTGTAGTAGAAGATTTTTGGGTGGCAAAATTTTGATAAACTGGGCGATCGGTGAGGGACGGCTGATTGGTAGTCGCGTTAGTGGAGGTTTGGAGCTTTGAAACTTCAGTAGATGGATGTTTGAAAGAATTTTTGGCGTAAGTTTCGGTAGTCTGGGTGAGATCTTTTAGTTTTTTCTGTGCCTTGGAGATTAAATTAAATAAAGAGTTTTTCGATGGTTTAGTGGTAGCTGAGTTGGCAGAAGTGGTTGGTGGAGTGCTTGCGAGGTTTTGATTATATGCGGTAGAAGAAATCACGCGAGTGGGCGCGACGTTAGCTAGATTTTGGTTGGCATCAGAATGTTCACCTTGGTGAAAGGCTTCCATGACTTTTTTTCGAGCGAGATCGGCGACGGTTTGACGTTGCTTATCCTCTGTAGATTGCCCACCAGTTACAGAATTCATAAAAATATTATAACAGAGTTATTGGAAATACTCTATAAATATGATAAAATTTCTCTATGGGCGAATGGCGGAATTGGTAGACGCGCCAGACTCAAAATCTAGTTCCAGCAATGGAGTGTGGGTTCGATTCCCACTTCGCCCACCAAAACAAAACAGAAAGAAATTTAAATGAATAAACGAATAAAAAATATCATTTCGATGGTAATCCTGATGGCTGGCTGTTTGGGCCTTTTTTTGTTTAGTAAACAGATTAAAATTGATAACGAAAATAATCCTGTGCGAAATTATGTGGGGCAGTCAAAAGAAATTATTCAGAGTCAGCTAAATGAAAAAACGGAAGCGGTAAAGAAGCTAAAATCGGAACTCGAACAAAATCCGGTGCGTGAGACGGAAGAAAAAATTCATGCACTGGAGGCGGAAATTCTGGACCTGGAGGAAGAAAAATATAAAGTTGAAAGTAATTTTTATAAAAATCTCCAGAGTGGTACGGATGCAAGAATTAATTTGGTGCTTAAAGGTATTTGTTTAGTGCTTATGTTGATAGTGGCGATTTGGCTAAAAACCAAGCAGAAAAATAGACACGAAAAAACAGAGGAAAAAATACCTAAAACACCAAAATTAAAAATGGAAATTCCGGAAAGAAAAGATACAAGTGATAAAAAATAAGCAGGATGCAGGTGGGATTCAGGGACTTAGCCAGGAAGAAGTAAATGAGCGTGTTAAAAAATGCCAAGTGAATACTGCGGTTCAGGCGCCGACGAAAACGTTTGGTGAAATTGTACGCAGTAATTCCCTGACCTACTTTAACTTTGTTTTTTTGTTTTTAGCAACGTTGCTATTTTTGGTGCATGCTTATAAAGACATGAGTTTTTTGCCGCTGATTTTTATCAACTCCTTGATCGGTATTTTGCAGGAATTAAGAGCGAAGCAAATTTTGGATAAACTGAGTGTGCTGAATACGCCAAAAATCAAAGTAGTACGAGAGGCTAAGGAGCAAGAAATTTGGACGCATAAATTAGTTTTAGATGACATTATTATTTTGGAGGCGGGGGCGCAAATTCCCGCAGACGCGGTGGTGGTATCGGGTGAGATTTTGGTAAACGAGGCATTACTGACAGGTGAGTCGGATGAAATTAAAAAAGCCGAAGGTAGTGAGCTGATGTCGGGAAGTTTTGTGGTGTCGGGTAAATGTTATGCAAAATTAACTCGCGTGGGTGCAGAATCGTATATTTCACAACTAACCCTAAAAGCGAAGGCTATTAAAACTACTGAACAGTCGGAAATTTTGAAATCACTAAATAACTTTGTGAGACTAGCGGGAATTTTGATTATTCCAATCGGATTATTGATGTTTGGTCAACAATATCTTATTCATGCTACGCCGATAAAAATGAGCATTCAGGCGATGATTGCGGCGATAGTAGGTATGATACCAGAGGGATTATTCTTGCTTTCTTCGGTGACGTTAGTGCTTTCGGCGGTGCGTTTGGCGCAGAAAAAAGTTTTGGTGCACGATATGCATTGTATTGAAACTTTGGCACGCGTGGATGTTCTGTGTGTCGATAAGACTGGTACGATTACGAATGACAAAATGAGCGTGAGCGGTATTTATGAAATGACCGGATCCGAGGTAAAAAATGATCTAGATTCAGATTTTTGGCGAACTATGATGGCGGAGGAAGCGGATAACGACACGATGAAGGCGCTGAAAAAATTTGCAGAAGAACGAAGCGTGAAAGGTACGAAATTCGAGAAGAATTCGGTGCAGCAAATTATTGGTTTTTCCTCGAAGCATAAATATAGTGGCGTGCAATTTAAGGATAAAACTTTTTTGATTGGTGCGCCAGAATTTGTCCTAAAGGATGACCTGAAAAAGTACGAAAAAACCATCCAAAAATTCACCAAGCAGGGGTATCGGGTTTTGATTTTTGGTGAAGTATCTAGTAAAAAAGATGTTGAACTATTAGCTTCGGGAGAACGAGATATTTCACCGATTAAGCCGATTAATATTGTGCTTTTGATGAATGAAATTCGCGAATCAGCGAAGCGTACGTTTAATTATTTTGCTGAACAGGGCGTGGAAGTGAAAGTGATTTCGGGTGACAATGCTGAAACCGTTTCGATTGTGGCAGAAAAAGCGGGGATTAAAAACGCGAAGAAATTTATTGATCTTTCGAATTTGTCAGAAGGGTGTGATTTTGAAAAGATTGTGTTAGAAAACACGGTTTTTGGACGCGTAAAACCAGAAGAAAAACGTAAGATGGTGAAAATTTTACAGAAGGCGGGACATACCGTAGCGATGACCGGAGATGGGGTGAACGATATTTTGGCTTTGAAGGATGCAGACTGTTCGGTGGCGATGGCTTCAGGTTCTCAGGCGGCCTCACAGGTGGCGCAATTGGTGCTACTCGATTCAGATTTTTCGCGTATGCCACAGATTGTAGATGAGGGGCGTCGAGTGGTGAATAATTTGGAACGTTCAGGTTCGTTGTTTTTAGTGAAGAATGTCTTTTCGTTCATTGTGGCGCTACTTTCGATTGGTTTTGGCTTCATGTATCCACTTTTACCGACTCAGGTTTCATTAGTCACGATGTTTACGATTGGTGTACCAAGTTTCTTCTTGGCGCAAATTCCGAATAAGGATTTGATTCGGGGAAATTTCATGATTAATATTTTGAAGAAGGCGATTCCGGCGGCGCTGACTAATGTAATAATTGTACTTGCGCTAATTAATTTGAGACTTTGGTTGGGGCTCACACGTGAGCAATTGGGGATGCTTTGCGTGCTAGGTTGGGAAGTGGTAGGAATCACTTATCTCGCGCGAATTTGTATGCCGTATGACAATATTTGGAAAAAGCTAATTGTGGGAGGATGTACTTTCGGCATGTTATTCTGTATGATTTTCTTACAAAGTTTATTTAGTGTGCACATTAATTTATCGATGGTTGAGTGGATGATCTTCGGTGCGATTTTAATTATTACAGTGCCACTGATGATGACAATTGAAAATATGTCACGATGGCTCTATCGTAATGTGATGATTAAAATTCTAAAGAATAAAATTATTGATAAGTTACCAGAAATCGAATAGTTAATTATTAAATAAAAACGAAGGGCGGATATTTTATAGGTTGTGATTGTAGGGATATTGAATGAGAATAAAAAATATCAGCTACGAAGCTGATATTTTTTATTTGAAGTTATGGGGCTTTAGCTTTTACCAGCCGCCACCGCCGCCGCCACCACCGCCGCCGCCGGAGAAGCCACCGCCACTGGAGTAGCCAGAACCGCCACTGCTGCTACTGGTGGAATAAGTTGAGGACGAGCTTGAAATACTAGATGTGAAGCTACCAAAATCGGCATATGATAGCGCATACCAGGTTGGAATCGTATAATCGGTGCCGAGTTCTTCGTAATATTTGTCGAGATTCTTAATCCAGGTTTTTTCAAGTCCAAAGAGTGCAGTATAAGGCAAAAGCTCTTCATAAAGATGAACGATTCCCTCCGGAGAAGTATCGACATCTTTGACGTTTTGAAGAAAATTAATACGTTCACTTTCAGCAAGATTAATGTAATCTTTGAGGCCTTGCATGTAGACTACAACTTCGAGTCCGGCGTTAGTGAAATCACGATATTTTTTAGCAAAATGATTATAAGTAGAGGCGGCAATAGATGTACCGATGAAAATAGCGGCAGCTAAGATGAAGAGCTCTGGCTTATAAATATAGAAAGAAGTGATATGGATGGTTTGATCGGCAATGCGCAGAAGCCAGGAAAGGAGCTTCGAGAAGAATGGAAAGAATGAAGCGACACCGAAGAGCATACCACCGAAAATGATAATAAAATGAACCCCAATGATACTATCGAGAACGCCCATTATGCCAGCTCTTTTGTTGTCTTCGGTTAAACCTTTTTCGGCGATATCAAGTTTAATATTCGTATCATAGCTCATAATGAGTTGGTTGACCGAGTAGGAGTCATTTTGTTTGAGCTTGAAAGTTTCACCGACTTCGGGTAGGGTGGAAGATTGAGCCAAGACACGAATCATGGATTTTTCTTCGGAGCTGAGATTGTCGGTATTTAGGATTTTGACCGACCAAGATTGCTTCTTATTGAGGCCGAGGAAATTTTTTTCAATTGGATTTTTAATGATGTCAATTTTCTTATGGACGGCTAAGCTAAGCACGGTGGCAGTCTTCTGATTAAGCGGAGTGAAGCTAAAGAAACCAGCTTGACCAACGGTGAGATCTTTTCGAGGTTGGTATTCCGGAACGCGGATTAAGCTCTTGTAGTGTTGATGTTTTTCGCGAACATGTTTTTGATAGTTACGAACGATACTGAAAATTGTAAAGAAAGAGAAAATTCCGATAATAATACAGACTGCTACGGCAATGTAATTATATTTTGGTGGACGAATTTTGAAGGTGTCGGCTTTGATGGCAATGACAAAAGTTGCACCTTCACCGGCTTTAAGATTGCTGGCGGAAAAAGTAATGGAATTTTTAGTTCTTTCGATCTGACATTTATCAGTATCGTTGGAACGATAGGCGCCGGAATAACAGATTGGGTTGCCAAAAATGGTGCTAGCAATTTCATCGGAGAAATGAAGAGTGCCAGAAACTTGCTCAAAAGGTTGCTTCCAGTCTACGCCATTAATATTCCAGTAGAGCTCTTGATAAGCGCCAGAAATTGAGGAATTTGCAACATCTTTGAAGGTGGCGACGACATTATCGAAGCTATATTTAATCACGTAGGTTTGTTCGCCGGAGACATAAGCGTCAGCATCACCGATTTTGAGTTTAATGTTAGAATCAGAAACGCTGGATTCAAATTTTTCCGATTGACCATTGCGAGTGACAGTGGCCTTAAAAGCATATGGATCGTCAATAATTTGATTTCTGCCGGCTTGGTTGAAAATCGGGATTACGCGCATGATCCCATGATTGGTATTTTCGTGAGTAAAATTGGCAACTAGGGTTTCGGTAACATCAAGCTTGGAATAACCTTCGGCGTCTTTGGTTAGTTCGTAATCGGCATGGAATTTTTTGAAGGTAAAATCATTAACCGCAGAATCCTCGCTGCTTGAGCTATTGCGCTTTTTGCGCGCAAAAGTCGGTTCCGCAGGAACAAGAATGATGGTAAAAATTGATAGTAATAAAATAAACCTTAAAAAGAATTTCCTCATGGTTTAATTTTATCATAAAGCTAGAGAACTTCGCGCAGAGAACGTTTGATTACTAGAGAACTTCACATAGAGAATGTTTGATTACTAGAGAACTTCGCGCAGAGAACGTTTGATTACATTGATGGAAGATTGCATGCGGATGGCTTCCATCTCAGTAAGTTCAGTATCGAGACGGCGCACGATTCCCTTGCGGCCGACGATGGTAGGAAAACCAAAGAAACAGTCGGAAAAATTATCATAAGTAGAAACTGGTAAAACGCGGTTTTCGTCATTAAAAATGCAATTCACGATACGAGTGACACAGGCACCGATGCCATAATAGGTGGCACCTTTTTTGTTAATAATTTCGTAGGCCTGATTCTTGGTATCAGTTTCAATATTTTTGAGTTCAGAAGCGGAGATTAAATCAGTGATTGGTTGGCCACCGATATTGGCATTTGACCAGAGAGCAAATTCACTGTCGCCATGTTCGCCCACTTGATAAGCATGGACAGATTTTGGTGAGATACCGAGGCGGTTCGCAATATTATATTTTAGACGGGCGGAATCGAGTACGGTGCCGGAGCCAATAATTTTGTGGCTTGGAAAACTAGAATATTCCATAACGAGATAGGATAAAACATCGACTGGATTGGTGACCATGAGAAAAATTCCCTGGAAGCCATTGTTTACGAGATTCTCGACAATTTCTTTGACGATTTTAGCATTACGGGTAAGGAGTTCAGTGCGGGTTTCGCCACCTTTTTTCTGGGCGGCGCCAGCGGTAATAATTACCAGATCGGTATCTTTGCTGTCCTTTTCGTAGGAGCCGGCATGAATTTTCATGAAATTCGGTGAAACGGCTAGAGTGTCGCGTAGATCCATCGCTTCACCCTCGGCATCAGCTTGATCTTGATCGATGAGAACTAATTCATTGATGGCGTTATGGGAAGAAACTAAAGAAAAACCAATACTGGCGCCAACGTTCCCTGTTCCAATAATCATCACTTTGTTCGACATAGTTTTTCCACCCTGAAATTAAAAATATTATAGAAATGCTTACGCTTATTTTAACATATTTTGCAATTAGATTCGATGAGTGTACCAGTTAACATTAGTGGTGATAAGATTTAGATTTGACGAATATCCCAGTTGATATTGGCAATGGGAGTCTTAAATTTGACGAACGTCCCAGTTAATACTAGCGGTAGCGACGTCGAGAAGGTTTTGCGGATTCCAGGTGGCAAGCGCGGCGATTTTGGCGGGAAGCATGCCGGTCCAGAGAGAAAGTGGAGTGAAATTAGTGTGATCAAGGCGAATGGTGTAGACTTCGCCAGCTTTGGCCATAATGATTTGGTCACTATGTAGCGTAATAAGAGTCAGTGGGTAGCTAATGGTAAATTTATGTAAGGTCTCAATCACAGATGTGAGTGGCATGGAAAGCAGTAACATTTTAGGAAAATAAATGGCTTGAAAAAGTTTTTGGAGTTGCGGCATCGTGGCGAGCAAAACGAGATTTTCGTGTTGGAGATTTTCTTCGGCACTGTTTGTAATGATTTCAATAGCGTCACGGCAAGCTACTACTACTTGATTTTCGTGCAGTGATTTTAGGGCCTCGTTAACGGCGATGGAGGTGGTGGAATTTTTGGAAAAATTACCGGAAAGAAAAACCGTATCGGTAGAGAGAAAACTTTCGGTAAGTTTTTCGTGACGGTCGAATGATCCGGAAGGGGTGGATTTGAGAAAATCGATATAATTAATCACCGGAAGTTTGTTTTGAAGGGCGTCTGGTAAAAATAATTTAAGAGTTTTAAGGGGCAATTTTTCGAGAAACTCGGTAGTGCGAATTTCACTTAGGAAATTTTCGCTATTGCCACCAAAAATTGAAAGACGGCCAGATTTTTGGGTGGGGATATTCCATAAAATATTGTGGTCTTCGTTACCGATAAGTTTGTGCCAGTAGGTGAAGTTATTAGGATTCATGATATTGGAATTCAAAATATTAAAAATTTAGGGTGATAGAAATTGGACAGTGGTCAGAACCGAGAATGGTTTCGTAAATTTCGGCGGCTTCGAGATTTTTTTCGAGTGATTTAGATATGAAGAAATAATCAATGCGCCAGCCGATATTATTTTCGCGCGCCTTCCCCCAGTGTGACCACCAAGTATAGCGAGCAGTGTCGGGATTTAGTGCGCGAAAAGTATCGATAAAATCTTGTTTAAGAATTTCCGAAATTCCCTCACGTTCTTCTTGGGTGAAGCCGGCGTTTTTAGTATTTTGCTTCGGGCGTGCGAGGTCAATTTCTTGATGTGCGGCATTAAAATCACCACAAACTACCACCGGTTTGGTTTTTTCGAGATGTTTTAAATAAGTTAAAAAGAGCGGATCCCAAAGTTCATGACGTAGTTTGAGGCGCGATAAATCAGTTTTGGAATTTGGGGTGTAAACATTAACTAGATAGAAATTTTCAGTTTCAAGCGTGAGGACACGACCTTCAGAAAACGGTGAACCAAAACTGTCATTTATGAGAAGCTTTGATTTTTTTTGATCAAAATCTGGACTTTTGAAATATTCGGAAAGATTGGTTTCGATGGAAAGGATTTTTTGATCGGTTTTAGCAATGGTCATAGTGCCAGAATAGCCAGCACGTTCCGCAGAGTTCCAGTTTAATTGATAATTTTCTAGCGGAGTGTTTAAAATTTCCTTTTCAACTTGTTCAGGTTTAGCTTTAACTTCTTGGAAACAGCAAAAATCTGGATTTTCGGTGTTAAGAAAGTTTTGAATAGCTTGTTTTTTCAAGACAGCTCGCAGGCCATTCACGTTCCAGGAAAAAAGACGAATTTTAGACATGTAAGCGCTTCCTTGCTTCGCGATCGAGGTCACGATTTTTAATCGAAACGCGCTTGTCGTAACGTTTTTTACCAGTAGCGAGGGAGACCTCGATTTTAATATAACGGCCGCCACCAAATAATTTGGTAGGCACGATAGTATTGCCGAGTTGCTTAGATTTTTCGAGTGAATGAAGTTGTTTTTTGGTGATAAGTAGACGAATATTGCGGGCAGTTTCGGCGCCGAGTGTAAGATTGTTTAGCCAGAGTTCGCCATCCTTAATAGTGACAAAAGAGCCTTTCAGTTGGACGTGGTGATCACGAATGAGGCGGACTTCCGGTCCGGTCAGACTCATACCACAAATAATCTTATCGCCAAGATGATAATCAAAACTCGCGCGTCGATTGACGGCTACGGAAGAGGTTTGCTTTGGTTTTGATTTTTTACCCATAGCTTAATTATAACAGATACTAAAAGTGTTATATAATAGAGATTATGAAAATTGCAATTGCTTCTGATATTTATTATCCGATGACGAACGGAGTGGCGGTGTTTGCGCATAATTTAGCTAATGGCTTGGCTCAGGCGGGTCATGAAGTTTTGGTGATCGCGCCAAGTTTTACGGGGGAATATCATGAAGAAATCGATGAAAAAACTGGAGTGAAGACTGTTCATTTGTCTTCAATTCGATTCCCTTTTTATCCTGACCAAATCAATCCAGTGCCAGAGAATCCGGAATTTTTAGGTATGCCTTTGCCGCGATTAACTTATAAAAATGGTATTTGGTGGACGGTTAACCCTTGGGTGGAAGTGAAGAAGGTGTTGGATGAATTTCAGCCAGATGTGATACATCTCCAGACGGCGGAATTTATTGCGCTTGCGGTAATGAGCTATGTAAAAAAGCGGGATATTCCACTAGTTTCAACTGGTCACGCGTATCCGGATAATATTACTGATCAACTATTTTTCTTACAACCAAAGCCGCTTAAAAAATTATCAAATGCGATTTTGAAGGCGCACATGATGAGTTTTTTGAAAAATTCTGAATATGCGACGATGCCAACTGAGATTGCAATTGGTGATTTGGTGCCAAAAAATCGTAAATATTTTAAAGTACCGGTAGAGGCGCTCTCGAATGGGGTGGATTTGTCGCAGTTCAAGCCAGCAAAAGCTAGTGCGGAGATTTTGAAAAAATATCAGCTTGATGACGGTAAAGATAAAATTATGTACATCGGGCGGGTGGATCCGGAAAAAAGTATTGATGTAGTGGTGAAGGCTTTTGCTTTGCTTTTGGCGGATGAGATTTTGAATACTGAACTGGTGATTGTGGGTGATGGCATCGATGTGGCGAGATTGAAGGAACTTACTGAGGAGTTAGGTATTAGTGAGGAGGTAAAATTCCTTGGTAAAATTATGATGCCGGAACTCGCAAAGGTTTATCGCATGGGTACAATGTTTGCTACGGGCTCTGAGACTGAGACTCAAGGAATTGTTTTGATCGAGGCGGCAGCGACCGGTTTGCCTCTTGTGGCGGTAAATGCCGGAGCGGTGGGCGAAATTTGCGTGAATGGCGTGAATGGTGAATTGGTAGAGGCTGGCAATGTCGAAGCGTTCAAAGAAGCTATGAAAAAGATTCTTTTGGACAAAAAGTTGCGAGAGAAATATAGTAAGAATTCCCTGGAGATTTCCAAGAAACATGATTTGAGACATACCTTGAAGCGTTTCGAAGAAATTTATGAGGAAGCGATTCGCTTAAAACGTGCAGAAGCGGAATAATGAGATTGGAGAAAATAATGCAGAAAAAATGGTCGTGGCAAGATTTGCCGAAACACTTTACGATTCTAGCCCCGATGGAGGGCGTGACGGATGTGGTTTTTCGTCAAGTAATTAACCGAGCGGGGCGGCCGGACGTGTTCTTTACGGAATTTACTAACGTCTCTTCTTTTGCTTCGGAAAAAGGTCGGGATAATGCACTTGAACGTCTCGATGTGGTAGAGACTGATTCACCGATTATTGCACAAATCTGGGGAAAAAATCCAGAGCAGTTTGGCTTACTGGCTAGCAAATTGGAGGGGCTAGGTTTTGATGGATTAGATATTAATATGGGGTGCCCGGATCGTCACGTAAATAAGGCGGGTGGTGGTGCGGCGATGATTCGTACGCCAGAATTAGCAATCGAATGTATCCGTTCAGCAAAAGCAAACACAAATTTGCCAGTGTCAGTGAAGACACGCCTGGGTTTTACGTATGTGGACGAATTTCGCGAATGGCTACCGAAAATTTTATCGGAGGATGTGGCGAATTTGACGATTCATTTACGTACGCGCAAGGAAATGTCAAAGGTACCAGCACATTATGAATTAATTCCAGAAATTTTAGCTATTCGTGATGAGGTCGCGCCGCGGACTTTAATTACGATTAATGGTGATATTGCGGATATGGCGGATGTGGCTAAACTAAGTGAAACTTATCCGAGAGTGGATGGCTTTATGATTGGTCGTGGGGTATTCTTCAATCCATATTGTTTTACTGATCGTAAACCAGTGGGGTTGGGTGGAGAAATTGAAATTCCGGAAATTATGGAACTATTTCGCTTTCATCTGGATGTCTTTGATGCGAGATGTCGAGAATTAGAGGCGCGCGGTTCGAGATACCCATTCGAACCATTGAAGCGTATGTTTAAGGTTTACGTGAACTCTTTTGATGGGGCATCTGACCTGCGCGTAAAATTAATGGATTGTAAAAATACGACAGAAATTCGTGCGGTGCTAGACGAATTTTGTGCAAAACTGTAACAAAAAAGAGGGTGTAATTCCCTCTCTCTAGATTAATTAGCCGCAATGTGCCAAGTCAAATCTGTAGCGTTAAACATCAGACGACATTGCTCCTTTCCGACTAAGACATCGAAGACGTGAATCGCGGTATTGCCGACGAAACGGATGTGGGTGCGGAGTAATTCCGTTACCTCAGACTCTTCGTAGCCACGTCGCTTGAAAGTCAGCGGTTGGCACGGAGTCATTTGATAGCCAAAAAGGGCCATCACTTCGACACGTTCTAGATTGTTAAGATTAGTTTGGTTTTGCATAAGTAACTCCTAAATTTAAATATAAGAGTCATTTATGTGAGCCTGATTTATTGGCTCCTGGCTAAAAGTATAAATGACGATACTTAAAGCTAAAACATTTTCTCATTGCCAGTGACCGAGGTGTAGCAAGATACTTTAATTTTAACATAAAAAGCATATTTGGTGCGGAAGATAAGATTTTATGTGAATGAAATTTTGCTCAAAATTTAGATATATAAATTGGGTGACACGAGGCATAAAAAGGGAGATATAGACATAAAAAATGAGAGGCGGAGGCATAAAAATGGGGGATGCGGAGGCATAAAAAATGGGAGGCAGGAGCCTCCCGGAAAGCGTGAAAATTGCGAGTCGATAGTGACGTTTACTGATATTTTGGAGAAGAATACTAGCGAGTAGTAGTTTTTCAGGGAGCTAGTATTCGATATCAGCAATTTTGGATTTTAATAATCAATTGAGTTTGCGAGTTACAGTTGATGACGATGATTAGTCGTCGTAGACCCCTAAGGTTCTAGCTGAATCTAACATCACCTCCATTTCAGAATCCCATGCTTTCCGGAAATAGTCCGGATTGTTCTTGTAATCTTGAGCAAATCTGCGCACATCTCCAGGATTGCTGGAATCGTAGCTGTTACCAAAAACATCGTTCGTTATAATAACGCCCATATGGAAAACCCCCTTCCATGAATAAGCAATTTTCACGTACGTCAACCTAAATCCTAGTTAGATTAGACGGTTTAATTCTACCATAAAAACATAAATATGTCAATGTTAAAAAAATTGACAAGATTAGAAAAAAGTTGTAGAATATAAGAACTGATTAATATTAATTAGTGTGACTTTTTAAGTAGTTCTTTAAGAGGAGGTTTCCGTATGGAAAAAGATTGCGAAAATGAAGTTTATGTTGCTAATGGTGAAATTCGTGTACTAATCATTGCAAGAATACTTTCTTGTTTTGTGATTTTTGGATTATTGCTTGGTGTAATACCTATGCCTGTGTCGATAATTCTAGTGTCATTGATGTGGTTTGTAAATTTTAGTGTGGGTGGCTCGATTATTTTTGAGCGTAATTGCTTAGTTTGCCTACATGTCGATAAGCCACAGAAAATGATAACTATTTTTTCTGAAATGCTATTAAGCGCTTTTATTTGGGGATATTTTGCTTATTGGCTGAATTTTTGGCTATTGTTGGTTCTATCGTTACTTGCAATTTTAACAGTAGCTTGGACAAATTTAGATCATAATATGAAATACGTGGATTTGTATGGTAGAGGAATCAATGTCGCCGTTGAACTTGCAAATGGAAGATTTATTAACTTGGCATTGGTGCCAATGTTTATAATTTTTGGTTCAGTTTTCGGCGTATCACTTAAACTGACTTACGTAATAATTGTTGCCGTGATGCTCCACTATATTCATAATAGGATTTTAGTTAAGGCTACTAGGCCATAAAACGCAAAATCTCCTGGCGCTCCAGAAATGGGGTGCTATTTTTTTGAATTTTGATAAAATAGTTTTATTTTGTTCTCATTTTTTAAAAAAGCTTATGTTAAAATAAAAATAAAATCCGGAGAGAAAAAGATGGGCAGAAAGCATATCAAAAATCGGGTATATCAAAGAACAGAACGAAAAATTTTTAATGCTTTGGCAAATATATCAAAAGATAAAAGCTTGGCCGAAATTCAAATATGTGAACTTGTCAGAGTAGCTAAGATTGCCGAGTCGACATTTTACGACCATTATCGTAATTTGGCAGATTTAATGAATAAAAATCGTGCTGTTTTCTTGAAACATTTGGAGGATGAAGTAAAAACAAATTTTCAATTAGAGATGAGTATGGAACAATTTTATGAAAAATTGTTCATTTTTTTATACAAAGAAAATCGTTTGGAATTGATGCAAATGGATTTTCATAAAATGATGAATTTGGCGCTGTTTCGAGTGGAATTTAAGATGTTAATTTATCGCTTCTGGAATCGCTATGATCCGGAGTTGATGGAGGCAATCTACGACCATTTTCTGGCGGATTTAGTGGTGGAATTATATCGTTGGCGTCGCGAAAAATATCACAAAAATTTTATCGTGAAGCATGCGCGAAATTTGGTATATTTGACGAAAAATGCTCCGAAGTTTTATGTAAATCTGGCTTAGAAATAAAATGTTCAACTATAGAAAATGTAGGAATAAAAAGTGACTTAGCGGTAAGATTCAGGATTTATGAATTGGCGCTATTCGATACTTGTAATTTCACCATCTTTGAGATGCAAGAGACGTTGATTTTTAGAGCCTCGAAATTTTAGGGTGAGGTCACGCTGAGCAAGAATAAATGGTCCATCAATCAGGGCATCGAGGGTTTTGAAAAACTCCCATTGATCGTTTTGCTTTGCCTTAATTTCTTCATAAGTGTAGCCAGAAAACGACCAGACGTTCCACCCAAGTTCTTCTTTGACAAATTTAGCAATTTCGATACAGGCTTCGGCTTGAAGCGATGGTTCCCCACCACAGAAAGTGAGGCCGGTTTGCCCCTTAAGGGAGCGGAGTTCTTGTTTGACATCTTCAATATCAACGAGAACCCCACCCTCTTCATCCCAGGTTTCTTGATTTTGGCAACCTTCACAGTGGATAAAACAACCTTGAGTCCAGATTACGGCACGTAGTCCGTAACCATTAACAATACTGTCATGCTCAATCGGGCCAGAAAGGCGGATATGGTACTTATCGGAACCAGGGACGCGGGACGGCATTTAGGCCTTTCCTAGAGATGACTTAGTGGTATGTTTGGCGTGTTCACGGGCAGCCTTTTCGGCTTTGGTGTAGGTGCCAGAAACATTGTGTTTGACACGGTCATGCTCTTCGGCACGCTTCGCATCATTCCAACGATCGAGTGAACCAACAAGATAGCCAGTGATGCGGCGAAGGCGTTCAAAAGGAATCTCTCCTTCAAGGCGGCCGCAGGATGGACAACGTTCACCTGGAATAATTCCAGAGAAGCCACAAACTGGGTCGCGATCGACTGGATGATTGACGGAACCGTAGCCGATGCCGGAATCATGCATTTTACGGATGACTGCCTCAAAAGCTTCAATATTTTGCGATGGGTCACCGTCAAGTTCAACATAGGAAATATGGCCAGCTGGGCAGAGTGCATGATATGGAGCTTCAATTTCAATTTTTTCAAAGGCTGAGATTGGGAAATAAACTGGAACATGGAAAGAATTGGTATAGTAATCACGATCATTTATGCCCTCAATGAGGCCAAATTCTTTGCGGTCCATTTTAGTAAAGCGTCCGGCGAGACCTTCGGCTGGCGTACCAAAGAGTGTGAAATTGAGGTGATACTTTTTACTATAATCATCACATCGCTTGGTCATGTGCTCGATAATTTCAAGACCTTTTTTTCTAGCTTCTTCGTCTTCACCGTGATGTTTACCGAGCATAGCTTTGAGAGTTTCGGCGACGCCGATAAAACCAATAGAAAGTGAACCGTGTTTGATTACATCGCGTAGAGTATCGTCTGGCCTGAGTTTTTCACTACCAAACCAGTTCCCTTCACCCATAAGAAATGGGAAGTTGCGGACGTGTTGATTAGCTTGAAATTCAAAGCGCTCAAGTAATTGGTCAGTAACTAGGTCCATTAATTCGTCGAGTTCCTTATAGAAACCTTTCCAGTCTGCTGTTTTACGCTCTTTTAGTGCGATGCCATGTTTAATGCCAAGGCGGACTAGATTGATAGTCGTGAAAGATAGATTACCACGGCTGGTTGCGATACCATCGGATTCTGGGAAAACAGAAGAGAAGACGCGAGTGCGGCAACCCATGGTAGCGATCTCGGTATTATAGTCGCCTTTCTTGTAGTATTTAATATTAAATGGTGCGTCGATAAAGGTGAAATTTGGAAAGAGGCGCTTAGAGGAGACCTCCATACTGCGCTTGAAGAGGTCGTAGTTTGGATCTTCTGGGTTGTAATTAATTCCCTCTTTAACTTTAAAGACTGAGATTGGGAAAATTGGAGTTTCACCACGTCCAAGACCACGTTCGGTGGCTTCAAGTAGCATCTTGGAGACAAGACGACCAGATTCGGTAGTGTCGGTACCGAAATTAATAGAGGTAAATGGGACTTGGGCGCCGGCACGGGAATGCATGGTGTTAAGGTTATGGATGAATCCCTCCATGGCTTGGAAAGTTTGATTTTCGGTATCCTTTTTTGCTTCATCAATGACGATAGCTGGAATCTTGAGAGATTTTAGGGTTTCTTCGTCGCCGTACTTTATATCTTCTGGAATAGTCTCCTCGACCTTTTTGCCAGAGAATTCGTTGTATTTTTTTAGATTAGCACGGAGGGTTTTCTTAAAAGTCTTGTCTACACCTGGCGCCATGGCATAATCGAAATTTGGAATAGCTTGGCCGCCATGCTGTTCATTCTGATTGGCCTGAAGAATGATGGCGGCGAGTGCAGCATAGGAACCGATAGAATTTGGCGTGCGAAGATGGCCATGACCGGTATTAAAACCGCCATTAGCAAAGAGTTTTAATGGATCAGTTTGGCAGCAAGTTAATGTACCGGTGGCATAGAAATCCAAGTCATGAATATGGATGTCGCCACGGTCATGAGCGGCGCCAAAACGTGGTTCCATGAGGACGGATTTGGCGAAAAACTTAGCACCTTCGGCACCAAATTGAAGCATCTTGCCCATGGCGGAATTACCATCAACGTTAGCGTTGCTACGTTTAATGTCTGAATTTTGTTTGGCATCAAGTACAGCAATGGTACGATAGGCGTCCATGAGGCTGGTTTGGGCCATGCGACGCACGGTGCGCTCATTGCGGTAAGAAATATAGGCTTTCGCGGTTTTCTTATAACTTGATTCCATGAGAACTTTTTCAACAATATCTTGAATTTGTTCGACGGATGGGGTTTTCTTTTGGTCAAGTTTTTCAAATTCTGAAACAACTTTTTCAGCTAGGCGCTTGGCGCGTTCTTCTTTGAATTCTCCAGTAGCGGCGCCGGCTTTTTTAATAGCGTTAGTGATTTTTTCGATATCAAATGGGACCACTTTTCCATCTCTTTTGACAACTTTTTTGAGCATAAAAAATAAATCTCCTTATTCTAACAGTCTTCTCTTTAGTTATTTTTGTTTGCTTTTTACGCTATATATGTTTTGGCAATTACGCTATATATAGTGTCTATGCTTATTCTATAACGCTATATGTAGCGTGTCAACATAAAATTGGTTGTACTATTTAGACATTTTATGTTATAGATGTATAATATTCAGAGATGAGAAAAAAGTTGAATAATAATAAAGTTATTATGCCGGAAAAGTGCTGGGTGGGTGATTCACAGAAAATCTGTTACAAGACTCGTGAAGAAGCCGAGGTGGCCGCTATGGTGGCGGCGCATGATTACCACGCGCCGGCCCTTTCAGTGTATCGTTGTGAATATGGCGACCACTATCACTTGTCTTCTCGGTAATTCTTGACAGAAATTTAAGGTGCTGTATTTTAACACATCTACTTAGAATACAGTCTTCTCTTAAGATATCTAGGCATGCCAGAGTCAGGTACGGCTGGAATAAGTTTTTTGGTATCCTTATCTTGGGTAGTTATTGAATCTGACTGTTTCTGGTGATTAGATTTTTCTTTTGATTCTATGCTCGGATGAGATGAATGATCTTCTTGGTGATTTTCTGTCTTAGGGGTATCGGAGTTATTGTTATGTTTTTCATTATTTTTCTCGGAATTAGAATGCTTATCTGGTTTAGATTTATTATCAGTTTTTTGCTTATCGGGCTTTCCGCTCTCTGGCTCCTTTTTGTCTTCGAACTCCTTTTTGCCTTCGGATTCCTTTTTATCTTCGGACTTTTTATTAAAAATGCCACGGAGTCGGTCTGTAAGATTTTCAGTTTGTTTTGAAAAGGCGTTATGTTTTAGAATATCTAATTCTCGAAGTAGGTCGCCAAAATGATTGTCTTCTGGTTCTTCTGGCGGTTTCGGTGGCTCGGAAGGGTCGGGATTGGTGGAGTTACTCGGATTACTCGGATTACTCGGATTGCTCGGATCAATCGGATTGCTCGAATCGTTGGTCTTATTGGAGTCGCCTGATTTGCTTGGATTGTCTGAATCTTCCGAATCGTCGGTTTTGTCTGGTTCGCTATCCTTGATTGGAATGTTTTGTTCTTCGGTTTTATAAATTCTAGCGTCATCGCCGATATGATGGATTAAAATATGGTGAGCTTTGGTTGGATCGAGTTTGTCAAAATTTAGACTGTTGCTGGAAGTGAACCCTTGAGCCACACCGTCAATAACCAGTAGTTTCTGTTTGGTTTCATGGTGATAATTTGGGTCAGAAATTTTAGTCGGAAGTGGGGTGATTTCAGCACGCCATTTGCGACCTTTGAATTCAAGCTCGACGGTTTTTGGCCTTAAATCTTCGAATTCGACAAATTTAGTTGCATAACGCTCAGGATCTTGTTGTAGGCGAAGTGGTCGATCAGTGTAGGTGTTGGTGATACTGAAATTATTTCCGTCGAATGTCACAGTATAGGTTGGAATATCTCCATTTTGAGCACGAGTCTTTGGCTTATTCTCCACTAACTCTAATTTTTCATCGATGAATTTTTCACTAGCGGCGTTACTAAAATAATGACCATGCATATCAAGGGTAAAATCATAAACCGAACGAGTATATTCTGACCTACCACCATCGCCATTGATGATAAACGGTGTGAGATGTTTAGCCTCTAAAAGATATTTAAGCTTCTGGATGTACTCACCACTAGCGTAATCGAAATAGATTTCGGCTGGAGTAGAGAGAATGAAACCTTTAGTGGTGTCGTGTTGAAGTTTTTGTTCGGACGAAATTTGATAGATTGCTTGGTAGAGGTCAATGATCGATGCGTTTTTTACGGAAGTATTAGACTCGTCGTAATATTGTTTTAGTTGCTGCTCTAACCGAAGTAGATTGTCGGTGTTGGTATTAAAATCTGTAATTTTTTGATATTTGGCAAAACCATGATGGTCGGTAGCGAAATCTACTTTATAGATATGAAAAAGTGCATGCCTATGTTTTCTGGCTTCGATATTGCTAATTAGTTTTTTGTATTGCAAAGACAAGGCGGCTGGATTGGCTTTATTAAAATTAATGGCGACAATATATTCATGATCGATACTATTGATTTTTGGATGAGCCAAACGATCCTGGAGTTGCTTAATGAAATATGGCGAATAACCAACATTTAGAGTGCCAGGTTTTGCGAGTTTTTTGGTACCGTGCAGAATTTGACCAACTATATGTGCAGATTCGGCGTAAGCATCGCGGTCTGCATAGGCGAGATGCCCTGAAATAAGGTTTTGATGGATAAGCTGGAATTTTCCGAGATTGATTTCGGAAAATCCTAGTGGGTCAAAGAAGCTACCGCACATAAAATCACCGGAATTGCACCAAGTACCAATTTTCCCGGAAAACTTAGTGTTTGGCAGATAAGGTTTTTGCGCTCCTAGGATGCCATGCTCTACATCACAATCGGGGACATTAATGCGATAATCGGAATGTATACCATGATAACATGGTTTGTCCTTACCTTCTCCTTCTGGGAGATGTAATTTAGGATCGCCGAAAGTTGAGAGGTAGATAATTTTTTCGGGATCAAGTGTGCGAATGGCGTGACTCATCACGATGGCGCCCTGAGAATAGCCACCGAGAATAAATTTAGTATTCGGACAGCGATGAGTGATATCGTGATATAGTGTATGTATTTCGTTGATGCCCGTCGTTACACTATTGTTAAAATAATCATTTTTGCCAGCATGAATATAGGTATCGGCAATTGCTCCGAGATTCTCTACGCTCACGGCTGGATATTGATATTTATATCGATTTGATTCTCCGAGATCATAAAAATCGTAGGATTTATTTGCTGACTGTAAAACCCCGACGAGATTATCTTTAAATTTTTGATAATTAATATTAGTCTTAGCTTTCTCTCCTGAACCTCGAGCGAAGACGGCTTGAATGTCTTTGCACTCAACGGCTTTCGAATTGACAGAGGCTAGTGGTGTCAGGCTAGTAATACATATGGCCAAAGCACTGGAAAAATAGAGAAAGCGCGGAGTTTTCTGTGGTATTTTCGGTTTGGATTTAGGTTTTTTACAAACAACAAAATGAGACTGTCTGGATGAGGACATAATTTCCTTTCTATTTTGTATTTTCGGTAAAAGTTCTAATTTGATTATTGGCTGAAATGAAAAATAAAACAAGTGAAAATTAGTAAAAATGATGGAAAAACGAACTTTCTTCTCTGTTATTTTAAGAAAAAATTAGTTAAGCATAAGCAAGTTATGAGGAATGAAAAATAATCAAAAAAAAGAACCACTACAACTCTGGGATAAAAATATTTTATTTAAAACTAATTTTTGAGTTTTGGTAAGACTAGTTCAGCGATTTTTTCTGGGGTCTCGTAATTAATGAGATGACCGCCCTGAGGTATAAAATCAACCTCAGCGTGGAATTTTTTGGCAATTTCTTTTACCTTGCGGGATGGATTCATGCGATCTTTTTTACCAGCTATGAAGTAGGCTTGTTTTTCGAAATTGAAATCGGAAATTGAATGAGACATGGAGAAAAATGCGGCACTTATTTCGTCTCTAACAGAAGTAATTTTACGCGAGCATTTATAGGTGAGATCAAGAATTTGACGTTTTTTAGGACGATGGGCGCTAGCGATGAGAAATTCCGTGCAGACATAGCCAACAAATTTATTTGGCACAAGTGCTATCAGTGGAATGAGTGGTAGGATGAATTTTGGTGGGTGGGTGGCAATGGGGCTAAGGAAAAAAATTTTATCATGAATAAGATGACTATATTTTTCGGCCGTTGCTGCAGCAAGAATGGAACCCATGGAATGTCCAATGAGGATGGGGTGATCTAGATGATTGTCGAGAATATAATTAGCGATAAAATCAGCGTAGCCATCTTTAGTAAAATCGGTAAAATTTGGCAAAGTTTCATTTTGGGTGTTAAAAGCTGGTGGGATATCGGGACTAAAAACCTGGTACCCCTCAGCTTCGAGCAGTTTTTGAAATTCGGCCAAACCTAAATGATTGCCACGAAAGCCGTGAACAAGAAGAATAGGTGGTTTTTGGTCGGATTTTTTCATAAATTAAACAGCTTTAATTTTTTCGAGTGCGTTCAAGATACCTTCGCGGTCAAAACCAAGAACTTGAATAGGATTTTTGTCGGACTCGTTAGTAATAATAGTGATAGGAACCGCAGAAATACCTGGAAAATTACTGGCATCAAGTTCAACATATTCAAGATTTTTTTGCTCTAACCAATCGATGAGAGCGTGGCAGTAGCCGCAAGTAGGACTCGTAATGACTTTGATCATAACATCCTTTCGTTGTTAATTATTATATTATTCTAAAACATTTTAGGAAAAATCACAAGGTTTAAGCTAGAGCGACTTAGCTTTATCGAGCTGAGGATCCTTGTCTTTAGTAATGTCTTGAATAGTGCGATCAATTTCAACGTCTGGCTTGATGCCGGTCTTATTGATTGAAGAGCCATTCGGTGTATACCAGTGAGCGGTAGTGACCTTGAGTTTACCGCCATCACTGAGATTGAGCATGGTTTGCATGACACCTTTTCCAAAAGAAGTCATACCGACAATGGTGGCTTTTTGATAATCTTTTAGTGCACCAGCGACAATTTCAGAGGCGGAAGCAGTGGATCGATTAATTAGAACGATGGTTTTGGTGTCCTTGAAAATAGGATTTTTGCCACGAGGGACGTAGTCGGTTTTGTCGTCATTATGAATGGATTTTTCAATCATGTATTTATCACCACCGTTAAGCCAAAGTGAAAGCATTTCACCGGCGGCTGAGACATAGCCACCGCCATTATTACGAAGGTCAAGAATAACTTTATCAACCTGCTTGGCTTTAGCTTGCTCAGCGAGCTTACGCACAAGAGAGCCGGTGTCTTCGGCGAAGCGATAAACAGAGATAATCGCAGTTTTGTCACTATAGGAAATGTCGGCGGAGATGTTGTTAATTTTTTCGCGAGTCATTTCGAAAGTTAGAGTGTCTGCACCACGAAGTATTTCGACTTTAACCTTATCGCCGGCTTTGCCGCGGAGCTTTTTAGCGACATCTTCGGTGGTTTTACCGTCGACATTTTCGTCGCCAATTTTTACGATACGATCACCAGGTCTAATACCGGCTTTACGCGCTGGATTATCTGGGAGGGTGCGGACTACCACAGTGTGATTATTGCGAAAAGTAAGTTCTATACCAACGCCGGCTTCATTAATTTCGCCATTGAGGTCAGATAAGAATTCGTTCCCTTCCTTGGCGGTAAGATAAGTAGTGTAGGGGTCATCAAGTGCAGCTGCAATACCACGCTTAGCACCGGTGAGAGCATTTTCTTCGATGACTTCACCATCATAGAAGGATTTTAACTCGGTATAGATTTCGTTAAGAGAATTCCAACTCGCTTGTTCGTTTTTGCGGAAGCCAATGTAAGGAGAAAAATTTGTAAGAATAAATTGCCAATTAGAACCAACAAAAAATCCTGCAACGAGGAAAATAAATGAGGTGATAATTGAAGTGCTAAGATTGATTTTTCGTGGTTTCCACTCTGATTTCATTATTTAATTATAGCATAATCAATAAGACTAAGTGGCGGTTTTTAGGTCAAAAAAATACCGCTGGCTTGCGGTATTTTTTGAAGGTAATGATCTAGTCAAAGTGGATGTAGTTAGTGAATTGATTTGGGCTAACGCGAGTACGAACGCCGAAGTCACCCCATTGACCAGACTTGGACGAGTATGGGTTGTTATATTCAGAGACCGTAATAGTGCCATCAGCATTAACAGATTCAACCCAGGCTACGTGACCGAATTGACCACTAGTGGTTTGAGCGATAGTGTGGGCAGCAGGTACGCGGTCAACACGGTAGCCACGGGCACGAGCGGCAGCAGCCCAGCTATAGGCATTGCCCCAACCGGTGATGCGAATATTTCGACCGTAGTATTCAACGGCCTTATAGGCAGCATAGCTGGTACATTGACAAATGTAATAAGAATCTAGAACACCAGCGATATTGTCGCGAGGGCAAGAGTATCCGTAATTGCCGACAAATGCCCCGTAACTGTTAAAACCGTCAGCTTTGGTACCGAATCCAGCACTAGTAGAAGCGCGGGAGAGATATTCTTGGTACTCTTTATTAATTAATTTAATCTTTTCTTCCCTGGAAGCGGCAGCTTCAGCGGCGAAGGAAGCAGCATTGTCTTTATACTTTAAAATTAATTCCTGTTGTTCGGCTTTTTTATCTTCAATGGCCTTGCGCTGGATTTGTTGGTCTAAAATAATGCGATCAATTTCGGTCTTTTGCTTTTCGAGATCATCTTTCATGGTTTTTACGTTCTGAGCCGAGGAATTCACCTGGTCTTTAGCAGTGTCGATGCGAGATTTCTTTTCGGCAAAATCTGAAAGTGAGCTACTGCTGGCTAGTACCATAATAGCGTCGGTTTCACCTTCAAGGTGAATATTGACTAGCATATTTGCAAGAGCTGCACGTTGAAGTTTAAGTTTTTTAGTAGTGTCTTCAATTTTGATTTTGAGGTCACTAGCTTCGGCTTCGTTCGCCTTAATACGTGCTTCGTAGACGATGATTTCCTGTTGCATGCGTTCGACTTCACCTTCGAGGGTGACAGCGGCTTTAGCGGCTTGATTGGCTTTTTCAGCGGCTTCGACTTCAGCTTTTTTAGCGGTACGACAGGCGGCGCTGGTACAGTAGGCCTCATTCTCCACTGCTGAAACATTAGAGTCATTCTTTTGAATGAATGGAATAGAGCCTAAAATGAGCGCAAAAATTAGGGTAAAAATAAGAGTACGACCTTTTTTCATGGTTTTAACTTTACGATTATTTCTTGCGTTTTTTCGAATCTTAAAATTGTTTTTTATTTTGCTCATTAAACTATACTCCACTATAATTTAATTTGTTATTTTGGTATCTTACGATACTTTTGCTATATTTTAGCACAGAATAATATGAAAAGGCAATGCTTATTTTGACTTGGTGAAAGAAAAAGCTCTGCTTATTTTAAGCAGAGTGGAATAGTGCTGTTTGATATTTTAAGCAGAGCGGAATGATAAGAGTGGTGGTAAGTGGAGCTGGATGGTGTGAGTAGGATTTTAAGCTTAACAGAATACTTAGAGTCGTTTGAGGTATTTGCGGACGGCAATGGAAGACGAGAGGAAGGCGATAAAAATACCAAGTAAGGTGAGGGCTAGGCCAATTAGGAAGATGCTTGGTGAATTTACGAAACTAGAAACTAGAGTGACGTCAATGTCATAGCCACTGAGTTTTGGGGCGATGAGGCGGAAGAGGAAGAACCCGATAATGGTTGATAAAATACCGGCAAAGAAGCCAGACATGATAGCTTCTATGAGGAATGGGCCACGAATAAAATGATTATCTGCCCCGACTAATTTTTCCATATAAATTTCTTCACTACGAGAGTAAATGGCCATGCGAATGGTGTTGAAAATTACGAGGACAGAAATTACTAAAAGAATGAGCGAAATGGCGAGACCACCAGTTTTAGCAATATTGGACCAAGAAGTAATGGTTTCGATGGCGGTATCATTGGTGTCGTAAGTTGGTTCCTTTTTTGGATCGAGATTTTCGTGGACTTCCGAATCGGTATTAACGATTTCCTTAATGGTATTAAGTTTATTCGTGTCGTAGACTTTTATACGAAGTGCGGAAGGCATAGAGGAAAGCATGAGTTCTTTCATGTCAGGATCATCAAGGGTAGAAAGGAGGTTATTTTCATTGTTTTTCTTAGTTTCCTCGACGAATTTATTGAATTCTTCCTCGGTGGTAGTGTAGGAAATTTGACGAATATTAGAGTCGGTGGAGAATTTTTTCTTGATTTTTTCAAGCGTAATAATTTCGGTATTAGGCTTAAAATAAATGGTAATATCGACTTTTTCACGCATTTTATCGGCGGTAGAAGATAGCACTAAGCTAGCAGTGGCGGTAGCAAAAAGTAGAGTTAAAGTAAGAGTCATCACGAAAGTCGAAGTGATAGAAAGCCAGATATTACGACCGTAACCTATGATGCCGTATTTCATGATGCGAAAATTAGTGCGAAGGAGATGTCCGCGACTGTTTTTCTGCATGGTCTTAAGTTTTCTTAAGGTTTCATTTTTTTGTTTCATAGGCTTCCTTATTGAATTAAGCGGTGATTACGGGTACGTTTAGCCTGGTTGGATTCAGGCGGTCTGGAGCTGGTGATAGAATTAGAATTTTCGTGAGGAATTCCGAGCTGTGAACGTTGACTATCGCGGTAAAGTTCGGTTTCGCGGTGAGAGGTAGCTTCACGGCGAGGTTCTGCCTCATGACGGGATTCTGTATCGCGTCGAGGTTCGGTTTCACGGTGAAAACTTGTATCGCGTCGAGCAGTAGTCTCGCGATGAGTGGCTTCATAAGATGGAGCAGTCTCGCGACGTAGCTCAGCTTCGGCGGTTTTGTAGAGATAGGAAGTCGGGCGCATGTGGCCTGGTTGTGGTAAATCGGAAATGCCGTCATTATCAGTGTCAAGGCGATAAATACCGTGCTCTTTTTGGTCGGAAATAATCTTACCATCACGCATAGTGATGACGCGTTTTTTTAAGAGGTTAACAATATTTGCGTCGTGGGTGGTGACTAGAATAGTGGTGCCGTAATTGTTAATCTTTTGCAATAAATCAATAATTTCTTTAGAGGTTAAAACATCGAGGTTACCAGTAGGCTCATCGGCAATAAGAATTTTTGGCTGACGAGCGACAGAGCGAGCAATCGAGACACGCTGTCTTTCCCCACCAGAGAGATCGGCTGGAAAACGGTTGGCTTTATCGGAGAGGCCGACAAGATCGAGTACTTTTGGTACGGTATTTTCAATTTCATGATTCGACATGCCGGCAATTTCAAGCGCGAAGGCGACGTTTTCAAAAACGGTACGCGATGGAAGTAGTTTGTAATCTTGAAAAACCACACCAATTCGACGACGGTAGTCTGGAATATGGCGACGTTTTACGTAATCAAGATCGATGCCACCAATAATAATTTTGCCGGAATCGGGAGTGGCTTCCTTGGTAATCATCTTAAGTAAAGTGGACTTACCGGCACCGGATTTACCGACTAAAAAAACAAATTCATTAGCACTAATATGCAAGGAAATATCATCGAGAACAGCGCGGGTACCCTTACCGTAGCGCTTGGTGACATGATCGAACAATATCATACTCTTATATTACCATAAACGGGAAGAATTAAAAATGGAAAAGGTAGAGAGAAGGAGTTTAGTTATTGCTACCAACTAGAGACTCGAGATAGGCGTCGATAAAATTGTCAATTTTGCCGTCAAGTACGGAATCCACATCAGTCTCTTCGTATTTGGTGCGAGTATCTTTGACGAGTTTATAAGGTTGCATGACATAGTTACGAATTTGTTGACCCCAACTGGCTGATTCGCCGGCACGTAATTGATTAATAGATTCGGCTTGCTGGTCTTGCTGCATTTTAAGTAGTTTACCGCGAAGAATTTCCATGGCTTTTTCGCGATTTTGGAGTTGGGAACGCTCGTTTTGAATAGCGACCACGGTATTAGTCGGTAAGTGAGTGATGCGAATAGCGGAATTAGTGGTATTGACGGACTGACCACCGTGTCCACCAGCGTGATAAGTGTCAATACGAAGATCTTTTTCGTCAATTTTAAGATCATCTTCGCTGTCAAGAATTGGTAGAACTTCGACGAGTGAAAAAGAGGTTTGGCGTAGATTATCGGCATTAAACGGTGAAAGACGCACTAGACGATGTACGCCATGTTCGGATTTGAGATGGCCATACATTTCTGGTCCGTAAACTTCATAAACAGCAGTTTTGATGCCAGCTTCTTCTCCAGTGCTATGTTCAATTAATTCAACGTCGTAGCCGTGTTTTTCGAAAAATCTTAGATACATACGCTCTAAAATGCCAGCCCAGTCCATAGCTTCAGTGCCACCAGCACCAGCGGTAATGCGGATAATGGCATCTTTTTGATCGAGTGGGTCAGTGAAACGGAGAGATTTTTTGAGTTCGGCATAAGTTTCTTCGTGGGCGGTAAGTTGAGCCTCGATTTCCTCAGCGAGATCTTCGGCAGAAAGTTCGATTAATTCGTGTAGGTCGTTCGCTTGAGATTTGAGAATTTGCCAGGTACTAAGTTCGCTTTCGAGTTTTTTGAGTTCAGTATTGACGGATTTGGCGCGAGCAAGATCATTCCAGAGTTCAGGCTTAGCGGATTCTTCTTGAAGATGGGCGAGTCTAGCGAATTTTTCATCAAGATTTAGCTTAGCCCAGGTATCATCAATTCCCTCTTGCAAGAGAGTGAGGCGTTTTTCGAGGTTATTCATATAATTATTATAACTGATAAAGTGACAGGAGCCGAGGAAATGTGGTATAATAAAAAACACATTGGAGATTCGCCAAGTGGTAAGGCAGTGGGTTCTGGTCCCACCATTCGGGGGTTCGAATCCCTCATCTCCAGCCAAGTTGAAATTATAATTAAACTACTATAGGTCTATGGTAGTTTTTTATTTTATACTTTAATGTTTTTTTGGATTTACTTAATGTTTATGAAAATCTAGTTGTTTTTTACGATGCAGGCTTAGTTTTAAGATTTAAAAAGGCCGGCCAGGTGTATGATTATTCTAATCAGGTGCATGCTATTCTAAAAATTGATATAAATATAAAAATTGTGGTGATTTTGTCTAAACAAAAAATCCCTAAATCTTGCGATTTAGGGAGCATAATTTTTCTGTGGCTGGATCGGCAGGATTCGAACCTGCGAATGGTGGGACCAAAACCCAGTGCCTTACCGCTTGGCGACGATCCAATCTGTTATATTTTAGCACGAAAAATGATTTTTCACAATAAAATTGGTGTTAATGGAATGCTTTGGCTATGATTTGGATTCTAGAAAGTAGGTGGATAATTTCGAAATTAGATTTCGTAATAGTGTAGGGCGCAGTTTGGATATGGTTCTTCGATGATATTGTCGTAAAGGAATGAGTAAAAAAGTTGTTCAGCGGTGCCGCCACGCAAAACAAAGTCAATCAGGCGAAGAAAATCACCGTGAGAGACGATTAAGATCGTGGCATCTGGATCGTTATTTTTGAATAATTCATTTTTAACGAAATCTTCTGCGCGAAGATACATGGAATGAATACTCTCCATATTAAATCTTTCACTATTGAAGCGATCTTTCCAGCTAATGCTGTGTAATTTTTGACTATCCTTTCCTTCGAAAACACCAAAAGCCCGTTCGACAAGACGACGATCGTATTGAATGTGACAGAGATTCTGATGATTAATATGTTGGGTTTTAGGATCGAGGTGTCCGGTGATGATTTGGGCGGTCTTGCTGGTACGCATCAGAGGTGAGGCGTAACAGCGGTCAAAATGCACGCCCTTTAGTTGACGTTTGATTTTAAGGGCTTGTTTGACGCCAGTGGTATTGAGATTGGTGTCGAGCAGTCCGGCATTTACGCCTTGTTTGTTCGCATCGGTTTCGCCGTGCCTTAGAGTATAAAATTTCATGCTAATTTGCGGCTCCGTAATTATTTAAAAAATCTTTGAAGAAAGGTTGATTTTCGTAGGTTTGATTATAGTCAAAATTACTTTCAGGCACCGGAAATGGGAGGTTGGCGTAGAGTGGCTGCCAATAGCTGGAATTATTTGAAAGTGCTTTGGAAGTACGGGAAGAAAGTGGGTTTTTCAAGAGATTGCCGAGGCCGAGACGCTTGGTGGCTTCCGAAAGACCAGAGATGAGGCCGCCGTTATTTTCTTGATTAAATTGCTTAAGATCTTCAATGAGAATTGGCGGAGAAGCCATGCGATGATGATAAGCGGTGCGAAGTTCGTCGACTTCGCCAACACATTCAAAAGGCTTCATGGTATTGCCGACCCCGAGTAGACCCTTAAAAGTGTCAAAGAGTTCGGGTTTTTTGAAGAGGTCCTCGTCATTGAAAAGAGATTGGAGATACTGAGGTGGAACAAAGGGGCAGAAAAGTAGATAAGAATTGGCGCATTTGGCACATTTGCCGCACCATTTGAGGGTAGAATTTTGATTCTTTTGTTTATAGTTGGCTTCATTGCAGGAGCTGAAACTGTAACCATATTCCTTCCAACATTTTTGCACAAAAAGTTCAGCGATTTTTAATTCGGTGTATTGACGAATGATTGAGCCGACATGAAGTTCTGGTGAAAGATAGCGGCGCACATACTCGGTGAAAAAGCGTTCGGCATCCCAGGTTTTGGACCATTGATGATTGACTGGGAGATCGCCAATCATAGCATGAGGTTCGGCGCCTTCGTGACCGATACTGGTGAGAACTACATTTTGGTTATTCAAGATAGCCTGAATCAGGGCGAGGGCTTCGACGATGAAAGTAACTGGAACGTGACCATTGAGGCCGTGGGATTTTTGAAGATGCAAGATATCGATTTCGCGATAAACGATACTGGCGTTCATATGAGTGAAAGAATCACCTAGAGTGTCGATGACGTGAGGATGTGAAAGGCTAGGGTCACTGGTAACATACCAAGGCTCAAATGGGATGTTCTTCTCTTTTAATAATTTCGCAACCAGCAGACTGTCCTTGCCGCCAGATTGGAGGGCGAGGTTACCTTGACCGTTATATTTTACGGCTGGTTTAGCTTGATAATTCGGGGTTGGTTGGAAGTGGGCTAAATGAGCACGAGTGAGGTGGTTCTCAAAGGCATATTGACTGAGACCTTCTTGGTAAACCTTGTTAAAAAATTGCGCCTGAAAGGCATCAATTGGTACATCGAGTTTGACCGTAGGAGTCGGATGGGTTTTATAATAGCTGGTACCAATCAAGATGAAGGCAAGAAACATCGCACTGTCGAGTAGCTGGTCAAGGGCGGGATCGGCATTAGGATTGAAGCGATATTTTTTATCGGCGTCGGCCTTTTTGGCGAAATGAATTTTTTCGGTGAAGAAGATATTATCAATTCCCTGGTAGACAAAACTAGCGGTCAAAGAGGCGCGATCGAGATAGTAACTGACAAAACGAAAAACTGGATTCCCAGAGGAAGGCTGATTGGTTGAATTAGAAAAACTAATAGCGTTTTCGTTCATTACATTAATTTTATCAAAAATGAGAGATTTTGGTAGATGGTTATGGTTATTTTAGGTTTGAGAGATTTTGGTAGATGGTTATGGTTATTTTAGGTCTTTCACGAGAGCTTGGAACTGCTCGCCGCGATCACTAAAATTTTTAAACATATCAAAGCTGGCGGCGCCTGGACTCATCAGCACGATGGCTTCTTTTGGACAATTTTTGGAAATTGGTAGGCAAAGATCGAAATTACTGGCGACGAGCTCGGTCTGGGCTTCGGCAAGTTTTCTTGCGATATTGACAGCTTCTTCGAGAGTTTCGGCAAAGCAATATTTTTCTGGGTCTTCACCTGCGGCGAGTCTGGTTTTGGTTTCGCCGATCAGGATGATTTTCTTGAGATTTTTGGCGGAAAAGAAACGCTGTTTCATCTCGGTGAGATCGAGCCCGCGATCAAAACCTCCGGCGATTAAGAAGGTAGGATAATTTTCGAAGGCAGCGATGGCGACGTCGGCAGCTGGGAAGGCGGAAGAATAATTGTCGTCATAATAGCGCACGTGATTGAGCTCGCGGACGAATTGTAGACGATGTGGTAGACCCTGGAATTTATGAAGTCCCGCGGCGATTTTTTGGTAAATCTGATGATTTTCTGGTAAGAAAAGTTCGTCGTAAGAAATGCCAATCATGGCAAGCACAGCTAAAATAGCGGCTTCAGCATTTTCGCGATTATGTTCGCCAGGAATTTGTAGCTGGTCAAGTAGGGTGTTTAATTCTTCGAGATGAGAATTGATTGGATAAGAGAATTTTTGACCCTTGCTAAGTTCACCGATAGTTTCAGAATAAAGATTGTTGGCGTAATAAATACAGGAATCTTCAGCAGTCTGATTCAAAACGATATGAGATTTGGCATCGACGTAGTCATCGAAATCTGGATGACGGTCGAGATGATCAGGCTCAATACGTAAAACGACGGAGATGTGAGGAGATTTTTCGAGATCCCAGCATTGGAAGCTACTCATTTCGTAGACTACGATATCTTTTTCGGTGATTTGATCGAGCTCGAGGATGGCGGGGTTACCAATATTGCCAACCAGATGGACATTTTCGAATTTCTCAGAAAACTCACGTAAAATTGAGGCGATAATCGAACAAGTAGTTCCCTTACCCTTAGTGCCGGTGACACCGATAATTGGGGCTTTGACATGACTAAAAAAGTAATTCGTGATAGTGGTCCAATTATCGATGAGATGAGGTGATTTTTGCTTGGCTAGATAAAGTGGATGCACGGAAGGGCTACGAAAAACCAGGTCAAAATTTTCTAGACCAAAAGAATCAAGTTCTTCGTCAGTGAATTTCTCGAAAAAGGTAATTTCGTCCTGCTTAAAATATTCCGCAACAGCATTGCCTTCTACCCCTTTACCTAAAACTGCGATTTTCATAAGTCTATTATAGCACTCTGATGAGGTTTGATTTTAGTCAGAAAACTAGACAATTGGCCAGCTGATTGATAATTTGTTTTTCGACGGAGCCGACGGCAACCATGGCGTGAATACCAGAGCCGGCAAATTCGCGGGCCAGTTCGACAATCAAAGGTTTATTTAATTGCTTAATAATATTAGGGAAATTGTCATAAAAATCAACTTTTTCCGTCATGAAATAGTCGTCAGTATAGTAATCGGAAATTTGGCTGACGGTCTGAGCGCCCATTTGATAACGGCCGAGAGCATAAGTCTTCACGGCTTCGATATCAGCGTCAGAAATCTCACCGTTTAGAGCCTTAAGCATTTCAAGCTGGATGAGCGTGAAGAGTTCTTCGGAAGTTTCAAGATTAACTTCACCGTCGAAGTCCCAGGAGGAGTAATGATTGGTGCTATTGATGCCACTACCCATGCCATAAACTAGACCACGACGACGAGCTTGGCCGAAAATACGACTGCTCATAGTGCCGTTTAACAAGTGATTGAGTGCGCCCATGGCCTGAGTTTCTTCGGTGGAGAGGCGTCTCGGAGTAATCATGGAAAAACCAAAGGTAATATTACTGGCGTCTTTACGTTTGATGAGGACAGCATTAGAAGAGTGTAAATCATCTACGGGAATTTCAAAACGTTCGCCGGGATTTAATTCCCAACTCTCGAGGTTACGAATAATTTCTTTTTTGCGATGCTTGGTCTGGCCGGCAATAATGAAACGCATATTATTCGCAGTATGCGTGCGACTGTAGTGCTCGTTAATGTCATTAAGAGTGATGTTATTAATGGTGGAAAGACGTTCGCGTAAATTCAGAACGTTTTCGCCAATGGCTTTTTGAAGACGTGGCCAAAGTAAGCGGCCATAATCGTTCATGTAGCCAGTGAGTTCGGCGCGAACGTTGCCTTTTTCACTTTTTAATTCCGCGTCGTTAAATTTGGGTGAAGTAATAGCAATGCGTTTGAGATCTAAAATACGATCCCATTCAAAATCCGCACATTCGGTTTCGTAACAAACAGAATAATCGGAAGTCCAAGCATTATGGTAAGCACCGTTTTTGGTAAATTCCGCCTCGTAAGTGGATTCATCAGGGTATTTAGCGTTAGCGCCAAAACTGAGATGCTCAACAATGTGGGCAATCTCGTAAAGTTCGGGACTTTTGGCGAAGCGCATACCGCCACGAAATTGGACTTTCATGTTCATGACGGAAGCACCCGGTACGTCAATCAAAAGACCTTTGGCACCATTCTTTAATTCGATTTCTTCAATGGAATGTTTCATGTTTAACGGCGGCCGTGCTTTTTGTTTTGACGTTTAGCTTTTTTCTGTTTTTTGGCTTTATTGCGCTTTTCGCTGAGGCTAGCGGGTTTGGTTGGCTTTTGGGAGAATTCGCTATCGAGATTCTTTTCACCAGCTTCGATAGTGTTAACGCCGCGGTTGGTGGCAGATTCGGCCATCTTGGTGAGTTCAGTGTCATATTCTTCCCCATCAATCGTGTCGGTGGCGACAGCTTCTTGTGGGGTGATAGAAAGGAGAATCTTTAAGACTTCTTCGCGGAGGTTCTTTTGGAGACCTTCGAAGAGTTTTTGAGATTCGGTGCGGTATTCAACTAGTGGGTCACGCTGACCGATTGAGCGCCAGTGGATACCTTCACGGAGGTACTGCATGTTTTCAAGGTGCTGCATCCAGAGAGCGTCGAGGACCTTGAGGTAGACTTCACGTTCGATTTTGCGCATAACGTCGGCGCCGAATTCAAGTTCCTTGGTGGCGTAAGCTTCTTTAACGGCAAGAGTGGCAAGCTTGGCGCGCTCTTCTTCTTTGCGTTTGAAACCAATTTCAATAATTAAATCACGATCAAGATCGAAAACAGATTGGAATTCTTTGATGAAATTACGGTTAACACGGATGCTTTCAGCGGTTAAATCAGCGACGGCCTCCTTGATGAGGCGATTAATTTCGTCAGAGATATTTGCTCCTTCGAGAATTCGGCGGCGCATGAGATAAACAATACGACGGTGGCGGTTGATGACGTTATCATACTGCACCACATTCTTACGGGAATCGAAATTGAAACCTTCGATACGCTTCTGGGCGGCTTCGAGCATCTTGGTGACACTGCGATTTTGAATTGGGGTGTCTTCATCGATGCCGATACGGTTTAACATGGCGCCAATTTGGTTGCCCTGGAAAATGCGCATAAGATCATCTTCACAAGAGACAAAGAATTGAGTGATACCTGGGTCACCTTGACGACCACCACGGCCACGGAGCTGATTGTCGACGCGACGGCTATCGTGACGTTCGGAGCCAATTACTACGAGACCACCAAGTTCTTTGACTTCATCGGTGAGCTTGATATCGGTACCACGACCAGCCATGTTGGTGGCAAGAGTAATAGCGCCTTTTTGACCAGCTTTTTCCACGATAGCAGCTTCACGTTCATTGTTTTTAGCGTTAAGTAATTCATAAGAGAGTCCGGCTTCGTCGAGATATTTAGCGATTAATTCGTTCTTCACGATACTGGCGGAACCAATTAAAACTGGTTGACCTTTTTCGTGGAATTTCTTTACTTCTTCGACGATAGCACGAAGTTTACCAGCTTCAGTGCGGAAAATTAGATCGTCTTTATCGATACGAATAATTGGACGGTTAGGTGGAATTTGAATTACGTCGAGGGCGTAGATTTGCTGGAATTCTTCAGCTTCAGTGAAGGCGGTACCAGTCATACCGGAGAGCTTATTGTAAAGACGGAAGAAATTCTGGAAAGAAATGGTGGCTAGAGTCATAGATTCTTCTTTAACCACAACACTTTCTTTGGCTTCGATAGCTTGGTGGAGACCCTCGCTGTAGCGACGACCTTGCATGAGACGACCAGTGTTTTCGTCTACAATGATCACTTCGCCGGAATTAGTGACGACATAATCGCGGTCGCGCTGGAAAACTACCTGAGCGCGTAAAGCTTGATCCATATGATAGACTAAGCGGGTATTGTCAGCGGAATAAAGATTGTCGATACCGAGCATACGCTGGACTTTTTCGATACCAGCATCGGTGAGCGAGACGGAGCGGTGTTTTTCGTCGAGTACATAATCGTCTGGACCGAGGTGAGAGGCGATTTTGGCAAATTGATAATAAGAATCTGGATTATCACCAGCTGGGGCAGAAATAATTAATGGAGTTCTGGCTTCATCAATAAGAATTGAGTCGACCTCATCGACGATGGCGAAATTAAGTTCGCGTTGGCGGAGAAAATCAACTTCGTTGACCATGTTATCACGGAGGTAGTCGAAGCCGAATTCATTATTCGTACCGTAAGTCACATCAGCTTGATAAGCTTGTTTTCTAGTGCAAGGTTTCAAGTGCTGCATACGCTCATCGGTGTGCTCTTCGTTGATATATTCTGGGTCATAAAGGAAGCTTGCATCGGCAATAATTACACCTACACTCATGCCAAGGAAGTGGTAAACTGGAGCATTCCAACCGGCATCACGCTGTGCGAGGTAATCGTTCACGGTGACAACGTGGACACCACGACCAGTTAAGGCATTTAAGAAGGATGGTAAAAGGGCGACTAAAGTTTTACCTTCACCAGTTTTCATTTCAGCGACATTACCTTCATGAAGGACGATGCCACCGATCATCTGGACATCATAGTGGCGCATACCGAGAACACGCTTGGTAGCTTCGCGAACTAAAGCGAAGGCGTCTGGAAGAATTTCACTTAAAATTTTGGTTTCGTTACGTTCAAGTTTTTCTGATTTAACAGAAGTTGACTGCTTTTTATTATCACTAACAGATTCAGCCTTTGTCTCAGATTTTTTGGCTGAAGCTTTTAATTTGGCGCGAGCGATATTGGCTTCGGCCTTCTTGTTAAGAGTGTCAAGACGTTCTTTTAGGACGTTGGTTTGAGCTTTGAGCTCGTCATCAGACATGGCTTCGTATTTTTGTTCGAGGCCATTGATGATTTTAACGATTTTGCGCATGCGGGTGAGATTTCGCTTGGCTGGGTCACCAAAAACACCCTGCAAAATACGGGTAGTGGTGGTTTTATCAGCTAATTTATCGGTTGGCTTGCGTTCTTTTTTAACTTTTGGAGCCTTAATTTTAGCTTCCTGAATTTTTTCAATTTTTTTCTGAGACATAAACAGTCGAAACCTCCAAATCGGAATAATATTATAGGGATATTTTATCATAAAAAATACATGTTTTTAAGAGAACATGTATTTTTAATTGAGTTTTAGTTTCTTAATTTTAGGTTAAAATTAAGAATTGGATTTTTTACCAAAAAAGCGGGAGAAGACCCCACGACGAAGATGTGGAGTGCTCTCGATTTTGTAACGACGAATTTGACCCATTAGCTTAGCCTCAATAATGTCGATGCCGGCGAAAATATTGGAACACTCGTCCTTAGCGGCGATAACTTTACCACCTGGAATTTCCATGGCGGCAGAAATTTCATATTTATTACCGTGAGTGCGACCTACTTCAGTAACGACGATTTTGGCAACCACATCTTTTTTGCTGCCGTGTGGCAAATATTTGTCGAGCTTGCCGATACGTTTGACGGCATATTTATGAAAACTATCTTCAATTTTGTAATTGCTACCACTAATTTCAATTTTTTCGATCATAATTTCTCCTTATGGCTATTATAACATGTCTGTACCGAGGTATGGCTGCAAGACGGCTGGGACGCGAAGCTTACCACCTTCTTCGGCGAAGTTTTCGATAACGGCTACCATAGTGCGGGCGAGAGAAATGGCGGTGCCATTCAAGGTATGAAGCACTTCGACGGTGCCATCCTTACGGCGGACGCGAATATTAAGTCCGCGAGCTTGGAAGTCGGTGCAGTTCGAGCAGCTGGTAATTTCACGGTATTTTTGATCAACTGGAGACCAGTATTCAATATCGTATTTTTTGGCAGCTGGCGCACCAAGATCACCGGCGGCGATATTAATAACGTGATATGGGATACCAATTTCCTGCCAGATCTCTTCCTCGATGGCGCGAAGTTTTTCGTGGATTTCTTTACTTTGTTCTGGAGTACAGAAGGAGTACATTTCAAGCTTATTGAATTGATGGACGCGGAAGAGACCACGAGTGTGTTTGCCATAGGCGCCAGCTTCTTTGCGGAAACAGGCAGAGAGACCGGCATAGAAGAGCGGTAATTTTTCTTCATCGATAATTTCGTCCATGTGGTAACCAGTGATGGACATTTCGGCGGTAGCAATAAGAGCGAGGTCTTCCCCTTCGATGTAGTATTCGTCACTTTGTTCAGAGCTACGTGGAGCGAAGCCGGTACCTTCGAGAACGCGAGAATTGACTAAATCAGGCACATCCATGAGAGTGAAGCCATGTTCAACGATTTTTTTGATGCCGAATTGAATTAGGGCATTTTCGAGCAGGGCTAGACCACCTTTGACATAATAGAATTTTGCGCCAGCAACTTTGGCACCACGTTCGAAATCCACCCAGTCACGAGAGATGGCGTAGTCGAGGTGATCGACGCCGGTAGTTTTGCATTCACCCCATTTTTTGACTTCCACACTAGCGGATTCATCACCGAGTGGTACGTCGTCAAAAATGACATTAGGGACGGTTTTAAGTTTAGTGTTTAATTCTTTTTCAAAATCAGAAAGATCGGCTTCGAGGGTGCTAAGTTTTTCTTTGATTTCCTTACCTTTGGCGATTAGCTCGTCGCTAGGTTTGCCATTTTTCATTTTGGCGGTATTATCGTTACGCTCTTTGCGAAGAGCTTCAACTTGTTGAAGGAGAGCTTTTCTTTGGTCATCCAAGGCGAGAATTTCATCAAGATTGACGTTTTTGTACATTTTTTCTTTGATGGAATGTTCGACGAGCTCTTTGTTGTTGCGGATGAAATTAATGTCCAACATTTTTACCTCTTTTCTTTAATAATTTTAGTTAACGATTTTGAATTCTGAATTATGCGTGAGTGGAAGATTCGGCGGAATCTTCGGAGATGGCTGATTCTTTGGATTCGGAGGAATCTTCGGACGTGGTTGATTTTTTGGAGGTTTTTGACTCTTCGGATTCGGATGATTCTTCAGAAGTATTTTCAGAATTGGCGCGGCGCTTGATGATTGGGAATGGGACGGCTTCGCGGCCGGAGACGCCTTCAAGTAGCCAGAAATTACGTTCGGAGTTACCCCAACCACAGGCTGGTGGCATGCCGTACTCGAGCATTTCGACGAAATCTTGGTCAAGCATTTGAGCTTCACTGTCGCCGCCATCGCGCATGGCTTGTTGTTCTTCGAAGCGAGCGAGCTGATCGAGTGGATCGTTTAACTCAGAGTAGCCGTTACCCATTTCGGTGCCAGCAATAATAGGATGAAAGCGTTCAGTGACTAGAGGATTTTCTGGAGAAATCTTAGCGAGAGGCGAGAGTGAGAGTGGCTCCTCGATTAGCCAGAATGGTCCGCCAGATTTTTTACGAATTAGCTTCCAGAGGTTGTCGATGAGGCGGGAATCGGCTTGTGCAGCAGTTACTTCGACGCCGTGTGCTCTTAAGATTTCGGTGATTTTAGCACGATCTGGATTGAAAACGTCGATATCAAATTCTTCGCGAATTAGGTCGGCATATTTGATGCGTGGCCACTTATTAGAAAGGTCGATATCAAAACCATTAACCTGGAATTTAAGGGTGCCCCAAGTTTTTTCGGCGACATATTTGATCATTTCTTCGTAAAAATCCATGCCATCTTGATAATCTTCGTAAGCCGCGTAGGATTCAAAGGCGATGTGCTCTGGTAGATGTTCGTCGTCGACGCCTTCATTGCGGAAACGAGGCCCAATATCGTAAACTTTTTCAAAGCCAGCACCGAGCAGGCGCTTTAACGGTAATTCTTGAGAAATACGAAGGTAAAAATCTTCACCTAGGGCATCCATATGAGTGACGAAAGGCGTAGCATCGGCGCCACCGGTGGTATGTTCGAGAACTGGAGTGTTCACTTCGATAAAACCGTGCATATTCATGAAATCACGGGTGGCTTGCCAGAATTTGCTGCGACGCACCATGCGCTCACGAACCTCGGGGTTAACATTCATATCGACATAGCGACGACGGTAACGCTCTTCTTTATTCGTAAATCCATCGCGACCTGGCATCGGACGAAGGGTTTTAGTGAGAAGCTTCACGTAATTAGTGAAGAGTGAAATTTCACCAGTTTGAGACTTACCGACGAGACCTTCGGCTTCGATAAAATCACCGGTGTCGAGAAGTTTGAGTTGTTTGGTGCCGACAAAGCCTTCTGGGGTTTCGTCTTGCTTCATGAAAAGTTGAATTTCACCAAAATAATCACGAATTTTAACGAAGGCGAGCTTACCAAAGCTACGAATGGCGACTATGCGACCAGCAATAACGACCTGTTTACCATCAAGTTCGGCAAAATTATCCAAAATTTCAGAAATCTTGGTGTTACGATCGGAATGAGATGGATAAGGATTAATTCCCATTTCCTTTAAGGTGGTGAGTTTTTTGAGTCGTTCGTTGCGGTAGTCGTTTAATGTAGCCATAGTTTTTCTTGTTGATTAGATTTTCATGATTTCGGCTTCTTTAGCCTTGAAGAGTTCGTCAATTTTAGCGCTGAAATCTTTGGTGAGATCGTCAATTTCTTTTTCACTACGTTTCTTGATGTCTTCGGAAAGGTCTTCGATAGACTTGAGCTCTTTTCTAGCATCATCACGGATTTTACGAAGAGCAACTTTGGCTTCTTCAATCTTTTGAGAGGTGGTTTTGACAATTTCCTTGCGACGTTCTTCGGTGAGTGGTGGCACTGGAACGCGAATTACACGACCATCATCGGCTGGATTAAGGTTAAGAGTTTGATCGGCGCGAATTGCATTGGAAATGCCGGCAATAGTAGATGGGTCGAATGGGGTGATCAAAAGCATGGTGGCATCAGCGATGGTGACATTGGCAACTTGGTTAAGTGGCATGTATTGACCATAGGCTTCGACCTTGATGCTGGAGAGCATGTCTGGGTGAGCACGACCAGTGCGAACTTTTTTAAGTTCCTGCTGGAAGCGATCGATGACAGCTTGAAATGCAATTTTATATTCGGTGTTATCAAACATAATTTTTCCTTATATACTTATCTATATTTTATCACATCAGAGAGAAAAATACCCCTGATTCGGGGTATTTAACTTTTAGAGTGAATTCTTGAATTCTTCGAGGCCGATAAGCTTGGTTTCGCCAGTCTTACGGTCGGTGATTTCGACTTGGTTATTCTCCAAGGTTTTTTCCGAAATAATTACGCGGTAAGGGATACCAAGAAGTTCTGAGTCGGTAAGTTTTTCACCGATGCGCATATCGCGGTCATCAAGCAAGATTTCTTTACGGTGAGCATCGTGAAGCTCGGTAGTGATCTTCGCGGCTTCATCACCAAGACCGATCAAGTAGTACTTGAAAGGTGCGATGTTTTCTGGCCAGACCAGACCTTTTTCATCAGCAAACTTTTCAGCAATTACACCCATAACGCGGGAAACACCGATACCATAGCTACCCATGAAGACGGTTTTCTTTTCGCCATCCTTGTCATCGTATTTGAGGCCGATTGGATCGGAGAATTTGTAACTGAGAGTAAAGATATTACCAACTTCGGCAGCGGCGGTAGAGTGAAGGTCTTCCTTTTTAACGCCGAGGTCATTTAGAACTTCATTGATTACGACTTCTTCGTTCAAGACAATAGACTTATCATCGTTGAAATAAATAACGTCTTCACCAACTGGAGTGATAGTCTGGAATTCGTGACTATACTTAGAGAAAGCACCACCAGAAGCGTAAGTTTCGTAGGTACAATCGCCGAGGCCGAGACGGACATAGATGCGCTTGTAGGCCTCTTCGACTTCGTGGTAGAACTTTTCGTGAGATTCTTTATCGGTCGAGAAGCTGTAAAGATCTTTCATAAGGAATTCGCGAGTACGGAGAATACCAGATTTGGCACGAAGTTCGTTTCGGAACTTGGTTTGGAATTGATAGACGTAGACTGGGAGGTCCTTGTAAGAAGAAATGTATTTGGTCATTAAATTGGTGAGTGGCTCTTCGTGAGTAGGAGCGAGACCCAATTCGCCGCCAGCATTAAGTTTAGTTTTAAACCAGACATCGATTACATCATCGCGCCAGCGATCAGTTTTGACCCAGGATTCGGGGTTCTGAAGCGCAGTCATTTGCATCTCCTGACAGCCGATGGCATCGAGCTCGTCGCGGATGATATCTTGAATTTTGTTTAATGTGATCAATCCGAGTGGTAAGAAGTCATAAACACCGGCCATCTCCTTGTAAATGTAGCCAGCGCGGATGAGAAGTTCAGCGTTGCGGCTGGTTTCTTCTTTTCCTACTTCACGGAAGGTCTTGATAAATGATTGACTTAACTTCATCCTTTACCTTTCCTGTTTAAAATAATAATATTCTAATTGTATCACAAAAAATAGAAATAACAGAGATAAGTTGACATTTTTTGGGGCTTCGTGTATTTTTTAATGAAGTAATTATATTAAAAGAAAGATTGTATTTTTTATTCCTATGAAAAAAACAGTAAGTTTAACTCAAGATGGTAAGAAAAATCTTGAGAATGAGTTGAAAAGTCTGATTAAAATGCGCCCAGCAATCGCCGATCGTTTGGCGACTGCCCGTTCTTTTGGCGATTTGAAGGAAAATCAAGAATATTCTGACGCGCGTGCGGAACAACGCCAGGTAGAAAGTCGAATTTTGGAAATTCAAGAAATCTTGAAGAATGCTGAAATTATTAAGGCTGCGAAGGGCGGCAAAATCGCGGTAGGCTCGACGGTAAAGATTAAGATGCTGGGCAAAGAGCATACTTATTCCATCGTGGGCGCCGTAGAGGCTGACCCGTTAAATGGTCGTATTTCAGATATCTCTCCAATTGGTAAGGCTCTGATGGGCAAAAAAGAGGGTGACGAATATACCCTACCAAACGGCAATAAGGGCGAAATTCTCGAAGTTGCTTAAAATTGGATAGATTAAAAAATGAGGCCGAGTAGCCTCTTTTTTAATATATTTATTTAATTAAGGCTAGTATTAGGCCATAAATAGAAAATAAAAAGCAATGGTGTTTTTTAACACATGCAGTATAATTCCAGCATAAATCGTACCTGTGGTTTCGCGCATCAAGCAGGCGACCACGCTGAGTGCGAAGACGTCGACGCCGACGTTCCATTGTCCATGGAGAAAGCCGAAGAGAATGGAAACGATCAAAATCGAAGTAATTAGAGAATGTTTTTTGCGAAGTTTACCGTAGATGAGTCCGCGGTAAATAACCTCTTCGAGTATTGGCCCAAAAACTACCAGGGCAATAGCTGCAAAGACTTTGTTAAGTGGTGAGATTAGGGTTGAATAGAGGAGCGGTTGGTTCTCTGTAAGATTGAACCATGGAAAAACGGAGAAAAGTGCGGTAAGGATGGCAGAAAAAGCTAGATAGCCGAAAAAGCCGGCAATAGCGAGGCCGATATCCGAGAAAGTGACTAAATCCTTAAATCCAAGCTCATTACGGGTGACGGGATCCTTAAGGGGCTTTATATGTTTTAAGGCAAAAAGTAGAAAGATAAAACTTAAGGAATAGACCAAGACGGAAAAAATTGTAGCAACGAGTGGTGTTTTTAGAGTGTCGGAACCAAGAATAATTAGCATTGGCACCCCGACGATGAACTGAGCGGCGTAAAAGGTGATGATGGCTAAGATTGGAAGATAGATTAAGTCTATGTTAGATTTTAATAATTTGACAATTTTGCTTGAAAATGAAGATTTTGATGTCATATTAATGGAAGATCCGGATTAGATCTAAAATCGTGACGAGAATAAACATGGCAAAGAGGAAGAGGAAGGTGGTGGCGATAATTTTCCCTTCTGCCTCGGTGGAAAGTTTTTTCTTGATTAACTTTGAAATAGTGATCATGGTCCAACGGCCACCATCGAGGGCTGGAATTGGCAGAACATTCATACAGGCGAGAGAGATGGAAATGATAGCGGTGAGGAAAAGTAGTTCCGTAAAACCAGCGCTAACGAAACTTGGGAAAATTACACCAATGATACCGACAGGTCCAGAGACGGATTCACCAGCTTTGGCGAGTTCTTGTTTGCCAGACTCTCTGGTTTCTTGGTTGCCGGTAATTTGCTTGGCGATTCCAGAGAAAAGATTTCGAATCATGTCGTAGAGACCACGGAAGGTTTCACCAGTAATCTGAGCGGTGGTACCAAGACCGATGAGTGGTGCATCGATTATGGAATAGTGAGCAAGGAATTGACCGTCCATCCGCATGGAAATACCAAGTGCTGGTGAATTATCCCCTGAATTTAAGGTGACTTCGTGTTCTCTAGTGTCCTTAGTGGCTGGATCGAAGGTGCGATAGATTACGGTTTGTCCGAGATGGGATTTGTTAAAATCTTGAACATCAAGCGTGGAGGTTAGCACTTTCCAGTTATCTTCATTCTTGGCTTTTGCGTCATGAATTATGGTATTAGTTTTTAGGGTGCTGCGACTGGCTGGAGAGTTCTCGAGAATTTTATCAATATAGATTTTTGGCATGGTGAAATGCGCTTTTTCATTGATATTGAATTGATTATTCATAAATTGTGGCATGCCGGTAACGGCAAGAATGGTAAAAATTAGAATGCCGTAGAGCCAGTTCATGGTAACGCCACCGAAAAGAATGGCGGTTTTCTGAAGGTAATTCGTGGCGCCAAAGGTGTGAGGTTTGGTTTCAGCGTCTGATTCCCCATCCATGGTACAAAAACCACCAAGTGGTAAAAGATTGATACTAAATATTAAATAATCTTGTTTATAGAGCGGATCATTTTTATATTCGGTGCTAGGAATGAAAAACCAGACATATTTATCTTGTTTAGTCTTGTCCTTACCCATGGCGAGAAGTTTTTGTAGACGTTTTTGATTAACCTTGGCTTTAGATTCCGATTTAAGACTGTCATAGAATTTTTGGACTTCTTTGGCCGGCAAGTGAAGCCAGGCGAGCTTGCGTGGTGGTAAACCAATGCCGAATTCGTTAACTTTAACACCGGATTTTTTAGCCATAATGAAGTGGCCAAATTCATGAATGACGACAAGTAATGTGAGGGCGATAAGGCCGATAAAAGCACCAAATAAAATATTCATATATCTATTTTAGCACAAGAAAAATAGAATAGGTTTTTCACCTATTCTATTTTTAGGTTTGAATAAATAATTTATTCAGTGACGCCAAGTTCGATGCGCTTGAATTGCTTAACGGTGATGTTTTCACCAGTTTTTGCAATCATTTCCTTGATGAATTCTGCGACAGTCTTAGAATCATCGAGAATGTAAGGTTGGAGCATCAAAACTTTGTCAGAGAAAGCTTTTTTGACTTGGCCAGAAAGGATTTGTTCCTTCATATTTTCTGGACCCTTGAAGTTAGCTTCGAATTCTTCCATTTTAGCCTTCATAGTTTCGGCTGGAATATCTTCTTCGGAAACGTAAAGTGGAGCCATGGAAGCAACTTGCATAGCAAGTTTGTGAGCAAGATCTTTGAACTCATCGGTGTTAGCGACGAAAGAAGTTTCACAGTTTACTTCGATGATAGCGCCGAGACGGCCGTCGTGAATGTAAGCGTCGACGATACCTTCGCGGGTTTCACGGTCGCCACGCTTTTCAGCCTTGGTGAGACCTTTTTCGCGCATAGCTTTGAGGGCTTTGTCGAAATCGCCATCGGCTTCGACAAGAGCTTTTTTAGCATCGGTAAGACCTACACCGGATAATTCTTTGAGTTTTTTGATGTTTTCAATGGTAATTTCTGCCATTTTTATCTCCTTAATAGATGAAAATTAGTTTTTGGCGGATTTGATAGCTTCGACAAAGTAATCAAGAATGAGTTTTTCAGCCTTGGTGGAATCGTCGTTAGCTGGAATGACGATGTCGATATCGGTTGGGTCGACATTGGTGTCACAAATAGCGATAACTGGAATGTGAAGAGTTTTAGCTTCCTTAATAGCATTCTTATCTTCGCAAGCGTCGGTGATAATGATAGCGGCTGGTTGATCAGTCATATCTTTAATACCACCGTAGCGAGTGTTAAGCACGGCAATTTCTTCCTGGAAGCGTTGAACTTCGAGCTTAGAATAGCGAGCTTCGAGTTCACCAGTCTTCATGCGGCGTTCGAGATCCTTAACCTTTTTGATTTGGCGGTTAACAGTTTCAACGTTAGTGAGAGTACCACCGACCCAGCGTTCGGTAACGTATGGCATGTCGACAGATTCAGCGGCTTCTTTAACGATGGCTTTGAGTTGTTTCTTGGTACCAACGAAAAGAATTTTCTTGCCGTCTTTAGCGATTTTCTTGGTAAGAGCGAGAGCTTCTTCGAGGCCAGCTACGGTCTTTTCAAGATTAATAATGTGAGTGTCTTGGCGCTTGCTATGGATGTATTGAGCCATTTTTGGGTGCCAACGTGAGGTCTTGTGACCAAAGTGAGCTCCTGCTTCGAGGAGTTCTTTCATGTCGATAGTTTTGGACATGTTTTCCTTTCCCTTCACTTCATCTTGTCTTCAGGAAAACGGATGAAGCTGTTTCATTAAATTAATTACTTTTCTATCTTAACATAAGAGGTGGAATCTGTAAAGCTAATTCCCTATTGAAAAAACCGCGAGTATCTGATAAAATGGTGACTAATTATGAGTAAACAAGAATTGCATCCAAAAGATTATCGCTTTGTGGTTTTTGCTGATGACGCTGCGAACTTTTCTTTCTTGACTAAGTCTACCGCTAAGAGCGAAGAGACTATCAAGTGGACCGATGGAAATGAATATCCACTCGTGAAGGTTCAGATTTCTTCGGCTTCTCACCCATTCTTTACTGGTGAAGAGAAGATTATCGATACCGAAGGTCGCGTTGACCGCTTCAAGGCTCGCGCTATGAAGGCAGAAGCTTTGAAACAGGCTCTCGCTAACAAAGCTGCTAAGCAGATCAAAGAAGCTGAGAAAAAAGCAGAAAAAGCTGAAGCTTAAGTCTAAAATAAGGCCAAATGGCCTTATTTTTTTGTGAAAAGTGGAATTATATATTATAATGGAGAAGTTATGGATCTTTAGCTCAGTTGGCTAGAGCGTACGATTCACATTCGTAAGGTCACTGGTTCGAGCCCAGTAAGATCCACCAAAATATTTTTGAAATCCCGGGAAGGGATTTTTTGCTGTCTATACTTCAAGATTTTAGTTCAAAAATAAGATAGTTTTTTACGAGATTGGAATATGGGGTGGATTATTATATAATTAACCTAATATGGACGAAAAAATCAAAAGTTTAGAGTTGGAATTAACCCAGCTCAATCAATTCTTGGAAAATCCGAAGGCTTACCTCGAGAATGATTTTGCTGCAAAATCGAAGAGGAAGGCAGAGGTTGAATCAATTTTGGATTTAAAAAATGAAATTACCCGCGCCGAACAACAAATCAAGGAAGATGAAGCGATTGTTTCAGATCCTGAACTTGGCGAGATGGCAAAGCTGGAAATGCAAGAGCTTACCGAAAAAATTACGGATTTAACCAGGCAACTTGATGATAAGCTAATTCCGCGCGATCCGGATGATGACAAACCAGTGATTATGGAAATTCGCGCCGGGGCCGGCGGCGACGAGGCTTCGTTGTTTGCGGCTGAGCTTTACCGCATGTATTTGCGTTATGCGGAAAAACACGGTTTTAAGGTGGAGCTAATGAACGAAAGCCTTAATGAAACCGGTGGGGTAAAAGAAGTGGTCTTCAAAATGGATGGAGACACTCCTTTCGGGACGATGAAATTTGAAGGTGGCGTGCATCGTGTACAGCGTGTGCCAGTCACAGAATCGCAAGGTCGCATTCATACTTCTACGGTGACAGTGGTGGCCTTACCAGAGGTAGAAGAGTCGGAAATTGTAATTGATGAAAAAGATTTACGAATAGATATTTTCCACGCGGGTGGACATGGTGGCCAATCAGTGAACACGACTAATTCAGCTATTCGTATTACGCATTTGCCGACCGGAATTATGGTCGCAATGCAAGATGAGCGCTCTCTTCGTCAAAACAAGGAGCGCGCCATGATGGTGTTGCGTACGCGTTTGAACGATATTCAACGTGCGGAAGCGGCGAAAAATGCTTCGGCGGCACGTAAGAATTTGATTGGTACAGGTGATCGTTCAGAGAAAATTCGTACTTATAATTTCCCACAAGATCGTGTAACAGACCATCGCATTCATTATTCCAGATCAAATGTAAATGCAGTAATGGACGGTGATATTGACGATATTATCTCAGAATTGAAGAAGTGTGAGCTCGATGTAATTCGTACGGAAAACGGCATCGCGGAATAGAATTTTAAGGAGAAAATGGCAACCACGGTAAAAAGCTGGCTGGATGTTTCGAAGCAGATTATCAATCCGACTGAGGCGGAGATTATTTTGGCGGTCTCGATGGATGTGCAAGACCGCAGTTTTTTTGTAACTCACGGGGCGGATAAAATTTCTGATGAAGCGCGTAAGAAAGCTGATCAGATGGTGGCTTTGCGCGCGAACAAGGTGCCACTGGCCTATATTCTAGGGGTGAAATGGTTTATGGGGCGACCTTTTTTGGTGAATCAAAATGTTTTAATTCCCCGTCCAGAAACAGAACTGGCGGCGGAGCTGGCGGGAAAACTTTATTATCGTATCATTGATGGAAAATTTAATAGCGGAGAGCAGACAACTTCAAAAAAGCCGGTGACAATTGTAGATGTGGGAACGGGGTCGGGCTGCATTGGTCTTTCCGTAGCTTTGGAATGCGCAAATAGCCAGGTGATTGGCCTCGATATTTCGAAAGATGCTTTGACGGTGGCGCGAATTAACCGGGATAAATTAGGGGTAAAAAATATTAAATTTTACAAATCAGACCTTCTTTCGACGATTTTACGCTTGAAGATTCGCCCAGAGATTATTGTGGCAAATTTACCATACGTGGATGAATCTTGGGAGTGGCAATCGCCAGAATTGCAGTACGAACCAAAACTAGCGCTTTATGCGGATAAGGATGGCTTGGCGCAGATTTATCGTTTGCTCGATCAGATTAAGCGAAATTTCTTCAGCATTAAAAACCCGGAGGAGCTCTCGGAGACAGAAATTCAGGCGGAACTGGAAACTAATTATGTGATTATAGAATCAGATATGAGCCAGCAACAAAAAATTATTGAATATGCGGAAAAGTTGGGCTTTGAATTAGGCTTAAAGAAAGATTTAATTTTAGGATTTTTCTATCCGGTGGATAAGCTTAAATAATTTTTGGTAGATTTTTCAGCTAAAAATAAATAAAGTATCTATAGCAAATAAAGAATAACTCTGGAATAAAAAATCCTAAGATAAAAAATAATCATAGGAAAAATAATCCTAGAAAAAATAACCCCGGAGGGCTATTTTTTTTTGTGACTTTATTCTTCGTCGTCGTCTGATTTTTTATTGGTGGTAACCTTGGCGCTATCGGCGTCATAAGCTTCAAGTTTAACATCGAGTTGAACGTATTTTTTGTCACGATAGACTTCGAGTTTAACGGTGTCGCCGACGGCGTATTCACCGATTAGGCTACCAAGCGATCCGGCAGTGCCGATTTTGGTGCCATTAACGGCAGTAATAATGTCACCATCTTTAATACCAGCCTTGTCGCCAGCGCTACCCTTAATGACGGCGGAGGCATTGTTTGAGCCTTTGACATAGGCACCAGCGGTAACGTCAAGTTTCTTTTCTTTAGCAATAAGCGGGGTGATGGTTTGATAGCGAACACCCAAGACGGCGCGTTCGAATTTGCCATCTTTGAGGACGCCAGCCATAATTCCCTTGACGCTATTAATAGGAATCGCGAAGCCAACGTTATTTCCCTGGCTAGCATAGGCGGTATTAATACCAATCACTTCACCGGCGGCATTAACCAGTGGTCCACCAGAGTTACCGCCGTTAATTGCGGCATCGGTTTGAATCATATCGGAAAGGGTTTCATAGGTGGTGCGAGAAGAATCAGAGGCGGTGAGGCTACGACCTTTACCAGAGATGATACCAGAGGTCACGGAGTTTTGGTAGGTGCCAAGCGCGTTGCCGATAGCTACAACTTGCTGGCCGATGTTAGTGGTTTTGCTGTCACCAATTTTGATTGGAGTGAGATCTTTGACGTCTTTGATTTTAACAATCGCAAAGTCATTGATTGGGTCGGTGCCGATAAGTTCGACATCTTCATAAGTCGAGCCATCGTCGAGGATGACGCCAATTTTGGTAGCATTAGCAACGACGTGCTTGTTAGTGGCGATATAACCATCGCTACTGAGAATAAAACCGGTACCAGCAGCCTGAGAGACTTGACCAGTAAAGAAAGAACCGGTGGTGCTAGTATTGGTGATAATTGAAACGACACTCTTTGAGACAGAATTGGCAATTTCAGAAATTGATCCTTCGGCAAAGGTAGCGGCATTATTGCTGGCCGAATTACTATTATGGAAAATTGAAGTAGTAGGACGGTTGTAAGCATAATAAAGCGCGGTGCCTGATAAGGCGACAGCTACGAGGCTAGCGAAAGTAGCAAAACGATTTTTGCCAGTTTTAGCTTGAGATTTCTTTTCGTTTTTTGATTCTGTAGACTCTTCGGTTTTTACGTCATCAACAGAATTGTTTTGATCGGTGGTTTCTGCTTCGTCTTTAGATTCAGCTTCTAATTCATCTTTAGATTCGGTTTCAGATTCAGATTTATCTTCGGTCTCAGATTCATCTTCAGTCTCGAAATCGGTTTCAGTTTTGACTTCATCTTCAATTTCGGTTTTGGATCGTTCTGAAGTTTCGGACTGTTCTGAGGTGTCGGTAGTCTCTGAATCTTCAACTAAACTCACGGATGAGTCGGTAGGTTCGAGATCTTCTGATTCAGAGATGTTTTTTACTTCTTCTAAATCGGTTGAGTCTTTTGGCTCAAAATTACTTTTATCTTCGTTCATTTTTTACCTCCTTAAACGTAAGATTAGACATTAAATAGCGGTTTACTAAACCATAGCACGATTATCAGGATTACGGAAATAGCAAAAATTGTAGGTACGAGAATATCTTTCTTTTCAATTTTCTGGTCATTTTGACTGGCGTTTTGATAAAGTAGGCCGGCGAGGAACGCTAAGATTGTCAGAATAATGGAGATTTGTGGAATAATTATCCCGAAGGCCTTAAAAGAATAGACAATGAGCCAGAATTCAGCTAACCAGGAAATCTCGGCAAAAATTAGACCAGAGATTAGGGTGATTAAACCATATTCGGTGTCTTCGCTTTGTACTAAAACGTGGCGTGCTACGGCAAAACCGAGGATAAAGTTTAATAGGACGGTGAGACCGGAGCTGCTGCTAGCTACCATCAGGGTGATCGCGGTGCTGCCGAAAAATACTGCGAGGAGAGCCTGGAGCTTAGTGGCGAAGTTGGAAGACATTGGCTTGAGAACGATTAACCAGAGTGAATAGAGAGCCGTTAATACGTAATGCAATGGGCTTAAGATATTTCCGGCACAGTAGGCGAGAAATACGAAAGAAAAACCCATGATGAGGTCGACGAGATTGGATTTGATATTAACAAATAAGTAGCGTGGACGCACGGCGAACATACGCCATTTGGAAAGAAGCACCAAGGCGCAGCCAGGAAGAAAACTTGCGGTAGTGAGGTTTAGAAAAATGGTGGCAATGGCAAGCACTAAATTGAGTAGCACATGTAAGATTGTACTCAGAATGTTGCGGCCACGTCGGATGATTACATAATCTGCCATATAGAATATTATACCTTATTATTAAAATAAACGAATGTGATCGAAAGGATAAAGTCGCATGAGGACTGGTCCAATGATGCGGCAATATGGAATAGTGCCAAGACCATAACGGGAGTCATAGGAGTGAGTTCCTTCACGATTATCTCCAACTACGAAGATTTCACCATCTGGTACCGTGATGTCAACTTCACCAGAAGTGTTAATTTTTGGTCCATCGGTGGCGGATTTTCTGGTGGCAGTATCCGGGTCGAAGCCATTAGGGTTCTGGTCATTATAAACCGTAATTTTGCCGTCTTTTACTACTACGTGTTCGCCTGGAAATGCAATGACACGCTTGATGATGTATTGATCCTTAATGGTAGGATCGACACTACAAGTTAGCTTGCCACTAGATTCGCCATTCAAGAAAACAATGATTTGGCCACGTTCTGGTACGTATTCCTTGCCTGATAGATGGCTCATACTGACTGCTAGGCGATTGACAATTAAGCGGTCATTTTCGCTTAGAGTGTAGTCCATGGAGTGCCCTACGACGTTATAGGAACGAAAAACGTAGGCGTTTAAAAACATCGTACCGATAATAACACAGGCGACAAAAACAATTAAATTAACAAAATCTTTAACGATTGGATATCTTTTGAAGAATGAAACTTTATTTTCCACTAATCTATTTTATCACGATTATGGTTCTTATTTTTGATAATAATCATGTAAAAATTGTTTTTTAAATTCAGCAAAAGTCTGATTCAAAATACTTTCACGAATTTGTTCGGTGAGGCGAATAATGAAACGTAAATTATGAGCAGTGGCAAGATTATAATATTGACGCTTGAGTTCTGGATCACCAGATTTCCAAAGCGCACGCAATTGTCCCCTGGTCCAACCAGCTCTACAAGTAGTACAGTCGCAGTGGGTATCAAGTAATTCATTGCTATCCTTAAACTTACGCAGATTAATATCGCCGTATTTGGTATAAATTTTACCGTGGCGAGCTTCGCGGGTCGGTGCGACACAGTCGAAAGTGTCGGCGCCCATTTCGGTACCAATTAAAATATCGTCCGGATGGGAAAGTCCCAGTAGGTGACGAGGTTTGTTTTCAGGTAATTCCTCATTACACCAACGTAAAATTTCACCGAGGTCTTCCTTAAGAAAGGCGCCACCAAGACCATAGCCATCAAATGGCATTTTGCCAAATTTTTTGGCCGTACTGCGCCTTAAATCTTCCCAGCGACCACCCTGTAGAACTCCATAAAGGCTTTGACGGTAACCCAGTGAGTCACGTAATTTAAAATGCTCGTCGAGACTACGTTTAGCCCAACGTTCGGTACGGGCGAGAGCCTCAACATTATATTCGTAGCTGTCGGCTAAGGAAGTAAGTTCATCAAAAGCCATGTGAATATCGGCGCCGATACGGCATTGAATCTGCATAGATTCTTCTGGGCCAATAAAATCTGGTTGACCATCGAAAGGGTCGCGGAAATTAACCCCATCTTCGGTAACGTGGGCGAGGCGTTCTTGGTGGGCGGTATTAACTACACCACGCTCGCGCTCCATAGAGACGACTTTGCCAAGGCCAGAACCGAGTGACATGACTTGGAAGCCACCAGAATCGGTGAGGGTCGGCCCATGCCAATTTGACCAGTTGGCTAAACCGCCAGCTTCCGCAATTTCGTGTGATTTGCAACGAAGGTGGTAACCATTACTGAGCATGGCCTGGGCTTTGGTTTGATGAAGTTCTTCTGGCGAAAGAAAACGAATGGCACCAGTAGTACCAACCGCCATAAAGGCTGGAGTTTTAATGTCGCCGTGTGGGGTATGAATAGTTCCGGCGCGGCCGAGCTTGCCTGGGATGCGTTGATTAATTTCGAAAGAAAAACCAGAAGTCGTCATAATTCCCTATTTTTCAGATGCCTCTTCGGTGAGCTTCGCGGTTTCAACTTTATGGGCTGGAATGTATTTGCGGAGATTTTTTACGATTAAGATTTCGACTGGGGACAAGACGATTTCAATACCAATCCCGATGATATAAGCAAAAATTGCTTGGTTTAAGAAGTCCGAGAAAGCTAGGACGCCTAAAAATGCGACGGTTTCGAAAACAAGCGTATCGAAAAAGTGAGCTACGAAAGAAGAGGTGAGAGCGCGAACGATGAAAAGTTTTTGACCAGTCTTTTGCTTAATTTTTTCGAAGATGTAGTTGTTGGAAAACTGTGAAAATAGGTAGGCAGTGAGTGAACCAATAATAATACGTGGCGCAAAACCTAAGACATTAGCAATTGACTCTTGCATACCTTCAGTGCCAGCAAATGGAGGCAGGGCGATGACGATCCAAAAAGTGAGCGCAGCAATGATATTAACTAAGAGACTGCCGAGAATGATGTGCTTGGCGGTTTTGTGTCCGTAAAATTCAATGATAATATCACCGAGAATGTAGGAAATTGGGAAGCTAATTACGCCCCCGTCGACTGGAATGCCGAAGAGGTCCCAAAGCTTGGTTGCAGCTAAGTTTGAGATCAAAAGGATTCCAGCCGAGATGGCGGTGAAATAAATTAAGAGATTACGTTTTCTAACTTGTTTGTCCATCTTAGAAATTAATCTCGACAGTTTCGCCGTCTTTAGTTTTAATAGAGCCTTGAACGTTGGTGAGCTCAATAGCGGCAGAAGTTTCGTCGTAGGTCTTGCCGGTAGATTCGTAAGCCTTTTGGTTTAATTCCTTGTCGGCAACAGTTTTAGCTTCGGCGGTAAAACGCATGAGACCTAATTCGTTGCTAAAGACATAGATTTCGACCTTAGGATTTTTTTCGATTTGAGCGTAAACTTGTTTATTGGATTTGGTACCAATGTAGAGGTGGCCGTCGAGAATGCCAGCGGCATCGAAAATGCGAAGATGTGGCTGATCGCCATCGGTAGTTGCAATATAAAACATTCCTTCAAGAAATGGTAAAACTTGTTCCATAGTAATTTTTCCTTTTTAAGTGCTTATTAATTATGTGAGATTTTGGATGACTAGTCAAGCAAATCGAAGAGATTTGATTTTTGAGACTCGGTCTATCTCTAGATGATGCTTAGAGTTTTAATTATTTTTCATCATCGAGTGCAGCGCGAATATTGGCGGCTTCTTCGAAAAGAATTTTAATGCAGCCAGCGATCGGGATTGCCACAATACAGCCAATCAAACCGAAAGCATACATACCGATGGTGATGGAAACTAAAATCGCAAGTGGCGGAAGATTGAGTCCCTTGCCCTGAATGCGAGGGCCGATGATATTGTTTTCGATTTGCTGATAGATAAGATAGAAAATAAAGAAAGCAATGGCGGCACCTGGAGCGTTGATGAAAAGTAGAGTGGTATTCAAGATACAGCCGATGACTGGGCCAAACATTGGAATGAGGAAGAAGAGGAAGGAAATGAGGCCGAGAGGTATGGCAAGAGTAACTGGAAGACCGAAGATAAGAGTGATAACAAAAACGCCGAGCATGGTCATGAGACCGTCAAGGAGAGCGATAAAGACCTGAGATGAGACATAGGCGGCAACGACATTACTCATGCGACTGGTAACGTGCTGCCAGACATTAGCGGTTTTTTTATCTTTTACGGCCATGACGCGCCAGAAGTCTTTTAGCATGGTTGGGCCATCAAGCATAAATAGAATAGTGAGCACGATGGTAAGAATGACACTGGTAATAATATTACTGATGGCACCGATACTGCCGACGGCGATATTGCTAATATTACCGAGCATGGTACTACTGAAGCTTTTGATACCGGAAGTTAAGCTGTCTTGGAGATTAGAAATGCCAAAGTAATTGCCAATACCATTAATGTCTAAATGATCGATAACTTCGGAGATTTTGGCTGGTGCAGTGGCGAGAAAATTAGAAACTTGCTCGACAATAACCGGACCAATCACGCCCACGATAATGGCAAAAGCCAGAGCGATGGAAAAAACGGCTAGCACAGAAGAAAGTCCGGGACGACTTTTACGTTTATCAATCTTGTCGATTTGCTTGGCGAGCGGATGAAGAGAAATCGCCAGAAAAGCGGAAATTCCGACAATAATTAGACCACTGGCGGCCTTAATGATGAAAATTCCGGCAGCGGCAAAGGCGATTAAGACTAGCCAAAAGCGGACAAATGTTTTTGTATCGATATCAATTGTGCGTGACATATACTCCTTTTCTTGATTATATCATTGGTGATTCGAGATATTGCCAGAAACTGGCTTGATTAGTGTCGAGAATGCTAAAATTATGAGTTTTTAGGGTTTCGCGAATCTGGTCGGCCTTAGTATAATCTTTATTTTGTTTAGCTTCAGCGCGTTCTTTAATAAGAGTTTGAATTTCGGCGGATGGTAGTATTAGGCTATCGAATATTTGAAGGCCGAATAATTCATCGACAAAACGCCAATCATCTAGAGTTAAATTATTTTGATCGATTTCGGCGAAAACTTCGGCGGAATTAAGATTTTGATTGATAATGGTGGTGAGTTTTTCTTGTAATTCAGTAGGTTGGTAATCAGATTTTTGGATTTGTGCGAGAAGTGCGGCTTGATTTTTAGTGTGAGTAGTTTCTTGTAGAGTCTTAGCGAGGCGATTTAGCCAATGCAGACGACGATTTTTGGCGGCAGTAAGACCTTCGAAGGTGAAATTTCGTTCGGATTGATAATGTCCTTGTAAAATCCAGAGCTTAAAATCAAGTGGTGAGAAGCCGCGGTCTCTTAGATCTTGAATGGAGTAGGTATTGCCAAGGGATTTACTAATTTTTTGATTATCAATGGTAATAAAATTGGCGTGGAGCCAATAATTGGCCATAGTTTTACCAAAAGCCGCTTCGGATTGAGCAATCTCGTTGGTGTGATGAATTGGAATATGGTCGATGCCGCCAGCGTGAATATCGAGAGGTTCGCCTAATTCGAAATGCGAGATAGTGGAACATTCGAGGTGCCAACCTGGGTAGCCTTTTTTGCCTTGAAAATCCCATTGCATGGCATGATCTTCGCCAGGTTTAATAAATTTCCAGATAGCAAAATCGGAAACATTACGTTTTTCAGAGTTAAAGTCGACGCGAGCGCCGGCACGAAGATTATCGAGATCGAGCCTGGCAAAATCGGCGTAGGTAGCGAATTTACTGGTATCAAAATAAATACCATCGGAGGTTTCATAGGTGTAGCCACGCTCAATTAAAGTATTAATCACTTCAAGATCTTCCCGGATATAATCGGTGGCACGACAGAATTTAGTCGGTGGGAGTAAATTTAGGGCATTAAAATCTTTAATGAAAGCAGCTTCATAGAATTTAGCAATTTCCCAAACGGTTTTATTTTCACGCTTGGCGCCTTTTTCAAGTTTATCTTCACCGTCGTCGGCATCAGACGCGAGATGTCCGACATCGGTAATATTGATAATGCGTTGAGGGGTTAGGCGATTAATTTTGAGGGTGCGGACTAATAAATCCCAGTAGATATAGCTAGCAAAATTCCCAATGTGTGCGAAACTGTAGACAGTAGGTCCACAGGTATAGATTTTGACGTTTTCTGGATTTTGAGGAATGAACTCTTCGATTTTGCGAGTTTTGGTATTAAATAAGTGAAGTTTAGTCATGATATTTCTCGATTAATTAGTTTCTTCAGATTTAAAAAGTAAATCATTACAACAGAAAACTAAGTCACGTAATATATCATCATAAGTAGCGTCGTAGGTGCGAAAACCAGCGGCAAAAGGATGACCACCACCGCCAAAATAACCAGCGACCTTGTCCGCGATTGGCTTCGAGGTACGAATTTTGCCAGTGACTTTGCCGTCTGGATATGTTTTAATGGCCACGGCGACTTCGACGCCTTCGACCATCTTCATCTCTTCGAGGATGAGCGCGTTTGGATTATACTCATCAGAAAATTCTGTAATATCAGACCAAGGAATGTGAATGGTAGAAAGCTTATCGTCGAGGCTATATTCGATACGTTTGATGAGGTCGGCCTTATAATCAAGAATACGGCGCGACTTTTTCATGTATTCTTTGCGATTTTCTTCTAGCTTATTGATGTCGGCGCCAAGTTCGGCAAGGTGGGCCGCGACGCGGAAAGTATCAGTGGTGACTCCAGCGGTGGTGAGGCCGAGAGTGTCGGAAAGTAGACCTTGGAAAATATTTTCGGCGGCGGATTGATTGATTTTAATATTCTGGCCAATAGCAATTTTGTAAATCAGATTAGTGCAAGATGGCAAATGTTCGATGATACTTTGGTGTGGAAAATCTAAATCGTCGGTAGTTTCATGATGGTCGATGACGAAAATTGGTTTGGCGTAGAGAATATTGCGGATAACCAAATCGTCAAGTAGCTTGCTAAGAAGAATAGTGGCGGCGGTATCGACAATGATATAGCCGTCTGCGTGGTAATCAAAATTTTGGTCAATACGTTCCCAGCCAGAAAAATAGCGAAGATATTTTGGTACATTGACTGGACAATAAAGTGAGACCTCTTTGTCTTCAAGTAAAGCTTCGAGTGTTAAACTGGAACCTAGCGAATCACCGTCCGGATTTTCGGCTTGAATAACGCAGATTTTGCTTTTATTTTGGAGAAATTCTGAAAAATTTTGATACATTACTCTTTAATTTTATCATAGTCGGCGATTAGCTGGTTGGCGAAGTCGATAATCTCAGCTTTCTTGGTGGTGTATCCGACTGGTTTGCAGACAAAAGATTCGGTATTGAGAAAATCAAGAGTATCTAGTTGATGACGAATAGCGTGAATGAGTTTTGGAATATCGATATCAAATTCAGAAATCTCAGATTTAGTGATGGTTTTTTCGAAGAATTCACCTGGCTCACCTGGTTTGACGTTTTTATAGCTTGGGAGAACAAAAAGTAGGCTCATGGATTCGACGGTGTAACTCTTGTAGGTTGGTGAAGTGGTGACAAGATAGTAATAGAAAAGTAACTGAATGGTATAAATGAAAAGTTTCTTGTTATTTTTCCAAGTATCCTTTTCTTGCATACCAGTTGAGGTTTTGAAATCGTAGATGCGAATGGTCTTATTCTGTTCATCGATGGTGAGGTGATCGATGGTGCCGGTGATAGGGACGCCCTCAAAGGAAAGTTTTTCATGACTAAAGGACACTTCGGCCTTGGCATGTTCGTCAAAGAGAATATCATGGAAATACGCGACACTTTGAAGCAATTCGGTCTTACCGATAGTGATAAGATCTTCGATTTCACTCTCTGAAAGATCAAGATTTTTGGCGGTTTCAATGTAATATTCAAGGGCCTGCTCGGCGGTGATTTTTTGGTTAGTAATCATTTCAAAACATTTGTGAATCAGATTCCCCTTCTCGATGTTCACCACATTTTCAATACTACGTGGTGCGCCAATTAAACGGTTGCGGTAGAAATTGAGTGGACCGTTATATTCAAGGTCTACGAAATTTGAAACATCAGTGGCGGAAAGCCAAATATTATCGGCTTTGGCGTGAAGATATTTGAGTAAATCGTCTTTTGGATCGAGATATTTGTCGAGCCAGGTAGATTTTAGATGTTGTAATTCGGTAATTTCAGAATCATCGGACGGGTGTTGGAAAATTTCAGGCGCTTCTAGTAATGGAGAGGTTTTAATAATTTTTTCCTCATTGATTTCCATCATCATACCAAGTGGCTTGGTAGCGCTCTGGTTGTGATTAATGGTGGCACTGGTCATAGTGAGAGATTTAGCAGCACGAGTCATGGCCACAAAGAGGAGGCGTAGATTACATCCTTCACTTTCGGTAGCGCCATTGACAAAAGTCAGATTAAAAGGCGGTTTAATTCCCTGTGATCCACGGTTTTGATTCCAATGAGCATCCGAAAGATCAAGGAGAAAGACGTGTTTAAATTCAAGACCTTTAGATTTATGGGCGGAGATTAGAGTGACGGCGTTTTGATCATCGGAAAAAATTGCAGATTTTTGGATGGCAGTATTGGTGGCTTGATATTTATCAAGAAAATCGATGTAGTCGGCAAGCTTTGGATGTTCATTTTTGGTGAAATTATAAAATTCCTCTTTCAAGGTGGCGAGATTTTGGTAAAAATCTACCATCTGACGAACTTCCTTGGAGGTGAGTTGTTCTTTTAGGGTTTCGGGATTCTCGTAGTCGAGATTTGGTAAAAATGGTGAAATATAGAGAGATTTTTCGGTGAGATCGGTAGACCCTGAGCTGGTCTCGAATGGATCGATGATGGCGGAATCAGGATTTGATTTTGGCGTTTCATTAGACCCAGAATTTACTTCTGAAGTTTCAAGATCAAGATAAACTGGTTTTAAATTAATGAGGAAATTTATCATATCTTCGACAGATGAGGTAAGAGATTTTTTGGCAAGTTCGGCGAGAAATTTGGCAAAATTTCGTACAGCGGGAAGTTTTTGATAACCGAGTAAATAATCGAGAAAATGACGATGGTCGTGATATCCAGTGTGAACTAGTTGCACAAAATCAAGTGGATTAAGGCCGAGATAGTCGGAGCTCATAATATCTGCAAGTAAATCAAGGGGGTCTTGTCCAGATGCGAGCTGGTGAATGACACGAAGTAGGTCATGAAGTTCTTTGATTTTGGCATCTTCAAGAATATTTTCCTTTCGTTCATAAGTGACATTAATATTGTCGTATTTGCGAAGATACGGCAGTATCGCCTTTAAGACATCGTGTTTTCGAGCGATAATGGCAATATTTTTTTGCTCTTCCCCACTTTGGATAAGATTATGGATGGTTTCAGCGACCCACTGATATTCGGAAATAGTGTCATCGAAATGATGGCGAGAAATGCGAGTGTTCGGATGGTTAATCGGTTGAAGCGCCTGATCGTCACTAGTGATTTTTGATAATTCTGAGTTTCTGGCGGCATGAAGATTTTTGGTAAAATCGCTAGAAACTTCACCTAGACTAGCCAGAACAGATTCGGATTTGATAAAGCTATCAGGGATTTGATCGGCAATTTTGCGTGACAAAGCAAGAATTTCGCTAGTCGAACGATAATTTTCTTTAAGAATGATAATCTTGGCGTGATAATGCTGATAAAAATCGACGAGATTAGAAGAAAGTGCGCCTTGAAATTCGTAAATGGTCTGGTCGTCATCGCCTACGGCCATAATTTCTGGTTTATCGTAGTCGGTGATGAGTTGGATTAAACGAACTTGCGCCGGATTGGAATCCTGAAACTCATCAAGCATGATGTATTGAAATTGCTCGGCCATCATGGCTTTAAAATCTACATCAGTTTCTAGATACTTGATTGCTTCAAGAATCATATCAGCATAGTCAACCAAGCGATTTTCGGCGAGATAGGTTTGGTATTTTTGGCAAAAATCTAGAATGGTGGAAAATTTAATAATGTCGTTAGTTTGCTTGTAATAACAAACTCCGCTAGCGTTTAAGGTAAAATGGCTATCGGTAAATTTTTTTAGGGCCGCAATAGAAGGTTTATCTTTGGTGATTTCTAACTGATAAAGATCAAGCATCTGACGGTAGAGCTCGTTGGAAATATATGGTACGTTCGGTAAGATATTTTGATTATGAGAAGAACTGACTTGGCCTAGTACGGTAAGGATCGGAAAATAGCGTTCCTTGCATTTACTTTCAAAATTACCACTACTGGCTTTACCGATGGTGGTGGCAGCGAGCGCTTGATTGAGATTCTCTATATCTTTTTGATTGGCTTCCTGGATGGTAGTTAAGTCGGCGATGGAGAGATTGGCATTTTTAAGTTTATTGATTAACCCGGATACTTCGCTAGCTTTATTAGCTCGCAACGGATTAGTAATAGGAAGCTCGTCAAGAAGTTGCTGGAAGAAGTTTTCCGCTTCGACGGGGCTAATATTTTTTTCGGATAAACGTTCAATTTCGGTGGCATAATTCTGGTAACGACCGATGATGGTTTTGCCGAAGGAGTGATAGGTCATGATGTTCAATTCGTCGGCGGAGTTGCCAATCACGGTGCGGAGACGATCGCGCATGTTGGTAGCGGCGGCGTCAGTAAAAGTGAGACAAAGGATATTACTTGGATTGGTTTGGGTGACGTTCAAGATGTGGGCGACGCGCTGAGAAATGATCTGAGTTTTACCAGTACCTGGACCAGCCAAAACCAGAAGTGGTCCGCCTAAATATTCAATGGCAGCTTGTTGTTCTTTATTTGGTCTCATCCTTATTCTCCTTTTTGGCCTTTGACGATAGATTACGTTTGGTTTGAATGGATTCTTTTAAGAAGATTATACCAGTAATTATCTGCCAAGCGGTAATCGGATAAACCGTGAGACGTTCGTAGATTGAAGCTACTTCAGTTAGCTTGTTTGTGATGGCGTATTGAAGAAGAAATGCAAAACTGATGCCAATAATTGAAAGCAGAATAGCGGTTAGGCGATAGATTTTATGATTTGGTTTTAGAAAGATTCCGGTGAGAAGTAGGGTAAGATTTCCCATGAGAAATGATAATCTGGCGCCAATGCCATGTAAAGAATCTTGATTAGGGACGCCACCTTGAAAAAGTCCGACTAAGAGGCTACCAATGCTGAATAGTATGGCTACTGTCATTAAACTACAGGCTAATTTAGTATTTTTGTCTTTAAATTTCGGGTATAGTAGTAATGCATAGCTAATAGAAAAACCGAAAGCGGTGACGATGAAACCCAGATTCATCACTATAGCAAGGGGTGAAAAATTGTTTGGTACACCATCGGCGATTTGTCCAGGATACACTCCCAGCGCACTGATGAATTGCTTAGAGTAGACATACCCTAGATCTTGATTGGTGCCAAGAGCTGCAATGAATTCAGTAATAAGGTAAATAGCGGCATTGAGAATGTAGCCAATGGCACCGTATTTTACTAGGCGGTTACGCATTCGTCGATAAGTGATTGGAGTAGATTTAGTCTTTTTGGAATTGTTTGGGGGATAATTTTGCATATTTTCCTTTTGACTAGAGAGCCGTTATAAAAGCGAGAAATCCTAGAATAACACCAAAAGCATTTGGAATAATTAGAATGTAATCTTTTTTCGGCTCTTTAGTCCAGCCGTAAATTACCCAAATTAGGCACGAGAAAGCGGCCATAGCTGGCTGCCAAGGTTGACCTTTGGATCCACTGATGTTTGCAATAATCTGTGGAATATAAGCAATGAAAACAAAGATACCAATAAAGGCTCCGATTGACCCCACAATAGTATTGATTTTATTTTTAATATTATTCGGCTTCATAAAATAACCTCCTTTTTTAAATTAAACATAAACGATAATAAAGGAACATTGTGAAAACTGTCAAGTGATTTAGATAAGTCCTCACTATTGATATGGAGTAAAGGTAGCTTTTCCGTCTTCATGCTCACCAAGAAAAACTTGACTAGGATGTGTAATCCCGTGTTTTTTAAGTTCTTGCTTTAGCCAGCTTTCATTTTTGCCGATGACTTCTAAAATATCAAATTGGACCTGACCATCGGTAATAATTGGAAATTTGGGGTTTTCTTCCCCTTTATGAATAACTAGTAGACTACCATTTTGCTCAATAATCGCGCGCTTAATCTTTTCGGTAGAATAAACACCATTGGTGCGTAATTTAAAAGCAAGATCATGAGCGCTGAGATTAATTTTTCGGCAATTATCAATATTAATCTTGCCATTATCAACGAGGATTAATGCTTTTCCGTCAAGAATTTGTTTAACGCGTACGTTGTGGGTTTTAATCCATTTTAGAGAAAGCACCAAGAAGCACCAGATAGCTAAGATGGTGATGAATTCTAAAATAGAAATATCATTATTGTAAATTACGCCACCAATAATACCACCAAGGACATAATTTTGAATTTGATCACTGGCGGAAGTCGGTGCAAGATTTCCCTTACCGGTAATATTGATAATGATAATGAGAGCGAGAAAGCCGATGAGTAGTTTTATAGTGAGTAGTAAAAAATCGTTCATAGATTACCTTGATTATGTTTATTTCTATTTTATAGCATTATTTGCGCTCTAGTAAGACTAGTCATTCAAAATGGAACGAGTGAACGCTAAGTATTTATTAAAAAGATTTGACATATTTCGTTTACAATTGTAGACTTAATTTGAATATATTTGTTTGCTCCTGTAGACAACGAAGAGAAAAGGAAAATGAGTACAATAGAATTTAATACTTTTATCACAGATGCTGAGTGGGAGGCCATGCGTGTAGTTTGGGCAAATGATCGAGTAACTAGTAAAAAAATCATTTCCGTATTGAAAGAAAAAATGAATTGGACACCATCCACTATTAAAACGATCTTAGGTCGATTAGTTGAAAAAGGCGCACTAAACACAGAGCAAGAAGGTAGAAAGTTTATCTACACTACCAATATTGAAGAGAAAGAAGCCGTAAGGGGTTATGTAGAAGATATTTTTAACCGTATTTGTAATAAGAAAGTCGGAAATGTAATAGGAAGC
>CAUQDR010000003.1:0-77568 GCA_963517325.1 uncultured Candidatus Saccharibacteria bacterium
ATAGGTTATAGAACTCCTGCTGAAATGTTGCATAGGTTGTGAATGTTGTATGAAATTTCATATAATCTCGATCGTCTCTCTGCTAGCCAAAAAAATAGCAGCCCTTAAACTGCTATTTTAAAACTTACTTTTAGAACTTTAAGTTTTTTATTTTAAGCTTTTTACAAACTCCATAAATAATGGATGTACACGTAAAGGTCTCGATTTCAGCTCTGGGTGTGCTTGTGTACCCACAAAGAATTTCTTTCCTGGAGCTTCAATAAATTCCACCAATTTTCCATCTGGTGAGGTACCCGAAACCACTACGCCGCCCTTTTCGATTTCCTTAAGGAATTTTTGATTCACTTCATAACGATGGCGATGGCGTTCCACAATATTAGTTTTTCCGTAAATCTTAGCTGTTTTACTCCCCTTAACTAATTTCGCCGGAAAATCTCCGAGACGCATACTACCGCCCGTCGATTCCTTCCCCTCTTGTCCATCCATCAGATAAATCACGTTTTCCTTAGTTTCTTTATCAAATTCTTCCGAATTTGCATGCTTAAGTCCTGCTCTTCTCGCCCCTGCAATACAAGCCACCTGCATCCCTAAACATAATCCGAGATAAGGCACATCGTGATCCAAAGCATAATTTGCTGCCGCGATTTTCCCCTCCACCCCACGATTACCAAAACCGCCCGGCACCACTAAACCATCGACTTCCGACAACATTTTTTCGTCAACTTTTTCCGCATTGATCCACCTAAGATCCAAGTTCACATCATTCCAAGCCGCCGCTGCCTTCAAAGCTTCCGTTACACAAATGTAGGTATCTTCATTCCCCACATATTTTGCCACCAGTCCCACCTTCACGGTTCGCGCGTTTTTCTGAGCCCGCTTCTTCGAAAATTCCTCCCAAGCAGACATATCTGGTTCACTATCGTCACCCACAAAATCATTCAAAATCTCCAGCACACCAGATTTCAAAACATTAAATGGTACATCATATACCGAATCAATATCTGGCAGATTCAAAACCGCCTCATTTGGAATTCCCGAAAACCTGGCAATTTTTTCACAAATTTCACGTGGCGCTGATTTTTCCGTACGGCAAACCACCACATCTGGAATAATCCCAAATCCACGTAAATCTTTTAGTGCATTCTGCGCTGGCTTACTCTTCAATTCCTTCGAGGTATTAATCCATGGCACGTAAATCACATTCACATAAAGACAATTTCGTCGCCCCACTTTGTTCCCGAACAATCTAATCGCTTCAATAAACGACAGCCCCTCATAATCTCCCACCGTACCGCCAATTTCTACAATATGAATATCCGAATTTTTCGAAGCATTCATAATTTTTTCTTGCACTAAATCCGTAAAATGCGGCACCAACTGTACGGTTTTACCATGAAAACCTCCCGCACGTTCTTTTTCAATCAATTCTTTAAAAATCGAACCCGAAAGCGTAATCGAATAACGGTTCGTTTCAAAATCCAAGAAGCGTTCATAGTGGCCGAGATCAAGATCGGTTTCCACCCCATCATGGGTCACATAACATTCACCATGTTCCACCGGATTCAAAAGTCCTGCATCCACATTCAGATACGGGTCGCACTTTTGCATCGTCACCTTAAAGCCCTTGGCCTTCAAAATAGCCCCAATCGAAGCTGCCGTAATTCCCTTTCCTACTCCAGAAAGTACTCCGCCGGTTACGAAGATATACTTACATTTATTCTTCTCGTTTTGTTTTTCGTCTTTATTTTTCATGGGACACCTCTCCTTTCGCCCACTCCATTAACTTTTACATACCTTCATATTAGCATAAACGTTAAATAAAAATAGCCTATTTTCTCAGACTTTTCTTCATTTTCTCCCTAAATTCTGTTATAATATAGAAAATTGTTGGAAGTGTGTCCGAGTGGTTTAAGGAGCACGCCTGGAACGCGTGTATGCGGGGAACCGTATCGGAGGTTCGAATCCTCTCGCTTCCGCCAGATTTAAGAAATGACTAGTTTACTAGTCTTTTTTTAAATCTAACGAGAGGATGAGAACCGTAGGTTCGACCGGACGACGAAGCGAGTGACAAAATAAAAGTTTACTTTTATTTTTCTGAGCGAGGAGGAACGGAAGGGTCTTGCGAAGCAAGAGCCTAATCCTCTCGCTTCCGCCATTAAAATAAAATAGACCCAGAGGGTCTTATTTTATTTTAATAATTTTTAGCGATTCCCTTTGTTGTGCAAGAAATACACTAGCGCCGAAACAAAAGCTCCCAGTGTTACCATGCTGCCCACTGCTATAGTCGCTATCATTGTTGCAGATATACTTAATTCCGTCATGTGATTCATGCGATCAAAAATAAACAGTGCCGACTCGTTATTCGTTACATCTTCTTTTTTCTTTTCTTCCGATTTTTCACAAAGTCGTGCATTTTTTAACATTAACTTCTCATGATTTTCGGATCCATCATGACAAATCGCTGGCACGTTATCTACATCAACCCCTGCATGCATTGCAACTCTAATTTGACTCACACCCCAAACCGTCAAAATCCCGGACACTACGCCTAAAATTAATAATAAAGCTGTATTTAATCCTACAAATCGTTTTTTATTTTCTCTTCCCGCCATTTATTCTCCTTATGGTTATCTGACCTCATTATACAATAAATAACCTGAAAAAAGATTGCATATTTAGCAATCTTTAATCCCCCATTTTATTTCGCTTCAGCCGAAGTTTCAGTTTTAATTTCTTTCGACACCACAATCTGACTACGTAAATACCTCTGGAAATTCGTGTAATTATATAGCGACCCTTCCGAATAAGTTGATGCACCCGCTGGAATTACCACACTAGATAAACCAATTCTCCCCGTGCCAAATTGATCAATCGTTGAAATTGGCTGATTTCCCCCTTCTAGTTTTGTACCAAAATCAATCAAAGTTCTTACTTCCGACATCACAATATTTGTTCTTAAATTGTCTCCCAGACCATCAATAATACTCATTACTTGACCCGGATTCATCAGGATTCCGATGCTACTCACCTTATTTTTAATCGCATTCATAATTCTCTGCTGATTAATCTCGCGGTCAAAATTACTCCTCGAAAGGCCATAATCCCCTGGCGCACAGGCTGCATTGCGGGCTCTCGCTAATTTCATCGCCAGATCTCCGTTCATGTTGTAGTACATGCCTTTTTTTAAATCGATATTTTGACATGAATCATGAATCCCATCCTCATCATCCGCATAAACATCCACATCAATCCCGCCAATTTTATCCACAATCATTTTTACCGCACTCCAGTCCGCCGCCACATAATAATGCATCGAAAGACCCGTCACCTCAGAAATTTTCTTCGCAAAATATAGCGATGCCGCATCCTTCGCATTACTCACGCTCATCGAATTTTTGTATTCTTCTAATGCGCAAAGATAGGTTGCATTAATTTTTCCCCGATCCCCTACCGTACAGCTCATTGGCTCACTCCCCGCTACCGAATAGTTAACCCAAAGATCCCTTGGCACACTAAAAACTTTCGCCGTTTTATATTCCTGATTAATCGAAGCCACCAAAATCGAATCAGTTAATTCTTGACCACCATGACCCTTCGCATCTTCCGAAGTACCAAAAATCAAAAAATTCGTCTGTCCATTTTCATCCTTCTTTAATTCTGAACTAATCAGAATATCCATCGGATTTCCCTTAAATACCGCCGTAGAATGTGAAAGTAACATATAAACCAAAGTGATCGCCGTAATAATCAAAACTAAAATTACCGACAATGCAATCATCACGATTTTTGCCCAAAGCGGTACTTTATTTTTGTCTGATTTTTTCGTCTTCGATTTTTGGGATTTTACAATATTTTCCGTTTTTGGTTTTTCAGTTTCTGCTTCCGCTTTCTCCGAAACTACTTCCATTTTTTCAGAAATCGCTTCCGCTTTTTCTAATTTCGCTTCTGCTTTATCTGAAACCGCTTCCGCTTTTTTCGATTCCGCTTTTGCTAATTTTTCAGTTTCCTTTTCCGGCATCACATTTAAGTCGACTTTATTCGAAACCGCTTCTGCTTTTTCTACCAAATTTTTAGCCTCAGAAAAATTCCTCACAGCCATTTGTTTCTTGCTGTGATTATGATTTTTCTTTTGGTTTACCCCACTTTTCTTCGACTTTTTTTTCTTTGCCATAAAAACCCAATAAATTTCTACATAATCATAACATATTTTTCTTTTTAGTTTATAATAAGACTAATGGCACAAGAGGTAAACAATCAACAAACATCCCCAAATAATTTGATCGAACTGCATGATATTAATCGTGTTTTTGGCATCGGCGAAGCGGAATCTTACGCATTGCAAAATTTCTATCTGCAGGTCAAACCTGGCGAATTCATCATGATTATGGGTCCGTCCGGTTGTGGTAAAACCACGTTACTTAACATTCTCGGTTTTCTCGACCACCCCACCTCTGGCCAATATTTCTTAAATCAAACTCCAACCTCGCATTTTAGCAGTCGTCGTCTCGCCAAACTTCGTTCCCAAAAAATTGGTATTATTTTCCAGGAATATAACCTCATTCCTACCCTCACGGTTCTTGAGAACGTCGCTCTTCCTCTTATTTACGCCGGCGTCAGTCATACCAAAGCCATCATTAAGGCTTCCGAAACTCTGAAAAATTTCGATCTCCAAACTAAAGAATATTATTACCCGTACCAACTCTCCGGTGGTCAAAAGCAACGCGTCGCCATTGCTCGCGCCCTGGTCGCCAATCCGGAAATTATTCTCGCCGATGAGCCGACCGGCAGTCTCGATACGAAGAGCTCCGAAGCTGTTATGCAGGAACTTCACCGTGTCCACCAAGCCGGTAATACTATTATTATAGTGACTCACAACCCAGCCCTCACCAAGTACGCTACTCGCGTACTTCATATGATTGATGGCTCGATTGATCGCGACTTCAAGTTCGTCGCCGACCATAATCTTCCAGAACGCATTGATATTCACTTCAATTCCAAAACCTCTAAGCCAGAAGCCCCTCAAATTATTAATGCGGATGCACCTCGTATTACTAAGCCTGAAGCACCTCGTGTTACTAAATCTGAGACATCTCACGTCATTAAACCCGAAGCTCCTCGCGTTGCACCAGAACCAAAACCTGAAATTCCTCGTCCCAAAATTACCCGTAGCCCAGAATCCACCGTTAATCCTTTTGAGCCAAAATTCATTCCAAATACCCCTGAAAAACCTACTGAAAAATCTGTCGAAAAACCTCTTTCCTACAACCTTGGCACTGTTTCTGAACTTCCAAATTCTACTAAAAAACCAACACCCACTCCAGTCAAGGAATATTTCCCTCCAGCTAAACCTGAAACCGAAGCAACCGAACCAGAAACCACCGAGACTTCAGAAGCTGAATCAGAAAAGATTGAACGCATTTCCCAAATTGCTACTATTACTCCAATCAAGCGTAATAAATCTAACTCCGCACTCAAATTTAATCTTAATTTCGGCAAAAAATCCGCTAAAAATAATTCCGCTAAGTCTCACACTAAAAAATCCACAAAAAAGAAAGGTCACAAATAATGTCATTGTTGCTTCGCACAAATTACGCCATCGCCCGCTCTTCCCTGAAGCGCCAAAAATTACGCACCTTTCTCACCTCTCTTGGTATCGCCATCGGTATCGCCAGTATCGTCTACACTTTTGGCATCATCGGCAGTTTTAAAAACCTTGTGAAATCCGAAACCAATGATGCGCTCCTCGTGCTCCAACAAAAACCCGAAGAGTCTACCGACATAACTTCCATTCTCACCGCCAAACCTCTTACCTCTTCCCCCTTTAATAAAGAAACTGTTGAACTCGTCCAAAAATCTATTAATACCACCGCCGCCGTTTCACCTCTTGCACCTATCACCTGCAATCTTTCAGGCGATAATCTCGTCGCTAACGGTAATATTCTTGGCCTCAATGAATCTGCCCTTAAAATTCTCGGCCTCAAAGTCAAAACCGGTTCTTTCCAGAGTGACGCCAGCCTCAAAACCATTGTCCTGGGTCATAATCTTTCCCTTCAACTTTTTGGCACCGCCGAAAGCATTGGCAAAACCGTCAACGTCAAGGGCGAACGCTACATTGTCACTGGTGTTCTAGAAAATCAAGACAATCCTCGCAATTTTACTCGCTTTAATTTCAATCAAGTCGGTCTCGTAAATTTCGATCAGCTGACCACCTTGAGTCCCATTATCGAAAAAGTTCTTATTCAATTACCAGATCATAACACTATGCTTTCTGTGAAAGAATCTCTGAATAAAAAACTTTCCGAAAATCCTAACCTCGCCGGTACTTTCCAACTCGCATCTGAAGAGCAGATTTCTCATCCTGCCTCTTCCAATATTAAACTTATCACTGTTTTACTTTCCATTATTGCCATTATTTCCATCATCGTTGGATCTATCAGTATCACAAGTATTATGATTGCCACAGTTACAGAACGCACCCATGAAATCGGTGTACGAAAAGCCATTGGTGCTACTCATTTCAATATTTTCTTACAGTTTATTTTCGAGTCCATCCTACTTAATCTCTCAGGTGCCGTACTTGGTTTCATTATTGGTTACGCCGCACTTCTCGTCACCGCCTTCCTCACCGAATTCAAAATTTACTTCTCCCCAGAAATTCCTGCCATCGCCTTCGGTGTCGCCCTCTTCACTGGCTTTATTTCTGGCACTATTCCATCCCTGAAAGCTGCGGGCAAAAATCCTATCGATTCCATCAAACAACCAAACCGCTAATTTAATTAATCTCCTCCACTTCGGAAATAAATCCATCACAATCACCCACCCTAGGCCATTCTTCCCTGTTCGTGGTATAATTTACTCATGAAAATTTTGGGTATCGAAACTTCTTGCGATGAAACTGCTGCCGCCATTGTCGAAAATGGTGATCAAATTTTGAGCAATGTCGTAGTTTCTCAAATCGATATTTTCGCCAGTTACGGTGGTGTCATCCCTGAAATCGCTGCCCGCTCTCATCTCGAAGCCATCCTGCCAGTCATCCACCAGGCTTTCACTGAAGCCGGTTTAAAACCGAATGATTGGTCTAAGATTGATGCTATTGCCGTCACTCACACGCCAGGCCTGCTTGGCTCACTTCTCGTTGGCACTCTTTCCGCTCGCACTATCAGCATTTTACACCACATCCCTTTCTATCCAGTACATCATCTTAAATCTCATATTTATGCCAATTGGCTCACCGAAAAACCTGAATTTCCTCTCCTTGCCCTCGTTATTTCCGGTGGTCATACCCAAATCATCCACATGTCCTCTCATAATCATTTTGAAATTATCGGCTCTACCCGTGATGATGCGGTCGGCGAATGCTTCGATAAAATCGCCAAAATTCTTGGTCTTCCCTATCCGGGCGGCCCAGCTATTTCTAAGCTCGCTAAATCTGGTAATCCTCATCGTTTCACTTTCCCACACCCACTCGCCAATTCTCTCGATTTTTCTTTTTCTGGTCTCAAAACCGCCTTCCTTCGTACTGTCCAAAATCTAGTCAACGTTCCGATTTCCTATCCTTCGTCCAAACTCGCTGATTTACTCGACGATACGACTAAGGCCGATCTCGCCGCTTCCTTTAATCAAGCCGTCACTGATATTCTTCTTGAAAAAATCACTACTGCCATTAAGCAAAATCCCGAGACCAAATCCCTCGTCATCGCCGGTGGTGTTTCTGCTAATCAAACTCTCCGTGAAGACGCCAAAAAACTCGAAACCAAATTCCACGGTCTCAAATGTTATTTTCCATTACCAAAATTCTCTGGTGATAACGCTGCCATGGTTGCTTCCGCCGCCTATTACGAAATTCAATCCGACGTCGAACCTTCCGACCCTTACAAACTCAATATCCTTCCCCGTTCCGAGATCAAATAATCGCCAAATTTACCACCTAAATATCCCCGATACAGGGGAATATTTTTTAATCTCAATTTCTTTTTTTATTTGAAAAACCAACCATTTTTATATATAATTAAGCATAATTAGTTTATTGGAGGTTTATTTGTGTTGAGACTTTTAGGTCTTAACCGAATTAATTTTTTGGTTAAGAGAAGTTTAGTTCTGCTTACCCTACTTGGGTCGGTTTTTCTTATTTCTAATTCTCCAAATAATGTTTATGCCGAAGATTCATCTGCATCTCTAACGGTTACGGGAAATTTTAATATTGATCTCACCCCTCAAGGTACTGAACAAATCATGCTCCGCGCTTCCGGTATGCAAGCTACCGCTAAAACCACTAGTGTAGCAGGTTACTCACTCTACGTATCTGGTGGTAACGAAAATGGCAATTTCGTTAATGAAAAAGCTTCAAGCTCTATCCTTAAACCAATAAATGGTTCTGCTTATTACTCTTTTGCTGCCGACCAAATCAATATTTGGGGATTCTGTGGCCAATATTACGGTAGCACCACCCAGTGTGATTCTAACTACTTCCCAATCGGCAAACCTGGCGCTCCAACTCTTTTAAAGAAGTCCGACACTGCCACCCCTACAGATGGTTACACTTACAAAGCTAATCTCTTTGCTCGCGCCAACCAACAAATTGTCTCCGGAAAATATATTGGTGATATTACCTATTCTCTTGTCGTTAATGAGGAAATTAGCTCCACCCTAGTTACTGGTCGTGAATTTAATAAGCTACTTCGTGAAGCTGTCAACACTACGGATCCTACCATTCTTAATAATCCAAAATCTGAACTTTCAGTTTATATAAATAGTTTAAAATTCACAAATACTGAACCAACCGGTACTCCCAAAAAGACCGTTAAAATCTCTACTGAAAACTCTGAAGAACCAGTCTATCTTACCGCCGTTCAATCTTCAACTAATAGCTATGCTTTAACCATCTGGTCCAATGTACATCACATCTATACTAATGCCGACTCATCCTATATGTTCTCTGGTCTAAATAGCGTGTCTACGGAATTATTTAAATATAATTGGCCGAACGATGGGCGAGTAAGTTTTTCAAAAACCAAAGATTTTTCTTATATGTTCTATAGATTGGGTAATGTGAATGCATCTGCATATTATGACATTAAGTATTCATCCAATATGGTAAATTCAATCGCAAAAGCCAATCCAACCAATTTAGATTCCATGTTTGAATTATCCAATCTTCAACCATATCTCAAAATTAATACTACCGGCCCAGTTTCCACTAATTCCATGTTTAAAAACAATGGTCAAAGAACCTATAGTAGTGTAAGTCTTGAAGGTAATTTTCTTGAAAATAGTTCTGATATGACTTCCCTTTTTGAAGGTAGTCATATTTCCCTCTCACCTGCATATACCGCGTCTGAAAATTTTGGCAAATACACTACCTCTGCTAATTCCATGTTTAAAAATTCAAGCACCACTATGATTGATTTTAGTAAGGCTAATTTTGTTAATCTTACTGATACTGAAAGTATGTTTGAGAATTATTCCAGAGGTTACACATATTTTTATATGCCGAAAAAAGCCAATAATTCCAAACTCAAAAAAATGCGTGCCATGTTTAAAAATATTCAAACCGACACCGAATCTTCGCTTGACCTTTCTTCTTTCAATACTGAAGAAGTTACTGACATGAGCTATCTAATCGGCAACGATCAAACCGAGCGTTATAAATACAGTAAATTCAACAATATTATTCTTGGTGATAACTTTATTACCAAAAATGTTACCAATATGGAAGGTATGTTCCGCAAAATTTATAACGTCAAAACCCTAAATCTTGGTCAATACTTCGATACTAGCAAAGTCACTAATATGTTTGCGATGTTTGAAGGCGGTTATTATCTTGAAAATCTTATTCTCGGCGACAAATTTAAGACCGATGAGGTAACTAATATGAGTCGTATGTTTGCCGGTTGTTGGTATGTAAAAGATATTGATTTTTCAAAATTCAATACTAAAAATGTTACCGACATGAGTTACATGTTTAACGATGCTACTGCTTTTCGTAACTTTACTAATACCGCGAAATTTAATACTGAAAAAGTTACTGATATGAGTTACATGTTCTCCAATACACGCTTTACTACTCTCGATCTTTCAGCCTTTAATACTAAAAATGTCACTAATATGGCCTACATGTTTGATCGCACCAGTAATAGTGTTAACATTACTTATCCAGCAGTTTTTGACACCAGCAAAGCTACCGACATGAATCATATGTTCAATGAATCTTATATCAAAAATCTTCCTACTGCAGGCTTTGATACTAGAAATGTGACAAATATGTCTTACATGTTTAGAAGAGTTTATTATATGAAGGATCCCCAAGTCTTCAATCTCAATACTAGAAATGTCACAAATATGGAAAACATGTTCGAACTCGCCTTTGAATCTCAACCAAATCAAAATGCTATCTTCGGTTCAGATTTTAATACTGAAAAAGTTACAACCATGGCTAATATGTTTAAAGAATCTAATATTAGCGAGATTGATCTAACTAATTTCGTAGGCGCACCAGAAGCTACCACTTTGGCATCTATGTTCGATAAAACCAAAGCAACTAAAATCACCTTCCCAGCCACCTTCAATACTTCGAAAGTTACCGACATGTCTAGGATGTTTGCTCAAATCTATACTCTTCCAACCAATCTCCATCTTAAACTACCATTTGACACCAGTAGTCTTACTACTATGAATCAGATGTTCTATAGCTTCCCAGGTGAATCTATTGACGTCTCTTCGTTTAACACTCAAAACGTCACAGATTTTAGTATGGCCTTCTATGGTGCGAAAATTACTAGCCTCGACCTTAGCCATTTCAACCTCGAAAATGTCACTACAATGTCTAGCGCCTTTAATGACTGTTATAATCTAGTTACTCTTAATTTAACCGGAGTTAAGACTAGCAACAAGTTAACTACAATGAGTTCCTTGTTCTATCGCAATTACAAATTAACTTCAGTCGATTTATCAGGTTTTGACACCTCAAACGTTAATAGCTTCTACTACATGTTCTACCAAAACCGTGAACTTACCACCATCTATGTGTCTGAAAAATTTGTCGTTAAACCATCTGCCGATAGATCCTACGTCTTCGATGATGATAGTAAACTCGTCGGTGGTGCCGGAACTGTCTATAATTACTACAATAATAACGCAAATTACCTCCGTATCGATGACCCATCTAACAGCAAACCTGGCTACTTTACCTATAAAGCCGCACCATAGTTCCCTATTCACTTCTGTCTAAGCAATTAATTTATTTAACGAAAACCCCAGCTTCTCATTCGAAGTTGTCCGATAATCCCCTCTCCCCTCTCTCACTCTCCGAGAAAATTCAGCACGCAAAAAAGACTCGTCCTCCGCGAGTCTTTTTGGTTGAACAAAATTCTACCTGCAAAATTATTCAGCAGCATCATCATCAAAAATCTCAATATCTTCCACCAGTACCGGAATCGCCTGCTGGAAAATCTGATAGATCTGATTAGCAATTTTCCGAATTTCTGGATGCGCCATTCTTGAACCACGTAATTTCAAAAAATGTCGCCATTCTCTAAAATTCGCCGTCATCATCAGTTCGGTTTTTAGGCAAAGCGGCAACACATCCCGCGCCTTTTCCGGCTTCACGCCAGCATCAATTTGATGTAGGTACGTCCTCTCCGACATCTCCATTAAATTCAGCCATTCCCTTGCCTCATTCTCCGCCAGACCACTCGACTCAATCACTGTAATCTCCCTTGCAAATTTCCCATTCGCATAATTACAATACCTCGTAGATTCCTGAGAGTAAGACGCCAAACGATGTCTCACAATTTCCTGTGAAATCGCTCGATCAGTCACAATCTTGAATGTACAACTTCCGTGTTCCAACGGAGATTCATGTCCGTTCTTAATCAGCATCCGAATAAACTTCTCCGTGCTTCCCTCCGGATCCTTCGGCTCACTCAGATAGCAAATTCTGCCACATTTTTCTACATGTCTTAATAACATCTGCAGATAAAATTCATCCGAAAGCTCATCCAAAAATGGATTCAACAATCTTGCACTTGTTTCCATGATTTTCATTTCAACCTCCTAATGTACTAAACCAACGTTTCTCTGTCGAATAATAATTCAAGCTAATTCAAATCATATCAATAAATTTAAATTTTTCAAGCATAAACAAAATTCGTAAAAACTAAAAACTAAGTCAAAATAAAACTAATCAAAAGACTAAACCAATCTAAGTCAAAATAAAACTACCCTAAAGACCAAATCCAGTACCAATAAATCGAAAAACCGCATCAAAAATAAACCTCATTGCAGTGGCTAATCAAAATTCTTGACGGCAATCCATCAAAAATAAACCAAATTTAGTTATTTTTAACCGCACCTATTAAATCGCTCTTCAAACAAATTTAACAATCAATCAAAAACAACCTTAATTTGCAATCATCCAATCAGAAAAGCCTACGCTTCCCTGCATCGATAATATCTTGGGCTTTTCTTAAAAGTTTCGTCAACCCCAATTCCGAGTTACTTGAACCCACATGCACCAGTTTCACAACCTTGCCATGCTCTTTATAGCAAACTTGCACCCCAGTCGCACCGGAAGCTGTCTTAAACTTTCTAATATATGCCACAACCACATTTTAACATAACCTTCTTCCTTTTTCCAACCCACTCATTTTTCACCATCCCACCTCAATCATTGCCCAACCCGTGCAAATTTTGCACTAGTTCCCTTCCTAAATATTCCCGTATACCTAAATCAATAACCAAATTCAAAGCCAATTATCCCAACCCGTGCATTATTTGCAATAGTTCCCTCCTAAGAATCCTATGCAACCAAATCCAATCTTTAAAAATCTCAACCTGTGCAGTTTATGCACTAGTTCCCTTTTTCCACTATTATTCCCCCGACTTTTCCCGAAAGTGCATAAGTTTATTTTAATTCTTCCCTATATTTAGAACCCACTTGACTTAGCAACCCGCTCACGCTAATATAGACATAACAATTATCGAATTTTTAAAACGGAACACATAATTTTAACTACGATAGCGCCTCGGTAATTGGGTCATATAAGAACAGATCAGTACCTTATTAGGAAATGTTTATGCTTATTTGTCAAGCATATAACATTAGCATTTTACATTATGCAAGATTTTTCATGTGCTTAACAGGGAAGCATTGTATTTTCACGCCATTTTTCACAACAGGCAAGGGAATCATGTAACCTATAAAAAGCGCATAGTATTTTTATACCAAAAATTTTTATTAAATAAGAAAATACTCTTATTAGGATGCTAAAAAACTAAATTTATCATTAAGATTATATCTGGGATACTAAATGACCTCTATAAATTAAAACTGGAAGGGAACTACTCTAATTATTTTGCGCATAAAGACACACACACGCATTAAGCTTAAACCTCAGCCTCTATATCAGATATCACAAAAAACTTCGGCTCATAACCGAAGTTTTTTATCTATATACAACTTCCAGTACATTCTAAAAGGGAAGCGCCGGACTTTTTTAGACTACATTGTAGTAGGGAAACACTGAACTCCTTAGATTACATTCAGCTGCATCTTCATTTCTTCGATCAGCTTTTCTTTCTCCGCGATCAAATTACGCGTCTCACGCACCAATTCTGCCGGCGCTCTTTCTACGTAACTTGGGTTCATCATGCGTGAATTCAATCCGTCGAGTTCTCGACCTACCGCCAAAATCTTCTCCGTCAGCTCATCCTTATACTTAGCTACCACTTCAGCCGTCACGTCCAGATAAAGCTCGTGGTTTGCGATTGCCAATTTCAACCCTCTCGGCGTGCCATTAGTCGAGGAAATATAAGGCACGTGTGACAAGAATTTCATCAGTAAAGTATTCTCAATCACCATCACATCTTCACCGAAGAGTAAACCAAATTTCTTATTATTATTTAGAAGCGACAGGGAATTATTTGTCGCACGAATCTTCGTCACTACTTCGATCAGGCGTTCGAAATTCATCGCCGAAATCTCGTCGTACTTCATAGCTTCCGGCCAACCCGCGTCAATTACCATACCAGAAGTCCAAGAAAGATTCTGCCAAATCACCTCTGTTACAAAAGGTGCAAAAGGATGCATCATCATCAAAACATTTTCCAAGGTCTTCTTCAGAAGTGGAATATTCTTAAAAATCTTCTGACTTTCCAGGAACCAGTCCGCATATTTATCCCAAACCAAGCTATAGACAATTTCCACCGCCTCTGAGAAACGGTACTCACTCATCGCCTGTTCCAGCATCGAGCTAGCCCGGTTAATTTCATGACAAATCCAGTCTTCACCTGCATTTTCCGTTGTATATTCTACAACGCTTGTCTCTGTTAAATCCGCTGCAGATTCATCCACCATTCCTTGCACAAAACGCGAAACGTTCCACAATTTATTACAAAGATTACGGCTCGAAATCACTGAATTCTCTGAGAACGCCTGGTTTAATCCCGCTGAGCGGCCACGCAAAATCCCCATACGGAAAGCATCGGAACCATATTTTTCAATCAATTCCATCGGGTTAATCACATTACCCTTAGATTTGGACATCTTTTTGCCCTTAGCGTCGAGCACTAAGCCGTGTAGATATACTTCACGGAATGGCACTTCGCCCGTCACGTAAACCCCCATCATAATCATTCTAGCCACCCAAGCAAACAAAATATCTGCTCCGGTTTCCATCACATTTAGTGGGTAGAATTCATTTTTAAAGCCTTCTTCCCAGTTCGTACAAACAATTGGCCAGTGCGAAGAAGAGAACCACGTATCAAAAGTATCCTCGTCACGACGATATTTTACGCCGCCAATTTCAATCTCAAACAGATGAGTTCTAGTATCAAACACCCATTCTTCACCTTCCACGTTCGGATCGATTTTGTGAAACATCGGAATTGCAATCCCCCAAGGAATCTGACGTGAAATATTCCAATCCTTCAGCCCCTCGAGATAATTAGTCAAAACTTTCTGCTTATTCTCTGGATAAAACTTAATTTCATTATTATTTAAGCGCTCGATTGCCATCTTCGCTAGCTTTGAGGTATCGATAAACCACTGTTCTTTCAACATCGGTTCGATCACCGTGCCACACTTATAACAGTGCGCTACGGAATGTTGCATTTTCTTTTCGCCGACCAGTAAGCCTACATCCTTCAGCATTTTCACCGTCTTCTTACGCGCTTCTTCTACTGTCAGCCCAGCAATTTCTTCACCACAGACAGGCAACATCTTACCATCAAATCCAATCACCTGGATTCTCGGTAAATCGTGGCGTAATCCCACTTCAAAATCATCGTTATCATGCGCCGGCGTAATCTTCACCACCCCCGTACCGAAGCCCATTTCGGCATGTTCATCCAGTACTACCGGAATTTCACGACCCGTCAGCGGTAAAATTAAAGTCTTGCCATGCAAAAATTCATAACGTTTATCATTTGGATTAATCGCCACCGCCGTATCGCCGAATAAGGTTTCTGGGCGCGTAGTTGAAACTACCACACCGCCCTCGATTATCCTCTCAATTTCACCATTTTCATCTAGAAGTTCCACCTTTGCGTCACTATCCACGCCCGGCCCGAATGGATATTTAATTTCATAAAGCACCCCCTTCTCATCCTTATATTCCACCTCAATATCCGCGAAAGCCGTCTGATGTTTAGTACAATAATTTACTAATTTTTCACCACGATAAATCAGACCGTCCTTCCACATCTGTTCAAAGGTCTTATAGGTACGACGCACCACATTTTCATCCAGGGTGAAAGTGAGATCCTGCCATGAACAAGAAGCCCCGAGCGCGCGCAACTGTAGTTCCATATCGCCACGTTTACTCTGTACAAAATTCCAGACTTCGCTATAAATTTCGTCACGGCTCATCGAGAAACGGGAACGGCCCGATTTCTCTAACTCACGTTCATAAACTACCCAAGTTTCAAAACCAGCATGATCTACCCCTGGCACATACCAAGTTCTACGTCCACGTAATCTGTTATAACGGGTCAGGGAATCCTCCACCGCCACTGTTAAACCGTGACCAATATGCAAATTTCCGTTGGCATTTGGTGGTGGCATTACAATCGAATAGCGTTTTGCTTTCTTGCCGTCCACCCGAGTTTCATCTTTTTTTGGCAAAAATTTACCCGCTGCTTCCCAGGCCGCGTAAATATCCGCTTCAAAATCCGCTGGATTATATGCCGGAGCAAATTTCATTAGTTCTCCTCACTTTCTAAGAATAATTTTTCTCGTATTTCAGCCATTTCCGCTTCGGAAACTTCCACCACCTGGCCATATTTATAATTTGGATCAAAAGTCGTAAGGTGCACATGCGCATGTGGCACATCCGTACCAATCACCTTAATCAAAGTCCTCGCCCCCAGAACTTTCTCCATGTTAGCAGCCAATTTCTTCACCGTTTTCATCACCGCAAGATAGTAATCTTCTGGCAAATCATAAAGTTTATCCACCTCAAGTTTTGGCACTACCAAAGTGTGACCTTTAGTTTCTGGGTAAATATCCAAAAAAGCCAAGGTTTTCTCATCCTCGTAAATTTTGTAACATGGAATTTCACCCGCAATAATTTTTGAAAAAATACTTGCCATTTTGCCTTCCTTCACCCCACCATCCAATTAATTTTCTCTCTTGATTATACTAAATTTCTCCCCTGATTTCTACCTGTAACACCAAAAATCTTAAAATTAACCCAAACCAAAATATCTCATATATGATATATTTTATTAGCAAATAATTTTATATTTTCTGCAATCATAAGCATTAACAGGGGTAATTTTTTTATTTCCTCTGTTAAATCTGAATATTTATGTTACAATAAATTCAATATGTCAAATCATCGTCGTGTTGAGTTATTTACCGCTAATCTTTTTGCCATTACCATTTCTTTTTTAATTACCTACTTTTATCGCTTCGGCTGGGAACCTAATGATATTGCCTTTTACAATATTCGCACCGTCTCTATTTACCTCTATCTTCTTCTTTCATATCTAATTGTTTTTACTTTCTACCACAGTAATCCTGATACCAAAAAACGTGGTATTCTTCGTCATGCTAAATCCGCTCTTCTCACTAATCTGTTTATGGCCATTATTTTCTCTGCCATCGTTTACCTCTCTCATACAAGCAATAGTATCCCACGTCTCTTTTTCGGCACATTTTTCTCAGTTAATTTCATAGTTTCCTTCATTACGCTTTATTTAATTCATTTTCTAAAACGCGAATATCTCGGACATCATACCAAAAAGACTGTAATTTTTACTGATAGTTGCAACCTTCGTAATGTAATTAGTAAAATCCAAAAACTTGACGCTGAAGATTGTGAAATTATTGGTATTAGTTCACTCTCTGGTAAATGTAAAGATCTTTTTTATAAATTAAAACCCCTCACCAAAAATAAACTTACTCCTGAAGCTATTACTAATCCAGTCGAAGCTTACGATTTAAAAGAGCTCACCACCCCGGCCATTGAATATCTCAAACGTCATCAAGTCGACTTTGTAATTTTTAGCGTTGCCCATACTGATCGTGAAAAAATTCGCGAATTAATTGAACTAGTTAGTAAAATGGGTATCGATTCACTTATCACAATCGATAGTTTTGCGATTGAAACTCTTGAAACTAAACTCGAAGATTTTGGTACCTCCAGCGTAATTCGTCTTTCACCTCGTATCTTTACCGATGGGGAATTAATCGTTAAACGCCTCATGGATATTCTTGGTGCCTTAGTCGGATGTCTGATTTGTATTCTATTTGGTATTATTGTCGCACCATTGATTTATCTAGAAGATCCAGGACCTATTATTTTCAAACAAAAACGCGTTGGCCGTAATGGTAAATTCTTCAACATTTACAAATTCCGCTCCATGTATCAAAATGCCGAAGAGCGCCTCAAGGATTTGCAAGAGCAAAATGAGATGCAAGGTTTTATGTTTAAGATGAAGAATGATCCACGCATTACTAAAATCGGTAAGATTCTTCGCAAAACCAGCATCGACGAATTACCTCAATTCTTTAACGTACTCGGAGGCAGCATGTCACTCGTTGGTACTCGTCCACCTACAGTGAACGAATATAATCAGTATGCCGCCCACCATAAACGTCGTATTAGTATCAAACCTGGCATTACTGGACTCTGGCAAGTTTCCGGCCGCAGTGAAATTACCGACTTTGAGAAAATCGTTCGTCTCGACTGTTACTACATTGACCATTGGAGTGTCACCTACGATATTAAAATTCTCATCAAAACTGTCGCTGCCGTTTTTACTGGCAAGGGAAGTGAATAAAAAAATAAGAATCGTATAGGTCCTTATTTTAACTTAAAAAATAAAAAGACTCTTTAGAGTCTTTTTGGTTCCGACATTTATATCGGGACCAAGAGGGTTCGATTTTTCGTAAACTTGGCGGGAGCGAGAGGATTAGGCTTTTACTTCGCAAAATCCTTCCGTTCCTCCTCTCTCGGAAAAAATTAGATTCGCCTTCCAGGAGGAGTTCGAAAAAGTGCTTGCATTTTTGAGACGACGACGCAGAAGACAGAGAATCCTCATTTTTAAGTTTTAACTTAAAAATATAAAAAGACTCTATAGAGTCTTTTTTCGGTTCCGACATTTATGGCGGAAGCGAGAGGATTCGAACCTCCGAGACCTTTCGGCCCACACGATTTCGAGTCGTGCGCCTTCAACCACTCGGCCACGCTTCCACCTCTTATTTTAACAAAAATTACTCTTAACTACAACAGATTAAACGCCAACAAAAAATTCCATTATTATTCAATTTGTTTTTTACTTAAAAAGCTTATTCATAAAAACTTTACCGCGTCAAAATATTTCACACAAAAAATCAGCTCCGAAAGGGAACTGATTTTCTCATAATTTCATTTGGTACACCCGACAGGATTCGAACCTACGACCTTTTGCTCCGCAAGCAAACGCTCTATCCAGCTGAGCTACGGGTGCATGTGTGAATACCACATAAAGTAATATTCACCTAGAAATTAAATGAGCATCGTATCACTACGACACTCATATTATAACATATTTCCTTTTTAATTTGTACCCCTGAAATTTAGATTTTTAATTTTTCACAGCCACTCAAATTAAAGCAGAAGATCACTCCATTAGCCAAACCAAACTAAATACGTAGTCTCTTTACCAACTTATCTAATAGATCCAACTCCACCGGTTCCATCGGCAATTTCGCCCCAAACATATCGACAATCCCTTCACCCTTGTTTTCTGGGAAGTAAATCGTCACCGCTGGTGACAAGCGCTTTCTCGGTGTCAAAACAATCGCAAAATGTACATCATCTTGCAAAATCCCAAAAGATTTAAATTCAGAAAACGCGTAAAACTTATCACCTTCCGTGAAACCCTTATCGGTTAGGGTATAGGAAATTTTTCTGGCTGGCCTCATAGCTAAAATCAAAAGCGTCAAAGCTGACACGATCACCAAAGCCAAAAAAGTCCACCACTGTAAATAAAAAGAGAGTAGGCTAAATACTAAGGTTATAGAAATTAACCCCACATACCACCCCGCACCATTATTATGTGATATATATTCTTCACCTTCCCACTTTACAATTTTTTCGTCCATATTAGCACCTTTTAACTATTAACATTATAACATGTAATGGCGGAGAGTGGGAGATTCGCCTTCAAGGAGGAGTTCGAAAAAGTGCTTGCATTTTTGAGACGACGACGTAGAAGATAGAGAATCTCTTTTAAGATTTATCTTAAAAAATAGACTCGCTAGAGTCTATTACGATCCGACATTTATGGCGGAGAGTGGGAGATTCGAACTCCCGCTGCAGGTCTCCCCACACTAGCGATTTAGCAAACCGCCCCCTTCAGCCACTTGGGTAACTCTCCGTCTACCTCTATCTTATCATAAATTCACCACATCTCTAATAGTTTTTCAAAATATTCCTCAAATATCTCTACAAATCTCACGATTCATTGCTTTTTCGCATATCTGTGTTAAAATAATATTGTCGAATTTAACCGCGAGATTCTATATTTCATGAAAAAAATTACCAAAATTATTACACAAACTTTTACTGGTCTTGGCGCCTTTGCTTGCCTCTTTTCTAGCCGTCTCTTAGCTTCTGCTACTAGCATCCAAGAAGGTGCAAATGCTGCCCGTGCTGATGGTATGCCTACTGAACTCATCGGTGACAACGGCGTTTTCAGCCGCATCACTAATACCGTATTGCTAATCGTTGGCCTCATCTCGGTCATTATGTTAGTTTACGGTGGTCTTCGCTACATTCTCTCTGGTGGTGATTCTAAAAAGGTTACAGACGCTAAAAACACCATCCTTTATGCCATTATCGGCCTCATTATCTCAATGCTCGCTTACGCCATCGTTCATTTCGTCCTCAACTCCGTGATCGGTGTCGGTACTACTAACTAATTACCTTTCTTTCATTAATACTGCAGCCCATACTCGATCGGCCTGCAGTATTTTTTTCGCTGCCGCAAGGGAAGCACCCGTCGTCGTCACATCGTCCACCAATATATAGAGCGTCTTATTCTCAATTTCTACCCCTTCCCGAATTCCATACGCTTTTTCCGCCTGCTTCACGCGTTCTTTCTTTTCTTTACCCACCTGCACTGTCTTATTTTTTCTAACTAACAGACTCTGATATTCTACACTCACCCCCAAATCATCAAATCTTTTCTGTAAAAATTCCTCTAGTTCAAAACATAATTTCAAAGTATGATCGAACCCTCTCTCCCGTATATGTTTTCGAATCGTCGGCAAGGGAACTAACACAATTCGTCTAATCTTTTTTATCTCAGTCTCCACCTTTCTCAACACGCCACCCGCTACCTCACCCGACTTATCGATCAGCCCGTCACCAAATCTCATTCTCTTAACCTCACCGAAAATCACCTCCCCTAATTTCTCCGCCAAAAACTCTCCATAATCTCGCCTCCCCCTATATTTAAAATCTCGCACCATTCTCTCAAACCACCCCTCTTTCAGTCCTGCTACCAATAATTTTTCAAACCCATACATATCATTCATCACATAGCCCGGATTGATTATGCTTATATATTTTTTACAACGGTCACAAAAAATCCCGCCCTCTCTCTGGCATCGCACACATCTGTTTGGCAGAATCATCTCTAAAATAAATTTTTCTATTGTAATTTTTACACGATAAAGCTGTTTACTCTTGATTTTTAACATAACCACTCTTATAATAATTAAGAACAATAGTTAATGTGGAGGAATACAAGCAATGGCTCGTACTAATGACGAAGACATGCTTATGGAAGATGAACTCGCGGCCGCTTTTCTGGATAATGATGGCCTAGACTCTGAACCAGTTTCAGCTCTAGAAGAACAACCGAGTCCACTTCCAGCAGAAGAAGATCCAGAGGCGTGGGAAGAAGAACCTGGTGATTTTCCAGGACAATTAGCAGTGGATGTATATGAAACTGCCGACAAGTTAGTTGTCAAAGCTCGCACCGCAGGCATCTCCAAAGGGGACCTCGATGTTACCATTTCTGACAATATCTTAACCATCTCCGGTGTCCTTAGCGGCGGCGAAGATGAACAAACCACTCGTTGGCACATCCAAGAGTGTTATTGGGGAGAATTTTCTCGTACAATCGCCCTTCCAGTCCAAGTTCGCGAAGACGAAGGTAGCGTAAAAGCAGAATTAAAAGACGGCGTGCTCACCATTTCTTTTGAAAAAGAAAAGACCGAAGCACCTATCCGCATCCCAATCGCATAACTCATTGTCTAAAAATTAAATATACCGTGAATTCGGTATATTTTTTTCGAATCCACTATTTTCAATATATGCCGTTTCCCAAATACTGCAAGCATGAGGGAATTAAATATCAATTAAATCTAGCCAAAAATCTAGACTCAAAAAGATATCCGGCAGTTAAAAAAAGACCTCTGATATTGAGGTCTTTTTTAGGGATTTATCTTAAATTTTTATTCCACTATTCATTACGAAGTTTACAATTGCGTAAGCTAACATCACTAAGATTACACCGATAATCGAATAGGTAACTACATCTTTTCCGCGTTTGATTTTTGCCGGATCACCTTGGGCGGTGAGCAACATAAATCCACCATAGATTATCATACCAACCGCAAGAAAACCCATCACTGAAGCAAACACATTAATCAGCATAACCACATTAGACATCAGTGATTTATCGCCATCGGTTTTTTCTACATTACATTCTGAAAGTGCCGATACGGATTCACCCACACGTACCGTTTTTTCTGGACAAGTAAAAGCAGAAACTGGCTTCACTAAACTGGCAAACACCAGACAAGTAATAAACAGTAGGGAATAGATGATGTTTCTTAAACTATTTTTAATCATGGCGCTGTGGTTGTGGTAGTACTATTTTGAGCTGCAGGCGCGCTCATTGTACTACTTAAAACAAAGTTAATAATTGACCAAGACAATAACGCAATTATCAAACCGATAATACCCCAAGTAATCGAATCCTTGCCCTTTTTAATCTTACCTGGATCACCCTGGGCAGTCAGAAAGAGGAAACCACCATAAATCACCACCGCTACCGCGACTACGCCAAGTACACCAATCACAACATTTATAATCTTGTTCGTATCGCTAATTAGGTCGTCACCTTTATGGTCAGGATCAATATTACATGCTGCAATATTCGCTGCACCTGGATTTTTTGATCCCGGAGGACAAATACCACTGGATCCACCAGAACCAGAACTATTAGCGGCACCAGCACTGGAATTGCCTGCCGCTGATTTTGGTGGCTTAGCAAACACCGAGCCACTTAAAGCTCCGCCCGCGAATAATCCAGCTAACATAAATACGGCTAGAAATTTTTTAAAACTATTTTTCATTTATTCTTTTCTCTAAAATTAAATCTTAAAAATACCCCCTTAGGGGTATTTTATTAATTAACCCTTAAAAACACTGGAAAGGACGAAGTTCACGATTGCGTAAGCAAGCATTGCAACGACAAGACCGATAATTCCGTAGAGAATAGTGTCTTTAGCCTTCTTCACCTTACCTGGGTCACCCGCAGAAGTCGTGTATTGAATACCACCGAAGATAATGAAGGCCACAGCCACGAAGCCAACCACACCAATCACTACGTTAATAATAGTATTAGCTTGTGCCATTAAATCATTCTTGTTTGAGTCATTTTTTAATGCAGTACAATCAGCTAAGCTACCACCGCTAGCAGTAGTACCATCAGGACACTTCACCTTACTAGCAGCAAAAGTATTGACGGAGTTACCTAGAACTGCAACTACGCTCGTGCCACCCATTGCCAAAGCTTTTAGTTTATTCGAAATTTTCATATTATTCCTTTAATATTAATTTACCAAAATTATAACATATCTTCTAGAAAAACAGAAACATTTCTCTCTGGAATCAATCTGTAATTATTTCAGATTTCTCGTCACAAACAGCACAATGCCGTAAGCCAAGAAAGCCACCACTAATGCCACCACGGCATAGACCACCATATCTTTACCACGCTTAATTTTCGCTGGGTCAGATTGGGCTGTAATATAAGTAAAACCACCGTAAATAATCGAAAATACCGCCAGCATACCAACCAAAGAAATCACTACATTCACCCCACTCTGCACAATTTCTACTACATCCTTGTTTTTCCCGGTAGGCTCATTACAGCCGGCGATTTTTTTCATATCTTCATCTTCAATATCATCGCAAACCCCGTAAAAATTCTCCCGCGAAGACTCCGCATATACGTGACTAGAAAATACTAAGCTAAATAAAAACCCGAAGCACCCCACAAAGAGCATCAGACCCGTCATTATTCTTCTCATACCTTGCTTCATCTTTGATTCCTATTCTTAACTAATTTACCTATATTTAATTAATTTAATGCGGTTAAAGCAAAATTCGTCACTGCAGCAGCTAACACCACAATTATTAAACCAATCACTGCAAAAACAATCGTATTTTTTGCCTTTGTCACCTTACCCACGTCCCCATGTGCTGTCGCAAAATTCACCGCTGCCAGCACGATATAAAATACCGCCACTAGACCGATTAAAGCATAAATATAATTCAAAATCGTGGTTAACGTAAAATTACCTTCTTTATTTGGTAATCTATTTAAACCTTCATTTAGGGAATCGATATTTTCCAAATCTACTGTTGCAAAGTATTTCATTTCTCTCCTTAGGTTGCACTAATAATTACACTAATAATCGTATTCGTAATCACCGAAGCGAAGATCGTCAAAATCAAACCAATCACTGCACCCTGAATAATATTCTTACCCTTCGCTGCCTTATTTGGGTCACCCTCACTCATTACATAAGAAAGCCCACCATAGATAATAAACCCAGTTGCAGTTAGACCCGCCACCAGGGAAATATCATAAATAATATTCATTACCACTACCCAAACAAAAGGCGCCCAATTCGTCGTACCACTATCTGAGGTAGCTGGCTTGCCAATTACACATTTATCATTATCATCACGCGTAGCTAGACCCTTATACCAAGGGCGAAATCCCAAGAAAACGTTCGCTTCACAACTTTCATCTACATCACCATCAATCACTTCACCAACCTGAGTCAAAACTTGTCGACCTGAAACTCCTAAATCATTCAAACCTAAGGCACTCACGGAATTACTTGTCGTAAGTCCCAAAAATCCGGCTAATACCAGAGAAAAAACCCCTAAATTCTTCAAAAATTTTACACCTAGCTGTCGATTGACCTTTTTCATACATATATTATATCATGAGTATAGATTTTTCTGCTTTTTATTATTCGGTCGTTTCAGTGGTCAATATTGACGGCATTACTGTTATGTGATATAATAATAAGCATTAATTGAGTTATTTTTTATGAATAAGGGAATCAACCATAGAGGAAAATTCAGCACGGCAATTTTTGTCTTGTTTTTTACCTTGTTTTCTCTTTTTTCTCCTCTAACTACCCTAAATACCTACGCAACCCCAAATAACCCAAACAATTCTTCTAACTCATCCGAAAATTCTTCCTCCGAAACCACTGATTCCGAAAACAACGATTCCGACGAAACCGATTCTGAAAAAGCTGAAACTCAAAATCAAAACAAAACTCAGAACCAAACCAATACCTCTAACAACTCTGAAGGAACCGCTAATTCTGAGAATCCAGATTCAGAGAAACAAAACGAACTCAGCTGTTCCGAACAAATTGGTATTCTCTCCTTCATTATTTGTCCGACTACCGGTCTCCTCGCGAAGGGAATCGATGCACTTTATTCTACCATTGAAAATTTCCTCGTTATCAAGCCAATTACCACCGATAATAAATCCCCGATTTACATCATCTGGTCTTACGTTCGCAATATTGCTAATATTATTTTCATTATCTTCTTACTTTTGATTGTTTACTCTCAGGTTACTGGCCTGGGTTTTTCTAATTACAATATCAAGAAGATGTTACCAAAGCTCATCATTGCCGCTATTTTGGTTAACTTTAGTTATCTGATTTGTCAGGTTCTCGTCGATGTCAGTAATATCATCGGTAACGCCCTCAAATCTTTCCTTGAAGGCATCGCCACCACTGCTATTCAAAGCCAACATCCCGAAGCCAAGCTCGACGAACCTCTCAATCTCTATGATATTTTCCTTGCTATCGCCGGCGGTACTTCACTCACCATTCTGGGTGGTGTCGGTATCGCCACGGCGGTTGCCGCTTCCGGTGGTTTACTTAGCGCCCTCTTTACACTCATTCCAATCGTCCTCGCTGGTTTTATTGCCGTGGTTGTTGGTCTGATTACCATCTCACTTCGCCAAGCCGTAGTTATTTTACTTACCATTACTTCACCACTCATCTTCGCACTCTATGTTCTACCAAATACCCATAAATATTATCTGAAATGGAAATCAATTTTTGCTCAAATGCTGGTCTTTTTCCCAGCCTTTAGCTTCCTTTTTGGTGTTTCCAAGGTTCTCGGCTACCTCTTTATTTTCAGCTCTGAGACCCCCTTTGGTGTAATTATTGGTATTGCCGTCCAAGTCTTACCAATTATGTTTGCCGTCAAAATGCTCAGTATGTCCAAATCTGTTCTTGGTGACGTTAACCAGGCGCTTAGTGGTATTGGTAGTAAACTTAATAACTCCGTATCCAAAGAATTTTCTACCGCTGCCAATCTCGCTCGTACCAACTACCAAAAACGTGCCCTCGAGGGTAAAGGTGGCGCTCTTCGTCCAGACATGACTATTAGTCGTATTGCTATGCAAAATCAAGCCTTCCGCGAACATAGAGCAAAGCGTAATGAAGAAGATCAAAAACTCTTACTAACTGAGCAACTTTTGGCCCGCCAAAATAACACGCCAATTATTGGTTATCACAAAAACGGCAAACCAATTTACTCCAAAGCCGACCCAATCAAGAAAAACTCCGAAATGTTGGACGAATATCGCCACCGTGAACTTAAATACCGTACTGAAAACGCTAATAAACGTGTTGAAAATTTCATGAGCAACATGGGCGACTATATCGATAAGCATGGCTACCAAAACAGGGAATTAAAAGATCTCGCCAAACGTCAGACCCAAAATTTCCTCGAGCAAAAGACTGTCGATCGCGAAATCCATAACAATGATGTTGCTTCCGATAAATTCTATCTCAATAAGATGAAGGAAATTAACGAGAAATATATCGATTCGCATTCTGAAAACAGTGCTAAGCGCTTCAATCTCACCGAAGCCGAAATTGCTAAGAACGATAAAGAATATCAGAAATATATTGTACGCGCCGCTGGTACCAGTGCCTGGGATTATGATCCAGCTCTTAATATTAAAAATCCTAAGCATGTCATTGATGCCATCGATAGTGTATTAGGTGATATTTCCGTCGATTATGACAGGGAATATCAAGCCAGCCTCAACCGCCGCACCACCTATTACAGCCGTATTCATTCCGGTGTACTTAATAACGACTTCAAGAAAGCCATTAATGACGCCGACTTCGAACGCGTGATTGCTACGATGCGTGTCATGGCTACTCGTGGTGACTACGATAAAGTTCTTGAAGGCATCATCGATCTTTCAGATAATGGCAAAATCATTGCTGGTACTGAAAATGCCAACGTTCTCTTCAAGGAATTAATGGCCTTTAAGGATGCCGACCCAGTCCTTGGTCGCTTTGGTAAGTTCGGTAATATTGAAACCGCTGCCTGGAGTACTGGTAAACGTCAAGATAATCGTATTACCTTCGAGCAGTTTGCTACTGGTAAACTTAAAGACCTCGATGGCGAGGAAAAGACTACTAAATTTAATCTTGCTCAAGCTCTCAAAGGTACTTCTCTCGTTAAAGCCGAACGTACCGTCTTCGGTGAAATCAATAACGTTTCTCAAAAATACGGTGTCGACCTCTTCGACGCTACCCTTTCCAATGTCTCTAGTGCCGCTCTTAACTTCCAATCTGGTGGCGATCAAATGTACTCTCTCATTAATATGATCACTGGTCTTGATGCTGCCGACTGGAATAATGCCGACACTCGCGACGATAAGGTTCTCGAGCTCACTCAAGATCCTAAGAAGAGTAGTATTCTCGAAACTGGTCTTAAGAAAGCTACTACCTTCCTTTCTAAGCAGAAAGCTGCCAATATTATTTCCATGAAGTCTGATGTCTTTAATGGTATTATGCAGCTCTTCACTGCTAAATCCTTCAAGGATCTCACCGCCGATGAATCTGAAATTCCTACCGATCCAATCGAAAAGCAGAAATACTACGAAGAAAAACTTGCTGAAGCTAAGAATGCTGCCAAAGAAATCTTCGTCAAGCAAATTGAAAGCTCTGATGCTCGTAATGTTATTCTCTCCAGCCAGAAGAGTGGTGCCATTGCTCAAATGGATAACAATGTCCGTGCGCTCGTCTTCTCTGATGAACATGGTAATTTAGCCGAAAAAATTAAGACCATGAAGAATAGTGAAGAAGGCCGTCTCGAACAAGACGCTAAAAAATATAATCACAAAAAATCTTCAAAGTAATCCTCAAATTAACTCTAGCCTTTTATGCTAAAATAGTATTATGGCTACATATAAGGTCCCACAAGACGTTGAGGCAGAGGATAGACTCCTTGGCCCCTTCACTTTTCGTCAATTCGTTTATCTTTTAATTGCCGCGATTGCCGGTGCCTTAGCTGCTGCTCTCTTTCAGATTTTTCCTCTACTTGCGATTTTACCATTACCGGTTATCATTTTCTTTTTAATTCTAGCCCTACCTCTGAAAAAAGATCAGCCGATGGAAACCTACCTTGCCGCCATCGTTAGTTTTTATATGAAACCCAATAAGCGTTTTTGGCGTCCCGGTCAAGGCGAAACCACCATCCAAATCACTGCACCTAAAATTGTCGAAAAATCTCGCACTCGTGATATTAGTGAGGAAGAAGCCAGTCATCGTCTGAGTTTTCTTTCTAACCTTGTCGATTCCGAAGGTTATGCTATTCGTGGTAATCATAATGGTAATTTTACCGAGAATTTCATCGCTGACACCGAAGATGTCAATGATTTTATGGATGATAGTCAAAACCAAAATCTGATTAATCTTATGCAAAAAGAAAAAGTTGCTCGTCATACTGAAATCATTAATCAAATGAAAGCCGCTATCAATAATACGGAAAATACCATGGGTCCTGCCACAATTTCTTCCCATCAAGCCACTCTCGGTTCTAATCCATTTACTCAAAATCAGTCCACGCCGAATCAGCCCACACCTAATCCATTTACCCCAAATCAAACCACCCCAAATCAAACCACCTCAACCCCTTCAATCCAAAACGCCAACACCCTCGCTAATCGCAATCAATCGATTTTAAATTCTAATTACCAAAATCTCGCTAATAATCAAAATTTTTCGATCAACACCATCAGTAAGGAAGCGAATCGTTACCGTGAAAATCTCGCGCCAAATTTAGCTCCTCAAACCTTCGTCACCCAAACCCCCTACACTCCGAATTTCACTCAACCACCAACAAACAACCCCAATATTAATCAAAATCCATTTATTCAAAATTAAAGGCGCCTATGAATCAAAATAATTTCACTCCAAATCAAACCAACCCCCAAATGAACCAGGGAACCATACCAGGCTATCCACAGGTTACTAATCCTCAAATGATGAATCCACAAACTATGGGTTCTATGAGTCAGTTTATTCCACAGTCACCTCAAGCCGCTGCTGCTGCTCCACGTCAAATTGTCGACCCTTCTTCCACTCAATCCACACTACTTTTTTCCGAACTTCGTGACGGTTTAATTATTATGAAAGATGGCTCCTTCCGCGCCGTGGTCGCCTGTAAATCCATTAACTTTGACCTCATGTCCGAACCAGAACGTGAAGGTGTCGAATATTCTTACAAGGGTTTCATTAATTCACTTAATTTCACCACTCAGATTTTAATCCGTTCCCAACGTATCGATATTGCGCCTTATATCGAAAAACTCACCGAAATTCGTAAGAATAACGACAATATGTTACTCGGCGTTTTGATGGATGATTATATCAACTTCATCGACCTACTCTCTCAAGAAGCCAACATTATGGATAAATCTTTCTTTATCGTGGTGCCATATTTTATTAATAATGATCTTGAAAAAGCTAGCACTCAAACTAAAAATATCTTCAGTAGTTTTTTCGGTGGTAACGACACTAATCTCATTACCAAAATCGATCGTAATACCTACGATAAAGCCACCACTGAAATCGATAAGCGTGTCGAAACCATTATTAGTGGCCTCTTCAGTATTGGCGTCAATGCCGTCCGTCTCAATACCAAAGAACTTTCTGAACTCTTCTATAACTTTAATAACCCTGACACCGCCGTCCGCGAACCGTTTATTGATTTTAATAAAATCGGTACCATTTACACCAAGAAAACTCCTAGTCCATATGACCAAAACCCAAGGCCAAACCCAGAAGCGCCAAGGCAATTTAATCCAACCCCAGCTAATCCCACCCCAACCAATTACCCAGGGAATCAACCAAGATAATTTTAAATAATTTTATAAACATAATAGAGGAAACACATGGCTAAAAAACTTACCGCTGCCGAAATCGCCGCCCAAAAACAATCGATGGAAGAAGCAGAAATTCAACGCGCGTTTGAGCAGGGTATTACCACCCTTCGCGATTTAATTTCTCCATCTTCTATTGAAATTCAATCCGATCATTTCCGCCTCGGTACTAAATATGGCCGCACTATTTATGTTTACGGATATCCTCGTACTCTCAGTACCGGTTGGCTCAGCCCTCTCATTAATATCGATGAAGTGCTCGATATTTCTATCTATATTTATCCAGTCGATACTACCGTCGTGATGAAAAACTTGCGTAAAAAAGTTACTCAGCTCGAAGCCGATATTTCGCTTAATGCTGAAAAAGGCCGCATTCGTAACCCAGAAACTGACGCTGCCATCCAGGATGCCGAAGAGCTTCGCGATCAATTACAGCTCGGTTATGAAAAATTCTTCCGTTTCGGTCTTTACGTTACGCTTTGGGCTGATTCACTCGACGAATTAAATTACGTCCAGCACAAAATCGAAACCATGTTTGGTCAATTAATGATTTTTTCTAAGGTTGCCACTTCCCAGCAAGAGCAGGGAATGAATACCACCATGCCGATGGCTACCGACCAACTCCAAATTCGCCGCAATATGAACACTAGTGCCATTTCCACTTCCTTCCCATTCACTTCCGCCGATCTCACTCAGGAACGCGGTATTCTTTATGGTGTCAATATGCACAACCAAGGCTTAGTAATCTTTGATCGCTTCACTCTAGAAAATGCCAATCTCGTAGTCTTCGCTAAATCTGGTGCTGGTAAATCTTTTGCCGTGAAGCTCGAAGCTATCCGTTCCATGATGATGGGTACTGAAATTGTGATTATCGACCCAGAAAACGAATATCAAAAACTTAGTGACGCCGTCGGTGGTTCTTATGTGCGTCTCTCTCTTAATTCTGATGTCCGTATCAATCCTTTCGACTTACCAAAAGTCATCGATTCCGAAGATGCTTCTGACGCTCTCCGCGCTAATCTCGTCACCTTACATGGTCTTTTCCGTCTCATGCTCGGCGGTACTCAAATCGGCCCAAATGGTCAACCAATTTCTTCACTTTCCGCCAACGAAGAAGCTGACCTTGATCAAGCTCTTATCGATACTTACGCTCGTGCCGGTATTACTTCTGATCCGCTCACCCATCAATCCACTCCACCTACCATTATTAATCTCTACGATACTCTCGCTCATATGGGAGGCTCCGGACCGCAACTCGCTCAACGTCTTCGCAAATACGCCACCGGTACTTTTGCAGGTATTTTCTCTCAGCAATCCAATATCGATATCAATAACCAAATGGTTGTCTTCAATATTCGCGACCTCGAAGATGAACTTCGTCCAGTCGCTATGTATATTGTGCTCAATCATATTTGGAACATCGTCCGCGCCAAACAAAAACGCCGTATTCTCATCGTGGATGAAGCTTGGCAACTCATGAAATATGATGACTCTGCCAACTTCCTTTTCTCCCTCGCTAAGCGTGCCCGTAAATATTACCTCGGTCTTACCACTATCACTCAGGACGTCGAAGACTTCATGAGTAATAAAATGGGTCGTGCCATCGTCATGAACTCTTCCATGCAGCTCCTCTTAAAACAATCCGCCGCCGCCGTCGATGTTTTGTCTGATGTTTTCAAACTTACTGAAGAGGAAAGAAAACGTCTATCGAGTTTCCCAATCGGTCACGGTCTTTTCTTCGCTGGCCAAAACCACGTCCACATCCAAATCGTCGCTTCTGATACCGAAACCAGCCTAATTTCCACCAATCCTACCCGTTACGATAAAACTAACTAATAACCCACTCGATTTTTTTCCAAAAATTTCATATAATATTCTTATGTCAAAGGTCTATTACGGCGAAGATAATATTAAGCCTGATTTTTCTGTATCGAAAAATTCGGATAATAATTCCGCTGTTTTTAGAAACCAAATTGCCTCTCAAAACACTAGTTCCAGCCAAAACGCCCTACAATCTCTCGAAAATTCTAGCGCTGTCGCGAATTCTGAGACTAATTCTTTAGCCAATCTTCGCGATCTTGAACAAAAATCTTTCTATACCGGCTCCGGTAATTTCCAAAATCAAAATCGACTTTCTGGTAAAGAAAAAGCTAAAAAACTCAAAAAATACGCCCCTCTCATTGGTCTTATCGTCCTCCTTTTTGGTGGACTTTTTAGTGTAATTTTTGGCATCTCTAATATCGCCAATCATATCGAAACCCTCGTTACTCGCGCTACCGACACCATGTTCGGCACCTATTCCGCCACTTCTCTCCAAATGACTAAAGAATATATGCAAAAGAAGCATGGCAAATTCCCGGATTATCTCAAGCAGCGTCTCGCTAAGAACGATATTGAAGTTCAGGAAAAATCCAACGAATACGTACTTATCTATAATAATAAAACCATTACCGCCGATAAACTTAAATCTGTTTATGACTCTGATCAAAAATTTCAGCTAGCCTTCACTAAATCTAAGCGCGGCCGCTCTGCGAATTTTTTTGATCCAGGTGCCGCTGCTACTTTTAGTTCCATTAAGGTCACTAGGAATCTTTTTAAATCCTTCAAACGATCGGATAATAAAGCTGCTGATGAAAAAGCCTTTATGGAGACCGATATTAACCAGTATAAAGGTCAAGGAGCTGAGGGTCGCTATGTCACTGAAGAAGAAGTATCAGAAACCGATGAAGATGGTAATACTAAAACTACTGTCGAAAATGAACCTCAATCCGTAGAGAGTAAATCTTATAACTCTGACACCCCAGACATTGATACTGATGGTCAAAAACCAAGTTCTATTGAAACCGAAAAAGCCAATCTTAAAACTGCCAACACTAAAGCTCAAAAATTCATCGACGGCTTATCTGTAGTGGCTGGTGGTGCGGCACTCGGTTGTGGCGTATTACGTGTCGCCAATATGGTAAGTTTAGCCGTAGCTGCCTCTCAAATTATCAATATGGTACATCATTTCTCCTCCACTATCGAGCCACTCAGTAAGGCCAAGGCTGGACAGGGAAATACTTCGCCGATAGATGAAGCTTTATCAAGGTTAACAACATCAAAAAAAGCCAAATATATCGATACCTCCGATGGACAAGAAAAAGAAATTGAAGGCGCTCCAGTTCAAGCTCAAGGTGCCTACTCTGTACTTTCGGGTGAAAAAGCTCAACTCAATCAAACCAAAAACTATGCCATCGAAAATGTTTTTAATGCGGCTCAATTCAGTATTGCCACTTCCACTACCGCCAATGCCGGATGTGCCGTTGCTAGCTTCGCTGCCTCTGTAGTTGATATTGCTTCTAATGTTGCAGCTGTGGTTGCTACACCTTTTAGTGCTGGTACTAGTATTGTTGCTGTAACCGTACTTAAAAAATTTGCCGCCCAAAAAACTCTCAGTATTATTGCTGGTTTTGCTATCAAAGCTGGCCTCGCCGTACTTATTCCATATGTTGCAAAAACTATTTTTAGTAACCCAGCTCTTGTTTTACAGGGTATTCCTGGCGGCGAAAGCTTTGTTGGTGGCGCGAATATTATGAACGGGCGTATTGGTCGCCAAGCTGCTGGTCAAGGTCCCGCCTCAAAAGAAATTGCCGATGCTTATTTTCAAGAAACTATCATTGCTGCTAATGAAGAGGCTAAACTCGATCGTATGAATCGTAGCCCATTTGACGTTTCTAGTCCAAATACTTTCCTCGGTAATCTTGTAGTCCGTTTTGGTTATATGCCATACAATAATAGTCCTCTAAAGAATCTCTCCAATCTCACCACTAATACCTCTAGAAGTATTAGTTCACTCGCAAACATTACCGCCACAAATACTTTTGCTGCCAATAGTGTAGTTAGTACAGTTTATGATTCCAATATTGCTGGCGTAAATTTCAAAAATCAGAGACAAGATTCCAAAATTTGTCAGCGTCTTGCTAATATTGGTGCCGTCTGTGATATGTATGGCTCAGACATCAGTGCTTCTGATCCAAGTCTAAAAAATCTCGATGAATCAGATTCCACCTATCAAAGCATTATTAAAAAATATACAACTAAAAAAGACAATAAGACTCAAGTTATTGAAGCCAGTCTTCTCGATAATAAAATTCGTTATTGTGATAATCGTGAATCACCATTTGGTGTTTTTGACCAAAACATTATGGATGATTTAATCCAGAAAAAAGAAAAGGCTCTAGAAAACAGTGGTATATTTGGTAAAATTATCCATCAAAATCTCTTCGGGTTTATACCTGATTTAATGGGACTAAAAGATGGTATTGAAAAACTTATTGCCGCTGATCCAGATGCGCAAGCTTGGGCTTCAGGTAAAAACTGTGTTATGGGTGAATCCAATCCACATTGGAAAGAAATGCGTTATCTTCAAAAATTTGTCGAACGTAATCGTATTTGTACCCAAACTAAATGCGAAGACAATACAGACTCTGCCGGTAATCTTCAAGATCCAGTTCTAGCTGCAGCCACCAGATATCGCCAAGAAAATCCAATTGACAATTCCACCTCCGGTCAACTCGCTAGATTCTCCGGACTTAGAAAGACGGATGCTCAGTTCATTCTCGCCACTATCAATTATTACAATTATCTCGCCGAACATCGACCACCAGAAACTTTAGCCGATATTCTCATAAAGCCAGTCAAAACCTTAATTAGTGGGGAATCACTCTACCGCTCCACCCTGGCAACTCAAATTAATCATTTAAAACAAGACTCCGATACGAAATCTAATCAAGAAAAAGAAACTAGGTATATTTTAGATTATAAGTTCCGTGTCCAAACTTCTCTCGTTTAATGTTATAATTAAGTCACATGAATAAGGTCAAAACACTTTCTAAGAATCTTAAAAACTTCTTTTTAAATCCTCGTTTTTTGGTTTCATTTTTCATTCTTCTAACTTTTACCATTATTAACGCCACTTATGTTCACGCTGAAAATGATGATAATGTTTTAGATTTCTATGATAGTAATAATATTTTTTATTATGATGGTAAGGCTAGTGGCGGATGTAATTCACCATTAGATTTATCAAATAACACCCTTTATAACGGAGATCCTGTTTTACAAGAATATGAATTAAAGAAAATTGAAGAAAATAAACCAGTCTACGAGGCCGCCGCAAATGAACAGGGTTTTGAATGGCAAATATTAGCAGCTATCCACGGTATGGAATCTAGCTATGTAAATAATATGAATCCAACAGGTAATTCACAAGGAGTTTATCAATTTTTGGAGCTCGATGGTATGTTTCCAGCTGGACAAAAAATTTCACCTGCCGAATTCGAAAAACAAACCAAAATGGCAGCCGAACAAATCAAAAAACGATACTCACAAAAATTAGATTTAACCTCCGAAAATGATATAAAAAGGATGTTTTATAACTACAATAGTGGAGAAAATGGAAGTGAACTTTATAATAATAATGCAAGAAAGTGGCTGCATTATACAGAAGAACAAATAAAAATTGGTGAAGGCTCACCGTACGTCATGAATCTTGCCGATGAACAGCGTGATTCAAGGCATAATGAACACTGGCAAGAATTTCACTGTGATCATAACTGTGTTGGTCGCGCAACAGTCCGTCCTGGCGCATTCTTAATTTATAAAGCACTTGGTGGACGTGGATCAGCCGGTGGAAATAACTGTATTGGTGGCGAAACTGGTAACCTAATTGTTGATACCGCTCTTAAATTAGCTTGGCCACAAAATGAGCTACATAAAGCTAAGGCATATCTAGTTCCCGATGCCTACAAACTCGCTATGGAGCAAAATGGTTTAATAAATAGAGTTAATCCAAAGGGAGCTTCATGTGACGTATTTGTTTCGTCAGTTTTTACATTTTCTGGTGTTGACCCAGATTTTGCTAATCATTGCTGCTTAGTATCTTACAGCGGACCAATGTATCAATACGTTACGCAAACACCGAGTTTATATCAACGGCTACCATACGATGATAATTATTTAAGAGATATCAATAATTATAATGATCCAAATATTCAAAATGGAGATATTCTTTTAAAAACTTCTGGTAACGGTAATGGGGAAGGCAGTGGACATATCGCTATCTTTTATCGTGACTCCGAAAAAGTGCCGCATATGATCCATGCATCATATCCACTTCGATCACCGGGAAGAACTGGTGCTGTAACCGGAGTATATCCCGCACCATTTGAAATTTGGCGCTATATTGGTAATAAACCAATCAATTCCACTACTGAAAATACCTTAAAGACTGATATAAATAAAAACAAAGCTACTAATAATACCGAGAATATCCCAATCTCTCAATAATAATTAGGATAAAAAATGTGGATAAATAAATTTCAAAATCTCACTAAATTTCAAAAACTTTTAGTTTTTATTTTACCTATTATTTTCTTTTCAATTATTTTTCTAGCAGTTTTTCAAGCATCAATTAATTCAGCAAAAGTCGAAGTTGCAATAGCCCCCAAAAAATCAGAAATATTTATTAATGGAAAAAAATATTCTAATAATAGTACTTTTTTCATAACTCCAGGCGAAAAAGAAATTATCGTGAAGGCGGATGGCTTTAATGAATTAAAAACAAATATAAATTTTTCTAATCAAAAAACTACATTTTTATACCGGTCATTAGAACCTAATGAAAATAATAAAGATTATTACGAGAAAAACAGTGAAGAAAATGAACTGAGGGATCATATAGCCCAATCTCTCTTTACTCTTGAGTTGGAGCAATACAATAATGACCCAATTTTTAAAGTTACTCCAGTAACTAATTATAAATTAGGCTTTTCCGCTTCAGCCTCTCGAGATGAAACGGATTTCAATAAAATTACGTTAACTATTGATCTTATCACCTGTTACGATGAGCGTGTAGATAAATTAAAAACGAATGCCGAATCTTACTTTAAGCAAAAAGGAATTAATCTTTCTAAATATCAAGTAAAGTATACTCATTGTGAAGATTCTGGTAAGCCACATGAGAGAGTTATTAAAACTCCGTACTAATTATTCCACAGATGTTAAAATCACCTGATGGTTTTTAAACTTTTCCACCAAGGCGGTTTGTCGCCCCTTATCCAATTCCGAAAAAACATCATCTAGTAAAATCACTGGCTTTTTACGCGTCTCTGTTTCAATCAATTCTGCCTCATTAAATTTTAGTGCCAAAATAATCGACCGCGTTTCACCCCGGCTCGCCGTCCCATCCGCCAGCACTCCATTGAATTTAAATAAAAAATCATCCCGATGCACCCCAAACTTCGTAGCACCCCGCATTAAATCCATGCGAAATTCCGCATCTAAGCGCTTGTAGTAGTCATTTTGGCTTAATCCACATAAAGAGTCGTAATAAATTTCAATTTCATCCTCATTTTGCGCAATTGAACGATAAAGCGCCGTCATTTTTTCATTAATTCGCCCGATATAACGTTGTCTAGTTTGATTAATCGCCGTACCATATTTACTCAGCATAATATTCAGCGAAAAAAACACACTTTCACTCTCCAGACCGAATTCTTGTTCTGAAATCGCAATCTTTTTTAACAAATCATTACGCTGTTTCAAAGTTTTTTCATACATCAATAAATTATGATGATAATTTAAGTCAAATTCCTCCAAGATTCGGTCAAAATAATTTCGTCGCTTCGTTGGACTTGTGGAAATCAGGTGCATATCTTCCGGCAAAAAGAGAATTACCGGATATTTATTCTTCTTTGGCAACCTCGCACTTTTTTTATCTTGCACTAAAAATTGTTTTTTATTACCATCAAAAGTTGCTACGATTTTTTCACCATCGGTTTTACCTAGTTCGACACGATAAAATTCACTCTCGCGATTTAAAATTTCTTTGTCCGTCGCCTTAAAAGATTTCCCCCGTAATACCAAATAAATCGCCTCAATCACCGAGGTTTTACCAATGCCATTCGCCCCCAAAATTAGCGTCGTATCTGGTTTAATTTTTAAATAATAATCTTTATGAATCCGAAAATTATTTAATTTTACATAATCAATTAACATCTAACTCTTCAAAGGCATAATAATATGTGTATAATCGAAACTATTTTTATTCTGAATTAACACCGGTGAAAGTTTTCCAGAAATTCCAAATTTTAATTCATCCTCATCTAGCACCAATAAAACATCATTTAAATATTTTGAATTTAAAACCACTTTGGCATCATTCGAAATTTCCGCTTCAATTTCCGATTTATTCTCGCCAAATTCATTTAAGACTGAAGAAACTACAAAAACTTGCTCATCTTTTTTCGACTCACAAACAATCGATCCACTTGTCGCGCGCGAAAACAACGCCGCAAGCTTCACACCACGTAATAATTCCGCCTTATTCAGTAAGATTTCCACCTGGGATTTCTCTGGAATTAATTTACGATAATCCGGAAAAGCTCCATCAATTAATTTTGAAATAATTTCAATTTCACCTAGACGGAAACGCACCTGAAATTCATCAAATAAAATTTCAATATTTTCCATATTATCCGAGATTGCACCGAGTACATCCACGATACACTGCACTGGTACAATTGCCTTAATTTCGCTCTCAATTTTATTAATCAGTTTTTTCTCCGCTAAACGATAACCATCGGTAGCTGCCACATATAATCCACCCTCGAAACTATTAAAGTAGATTCCCGTTAAAGTCGGACGTGTCGTATCTGATGAGCAGGCAATTTTTACCGCATTCATACCTAAACGAAATTCATCAATCCCCATCTGGAAGGAAATTGCTGATTTTTCATCAAACTCTGGTAATTCTGGAAAATCTTCTGCCGCATTTCCATTAAATACTGATTTATATTTTCCTTCACTAACGGTTAATTTTTCCTGATTCACCTGAATTTTTACTTCGCCCTTCGGTAAATTACTCACAAAATCCGCTAAAAGTTTGGCTGGTACGGTAATTTTTCCATCTTTGGCTAGGGTAGTAGGTAAGTAATAATTAATTGCCATGTCTAAATTGGTTGTCACTAAAGTTACTTTATTATCTTTAGCTTCCATTAAAACATTATTCAGAATCGGTAAAGTCGTACGACTTCCTCCTGTAATTCGACTAACGATACTTAATGCTTTGGCTAACTTACTTTGTTCAACATTGATTTCCATAACTCTCCTTTCTTATATATTTATTAGTAGTATTAGTAGGCTATGTGTAAAAGTTGAAAACTGATCTTTTTATAGGGGTAATTTTTAAAATTTGCTTGTGTAAAACTGTGGGAAAAACTTGGAAAACTTTATGGAAAACTCGATTTTGTTTTCCACTCACTGTGTAAAACCTGGACTTTTCCTCAAACCAAACTGACTTTTTAGCAACCTTTTCCATTTTATTCCACATTGTTTTTCACCACTTTTCCACAATTACTTAAACGATACCATTATTTAATAGATCACGAATTTCATTTAGCTGGTCGCGTAGTACGAAATCTGTCTTCGTGTCGGTTTCAATTTTCTTAATCCCGTGCATCGCCGTCGTGTGATCTTTTAATCCCACTTCATTGGCGATTTTTGTTGTACTCATTTGTAAATCCCGCGACATAATGAACATGGCGATCTGTCTCGCGGTTTTTATATGTGCTACCCGGCTGCGCCCACAGATTTCTTCTGGAGAAATATTAAAGAAATTTGCCACCGTTTCAATTACCGTGCTTGGTGAAAATACTTTCGAGCGCGTCGTATTGCCGACCACTCCCACCATTCCTTCATTAATCACCATTAGTGGGGAAATACACTTCACATCCGCCATTGCAATGACTTTACTGTACATACTTTCCAGGTCGCGAATATTGGTTTCCACACTTTTTGCAATATATTCAATCGCCTTATCTTCGATTTCCACGCCATTAAATTCCGCCTTCGCGTGTAAAATTGCACAACGATCCTCAAAGGAAGGGAATTGAATATCATAAGCTCCGGTCTGAGTTAAGCGCGAAGCTAGTCGTTCGTCCACGGTTTTTAATTGGCTTGGTAAACGGTCGGAAGTAATGATGACTTGGCGATTTAATTGTTGCATGTCATTAAAAATATTGAAGAATTCTTCCTGACTTTTCTCCTTACCCACAATGAATTGAAAATCATCCACAATCAAAACGTCAAGCTCGGAAAAACGCCTGCGAAAATCATCCATTTTACCGTTACGCACCGATTGAATAAAATCGTTATAAAAGTGATTAATCGGAATATATAAAATCTTAAAATCTGGATGTCTTCTCGCCAGTTCATTGCCAATGGCTTCCACTAAGTGAGTTTTACCGAGACCCGCCCCACCATAGAGAAAGAATGGATTATATTTCATTCCTGGATTTTCAATAATATTTTTCGCCACCGAAACCGCGAGGTCATTATTCGTACCAATAATGAAATTATCCATGGTAAATTTTTCACTAAGACCGGTCCGATTTTGGCTGCGCGCATTCAAAGAGGAGTGTCTCTCTAAATCAATCCGCTGCACCGTCCCTACGCGATCGGAAAGATTCTTAAAATTACTACCACGAGAATTCGTAGTTTCGCGAGATTTATTGTTTTTGTTAGTTGCAATTATGTATTCAGTAGTTAAAACTTCTACCCCGTTATTATTTAGAGCGGCCCGAATATCCGCATCAAATTTTTTACAGATATTGGTCTGCATAAAAGTGTTAGGCACACTAATTTGGATATGACCATCCTTATTGGAAATTAAGGAGGTGTTCGAGTCCTTAAAGAATGTTAAGTAATGTGATTCTGGCAGTTTCTTTTCTAATTCAGCAAGCACATTATTCCACACATCAAACACCGACGCTACCTCCAAACATTAACTAACCTTGATTACCTCTATTATAACAGACCTTCAGACTTTTCCACAGGTTTAAAAAAATATTTTTTATTATATAGCTATATAAAAATTAACAGGGAAGAAGTTTTCCACAATTTTCGCCTAATAGATATACCCATGTGGAAAACTTATTGAAAAAAGTGGAAAACTAAGGTATAATTATACAAAGTTTACAAATCAGATAAAACTCTGTAATATAGTTTTATTAGTTTTAAGGAAAAATAATGCCAAAGCGTACATATCAACCACACAAGCGCCAACGCAAGCAAGAACATGGTTTCATGAAGCGTAACGCGACCAAGAACGGTCAAAAGGTACTCAAGCGTCGTCGCATTAAAGGCCGCGCTCGTTTAACTTACTAAAAAAATTCACCAGCTAGTCTGGTGTTTTTTTATTTGAAATCACAAAAACCTCTTATGTTATAATTATTTTAGTGAAAACTTATATTAATGTTTTTAAAACTGTGATGCGGATCGCCCCTGGTAAGCGTCTGCAGGTTTTTCAGCTAATTATTAGTTACACCATTAGTAATATTATTAAACTTCTTCCACCACTCGCTACTGCTGGTATTATTTCCGTAGTTACGCGCGCTTCTAATTTTAATGCCATCTGGTTTTATGTGATTCTATTTATTCTCTTTACAATTCTTTATTATTCGGTGAATTCCTGGAGTTATTATCTGGAAACTGGACTGGTTCGCTATTATTATTCCACCACTCAGCATCTTCTTTTTAACCATATTGCGAAAAACCCTCTGATTCTTGAGTCGATTTCTAAGGGTCGTATCACCGATACTTTTACGGAAGATGTTAGTTATATGTATAGTACGGTGCGCTCTGGAGTTTACGCCTTAACTAGTTTTTTCCAGCTCTTTTTGATTTTCCTCATTTTTAGTGCTAATAATATTTTTCTCGGTCTCCTCGCTCTCATTGTGGACGCTATCTATATCTATTTAATGAATCAAAATTCTAAAGCTGCCGCCGTGCGCTTCGACGGTATTCGTAAAAGTCAGGATAAAAACTGGGATCTGCTTTTTCAGATTCTTAATAATTTAAAGCAAATTACTAGTCTCAGTCTCATGCCGAGTCTCACTTCTAAAATTGTTTCTAATAACGAAGTTTTTGATATTCAAAATTCCAAGCGTTATAAAATTCTCAGCACCCGTTATTGTAAAATTCCGCTAATTACTCAGATTGGCAAGATTTCTATCTATGTTTTTTTGGGTTTTCTAGTTTTTAATAATCAACTCACCATTGATAAACTTGTGCTTCTCGTTGGTTATTATGAAATGGTCATCCGAAATACCGATAGTGTACTCGAGGAACTTTTGAATCTTAGTAATTATAGTATTCGTATTAAGCGTATCGATAATATTTTGAAGTTTAAGAGTGATAATCAAATTGATTACGGTGATCTAGATAATGATTATATCGAAGGTGAAGTAGTTTTTGATCATGTTACCTTTAAATTAAAAAATAAGAAAATTCTCGATAATATTTCTTTCCGCGCCCGTCCAAATGAAATCACTACTATCGTTGGTCGTCCAGGTTCCGGTAAGACCACAATCATTAATCTACTTTATCGTCTCTACGCGGCAAATTCTGGTAAAATTCTCATCGATAATGAATCAATTTATCATTATTCGAAAAAAGTTTACGCCTCAAATGTCTCCGGTGTTTTTCAAAATCCCTTTGTTTTTTCTGCCTCAATTCGAGAAAACCTCAATATTATCAATCCCAACATTAAGGAACAAAATAAGGCTCTGAAGCGTGCACGAATTTATCAAAAAATCATTAGCCTCAAGAATCAATTTAATACCAAAATTGATTTAGAATCTAAGGTTTTAACCGATGGTGATCTTCAGAAACTTGCCATTGCTCGCGCTATTTTAACCAATGCGGAAATTTTAATTTTTGATGAAGTGACTTCCCATGCTGACCCTGAAACCATTAAGGAAATTGTGGAAATTCTTGAAGATTTGAAGCAGGATCATACAATTATTATCGTTACGCATCGTCCAGAAATGATGAAAATTGCCGATCAAGTGATTGTTTTAAAAGAAGGAAAGATTATCTCTAAAGGTAAAAATAAAGACGTGCTTTCAAAATCCGCCCTTTATCGTACTCTTCGTACCGCCACTTTCGTGGAAAATTCTGACGATGAAAAAGAATTTGAAAAAAGCGATCGTTCTTCCGACATTATTCCGCTCGATTCCATCTCTAATTCTATGATAAAATAAAGTAATGTTAGCCAGTAAATATCGTTTTCATTCCAGAGGTGGCGTTAAATATACTTATCAAAAGGGAAAGACTATTCGTACCCCGAAATTCTCCCTGGTTTTTGCACCAAATCAACGTGGAAAACAACGTTTTGCTGTAGTTATTTCAAAAAAAGTTATCAAATCTGCCGTCGGTCGCAATCGTGTACGCCGTCGTATTTATGAAGTGATTCGTTTAAATCTTGCTGAAATCCCAGAATCGAATGATTATATTTTTATTGTCTTTTCTAAAGATCTTAAAACCATGGATTTTACTGAAATCGAGAGATTAGTTTTGAAGCTTGCCGAACAAGCGAAGATTACTAAGAAATAAAATATCTTTCATGATATAATTAATCAAATGTTTGAGTTAATTGATTTTTTAATTGTTAATCCTATTATTAATATTCTTTTCGTAGTTTATAACTACATCGGTGATTTTGGTTTCGCTGTGATTATCTTCACTGTAGTGATTAAACTTGCTACCTGGCCCCTCGTCAAAAAACAATATCACCAGACTAAACTGATGAAGAAAATTCAGCCAGAGCTCGTCGAAATTCGTAAACGTGCCAATGGTAATAAGCAGCTCGAATCTCTCGAGATGATGAATCTTTACAAGAAACATAATATTAAGCCAATGGCTTCCATCTGGTCACTTCTAATTCAATTACCAATTTTCTTTGCGCTATTTTTCGCTGTTCGCGTGATGGTGCTGCCTTCTACTTCTGATAATGTAGAGAAACGTGCCTATCCAGTAGTCGCTAAACTCGAACGTATTGATGAAGTAATTAAGCTTCAAAAGTCATTCCTTGAAAATACTGGGGAAAAATCCTATGATTTTAAACCTCAACTCTTCGGTACTATCGATCTTTCTACTCGTGCCGACCTGAAGACTAAGAGTGGTCTTTTCGTAATGGCGTTAGTTCTATTAGTCGCTGTGACTAGTTATTACATGGCCAATATGCAAATTGCTCGCTCCGGTAAGAAAAAGCAGAGTACCTGGAAAAAAATGATGGAAGATGCCAAGGCTGGCAAGGATCCAAATCAGGCTGATATTAATGATATGGTTTCTAAGCAAATGAGTTTCATGATGCCTTTAATGATGCTATTCTTTACCATGAATCTCCCGGGCGCTCTCGTCCTCTATTATTTCCTATCTAATCTCATCTCGGTGATTCAACAAAAAATCGTTTTCGCCCATGTCGATGATGAAATGGATGACAATACTGACCGTGCAATCCTTCGTGAACTAAAATCTGCCAATAAGAAATTACAAGAAGCCGAAATTATTGAAAATAAGAAAACCGGTACTAAAATTACTCGTATTAAAGCTCGTGATTCAAAACCTCAAAATAAACAGAAACACCAAAACTCATCCCTAGATTCAAAAAGCTAGGAGAAGGAGTTTTTATGAATCGTGATGAATCGGTTCGCTTTGCTACAAAATATCTCGAAGATTTATTATCTTTCTTCGGAATTAACGTTGCTGTTTGGTCGACTATTGATGACCAAGTTATTCAATTAAGTGTCCCTAGTACCAGTTTAAATTCACTTTTAATTGGTAAAAATGCTGGCAATCTTCGCGCCTTACAACACATTGTTTCGATGGGGCTCACTATGAAAAATGCCGAAATTACTCGCGTCAATATCGATATTGCTGATTATAAACACCAACGCATGGAACGCATCGAAAAGAAGGCAGAAGGTTGGATTAACAAGGTTCGCCAAACTGGAGAATCTATCACTCTCGAACTTAATGCCGCTGATCGTCGTGTGGTTCATAAATTAGCCGAAGATTATTCTGATATTTATACCCACTCGGAAGGGGAAGGTCGTGAGCGACATCTAATTATCTCCAAGAAGAATCTCGAATAAAAACTATTAAAACATTTAAAAACTACCGCCTTCTGGCGGTAGTTCTTTACTTACATTTTTAGTTCGTGGTTTTCTTGGCAGTTTCTTTACCACGAATGATTACAAAGTCATAACCATGGCTCTTAACGCTCTGTGGCAGCTCAGATTTATCTTTTACTTCAATCTTATAGTGATCCGTCAGACCCTTCTTTGCCACTGGTTTTTCACCGATTTGATAAATCGTTATATCTTGATAATCTGAAGTTGGTGCATTATCGGTCTCAATATTTTTAAAGCCCACTTTTTCTAGTTCCAGCTTCTCGTCACTGGCCGCGCCGCGTTCACCAGAGCCGTTCAGGACTAGGAGTCTGGCCGTCGCTACACTATCTACATTCTCCGTGATAGATTTCTGGATATATTGATGAATTTTTGTGTAGTTATTTAGCCCAGCCACTGGAATCACGTAGGAAATATTAACCCCTTGTACTGGATAGCTAGCATTTGTCACATAAGTCGTACCATCTGGTAAGTTAGCTAGTGGCAGAGTCTTGATGTTTTCCGAATTAAATCCAGAAAGCAGGTGTGCACCGGTCTTCATTTCGTCAACCTTAATATTGGTACGAATATTATCTCCAAGTGCATTCACTAGGGCAATCATGGCTGGGATATCCATACCTTTTTTCACAATTTTTTCTTTCACTGCGGTTAAAATGCGTTGTTGATTTTCACCACGCGCAAAATCTCCACCTGTTACTCCATGTCTAGCGCGAGCAAGCGCCAAAGCTTTCTCGCCATTCAAAGTGGTTGGTGTATTTTTCTTAATTACAATATTAGTCCAACCATAATCAGTAATATCTTCATCAAAAGTCACTTCGATACCACCCAGTGCATCAACAATTTGAATTAATGAACCCCAGTTCAGGTGGATATAATATTGATTTTTTAGACCAGTCACCGTTTCCAGTACGTTCATTACGGCCTGCGCGCCCGCTTCTTCATTTCGCCCATTATTACTGGCACAGGTGTAAACTTCGTTAATCTTACCTGCGTAGCAAGCTTCACGTCCGACTTTTAGATCGCGCGGAATACTAATCATATCGGCATTCTTTGATTCCTGATTTAATGTTACTTCCATCAGGGAATCGGTGAGTTGTGCGCCGTCATGTACGCCACGACCCTCGTTACCGCTCATGTCATATCCAGAGGTACCAAAAATTGCGATATTAGTCTGTCCATTCGCATCAGCTTTAAGTGGAGTATATTTTTCACTTACCATCGTACTGACAAAATCGAATAGGTTGGATTTGCCACCGGTGATTTTACTAATAATTTGGTTTCCGTAAAAATATCCTACGCCACCCACGACCAACAAGAAAACTAAAAAGAAACAAAGTTTTTTGTGGCGGAAGATGAAAGGTTTCTTTTTGGGTTTTTTGTCCTTATTAATCTCTTCGTCAATTTCTTCCGAATCGATATCCATTTCATCTTCGTCATTTAGAGAACTACGTTTATTATTGCGGTCCAAACCAAATTCATTCTGTTTCTGATCTTTTTCGAGATTAAAAGCTGAAATTGGTTCCAAAAAATCGTCGTAATTATCAGTTTGAGAAAAATCTTCTGCTGTCACTTCTGGCTCATTCGATATAGTCTCAACTCTAGCGATTTTTGATCGACTATTTTTTTCACGTTGGATTTTTTCAATTTCCAATGGATCAAGTAATTGTTTCCTCGGTAAAGGATTCGTCATATTTTTCTTAAAAACTGCAGTGGTATTTTTAGAATTCTGGGAGACCACCTTACTGCGTCTCGGGGCTAAACCATCAATATAAGCGCTCTTCATTATTTGCCTCCCATCCTTAAGTTTTTATTTACCAAAAATAAATCAATAAACAAAATACTCTGTAAAAATCTAATTTTATTTATCCTCATCTAATATATAATTATATCAAATATGCGTTACAAATTGACTAAAAAACAAAAGCGTTTAATGGATTTTCTTTCTGAATTCATTGCCGAGCATGATCACTCACCATCCTATCGCGAAATCGCCTCTGGTCTAGGCTTGAAGAGTCCCGCTTCTGTTGCTGAACATATCGATAATTTAGTTGCTCTAGGTTTCTTAAAGCGTGAAGAAGGCTCTGCGCGCTCTCTGGTGATTATTGACCGCTCCTTCCCAGAAACTACCGAGTTATTTAAGCAACGTCTCGAATTTGCTACCGACGAAGAATCGGAAATCCTTCATCAAGCTGCCGAAATTCTTGGCCTAGAGCTTGAGAATTTATAGTTATTGGTCTAAAATAACCTTAAATAAGTTAGGTGTTATTATATGAAGAAAATTTCCGTTGTCGTCCCAGTTTATAATGAGGAAAAAGGAATATGTCATTTTTTGTCAAAAGATTTAATTCCGGAATTAAACAGATTAGAAGATAAGTATAATTTTGAGTTAATACTGGTTAATGATGGCTCTTCGGATAATACGTTAACTATATTACAGTCATTTATTAATGATAATAAAAAAACATTAAACTCGCCAATTAAACTTGTTGCATTTGCTAGAAATTTTGGTAAGGAGATTGCCTTGTCTGCTGGTATTAAAGAAGCAACTGGAGATGCTGTATTAACCATAGATGCGGATGGTCAGCAACCACCAAAAGAAATTCATAAATTTATTGAATCATGGGAAAATGGTAATGAAATAATAGTTGGTGTTCGTGACCATTTTACTAAACATGGGTTTATCCCGCGTCTTGGCTCGAAGATGTTCTATAAATTATTTAGAATAATGGGTAATAAAGATACTGTACCTGGTAGTACTGATTTCCGCCTAATGGATCGAGAGGTTGTAGATGAATATAATAAATTTACTGAACATAATCGAATTACTCGTGGATTAATTGATTGGATGGGGTATAAAAAAGAATATATAAATTATGTTTATGGAAATCGTTTTGCCGGTAAACCGTCTTATACTTTTAAGAAATTATTTAAATTAGCTATAGATAGTTTCGTATCGATGTCCGATACGCCACTGGTAATTTTTGGCTATCTTGGTTCATTGATTTCAATATTTTCTGCATTGTTAGGATTATTTATCATTATTAATCAATATGTTTTAGGTGATCCACTTCGCTTATATTGGAACGGAGCCGTCCAGATGACTGTGTTTATTACTTTTCTCATTGGCCTAGTAATGATTTCTCAATATGTAACAGCACTCTACATTTCGCACATTCATTCAGAGACGCAAAATAGACCACTTTATATTATTAGTAAAAAGAATTCCAAGAATTTAAAGAAATAATATATTAAAAATACTCCAAACTCTGGAGTATTTTTTTATAGACTAAACACTAGTTATATTTTTAAAAAACATATAAAACACCTCTGTTAAAATACTAAATCCGAACAAAACCAAACACTAAAACCGAACAAGATTTTATTAAACCAAACACCAGTGTGGAAAAGTTAAAATGCTTGTGTAAAACCGTGGAAAATAAAGCCGAACAGAATATTTTTCTTAAAATATAAAATACAATATCTGTCAATGTGAATATGTGGAAAACTCGGAAAACTCTACATCAAAAGCCAAAAACCCTCATCTCTTTTTGTGGTAAAATTAAGCAAAGGAGGTTGATGAATTTTTCTGAACTGAAAGCTAAGCTTAGTAAGTCTGCGTCATCTATTTTTGGCGGGACAGAAGAAACTCAACCAAAAACTACTTCTTCCGAATCTGATTCTTTACGTGCTCCTGGTTTTGAATATCTAAAATCACACGATTATTATTTTGACGCCGCCTGTCAGTCTCTACGTCCACAGCCCGTTATTGATAGTTTAGTAGAATATTATACGGAATATAATTCCTGTGGTGAACGGGTAAAATATGCTTGGGGTCAGAAAACCGACCAAAAAGTCGCGGAAACTCGTGAAAAAGTTCTGAAGTTCCTTAAGTTCAAGTCTAAAGATTATTTTGTTAGTTTCACTCTGAATACTACTTACGGGCTTAATCTTCTGCTTAGTCAATTTAATTTTAAGCAGGCTAATATTAAAACTATTGTTACTTCTGATATTGAGCATAATTCAGTTTTTCTTTCCACTTTATCGGTTTCTCAAACTGCTAAAATCGAGCGAATAGTCCTTACTCGCGATAATGATGGCTCGGTTCAAGTTTCCGAAATTCCCGATAATTCTATCGTGGTGATGAATGCCATGAGTAACTTTAATGGTGCGAAACTCAACCTCAAAGAAGTGGCTGAATATGTCCACTCCAGGAATGGTTTTATGATTGTCGATGCTGCTCAGGCGATGGCACATAATTCTGAGATCCTCCACGACATTGAACCTGACGCCATCTGTTTTTCTGCGCACAAAATGTATAGCGCTTCTCTCGGTATCATTGTAATGAAGAAATCTTTCGCCAAATTTTTCGACACGACTTTTATCGGTGGTGGGATGGTAGATGATGTGAAAAAATCTTCCTATCTCCTCTCTGCGGATAATCCCGATCACTTACATACTCAGTTCGAACCAGGTCTTCAGGCTTGGAGTGAAATTATCGCGCTCGGGCGTAGTTTCGATTGGCTGAATTCTTTAGAAAAATCCGATCACGAGCGCCTAGAAAATAATATCAATACCCTTTATGACTTTCTGAAAAACCATCCGAAAATTCATCTCTTGAATCAAACCCCAGCTTCCACGATGTCTTTCTATGTCGAAGGCCTGGACTCACATCTTCTTGGTGAATCGTTATCTGACCAGGGAATTATGGTGCGTACGGGTTATTTCTGTGTTCATTACTATCTTTCTGAAATCAAAAAATATCCACCACTACTTCGTATTTCTCTCGGTTTTCATAACTCCACCGCCGATGTCGCGCATTTAATTAAGGTATTATCAAAAATTTAACAAAGGAAAAACATGGTTTGTATAGCAGCATTTATTATCTTAGCGCTTCTGTCGGTCTTCGTCGGCTTTCTTAGTCTCTTTAATAAGGCCCTCGGTAAAAAATATTGGGCCACCTTCAAGAAAGCTTGGCACTGTGTTTTTAAGAAGGTACGTTTACAAAAATGTGACACCAATTTTAAGGATGAAGTCAAAAATAGTCTTCTAAAGAAGGTGGTTCTCAAAAATCCTAAACTCGTAAAACCTCTCAGTGCTTTGATTGAAATTGTTTCCGTGGTGATTGTTTTTGTTACGGTTTGGTCCATTGTGATTGCGATTAAATCACTTCTTTCGCTTTGGGTTTTTGGGACTTGTAATGTCTCAATGCCAAGCCAATGTGGTCTCGGCGCGGAAGTTTGTAGCATCGATCAAGCCGAACCAACCGATCCAATCGGTAAAATTGGCCGTAGTTTTGCTGAATGGGGTGAAATTTTTACCGCCATTCCAGATCATCTCAAAACTTGGGATGCCAAAGATTATATTACTAATGTTTCTATTCCGATGATTACCATGGAAGAAGATAAGAAACTTGCCGACTATGCGGATTCTTTTGATTCAATCATTAACTATTATCGTGACGGCAGTACTACTAGTGGATCGATTGCTGTAGATGTCTTTGATCCAGGTTGTGTGGTTTGTGCGAAATCTTATCAAGCTCAAAATAAGTCCGGTTTCTTTAATAACCACTTTACTCTCGCCAATATTTACGCCATTCCAAATGGCGATAAATATAAATTTGAAAATTCTGGTTTCATCCGTGATTATCTCTATGCTACCGTACTTCGCATTAAGGAGCGTATTAAGAATCTCTCTAATGATGAAATTAAAAACAATTCCGAGTTGATGGCTCTGATTATGGCTCCAAATTTCTTGATTAATGAAATTTATAGCGGAGAAGAATCTGGTGTACCAAATTACCAGGCCTTTAATTACAAGTATGAAACCGATCAGCTAACTTTTATGCTTGGTCAACATTATAGTTTTTATAACGTTAGTGACGCTGAAGTTCGCATTATTAGCCAGGCTGTCGATAAGCATCAAAACCAAAATATTCCTTATATTAAAATTAAGGAACGTGAGCTAAATCAAAACCTCGCCAATCAATTAGAAACTGAAGATAAAAATATGCAATCCCTCGTTCAGGATAAAATCCGTGCCAAGGGCATCCCAGTCGAAATTTACGACGGTAAAAAACATAACGGTCTCTATAAAGCTTCCTCATGAAAAAATCCACTGGTTCTAAATTAGTTTTCTTTAGCTTTCTTATAGTTTTTCTTGGTACAATTATTGGGTTAAAAATCATTAATCAGAAACATGAAATTCCTAAAATTTCCAAGCAGGATTGTTTGAAAAATATTGATACCTCGATTAGTGGTGGTGACGAAATTTGTACGAAACTTTCTGAGTCTCTCACTAGTCTCGATTTTAAAATTTCTGAAAGTTCCTCTTTTGATCTCAGTAATTTTAATCAATCAAACACTATCCTTACGGAAATTCTTCTTCCGGTGGTGGATTTTTATAGTCCACTCAGTGATATCTCACAAGCCGAACTGAAGGATACTGAAATCATTAAAAAATATAATGTCGAATTAGTGGATTTTCGCAATATCACTAGTAGTCAGAAGGTAATTAGTCTTGACCAAAAATATTTCCTTGATGATTTTGCTCATGGTGCTAAATTTATTACCTGGAATCTCACTGGTAACCCGGCTACCTTCCCAGCCGTTCAGGAGGCATTAAAGAGCCTTAGTTTTTCTAATCCCCCAAGTAAAAATAATGTCGTGAGTTTTGCTGAAACTGGCGTCACCGCACTCTCGCGCCGTCTTACTTATAAACTTGGTCAAGTTGGTGGTAATGCCGAATATTTTACCGAAAAAATTAAAGATTTTCTCAGTAGTAAAACTTATACCCATATTAGTAATGAGGTAAGTTTTGCGGATAATTGCCAGGGTGGTTACACTACCACCACTCTCTGTGCGGATTGGAAGATGATGGGCGCTATCACTAGTCTTGGTACGGATATCGTCGAGCTAACCGGGAATCATAATAATGATTATGGTGCGGAAAATAATGTCAAATCCATCGCTGCCTATCGTGAAAAAAATCTTAAACTTGTCGGTGGCGGAGAAAATCTCGCGGCCGCCAAAATTCCACTTGATGTGAACGATCAAATCAAATTATTCGCCTTTAACCACTCCACTAGTAGTGTAGCTAATGGTCAAATTGCTACGGAAAATTCCGCTGGCGCCAATCCATACAATGAAGAAGAATTTAAGGCCGAACTCGCCGCCGCGAAAGCCAAGAATAAATTCGTCATTGTGAATGTGCAGTACTTTGAATGCTATGCTTATCCAAATAGTAAAGTAGCCTTCCCAGAGTGTGATAAACCGATTCCTAATCAAAAAGAATTCTTCCGCCACTTCATTGATCTCGGTGCTGATATGGTGGTTGGCACTTCCGCCCATCAACCTCAAACTTATGAACTTTATAAGGATAAACCAATCTATTATGGACTGGGAAATCTCTTCTTCGATCAGATTAGCTGGCCAGATACCATGCGTAGCTTGATTTTGACTCATTACTTCTATCAAGGGAAATATCTGCAAACCCGTATCTCGCCTACCCTCTACGATGAAAATTTTCAGACCTATCTTATCGATGAACCCGCTTCGCGTGAATATTTAAGACGTCTAGTCTACGCCTCGCCAAAAGGCTACTAATAGGGTAAAACACAAAATAAAAAATGTGTTAAAATATAAACATAAAAGGTTTATTTTATATGAAAAAAATCTCTCAGAAAAAAGCACGCAAAAATAAGGTTATCATCTGGTCGCTTTTCTTTTTAGTATTGGTTATTTTAGTGAGTGTAATTGTTTACCAAATTCTGAAAGACGATCAATCCCGTTCAAAAACACCTAGTTTAGCGGAGAGTACTCAGAATATTGAAAATAAGATTGAAAATCACAATATACCAGAAGCTAAAACTATTAATAATGAAGATGGCACACTTGAAGATGCTGCAGCAGGTTATACTCCAAAAACCCCAGAAAAATACGAAGGCCAAGATGTGAACCAGTTAGAAAAACTTACTGGCACTATTACATACTCCGCAAAAGCTGCAGATAAATATCGTATCCGGGTAAATATTGATCAATTTTTAAAACTCCCTGGCACCTGTAAACTTACAGTTCTTTCCGCAGGTAAAGTTGTATATACTGATTCGGTAAGTGTGATATCTAATCCGTCTTCAGGCACCTGCGAAGGTTTCGATATCCCGTTATCTAGATTGACTTCTGGTGATTATGATTTAAAAATTGAAATTAATGCTAATCAAAAAACTGGTATTATCGAAGGGAGGGCGACTATTTAATGCGAATTCAAACTGTAAAAGTCATACCTAAGAATACTAAGACTACTTTTCGACATCTCCCATTATTGGTTTTTGCTTTTTTTATGGTTTTTTCTTTGAGTTTTTTACTAGTGAAAAATTTAAAGAAATCCAATGCGCTCAGTGTCTCTGATTTTCATGCCGGTAATATTATTTCTGATTATACAATGTCGAATACTTCGACTATGAATGAAAGTCAAATTCAGGAATTCTTAACTAAGAAAAATCCTTGTGGTGATACAAATATTTGGCGCGCCAATCAATATTCAGGCTATAAATATCATATTGAAAATGGTAAATTTGTTTGTTTATCTCAGGAGACTTTTGAGTATAATGGCACCAAGCAAACCGCTGCTCAGGTGATTTATGAGGCCGCTCGTGATTATCGTATTAACCCTCAGGTGCTCCTAGTTTTGATTGAAAAGGAACAAAGCCTTGTTTCTGACACTTGGCCAAACAGTATTCAGTACCGTAGTGCCACTGGTTTTGGTTGTCCAGATACCGCGGAGTGTGATTCGAAATATTATGGCTTTAGAAATCAAGTTAGGCACGCCGCCAAATTATTCCGTGACGTCCTAGATGGCGGCTATACTAATTACCCAGTCGGTCAGAATTTTATCTACTATAATCCAAATTTTGCCTGTGGTGGCTCTCAGGTTTATATTGAAAATCTCGCAACTTCCGCTCTCTATCGTTACACTCCATATCAGCCAAATGCGGCCGCTGTAGCGAATTACCCAGGTACCTCTTATTGTGGTGCCTACGGTAATCGTAATTTTTACGCCCTCTTTATTCGTTGGTTTGGTGATCCAACTGCCACAGTCCGTATATCTCAAGAAAAAAGCGATTTTATTAACGATGGTGAATATTATATAAAAACAACGAAAGGTTTATTTTTAAAAAATCAGAATAAAGAGCTTATTTTAGATCAATTAAATGGAACTGAAATCAAACTACAAAAAAATAATTCTGGTCGATATTTTATTTTAAACCAGGAAAATCTCTATCTAACAAATTCCGATTATAATGTTAAGTTTCAAGATTTCAGTAATTATTGTAATCAAGAATGGATATTAAAAAAACAAGATAATTATTATTCATTAAGTACTGCATGTAATGATTTCTATCTTGATGTAAGAGATGGTAATGTTGACAGGAATGGCAATAGTATTTGGTCTTATTCTCGTAATAATACAGAATCTCAGAAGTTTAAGCTAGTACGAAAAAAAGAAATAAATAGTATTGATGAAAATATAGTTTATAATTTGATTACTCCTGAAAATAAAGCCATTGATACGGTTAATATTGGTGTTGAAAATGGAACAGAATTACAAACTTACATAAACGCTCAAAATGAAGCTCAAAGATTTAAGTTTAAGGAGACAGATGACGGATATTATCAAATTACAGGTGTAAAATCTGGTAAGGCTATTGATTTACGTAATGCTAGCCTTTCAGGTGGTAGTAGTGTACAACTTTATGATATTAATAATAGTTGTGCACAAAAATGGTTTTTGAAAAAAACTACGGAAGGTGAATATCGTATTCAGTCTGCATGTTCAGGTATGGTTTTTGATTCTGTTAAGGCAAATACTGATGGTGAAAGGGTAAAAGTATATCCTGAAGATTTAAATAAAAAGACTCAGCTCTGGAAAATTCAAAAAGACGAGAAAATAATTACTGAAAATCAAAAGACAGCTAATGAAACTCTAAAAAATAATGTAATAAATGATATTCAAAATGGTACATATATCATTAGTAGCTTCTCAAACAAAGAGAAAGTTCTTGATGTAATGTATGCCGGCACTGTGAATATGGCAAATATCAGTCTTTACCAAAAATGGGGAAACAATAATATGGCTCAAATGTGGAAAGTTGAAAAAGATAGTACTGGCTTTTATCGTATGAGTAACCTAATTTCTGGCCGGTCAATGGATGTGTATTCTGGTTCCATGCGTGATCGTACTAATATATGGCTTTATGATAGTAATAATACGTGCGCTCAGAAGTGGAAGTTAATGATAAATAACGATAAAAGTGTATCTATATTAAGTGCCTGTGATGAAAAGATGTCACTAGATATTGATGATACAAAAATAGAGAACGGAACAAATATTCAGCTTTATCAAAAATGGGGTGAAAATAACATAGCTCAAAAATGGTATTTTGAAAAAGTTCAGTAAGTATTTGATATGATATAATTAAATTAATAAAAAAGGGTAATACTATGCTTTCGAAGAAAAAAAATACTGAAAAAATATTAAGTACTATCCTTTTTCTTTTTGTTCCTATATTTTTTGTTACGTTATACATAATTATGGTTGAGTCTTATGAAGATATCAATATGCGAGCTATGCACAGTGGGGAAAATGTAGGTTTTATTATTAATTATGTTTACCATTACGTTCCTCGCATCGGAGAGTTTTATCAGCAAATTGCAGCAAAGTTTATGACTAATACTGTTTCATTCGGACCCGATCTTTTATTCAGACTAGTTACGGCGTTAATTGCTTGGCTTTCAATATATTTTACGACCGTATTTACTATTGGTCATAAAATCTCTATGAAATACAAGGATGTCTTAGTATATCTATTATTCTTTATTTTAATTATGCTCCTACCAGTTAGTGAAACATATACTTATCGTTTTTCGTTTGTTAATAATTACGCTACTTGTATTTTTGTTACGATGGCATTCTTCTGTTTCTACCGAATTAATTTTAAGAAAATAAAATTATCCTACTATCCATTAATTGTATTATTTGGATTTTTGACAGCTATTTCCACCGAATTAATTCCTGTTATCTTTCTGTTCTTATGTGCAGTATATTTTATATACCAATTATGTATAAAGAAGAATACTATTAAGGAAATTATTCAATCTCACAAATTACAATTATTTGGTATTCTTGGTATTATTTTTGGATTAATGTTCTTCTATATGGGTGAAGGGTTGGAATTTAGGACCAGTGGAATGTATGCTGTTCTATATGATTATCTAGCACCAAAAACATTCTTTAGTAATCCACTGGGCTTTAGTTATAGGTATTATATGCATGTTTGGTATAATTTACGTTATATCTCATGGATGTTTATTTTAGATTTAATAATTATTATTAGCTCGTGGGTATTAGTAAAGAAAAAGATGTATGATATTAAAAGTTTTACCTATCAGGTCATCCTTAGTGTATTCGGTACTTTATACTTACTAGGAGCATCATTGATTACTATACACGACGAACTATATATGCGCTTTCTTAGTCCGATGTATATATTCTTCTTCATCATTGTAGTCTTATATATTATGCAAATGGTAAAAATAATGGCTATTAAACAAATTGTATTTTATAGATTATCTATTGCTGGAATTATACTCGCAAGTGTAATGTTTGCGGATATGTCATACGGATATATAAAATATCACAATCGTGTTATGGAAGATGCTCAAAAAATTAACGTCATTCCGAAGCAGAATATAGTTGTTGGTGATATAAATCCAAATAATGCTGGAGATATGAGAAGCACCCCTATATTTAGATGGAAAACTCTCTCGCCTTTTAACTGGGGGGATGACACTAAATATACGAAATTTTTCGTCAATAAATAGATAGTTATTATAGTAAAATACAGATTAAAGCCGATATTAATCTGTATTTTTTATATGATATAATATGAATAGAAAAACAAGCGAGGAAAAATCTAAATGAAAATCATGTCCGTTTTTGGAACCCGCCCTGAAGCTATTAAAATGGCTCCATTGGTTAAAGAGCTAGAGAAAAGGCCTAACATTAAATCTATTGTTTGTCTTACTGCGCAGCATCGTGATATGTTGGATCAGGTAATTGAGATTTTTAAAATCAAGCCAGATTATGATCTAAATATTATGAAGCCAAACCAAACACTATCTGGTATTACTACCGAAGTAATTACAGGTATTGATGATGTTATTAAAAAGGAAAAACCGGACGTCATCTTAGTACATGGTGATACCACTACTGCTATGGCAGCTGCATTAGCTGCAATGAATAATCAGGTTAGGGTTGGACATGTTGAAGCTGGACTGAGAACCTATGATAAGAATTCTCCGTTTCCGGAAGAAATGAACCGTCAGATTATTGATCGTATTGCTGATTTTCTTTTTGCTCCAACCGAAGAGAGCAAACAAAATCTATTAGATTCTAAAATTAATATTAACCAAAAAATTACCGTCACTGGTAACACTGCCATTGATGCATTAAAAATCACCGTATTAAAAGATTATACTGATGAAAATTTAGAATGGGCAAAGGGGTCACGCTTGATTTTACTTACAGCTCATAGACGCGAAAATATTGGGAAGCCAATGGAGCAAATATTTACTGCAATTAATCAAATTACTGAAAAATTCCCAGATGTTAAGGTAATTTATCCAGTTCATCTAAATCCGAAGGTTCGTGAAATTGCCAATGCTAAATTTGCCAATAATGAAAGAGTTAAATTAATTGAGCCACTCGATGTCTTAGAATTTCATAATTATATGGAAAAAGCATATCTTATTATGTCGGACAGTGGCGGAGTTCAAGAAGAGGCTCCATCCTTGGGTAAACCAGTATTAGTTTTACGTGATACTACAGAACGTCCAGAAGGTATTAAGGCTGGAACTCTTAAGCTTGTTGGCGTTGAGACTGAAAATATTTATAATCAATGTTCAGAACTATTAACCAATAAGGAATCATATGGAAAAATGGCACAGGCTAAAAATCCATATGGTGACGGTTTTGCAAGTAAATATATCGTCGATGAATTAGAAAAGGAATTTAATAATGCCAAATAAGACTTCCGAAAAGAAAAAAGAGTATAGCAAATCAGAAATTGAATCTATTCTTCGTGAAAATGATTGGCTAAAAAAAGAAATTAAATATCTTCGTAAACTGACAAATTCTAAGAGATTTAAATTTGCTGAAAAAATTGCCACAGGCTTTAATGGGATTTTTCCTATTAACACCAAGCGCAGGGATATTATTGACTCTGTTACTGGTGTATCTGAAAAGATACGCGCTAAGCAGATAGAGCGTAAAATAAAAAACAAGAGTCGTCAGATTCTTGATATGTCAAAGCAATATGAAAAGGTTATTGTTTTGAATAGTATTCCATGGGATACAAAGTTAAAACAACGCCCACATCATCTCGCCGATCAGCTTACGAAACTAGGTTTTTTTGTTATATACCTTGAAGATAACCCATTAAATCAATTTAGAATAATTAAAGATAATTTAGTAACTATAAATAATAAGGATCTTTTGCAAGCTTTTGCCGAGTCTGATCAGAAGCTATATTTCTTAACTCCAAACAATATGCCAACCTCGTATAAAGAATTAAACGAGGTTAGAGAATATGGTTTTGAAATTATTTATGATTTTCTGGACGAATTTCATGAAGATATTTCTGGTGACTTGAGTATTCAATTAAAAGTTTGGGATAATCTTAATAAATTATCTCCAGTATTATGTTTAGCTACTGCTAAAAAACTATATAATCAGCTTGACGAACATCTTGCTGGTAAAAAACATAAAATTATTATGGCTAGTAATGCTGTAAATGTTGAACATTTTGACTATAGTCACAATAATACTCAAAATTGTCCATTGGACCTTAGGAAAATTTATAATTCTAAAAAACCAATTATTGGTTTTTATGGTGCTTTAGCTCCGTGGATTGATTTTGATCTGATTAATGAAACAGCAAAAGAACACCCAGAATGGGAATTTGTTTTACTTGGAATAGATTATAATGGTGCGGCTAGCGAGCTGGCTAACTATAAAAATATTCATAATCTTGGATCGAAAAACTACGAAGATTTACCAAAATATACTAAATTTTTCGATTGTGCAATTATTCCATTTAAACACGGTGAAATTGCTACAGCTACATCTCCGGTAAAATTATTTGAATATATGGCCGCAGGTTTACCAACAGTTTGTACGAGGGATTTGAATGAATGTAAAGGCTACGAGTATGTTTATATGGCTAAAAATAATAATGAATTTGCCGAATGTCTAAAACAAGCGATTAAAGACGTAAAAAGTAAAAAAATACGCGATAAACTATTAGAACAAGCTAAAGAACAAACTTGGGAAAAACGCGCAAAAGCTATTAGCGAAGCGCTTTAATAAAAAGGAGTCAACCCACATGAAAATTCTCGTTACTGGAGGTACTGGCTACATTGGTTCACATACTGTCGTAGAATTAATTAAGGCTGGTCACGAAGTTACAATTATCGATAATCTATTTAATAGTAAAATCGAAGTTCTCGATAAAATTGCCACTCTCACTGGCACCAAACCAGAATTTCACAAGATTGATATTTTAGATATCGCTGGCATGCGTGAACTTTTTCAGTCTCACGATTTTGAAGCAGTCATTCACTTCGCAGGGTTAAAGGCGGTTGCTGAATCTATCGAAAAACCCCTCGAATATTACGAAACCAACGTTCAGGGTACTGTCAATCTCTTGAAATGTATGGCCGAATTTAAGGTCAATAAAATCATTTTTAGCTCTTCTGCTACCGTTTACGGCGCAAAGAATTCCGGCAAACTTAGCGAAGATCTTACTACCGGTGTCGCTATCACTAACCCATACGGTGAAACCAAGCACGTGATTGAGAAAATCCTAGAAGCTGAAGCGGTGGCTCGTCCAGAAATGTCCGTGGTAATCTTGCGCTACTTTAATCCAGTTGGTGCTCACGAATCTGGTCTACTTGGTGAAGATCCAAACGGTATTCCAAATAATCTCATGCCAATCGTCATGAAAGTCAGAAGTGGTGAAATTAAAGAACTCGCCATCTACGGCAATGATTATGATACTCGTGACGGTACCTGTATTCGTGATTACATTCACGTCGTCGATCTCGCTCTTGGTCACTTAAAATCTATGCAAGCTTTCGCCAAGACCGGTACTTCCATCTATAATCTCGGTTCTGGTCGCGGTACCTCTGTACTTGAAATCATGCACGCTTTCGAAGAAGCTAATCATGCTGCCGCCCTACCACATCATTTTGCTGACCGTCGTCCAGGTGATCTTGCCGAAATCTTCGCTGATCCTTCTAAAGCTAAGAGGGAATTGAACTGGGAAACTACGCACACTATTGAGGACGCGATGCGCGATACGATTAACTTCCTCGATTCCGCCAAATAAAGGAGTCTTATGAAAAAATCATCCTTGCCGGTTTTCGGTGTGGGGCCAATCTATGTAATTACTTGTAGTTTAATTACCGTACTGGCTTTTCACTTGAAACGGCAAGGATTTTTTCAAGCTGGTGAAATTCTGCATTTCGATTTATTTTTCCTCCTCCTCGGTACTATCTTAATTTTGACCGGTATCTTTTTCTGGATTTATGCCGTGTTAATTCAAAATATCGCCCACGAAATTCAATCCGGTAAACTCGTCACTACTGGAGTTTATTCAATCACGCGACATCCGATTTACACTGCTTTTTTCTTTATTTTTAGTGGAATTTTAATTACCACTCATAATTTATTTGTGCTCGGATTTATTCTTTTCTTTTATTTATATCTTACGGTTCTTATGCAAAAAACCGAAGAAAAATGGTTAACTAAAAAATTTGGTCAAGAATATCTAGAATACGCCAAGCGAACTCCGCGCATTCTTCCCAAAATTAAATTTAAATAAAGTTATTTACGGATTTTCGCGGCCAGACTTGCCAGTGGAAGTAATAAGGGATTTAGGTACTTCCATTTTTTTGTCAGCGGCATTGCACTTCTCGCCACCGCTAAGGCGTGGGAAATTTTAAAACGCAGATATAATTTTCTTAGCCATTTCTGTTTTAGCTTTTTAATTTCTGCCGAATCTTTTTTATCTTCCGCCCATTTTGTAATATTCTGGAAAGATTTCTGCCAGTTATTAAATTTCATCGATGAACTTGCCACCGTGCTTGTTTCAGTACCGTAGTTATAAATATAATTGGCTTTCAGAACCATGCCGAATCGATTAAAACCAGCTTCCTCCGCCGCCTTCAAATATCGTAAAACAAACATCGTGTCTTCTGCAAAATCCCAACCTACTGGGAATTCCACCTTCGCCTTTTTAATCACCGAAAGTCGAAACATTTTATTAATCGCCGCGTACATCCTGCCGTCACTCGCTAGTAAACTTAAAATATAAGCGCGAAAATTCCCTTCCTCCAGTCCCGTCCAGATTTCATTAGTAAAGAAATCTTTTTCGGTTTGCATTCTCAAACGACGGTAAACGTAGCCACAAACCGAGAGTGCATTTCTCGGTTCTTTCCCTAAACTTTTTAGCAGGTCTTCAATATGAGTTTTCTTCACTTCATCATCCGAATCGATAAAAGTGACATATTCTCCCGAAGCTTTTTTTAGTCCCAAATTTCTCGCACCTGCTGCACCCTGATTTTTTTGACGCAGAATCGTCATATTGAGATTTTTATTTTTTAGTTTACTCTGTCTAATAAATTCCGAGACCAAATCAAAACTATCGTCTTTTGATCCGTCATCCACACAAATGATTTCTAGATTTTCGTAACTTTGTTTAGTCAGTTTATCCAACAATTTGACTACTGAATCCCCCGTGTTATAGATTGGAATAATTACAGAAATTAATGGTTTCATTTGTTTTGATTATAACATGCACCCTTGTTAAAACTCGCATATGATATAATTTATTTATGAATATTCCAAAAATTTGGAGCCGTAAAAATAGCATTCTTCTGAAGGAATTAGTCAAGACCGACTTTAAAATTCGCTATCAAGGTTCCGTCCTCGGTTATCTTTGGGCCGTCCTTCGTCCAATGCTTTTATTTGCTATTTTATATACCGTTTTTGCTAAAATTTTGAAAATGGGTGGAGACATTCCACATTACTCCGTCTATCTGATGACTGGTACGGTTTTTTGGAGCTTCTTTTCGGAATGTACTAGTCAAGGTATTCAGGCCATCGTCGGCCGGAGTGACTTACTTCGCAAAATTAGTTTTCCAAAATGGATCATCGTCGTCTCGTCTACTATCACTGCCTTGATTAACTTTTTGATTAACCTCTGCGTTATTATCGTCTTTGCTTTGCTGAATGGTGTCACGCCATCCTTCACTTGGCTTCTTGCGCCACTCGTAATTCTGGAACTTTATCTACTTAGTCTTGGTATTGCTTTTTTCCTCGGTTCCATCAATGTTAAATATCGCGATATTTCTTCCATCTGGGAAGTATTGATGCAGGCTCTCTTTTATGCAGTGCCGATTATTTATCCAATCACCATGGTTTCCGCTAGTAGTGTTATAGCGGCCAAGGTTTTACTGCTCAATCCTATCGCCCAGGTCATTCAGGATGCTAGATTCCTTTTAATCACTGATCAATCTATCACCGTCTGGAATTATATTGATAATATTTTCTTGCGCTTTTTGCCAGTCTTTATCACCTTATTTGTTCTAACTATCGGTAGTATCTATTTCCGAAAACACTCTAAATATTTTGCGGAGGAGGCCTAATGTCGAAAACTCAAAAATCTATTCAAAAGTCTACTGAAAAAGCCGCCGAAAAAACACAAGAACGTAAAGTAGCCATCACCGTTTCGCATCTTTCCAAAACTTTTAAACTTCCTACCGAGCGCTCTTTTGGCTTGAAGCAAGTGATTTTTAATCGTCTTCGCGGCATCAAAGGTTACACTGAACAACAAGTTCTAAACGATGTTAGTTTCAAGGTTTATGATGGTGAATTTCTCGGTATCGTCGGCCGTAATGGTTCTGGTAAATCTACTCTCTTGAAGTTACTCTCCCAGATTTATACTCCTACCAAGGGTAAGATTGAAATTGATGGTTCACTTGTACCATTTATCGAACTTGGTGTCGGTTTTAATCCTGAACTCACTGGTCGCGAAAATGTCTATCTTAATGGCGCCATGCTTGGTTTTTCCAATCAAGAAATGGATGCCATGTATGATGACATTGTGAATTTTGCCGAACTTCCAGAATTTATGGACCAGAAACTAAAAAATTATTCTTCCGGCATGCAAGTACGTCTTGCCTTTTCTATCGCGATTCGTGCGCGTGGTGATATTCTTATTCTCGACGAAGTCCTCGCTGTAGGTGACGCTGCCTTCCAGAAGAAATGTAATGATTATTTCGCCTCACTTCATGGCAAGCAAACCGTGATTTTGGTGACACATTCTATGGAAAATGTGATGGCTTATTGTGACCGTGCAATCTTGATTGAAAAAGGTAAAATTATCGAAGAGGGCGAGCCAGCCAAAGTTACTGAAGCCTACCTCAAACTCTTCAATTTAAATTCCTAAATCTCTAAAACTGATCTACTAATCATTTAACTTAAATTCCTAAATCTCTAAAACTAATCGGCTAACCACTAGCCGATTTTTGTTTCACCTCTATTCTTATTATGTTATACTTAAAACGTATTTAATTATTCAGAAAGGATTTCTATGGAAAAAACCGCTTCGGAAAAAGCTCCTGCAAGCACCAAAGAAACCACTTCAGTCAAAAACACTGCGAGTGCTGCCAAAGAAAAAATTAACGAAAACTTCGAGAAATTCAAAAAGATCCCAGCCGTTTCTTTTATTCTCTCGGTTTTTAAGAACCCAGTCACTGGTGTAAAAAAGGGAATTGCGGGCTATTCTGATTTTAATAATAGCTGGTTACTTCCAGTCATTGCTGCCGGTACCTACACCGTCTTTAATTTAATTTTTGCTATTTTTAGAACTGTTTCTCGTCCAGCTTCACTTTTCGGTACTAAGAAAGCCGGTCTTGATTTTAGTCTCTTAAATAAATTCGATTGGTTCCAAAATACCATCGGTAATTTCTTGATTGTTCTAGCCACTATTGCTGCCATTGCTGGTATTTACTACCTCGCTGGTCTCATTATGAAGAAAAATCAATTGAATTACTTCCGTTTGGTTACTATTGTTTCCGTGGCTTCCTTTGCTTGGATTCTTACTGCCAGTCTAATTTCACCACTTATCTTGAATGTCTCCGCTCCGATTGCTGGTGCTATTGGCTATGCTGGTATGATTTTCTCTGGTCTCGTAGTTTACGAAGCTATGAGCGCAGAACTTGAACTTAAGGAAGATAAGAAGGTTATCGTTAATATTTTCGTTGCCGCTATTATCGCCCTTGCTATCACTTTGATCAGCGCTTCTTTGATTAAAAGTAGCACTAATAGTATCGTGGATAGCTTGAATACTCTAGATTCACTTTGGCGCTAAAATCAAACTAAACAAGTAAAATCAAACTGAATAAATAAAACCAGAATTCATCTCTGGTTTTATTTTTTGCCCCGAACTGTGGTATATTTAAGATATGGACAATGCAGCAAATCTCAAATCCCGTCCGAAGAGTCTCAAGGTTAGACTTCTCGCACACTATTACGAAAAAATTTTGAAGGACCTTAAAATCATTTGTGTCACTGGCACCACCGGTAAAACTGTGACCGCTTATTATGTTTACTACATGTTGAAGCAGGCTGGTTTTCGTCCAGCAATCTTAGCTTCCGATGAAGAAATTAAGGTTGGTAATCTCTATAAGTTTATTAAGGACGCTTGGAAGGCTGATGTCGATTATCTGGTTTTGACGGCGCCAGCTCATTCTTTGCGCAAGGATGTCTTTTATAAGATGCCAATTCAGGTCGCTGCTTTGACGGATTTTGTCCCAGCCAGTCTTTCTGATCTCACCGCTGAGGAATATCTCGAAGCTGAAAATACTTTATTCTCCATGAATCCAGATTCAGTCGTGCTCAATCGTGACGACCGCCATTATCTTGATTTTGCGGTCTTTAAAGGTGTGACTAATACCTTGACTTACGGTACGGACTATAATTCAGATTTGCGTATTGAAAATAGTAAGCTTTATAAGAAAGGCTCGGAAGCTGAATTAAACTATCACGGTTTTCGCTTCAATGTCGCCTCCTTCCTCACCGGGGAACCGAATATCTCCTACATGGCCTGTGCTGCTACTATCGGCCAAGCGCTCAATCTTTCAAAAGAGCACATCATCAACGGTATTGCTGATTTCGAAGTTAATCAGGAAGAAACTGAATAATCAAATAGACACCTTCACGGTGTCTATTTTTTTACTTTTTACTATTCGCTACTTTTGCATTTCTTTCAGTAACTGACTGGTCACTTTAATATCTTCGAAAGGTACCGCCTTGTCTCCCCTTAGGATAGTTTTTTCGTGACCCTTACCCAGCACTAATACGATATCGTTCTTTTTGGCTAAGCTCAAAGCTTTACGAATAGCTTCTTTTCTATCTTGAATCAGGAAGAGATTTTTCTCACGCACGAACCCCTGCTTTTCGGCGCCTCTCGCAAATTCTTCCATAATCATCTGTGGATCTTCGTCACGTGAATCGTCTTCGGTTATCACGATGAAGTCACTATTTTTTGCCCCAATCTCTCCGCGCTCTTCACGTGTCGATTCGTCGCGTCGTCCCGCCCCACCAAACAGGGAGATTACTTTAGCCTTATCTGTGCGCGCGGATTTAATTGCTTCGAAGACTTTCAAGAACGCATCTGGTGTATGTGCATAATCCACGATCGCGGTAAAATCTTGCCCCTCATCGATGCGATTCATTCGTCCTTCGACTGACTCTAGGCTGTATATACCATCATGAATTTGCTCTTCTGAAAGTCCGAGAATCAACCCCACTGCTGTAGCGGCTAGGGAATTATAAACTGTGAAAGTTCCCGGAATTTGAGTTTCAATTTTGAAACGTGGTAATTTCGTAGTGTTTTTCCATTGATGATTAATGCCGCGCGTATTTGGATTCACGATATATTTTACACCACTGGCTGATTCTTTCACTTCCTCTGCCTGTAACATCCCGTGTTTTATACCATATGTGATATAATTCGAAACTTTAGTAGCAAAATACAACCAGGACCCGTCGTCTTCATTAATCACTCCGGCCTTCGCCATTTTGAATAACTTAGCTTTGGTGGCGCGGTAATTTTCAAAAGTTTTGTGATAATCAAGGTGTTCGTGGGTCACATTAGTTTCCACCGCAATTTCAATTGGCACTCCGAAAATTCGATGTTGCGCTAAAGCATGTGAGGTGACTTCCAGTACTAAAAATTCTGCCCCCTGTTTTTCAATCTCATTCATGCGATAATTCAGCGTTTCCGCATCCACGGTGGTCATATGTTCAATCTGTTCTTCCAGTTTATCCACCCCCCAAGCTACTGTGGTCATTAAACCGGTTTTATAACCCGCATGATTTAACATCTTCCAAATCAAAAAACAGGTCGAAGTCTTGCCATTGGTTCCTGTCACTGCGATCACACGCATTTTCTTACCCGGAAAATGATATTTTTCTGCCGCTAGTACTGCTTTTCCCAGATGATAGGGAATCACTAGGCGATTATAATCCGGTAAATTATCCATCAAAAATGTTTTAATTTTCATAATACCTCTTTACTAAATTATACCACACTAGATTTTTACGATAATTAGCACTCAAAGCTTGACAGTGCTAATTTTTCGACTACAATAGATATATAACCATCAAACAGGAGGAACATGATACTACATCCATTAAGTGACCGTGTCGTTGCAAAAAAAGCAGAGCCTGCTGAAAAAACTGCATCTGGAATTCTTCTCGCTGGCCATCAAAACGAAAAGTCAGCCTATGCCGTCGTTGAATCCGTTGGTCCAGAGGTAAAATCCGTCAAAGCTGGCGACAAAATTATTTTCAAAGAATACTCTACTACCGATGTAAAATTTGAATCTCAAGAATATCTCATCGTTCGTGAAGAGGATATTTTAGCAATTATTAAATAAGGAGAAATATGGCGAAGAAAATTTTTTATGCACAAGAATCTCGCGAAAAAATCTTGAGCGGTGCCAAACAACTATATGACGCCGTGAAAGTGACTTTTGGCCCTAAAGGTCAAAATGTGGTGATCGAGAAATCATACGGTAACCCAACCATCACTCATGATGGCGTGACCGTCGCGGAAGCTGTCGACCTTGGTAGTACGGAAGCTAATCTTGGTGAGCAAGTTGGTGCCAAGCTAATTAAGTCCGCCGCTCAGAAACTAAATAAGGTCGCTGGTGATGGTACTACTACTGTTACAGTCTTAACTTACAATATTCTCAGTGAAGCTAATAAACTTATCACTGCCGGCGTAAATCCTATGGAGCTACGTGCTGGTATCGAAAAAGCTGGCGCAGAAATTGTCGAGAAGATTAATCAAGCGGCTGAGCAAATCACTGGTGATAGCAAGAAAATCACCGAAGTTGCCACTATTTCAGCTGGTGATGCCGCCATTGGTGAATTGATTGCTGGCGTAATCTCTAAAATCGGTAAAGACGGCGTGGTGACCGTCGAGCCAGGTCAAGGTCTCGAAATGGAGCAGGAAATCGTCGAAGGCTTTAGTTATGATAAGGGTTACAGCTCTCCATTTTTCGTCACTGACGTGAATCGTCAAGAAGCGATTTTTGACAAGCCTCTTATCCTCCTTACCGATAAGAAAATTTCTTCCAATAATGAAATCCTGCCAATTCTTGAAAAAATCATGCAATCTGGCCGCAAAGATCTCGTGATCATTGCCGAAGAAGTTAGCGGGGAAGCTCTCTCACTCCTCGTCCTAAATAAACTTAAGGGTGTCTTTAATACTCTCGTTCTAAAAGCTCCAGCCTTCGGTGACCGCCGCAAAGAAATTCTAGAAGACATCGCAGTGCTTACTGGTGCCACTGTTATCTCCGAGGAACGTGGCATGAAGCTTGAAGATGCTGATCTTGATCTCTTAGGTTCTGCCAAGAAAATTATCGCTACCAAGGACGAGTCGACCATTATTAGTGGCAATGGTGACAATAAGGAAGTTAAAGCTCGTATTGAATTGATTAAATCTCAAGCTAACCTTGCCACCTCTGATTATGATCGTGAACAATTTAATAAGCGTGCCGCCGCTCTTCTCGGCAAGGTTGCGGTGATTAAAGTTGGTGGCGCTACCGAAACTGAAATCGACGAGAAAAAGTATCGTGTCGATGATGCCGTCGCTGCCACGAAGGCTGCCCTTGATGAAGGAATTGTGGCTGGTGGTGGTGTCACCCTAGTTAATCTTGCAAATACCTTAGATGATTCTGATCTCGGTGCGAAGATTGTGAAAAATGCCCTCAAGGCTCCATTCATTCATATCACTGAAAATGCTGGTTTGAATTCTCAAGCTCTGCTTTCTGAAGTTGAAAAAGCGAAACCAGGCTTTGGTATCAATGTTATGCAACCAGAAAAAGGTTTGCAAGATTTGAAGAAAGCCGGTGTAATTGACCCAGCTCGTGTTACTCGTGAAGCTGTCCAGAACGCCATTAGTATTTCGGCTACTGCTATTACTATGGGTGCACTCATTGTCGACATTCCAGAAAAATCCGAACCAGAAGCCATGGGCGGAGGTATGTACTAAATAATAAAAAGGAGGCATTAGCCTCCTTTTTATTATATTATTCGTTAGATAGAAAAGACCCACTTGCTATTTTTAAAACTATAAGCTTGGCCATTCGCCCCTTGGGACGCGGACTTGCGGCCTGGAGCGTGTTTTAAAAAAGTAAGTGGGTTTTCTATTAGTTATCAGCTTTTTCGATGAGGTAGAGTAATGCTTCGGCGCGCTCGGTTTCGTCAGTTAGACTTTTAGCGGTATCGTAGGCGGCAGTAATCATTTCTTTGTCACCGGTCGACTCAATCATTTGTTTATAGACTTTGAATTTTTGGTCAGGGTTGATTTTGATTTTATCCATCAAAGGATAAAGATCTTGCAACATTTGTTTTTTTACGTCTTCTAATTTACTATCTTCATTTGCAGCTTCAGGGGCTACTGGAGCGGCAGTCTCGAGATTGATTGCTGGCGCTGCAGCTTCGGTATTTACTTCAGTAGTCGCTTCTGCAGGTTTTTCAGCTGTACTCTCTACACCTAGATTGCTTAAATCCATAGCTGGGGCAGCGAAAGTGTTTTCCGCATTAGTATTTTCGGTTGGCTCCAAAATTGGGGCTGGACCTTGATTAGTTAAATCTTGCATGACTTGTGAAGCTCCATTATTTTCGAAAGTTGGGGCAGAATTAGTACTATTACCGGTAATAGTTTCTGTCGGTACACCAAAAGTTGCGCCAGAATCAAAAGCTGGCATTGCGCTATCGGTTGGTGGCATCGGAGGGATGCCGAATTGATTTTGTATTTGATTTAGGTCGGCGTTATTGCCATTATCTGTCCCTGATGCCAGATCCATACCCACCTCTCTTTTAATATTTTACTATTTAATTAACTACCAAGATTTTACCATAAACACGATGAAAAAACAATTTTAAAATTAGTTTTTTAAGGTATTTAAATAAGTTTTTAATAAATTAATATCATTATTATTTAATTCAACTTCAATTATTGAAGCGTTATTTATTTGGGATTTTCTAATTTTTTTCTGGCAAAGCTCTTCAATTTTTTTACTCACAATTGATAGTAGACGACCATGTGAAAGAATAATAATTTCGTCATTTTGATTTTCTTTATAAGTATCAACTAAGAAACCTAAAAATCTCTCCAAAATTTCACGTATATTTTCTCCACCGCCAAAGCGAATTTCTTGGTCACCGGCAATTTGTTTCTTGGCGATATTTTGCATTTCAGGATTATCTCGATCGTCGGTAAAAATTCCGTAGTCAATCTCTTTTAGACGATTATCAATCATGATTTTTGGTTTATTAACTAGGCCAGATTGTAATATTTCTGCACTTTTGACAGCTCGTTTCATTGGTGAAGAAAAAATTCGTATAATATTACAATTCAGGAAGGCCGGTATAATTGCCTGTATCTGATTTTCACCTTTTTTGGATAAAGTATTTTGATTATCCATAGAAAAATCCGCTGATACTAAACCTAGATTAGCCAAACTTTCTCCATGACGAATTAAGTAAATTTTCATAAAATTGTTAAAATCATCATAACGCTTTTGTTTGGCAAATGTCTACCCCTGTCTTATAATAAAAAAGACTTGTTAGTACATTACTAGTTTTTGGAAAATATGAAGGGGGGGGAACTAATGGTTATTTTAGATCGTGAAGTTGTCGTTTATTTGGAAGAATCTTATTTAGCGCAAGCGGAAAAAGTTCACCGTTTACATTATAAATTACTTCAAACTATCGATAATGTGTTGCTGCAGTCGCAGGAAATTGCGCTGGATTCGCGTCGGTGTAATGAGGAAAAACTTTTTTCCACCGAAGAACGTCATCAGACTTTTGCGCGTATAACTTTTTATCACGCGAGTTGTCATGAACTTACGCGCCCGCTCAGTCGGGAAACTAATTTCTCAGCTATTTACGAGAATCTTACTCAGAGTGCACGTCTACTTTCTGAACTATATGATTTTTATGAGCAATACTTAATCCGAAATGAGGAAAAGGAATTATCTCATACGGAGTTGCCTCAGCAAAATCGTCAGCAAATGGAAGATCTTGATCAGGCTCGGCAGGAATTAGCTCGGCAGCTAAGATATTTTTCGATTCAGGCTACTAGCTTGGAGCCAGATATTAAGTCAATGCTTTTAACTCGGCGTATTCCCATGGAAAAAAGTTATCGTTTGACCGACGGCATTCAATATCGACCGGTCTGTCAAACTATTCGAAGGCTCTTTTCTCAGAAAAATTCTCAGCCAAAATTAGCAAAATCATCATTCAATAATCTTTCCGAAAATCTACCGGTGCGAGTTGGTCCTATGAAACCAGTGGACCCTAGTGTCATTAAAATCATTGAATCACTCGCCTATCTCTCATAAAACATCGCTCATGCGGTGTTTTTTCTGTTATAATCGAAAAAAAGGAGGTTATATGTGTGGAATTGTCGGATATGTTGGAAAAAATAACGCTCAAGAATTCTTACTCTCAGGCCTTAAGCGCCTAGAGTATCGTGGTTATGATTCAGCCGGTGTGGCAACTCTTGATCAAAACCAGAACCCTACGTTACTACGTGCGGTTGGCAAGATCGTCAATCTAGAAGCTAAAATTAAAGATCATTATACGTCTGATCATATTGGTATCGGCCATACTCGTTGGGCTACCCACGGTAATCCATCCGAGACTAATGCTCACCCACATCATGTCGGTAGCATTTTCTTGGTTCATAACGGTATTATCGAAAATTATAAAGCCTTGAAAAAAGAGCTCTCTGAGAAATATCAATTTAAGTCCGAGACTGATACAGAGGTATTGGCGGCTCTCATCGATAGTTTTTATCAAGAATCGCATGATTTGCTCGACTCTGTCACTCAGGCGCTCAAACTCGTTTCTGGTACTTATGGCATTGCCGTGATGTCAGTTGACGATACCGAACATCTCGTGGTAGCTCGTTCTGGTTCGCCACTGGTTATCGGTGTGGGCGAACATGAAACCCTCATCGCTTCGGACGCTTCGGCTCTTATCGGTAATACTAAAAATGCTATCTATCTAAACGACGGCGAAGTTGCTCTTATTTCCAAAGATCATGTCGAAGTTAAAACTCTCGACCTTCAGCCAGTTTCTGTGAAAGTTGAAAAAATTCTCACCGACCTTTCGGCTATTCAAAAAGGTGGCTACGATCATTTCTTGCTTAAAGAAATTATGGAACAACCAGATAGCTTGAAAGAAACTTTGCGTGGTCGTATTAATGCGAAAGAACATACCGTGCATCTCGGTGGTCCAAATCTTTCTGTCAAGGAACTAAAAGAAATCAAGCACATCATTTTGGTTGGTTGTGGTACCGCTTATTATGCTGCTAATACTGCCGCTTATCTCATCGAACAGGTTCTACCTGGTGTTACCATTGAGCCGGTGATTGCTTCCGAATATCGTTACCGCCATGCTTATATTCCAGATCACTCGGTGGCGCTTATTATTTCTCAGTCTGGTGAAACCGCGGATACTTTGGCTTGTCTTCGTGAAATTAAATCTCAGGGCACCAAAACTATCGGTATCGTCAACGCTATTGGCTCGACTATTGCGCGTGAAGTCGATGGTGGTACTTATGTTCATGCCGGTCCAGAAATTTCTGTCGCCAGTACCAAGGCCTACACTTCTCAAGTCATTGCGATTTTAATGTTCGGCCTGACTATTGCTGAAGCTAAGGGTCTGAACGCTCGTCAAGTTGCCACCTTAGTAGACGAAATTAGTCTTCTGCCAGAGGAAATCAAGCGTATCTTGCATGAGAAGCAGGAGGAAATTTCCAAGCTCGCCAAGAACTATACAAATTACGAACACGCGATTTATCTCGGTCGTGATGTGAATTATCCTATCGCGCTCGAAGGTGCTTTGAAGCTCAAGGAGATTTCTTACATTGATGCTAACGGCTATCCGACTGGGGAATTAAAGCACGGCCCCATCGCTTTGATTGATGATCGTTTCTTCGAAGTCGTGATGCTGCAATCTGGTTTCTTGTTCGAAAAATCTATTTCTGGTATTCAGGAAGTTTTGGCACGCGGTGGCCACGTGATTGTCTTTTCTGACACCGAAGTTGATCTGCCAGTGGAAGGTGTTGTAAAAATTGACACTAACCTTCAATTGCTCACGCCACTTCTCTTCAATCTCTTGAGTCAAATGTTTGCTTACTACTTAGCAGTTTATCGTGGCAATAATGTCGATCAGCCACGCAATCTTGCTAAGTCGGTTACTGTCGAATAAGTAAGATAAAGACCCACCTCACTCAAAAAATAAACTATGCAGCCAATCTGCATAGTTTTTTCTTTCTCTTTAAAAAAGCTTTCTCTTGGGTTAAAATAAGACTAATGAAGAAAAATTCCGATTTTATTTTTCGTTTATTTCTCATCTTAGGCGACATTATTGCAATCATCGCTTCTTTTGCTTTTGCCTACATGATTCGCACTAAACTCGACACCCGCCCATATTATTTTGAGCTTACTTCTATGGAATTTATCTTGCCGCTGGTTTTCTTGGTTCCGCTTTGGATTATTATGCTCTTCATTATGGGACTCTATCGTAAAGATGTGATTTTTGCCAAATCCAGGTGGGGTGAACTTTACCGTCTCTTTGTGGCTTCGGTGGTGGGTATCATGGGTATTATTACCTTAGATTTTTTTATTCAAGAAAATCTCTTTCCCGTCCGTTTAATTGCGGTTTACGCGGTCTTCACTTGCTTTATTTCGCTCCTCTTTATGCGAATAATTTTAAAATTCTTCCGCAAACGTTTTATGTTGCAAAAAATCGGTATCAAGCGGGCTATTATCGTCGGTAATTCAAAAAATACCACCTATCTAATTAATCAAATCTTGGCTTATCCCGAGGATGGTTATCGCCTAGTTGGAGTGGTGGCCGGTAATAAGTTTATTCCGAAAGAGCTCCGCCATTTTCAATATTCTTCCTTGAAAGATGCCTTGAAAGACCAGACAGTTGATGTGATTTTTCAAACCGACGAACGTCAGACTGAATATGTTTATCGTCAATCGATTAATCATCATCTCCTCTATTATTTCATTCCATCTGAAGCTGCGCTTTCCCAACACATGGGTCAACTTGAACTTATCGGTAGTACCCCAGCTATTTTGGTTAAGGTCACACCACTCGTGGGCAACGCTCGCATCGTTAAGCGCTTTATGGATATTATTTTTAGTCTTATCGGTATTATTTTGGCCTTTATTCCAATGCTAGTTATTTGGCTTTGCCTTAAAATTTCTGACCCAAAGTCCAAGACTATTTATAGTGAATATCGTCTCACCCAATATAATCGTAAGTTTAAAATTCTTAAGTTCCGTAGTATGAAGACAGCCTATTCTGGTATGACCCCAGAAGAAGCCTTTGCCAAAATGGAAAAAGAAGGGAAGATTACTTCCGCTGCCGAGCTCTCTCATCAATATCGAAAAAATGGTGATTTCTTAGCCCGCGACCCTCGCATTACGCGTATCGGTAAATTCTTGCGCGCCACCTCACTTGATGAATTACCCCAGTTGTTTAATGTTTTACGTGGTGACATCTCTCTCGTTGGCCCACGCGCCCTAGTTCCAGGGGAATTACGTAATTACGGTGACCGCTCACTTCTTCTTACTGTCAAATCTGGCCTCACTGGTCTAGCCCAAGTTTCTGGTCGTCGGGATATTAGTTTTGATGAACGTCGTTCACTTGATCTTTATTACATCCAAAACTGGTCGGTACTCTTCGATTTACAGATTATTCTTCAGACTATTCGTGCGGTAATTTTTCAAAAGGGCGCCAAATAAATGGCTGAATCTAAAACCACCAATACAAAATCCGCCCAATCGAAAATCGGCGAACCAAAAATCGCTTTAGTTTGTGATTGGCTCACCGTGGTCGGTGGTGCCGAGCAAGTCTTGAGGGAATTACACCGCATTTATCCGGAAGCACCCATTTATACCTCTCAATATCGCCCGAAACAGATTAACTGGTTTCTCGATGGCGAGGTTAAAACCGGTTGGTTAAATCTCCTGCCAGCCTGTCTCCGAAAATTTATCGCCCCTTTACGTCAGAATTATTTCAAACATCTCGACCTTACTGCTTATGATTTAGTCATTTCGGTTTCTGGCTGTGATGCCAAATTTGTTAAAACCAAGCCCGGTGCTCATATCTGTTATTGTCATGTCCCGACCCAATATTATTGGGGGAAATATAGGGAATATCTCGAAGATCCTGGCTTCGGTAAATTGAATTTTTTGGTTCGTCCAGTTTTTCGCCTGATGGTGAAAACTTTACGACGCAAGGACCTTGAAGCTGCCGCGCGCCCAGATTATTATTTAACCATCTCAGATTTCGCTCAGCAGGAAATTAAACAATTTTACAAAAGGGAAAGCGCGATTATTTATCCACCTGTGGCTGTGGAAAACTTCCAGCCTGTCGCTCCATATCGTGAAATAATTCAGTCAAATTGTCAAATATTATCACAACATAATTCAAAGAAAAAGCAAACGAAGATAAAACTAGAAAACAACATAAAACATAATAAAAGTCAAATTATCTCTGAGAAATCCACTAGGGAACTCCCGGAAATTCTCCAAAAGCTCCCAGAAAGTTTTCTCACCGAAGGCTTCTATTTGAATTTTTCTCGTCAAGTCAACTGGAAACGTCTAGATTTAATTCTTGCCGCTTGTAAGAAGCTAAAGTTTAATTTAGTTCTCATCGGTAATGGTGCGGCTCATGAATCACTGGTTAATCAAGCCGCCGGCTCGAAGCGTGTAGTCTTCTTCGATGTCTTACCGCAGTCCGATCTTAAGGAGTTTGTTAAATACGCCAAAGCCTTCGTTTTTCCATCTAATGAACCTTTCGGCATTGCTCCGGTCGAGGCTCTGGCTTCTGGCTGTCCAGTCATCGCTCTTAAGCAAGGTGGCGCCATGGATTACATTCAGAATGGCAAAAACGGCCTCTTCTTTGAAGAGCAATCCGTCGATTCCCTTGTTCAAACTTTGAAAAATTTTGAAGAAAAATCTGTAAATTCTTTTCTTTCGCCTCAAGAAATTTCCGCCACGGCTACCAAGTTTAGTACTGAAAATTTTCACAGCAAAATCCGTCAATTTGTCGAAAAGGTCCTAAAAACTCAGAAGACCTAAGCTCCTAGAAACACTTAAAACTTCCAAAAACTCTAAATGTCGAAAAAGACGCAAGAATCCAAACTAAAATCATAATTTTATAGGCGAATCTTATGCTAAAAAACCTCCAAACTAAACTTGAAGATATAAATCAAAAACTCCTCCCTGTCCACCGCAGTTTTTTCTGGGCACTACCTATTGTTCTCTTCTTTTCTTACTATCCAGTCATACCACTTTTTTCTACCGAATCTTCCAATTACGAATTTTCCCTACCTCTGTTGTGGTTGCTTTTGATGGGTGTTTTATCGATGCCAAATTTCCTCGCCGATCTCTGTAATCTCATTACGAAAAAAACTCCACTCACTAAAGTCCCCGTGCAAATTCCTTTGATTTTGAGTAGTATTCCACTCTATTTTTCGCTCACCCTCTTCTGGAGCTCCAATAAATTTCGCGGCCTTATGACCGCTGGCATTATCTGGTGTCTCTATCTTTCCCTCTTGACTTTTTATAAAAATATTATATTAAAAAAGACACCCCTCTCACTCGAAAAGCCCTTTCTTTTGGGTGCTACCTTGGCTTCCGGTTTTTGTTGGTTACAAGCCATTTTGAATACCCTTAATATTCCCGGCGACCAGATTTTACTCTGTCTTGGTTGCACTAATCTCTCTTTTGGCTTTCCTCACCCCAATGGTTTTGCTATTGAACCGCAGTTTATGGGTAATCTCTTACTTGCCCCAGCTATCTTTCTGGTCTTTCGAGTAATTCATCCGAAAACCCACCAAACTCGCAAGTCTAAAATTCTCTATCTCGCTTTGGCTGGCTTTATTATTTCAACACTTTTCTTGATTTTTTCAAGGGGTGCAACCTATTCCTTCTTCCTGTCTGTCGCGGTGATTTTTCTTTATGAAATATTTCACACCAAAAAGAAGCTTCTTGCCGCCTCGAAGATCATCTCACTAATCTTACTTCCTCTGATTTTTGTTACGCTCGCTCAAGGTTTGATGTCGGAACTCGGTCCCACCTCTGATACTTTTCTGGGTGGGGTTAGTCGTTCAATTAGCCAAATGACTCTCGGTCGAGTCAAGATTCCTCTCCTTGAATCTAAAAAATCTCCAGTCGACCAGAGTGAATCTCTCAATATTCTGCCTCATAATAACTCATCTAGTTTTTCTGTTAGCGACACCACCAATATTAATACCAACACTCATGCCCCACTCTTCGATGGCTATATTACAGAATCAACCGATATTCGTGTCAAGCTCTCGAAAATGGGCCTGCAACTCGCCCTTAGTCACCCGGGACAATTCTTTTTCGGCTCTGGACTAGGATCTTCCGGTGTTGCCCTCTATCAGGCCTTTTCAGAACTTGGCTCTACCAAAGAAATTACTCAAAACCAATATGTCGCTATCTTAGTCGAGACCGGTTTTATCGGTATCTTGATTATTTTCTGTAGTGGTACTTGCGTATTTTATCTCTGTTATTCTCGCCAAAAACTTGTAAAGCCATCCTCTAGTCAATCTTCCAAGCAATCCATGAAAAAATCCAACTTCACCAGCTTAATCTCTAGTATTGCTCCAGCCAAACTCTATTTTGCCTCTCTAATTTTAGCCTATGCCGCCTCCGTTTGCTTCTTCTCAGGCCTTCCGAATGCTCTGCACATTTACCTGGTTCCCATTCTCTATTCAACACTTTTTGCCAAAAATTCATACAACATTCACAACCTATGCAACATTTCAGCAGGAGTTCTATAACCTATA
>CAUQDR010000004.1:0-73635 GCA_963517325.1 uncultured Candidatus Saccharibacteria bacterium
GATGGCAATAAGTTTACCAATCTATGTTGCAAAGGTTGTGAGTGAATACGATTTTATTGACATTTTTTCTGCTTTTTGTTAAAATTCTTGCGTATGGGGCAATAGCTCAGCTGATTAGAGCGCTGCCTTTGCAAGGCAGAGGTCCAGGGTTTGAATCCCTGTTGCTCCACCATACATGGGGTGTTTAGCGTCCCCCCGCTGAACACTCCACCAAAAAATACCCTCACGGGTCTTTTTTTATATCTTAATTCTCTATGCCCTAGTTTTTATAGCAAAAATCATCTATCCTCCCCCTATTAATCATTCTTTCTAACCACTAACTTTTAATCCCTATTTATTTCAAACACAAAATCCAAACACAAAAAATCGGCCTTACGCCGAATTCATCATTTCTAATTTGGTGGGGATATGTGGACTTGAACCACAGACCTCGTCATTATCAGTGACGCGCTCTAACCAGCTGAGCTATATCCCCAATATCACTTATTTTACCCCATAAAACTCAAAAATGCAATAAAAATCCCCGTTAATTCTGTTATAATTATGGCATATGGACTGGAATTTTAGCTTTTCTTGGGTTTTTATCGGACTTATTATCGTCATTGTCGGCGGTATTATGGTCGCTAAATACCAAGAGATTTCCACTAATTTCTTAAGTGGCGTTTCTTCTTATGAACGCGTCAAATTTTGGGGCCTCATCGCCATCCTACTTGGACTTGTCGTAATGTCGAACCTCCACATTTTTCTCCTTACCCTCTTAGTTCAAGCAATTTTTAAGCGCTAAAACACGTTTTGCCGTACCCATTCGTACATCGCAATCCCTGCCGCCACCCCTACGTTCACCGAACGCGTCGAGCCAAAAGATTCAATATAGCGCACATCGTCTGCCGCATTTACCAATTCTAGACTAATTCCATTACCCTCACTACCGAAAACTAGCGTAGAGTGGCTCTCAAAGCGTTTAAGGCCCAAAGGTTTAGCACGCTCCACATTGTTTTCAATTGCTACCACTTCCCTTTTACGCGCTCTCTGATCCGCCATAAATTCTTCCATTGAAGGCCAATACACGATCTCTAGATATTTATCCGTACACATCGCACCCCGACGATTATATTTACGTCGCCCCACAATATGCACCTTACTCACATTAAAATTATTTGCCGAGCGCACAATCGTTCCCGCATTAAAATCGTGATCGACATTTTCAATCGCAATTTCCAAACTATTTCGCTTCTCCGCTAATCTATCTTTCACCTCTTCATTTGGCAGCCCCTTATACTCATCCACCAAATTACGCGTATCCATTTTCGCATCCAAAATCTCATCGCCTACGATTAAATTCCGGGAATCCATCTTCGCGTCTAAAATCTCATCACCTAAAGATTCGCTGCTCAAAATTTTGCTCAAATTTTCACTTTCTAGAGTTTTCATTACCTCTATTATAGCCTATTTTTAGGCTTCAATTTTATAAAAGCCCAGAAAAAAGGCTGGGTAATCCAGCCTCCGGAATTGTTTTATGTTAGTCAAATTATGTCTCGCTAATTCCTTGGAAAATTTGATTTTTCGTCTTAAAATCTTTCAAATAGCTTAAAAATAGCTCTAAATTAGAAATTGAAATTAAAATTGAAAAATAAAAATTAAATTCTAGAATGAATAACAATTAGACTACAAATTTCAGTACTTTATCCATGAAATTAATTTGCGCTTCCGCTTCCATTTGTAACTTTACCTTACTATCCAACGTTAAAATCTTCCGAAGCATTAATACATTCTTCAATAACAAGCATTTTTTATCTCTTGTGTGTAATAAAATTTGCTCCGTCTTCCGTAACTCCGGTCTTTCCCGCATAAAAAAACTGAATAATTTATCTGCCGGAATTGAATCCGTTAAAATTATCGCCGAATCATCATTTACTTCTTCGATTTTGCGTTTTTCTACCCTAGTAGTTTTCTTCGATTCCACTAAACTAATTTCGCCACTATGCATATCATAGTCATAGTAGGCCATAAATAAGCAAAAATCTCCGTTCGCTAGTTTAACTTTACCAGTTAATTCCAAATCCATCGAACCCCTTACTCCTTGAATAGAGTCTATCTGTTCTAAATAAATCTGAAAATCCTGGTTCATTGAACTACGTTGCAGCATAATAGGAATTTTCTTCGTATCGCTACAAAAAGCCTCAAAAAAATCCTCTTTTCGAATTCCTCTTGCGGTGGTAAAAATATAACATCTCTCCTTATAATCTAATTCAAGACAGAAATCTTTACCATTCCTCTCGTCTACTAATTTAATTTTCGACATGACGCTCATAAAACCCTCCTTTTAAATAACCACTGCTTTCACTCATCCCTCTTTGTTCGCAGTCCACAAAAAGACACCCCCATTTTACCACAAAACGCTTAAGTTGTCAAAAAGCACCTCTGTTACAAGGTGCTTTAATTCCCCCAAATTCTATTCGTTTATTTTATTTGAAGCTACTTACACTCCACAATTTCACGATTCCATCAGTCTAATTTACGCTAAACTACTTGCAATCACATAGCCATAATAGATCACAAACAGAACCAAAAACGCCAAGCCTTCTTTGAAGCTAATTTTCTGGTCATTCTTCGCAAAAATAAATAACACAATCGGTGAAATCACTAGTGCTACCACGTCGACAATCGAGAAGGCACTTCCTGCTACTCCGCCGAGAATCGCCACTGGTAAACCTGCCACGATACCGATATTAAAGATATTTGACCCCACGATATTACCAATCGCAATATCATATTCCCCCTTTTTCGTGGCAATCACCGAAGTTACCAACTCCGGAAGAGAGGTTCCGAGCGCCACGATAGTTAAAGATATCAACCTCTGACTCACCCCAAAATTCGCCGCAATATCCGAAGCGCCTCTCACCACCAGGTCACTACCAAGTACTACTGCGAGTAAACCAAACACAATCATTGCGATCGATTTAGCTAGATTTACTGGTCCCCCTTCGTCTTCCTCTTCCACCTTATTCGACTTGCGGTTCAGCATACCGAAAAGATAATAAATAAAAATCCCGAAGAACAATAGTAAAATTACGCCATCCTGTCTAGTGAACAAATTTTCTGACAATCCGAACAATTTATCTGACAAAACCGCAGCAAATCCCAAAGTCATCAAGACCAACACTGGAATCTCTTTGCGTACCGTTGCCGTCTTCACATGAAGCGCTCCCACCATCGCTGATACGCCTAAAATTAGTAAAATATTCAAAATATTACTACCAATCACATTACCAAGTAAAATATCGCCCTTCCCCGCCAAGATTGATTGAATACTCACCGCCAATTCCGGTGCACTCGTACCAAAAGAAACGATTGTCAGGCCAATCAGCATCTTCGGTACCTTAAATTTTCTCGCCGTGTCGCTTGACCCATCGACAAATACATCTGCACCTTTTATCAGTAGGACAAATCCCACCAACAATAAAAATGCACTAAAAATTAATCCCATTTTTATTTATTCTCCGTTAAACTCTTAATATTTTACCATGAGAATCTTACTCTAACCATCTTTTTTTGGTATTCGCTCGCATTATTTCTGCTGTAATAGGCAAATATTCACTAACTGCCAAATTTAATCTATGGTCGTACGCCTCAAATTCTTCATTCTCAAACTTCGCACTATGCATGTAATAATAATTTCGCTCCATTCTTGATCGATAATTATCATCTTTCTCGATACCTTCAATCTGCATTCTAATATATTCTGAAGTAGCCGTTTCCGGATAACCTAATATCTTCCCTATCTGATAATTTGCCTCGATCCACTCTTTCTTATCTAAAATTTCTCCCGTCTTAGACACGCTATTAAAAAATTCTCTGTGCCATTTCTGAAGTTCCAAGCTCGCTCGGGCGGTTTTCGCCAAATATAAATATTCGATTTCCTCATTACTAAATTTGTTCAACTTTTCTCGAACTAAATCTACCTCTAATTTGTTCAAAATTTCCAGAATTCTCTTATTATCCAATAATTTCCTATCGTTAATTCTATCATTAATCAATAATGCTGCCGGTTTAAGATCGATAAGCACTCCTAATAACCCTGTCAAAAAAGAAACCCCCATCATTTTCTTCTCCTGATAAAAATCCAAGACTACCCCCTCTAATTCCCGCAAAAGATCGATATTCATGTCAGCAGTATAACATAAAAGTCAACAAAAAATCCCCTTTCGGGGATTTTCCTTAACAACTCAGCTGTGCAATTCATCGTCTGTTTTAGTAAGCTGTAAATCGTATCTTACTTTCGTAAGCTATATTGTGTCTTAAGCTTATAAACACAATTACGACCGACCTAGATACATTAAACCTTAGTTTAATGCTCATCAAATCCTTCTCTAGAAAGGAGGTAATCCATCGACACGTTCTCGTACCGATGCCTTGTTACGACTTAACCCCAATCATCTCCCCCACCTTAGGCCGCCGAGGCGGACTTCGGGTGTTGGTGACTCTCATGGTTTGACGGGCGGTGTGTACAAGACCCGGGAACGTATTCACCGCAACATGCTGATCTGCGATTACTAGCGATTCCGACTTCAAAAAGGCGAGTTTCAGCCTTTTATCCGAACTGGGACCGGCTTTGGTGCGATTTGCTTCACATCACTGCTTCGCTTCGCATTGTACCGGCCATTGTAGCGCGATTCTAGCCCAAGGCGTAAGGGAAATACTGACCTGACATCATCCCCTCCTTCCTCCCCGTTACCGGGGCAGTCCTACCAGAAAAATACAACTGGTTGCAAGGGTTGCGCTCGTTGATGGACTTAACCAAACATCTCACGACACGAGCTGACGACGGCCATGCATCACCTGTCTCGATGTTCCCGAAGGCACAGTTCTCTTTCGAGAGCCTACATCGGATGTCAAGCCTTGGTAAGGTTTATCGTTTACCATCGAATTAAAGATCACGCTCCACCGCTTGTGCGGGTCCCCGTCAATTCCTTTATGTTTTAATCTTGCGATCGTACTACACAGGTGGGATACTTAACGCGTTAGCTTCGCAACTCCGGGGGTCGATACCCAAAACTGCTAGTATCCATCGTTTACGGCGTAGACTACCGGGGTATCTAATCCCGTTTGCTCCCTACGCTTTCGTGCCTTAGTGTCAGAACTGTCCCAGTAACCTGCCTACGCTATCGGTGTTCCTTCTAATATCTACGGATTTCACTCCTACACTAGAAATTCCAGTTACCCATAACAGTCTCGAGCTAGATAGTTTAGATAATAGTCTGAATGGTTGAGCCACCAGATTTCACTATCTACTTACCTTGCCACCTACGCAACTCTTTACACCCAGTCACTCCGGATAATGCTCGGATCCTACGTATGACCGCGGCTGCTGGCACGTAGTTAGCCGATCCTTATTCATAAGTTACCATCATATTTCTCGCTTATAAAAGCAGTTTACAACCCGAAGGCCTTCATCCTGCACGCGGCATTGCTCCATCAGGCTTTCGCCCATTGTGAAAGATTCCCTACTGCTGCCTCCCGTAGGAGTCTGGGCCGTGTCTCAGTCCCAGTCTGGATGATCATCCTCTCAAACCATCTAACGATCGTCGACTTGGTGAGCCTTTACCTCACCAACTATCTAATCGTACGCAAGCCATTCCCAAAGCGCATAAATGCTTTAATCCAAAGATCACATGCGGTATTAGCTAATCTTTCGACTAGTTATCCCTCACTTTGGGGTATGTTCTCACGCGTTACTCAGCCGTCCGCCGCTCGTCATCAGCTTCACGGTTCCCTCGAATCTTTCCACTCGCATAAGGCCAAGTGTGTCAAGGAAACGGTGAAGCCATGCTACCGCTCGACTTGCATGTATTAGGCATGCCGCCAGCATTCATCCTGAGCCAGGATCAAACTCTCCATTAAAGGTCCTAAGACCTTGAATTTTAAATTTGAAAACTCAAATATATATAAATTAACTGACGATGATAAAAATAGAAATAAATCTATTTTAATAATTGCACAACTGAATTGTTAAAATTCGTCCCTCATGTTCATTTGGTTTCCCGTTTGCTCATGAGGATGTTTCTATAATAGATGAGAAAATAATAAATGTCAACACAATTTTGCAAGATTTTTTAAGATTTTTTAATTTTCTGGCAATTTTCCGCTTTTTTCGTACTTTCTTCCCGTTTTATCGTTCGATTTCGCCCATTAATTCCCTATTTATTTTATTAACAGAAAATTGATTGCAATGGAAATTAATATACCTAAAATCAATCCGGCCACCACTTCCGGCACCGTATGCCCCTCCACCACGCGTAGATGCGCGGTTTTTTCCGCCTCACTTGACTTCAAATTCCTCTCATCAATCAGCTGATTAATAATTTCTCCGTGTTCCCCTACCGAATGACGCACGTTAGTCGCATCATAAATCAAAATCGAAGTCATACAGACCGCCAGCGCAAATACCGTCGAGTTAAATCCAGACAAAAATCCAATCGTTCCAGTCACCGCCGAAAAACTCGCCGTATGGCCAGATGGCATCCCACCAGATTTCATCATATAATATAGTACTTCCGAGAATTTCGCTTTTCCGCGAGTTTTAATCACAAACACAATTAGTTTGAAAAACTGTGCAATAAACCAGCCACAGACGAATGCTAAAAAAACATAACAGCTTTCCATACCACTATCTTATCACACCCAAAGAAAAACAAGAATACCCGAGTTCCGAGTATTCTTGTCCAAGATTAGTTATTTTTAAGGTACACTTTCTTCGTTTCACCACTCATTTTGAGAGAAAAAATGAGAATTTATTTTGCGAGAAATAATTACTATTGTAAGTGGTGAATATTTCGTTTTCCTTTCTTTTTGATAAATAAGAAGACTAGAAGAAAGCTAATTAATCCCCCTAAAATTGCCAAAATCCACCAAAAATCCTTCAAAGTTTGACCGACCTGACCCAACACTGGTACTTCTGAAATTTCCTTTTCATCTAATTCCCCCTCCTCCGCATCGGTCCCTTCGAGCTCACCTTCTGAGACTTCACCTTCCAAAACTCCTTCTTCCGAGGTTGTATTTTTCAAATTTCCACCATTAGAATTTTTACCTTCAGAATTTTCACCGTCCGAATTCTCATTCTCTGCCCCACTTCCAGCATGCTCCACCTCAGAATCCCGACCCACCTCTTTTTCAGAATCTTGCTTCACGTTTTCTTTTACAATCCCCGAAAGCACGATATTTCTATCAGCTAATTCGGTTTTTCTCAATGTCGCAAAAACTGCCGAATTTGTTCCAAGTCCCAGCCCGAGCGTCAATACGCTGAGACCTAAAATTCCTAGCACTGTCTTTTTTATTTTCTTTGTTTGCTGATTTTTCATATTACCTCACTGTTTTATTTACCTGCACCATAGCGAAAAATCTCAAAAATCACAACCATAAGCATTTTCAAAAATAATTTAACAGAGGTAAAATCCCTCAAATATTTTTTAGCATAAGCAAGTTATCAATTGTCATAAGCAAGTTATCCCTACTAAAATTCTCGCAAAACACCAGCCAAAATTTCTCCAAAAAACTCCACCACCCACACAAAAACCGCTACTAACCCCACACACAAAAAAGTACGCTAGACGCGTACTTTTTCCAAAAGACTTAGCTATTCGTTAGTCTCTTCTTCATCTTTTTCTTCTGGTAAGACGATACCGATTGAGGCCACCGTGTCACCTTCTGCCATTCGCATAATGCGTACACCTTGTGTAGCACGTCCGAGGGTTGGAATATCCTTCACCGCCACACGAATCGCCTGACCGTTTGATGACATCATAATCACTTCGCTCGCCTCTGGATCTAAGGTATGCACTGCCACAATTGGACCAGTCTTTGCCGTCACGGCCGCCACCTTGATACCCACACCACCACGTTTATGAGTTGGGAAGTTGGCCACCAGAGTAGATTTACCATAACCATTAGCCGAAACTGCAATCAATTTCTGCTTTGGATCAGTCACAATATCCATCCCTACCACTTCATCTTTCGGACGGAGACGCATACCACGCACGCCCATTGCCGAACGGCCCATCGCACGCACATCGGCTTCATTAAAGCGAATTGCTTGACCAGCCGAGGTAGAAATAATGATATCATTCTTACCTGTAGTTGGCTTCACCCACTTCAGTTCGTCTCCTGGGTCCAATTTAATCGTAATTAGACCATTCGAGCGCACATTCGCGTAATTTTTCATCGCGGTCTTCTTAATCGTACCGTTCTTAGTCGCCATAAAGAGGTATTCATCCGCCTCATCGTCACTCTTATCATCCGACTGCTGATTATCTTCGTTATATTTAATAATCTCCGTAATCTTCTCATCCGGATGCATATTCAACAGATTCACTGCTGCCGTACCCTTCGCTGTCAAGGAAGCCTGAGGTACTTCATAAGCCTTCATCTTAAACATGCGACCCTGAGAGGTGAAGATATAAAGATAATCATGCGAATTTGTCGTCAAAATCTGTGAAATTACATCTTCTTCCTTCGTGGTCATTCCCCTCTTACCCTTACCACCACGGTTTTGACGGCGGAAATCAGTCTGTGATACTCGCTTAATGTAATTCTCTGCTGTCAGTAAGATCACACTTTCTTCTTCTGGAATCAATTCTTCTTCCGAGAATTTACCCAGTTCATGATTGAAAATCTTCGAACGACGCTTGTCGCCATATTTTTCTTTCATGGCTAGAAGTTCTTCTTTCACCACGTTCAAAATCTTCGCTTCATCTGCCAAAATTTCTTCGTATTTCGCAATCAAAGCCATCAATTCTTGCAATTCAGCCTCAATTTTATCGCGTTCCAAGCCCTGCAAACGACGTAGTTGCATTGCCAAGATCGCCGCCGCCTGAATTTCCGAGAGGCCGAAACGCTCCATCAAACGCTTATCGGCATCATCATACGATTCACGAATCGTTTTAATCACTTCGTCAATGTTATCTAGCGCAATTTTCAAACCTTCGAGAATGTGAGCACGTTCCTTAGCCTTACGCAGATCGAACTCCGTACGGCGACGAATCACTTTTTGACGATGTTTAATAAATTCCGCCAAAATCTCTTTCAAACCCATAATGCGTGGCTGAATTCCGTTCACCAAAGCCAAAACGTTATAGTGGAAATTGGTCTGCAAATCCGTCATCTTATAGAGCTGATTCAAAATTTTCTTTGGATAAGCATCTTTCTTTAATTCCACCACCACGCGAATCTTACCACGCGCCGATTCGTCACGCGCATCCGCAATGTGAGTCAATTTTTTATCCAAAACCAGCTGACGAACCTTCTCAATAAAGCCTTCCTTACTCATACCGTAAGGCACTTCGGTAATCACAATATTAAAGCGGCCATTCTTACGCTCTTCAATATTGGCTACCGCACGAATCGTCACCGAACCTTTACCAGTCGCATAAGCCTGCTTCATCGGTGCGCCACCGTAAACTTCGGCACCCGTTGGAAAATCTGGACCCTTCACATGTTTCATTAAATCTTCCAGACTTGCCTCTGGGTTTTCAATCAAAGCCACCGTCGCATCCACTACTTCACCGAGGTTATGTGGTGGAATATTAGTCGCCATACCGACCGCGATACCCATCTGACCATTCAAAAGAATATTTGGCAAAGCAGCTGGCAAAACCACCGGCTCTTTCTCTGTACCATCGAAATTATCACGAAAATCTACGGTTTCCTTCTCGATGTCCGCCAGAAGCTCAGCCCCCACCTTATCCATTCTGGCCTCGGTATAACGTGAAGCCGCTGGATCATCGCCATCCATCGAACCGAAGTTACCCTGACCTTCTACCAAGGTGTAGCGCATCTTCCAAGGCTGCGCCAAGTTCACCATCGCATCGTAAATCGAGGAGTCGCCGTGTGGGTGATATTTACCCATCACTTCACCGACGATACGCGCTGACTTCACCGTAGCATGTGGTGCGCGCCAACCATTTTTATACATTGCATAAAGAATACGGCGATGCACCGGCTTCAAACCGTCACGCACATCTGGTAAGGCACGATCAATAATCACCGACATTGAATAACGCAGGAAGGAATCCTCCATCACGTTCTCGACCGTCAATTCCTCGACCCCATCTACGGCACGGTGCGCGGTTAATCCGCCCAGATGAGCATCTTCCATCTCTTCTGCAGCTTCTTCAATCATTCCTTCTGCGACATTTTCTGCCGCATTCATCTCAGCATTGATTTTTTCATCATTTGGCTCTTGTGGAACTTTTTTATCGTTTTTCGTCATTTCTCATCCTTTCCTTAGAAGTCCAAATCATCAATATTAACTGAGGCAGCACGCGACTGAATAAAGTTTTTACGTAGTTCAACTTCCGTACCCATCAATTTCGTAAAAATCGCATCAGCTTTTTCCGCATCCTCGATATTCACCCGAATCAACACACGATTCTCTGGATTCATCGTGGTATCCCAAAGCTGCTGTGCATTCATTTCACCAAGACCCTTAAAGCGCTGTTGTGCCGTATAGCCAGCCTGCTTAAAGCGTTCATCTTCTGGATTAATCTTCAAACCTTCCTTCACACGCTCTTCGATGCGCTGAGTCAATTTCTCTTCCAAGGCTGCTTCATCGTAAATATAATCAATTTTACGGTTCGCGCCCGTACCCTTAATCAAGCCAAATAGTGGTGGTTTCGCCAAATAGACGTGTCCACCTTTCACCACCTCTGGCATATAACGGAAAAAGAAAGTCAGAAGCAGCGTCGAAATATGCGCACCGTCCACATCGGCATCGGTCATGAATACAATCTTAAAATAACGTAGCCCAGAAATATCGAACTGATCACCAATTCCTACCCCCAAGGCCTTAATTAAAGATACCAACTCCGCATTCGCATACATCTTGTCCAATCTCGCGCGCTCGGTATTCAACACCTTACCACGAAGCGGCAAAATCGCCTGAATCTTCGAGTTGCGACCTTCCTTGGCGGAACCCGCCGCCGAGTTACCCTCTACGATGAAGAGTTCACACTCTGAACGATCTCTAGAAGAACAGTCGGCCAATTTCGAAGGCAAATTCAAACCTTCGAAGGCCCCCTTACGAATTACATTATCACGCGCCGCTCTTGCCGCCTTACGGGCACGTGCCGCCAAAGTTGCCTTCCCGACAATCTTCTTCGCAATCGCTGGATTTTCCTCGAGGAAATAACCGAAATATTCGCTCATCACCTTGTCGACGTAGCCACGCACCTCTGGGTTGCCTAATTTATTCTTGGTCTGGCCTTCGAATTCTGGATTTGGTAATTTCACCGAAATCACCGCAGTTAAACCTTCACGAATATCGTCACCGGTTAGATTGTCTTCTTTTTCCTTCAAAAGATTATTCTTGCGTGCATAATCATTTAGTACACGGTTCAAAGCCGTACGGAAACCCACCACGTGTGAACCACCTTCAGGGGTCAAAACATTGTTAGCAAATGGCTTCATGGTTTCTGCATAAGTGTCATTGTACTGAACGGCAATTTCCACTTCCGAATCTTCAATCTGTTTATCAACATAGAAAATCGTATCTGAAAGCACTTCTTTGCCGTTATTTAGACGCTTCACGTAGCTCTTAATCCCACCTTCGAAGTAGAAGGCTTCTTTCGCACCCGTACGTTCATCAAAGACCGAAATTAAAATTCCCTTAGTGAGGTAGGCCTGGTGCCTGGCGTAATGTGACACCCAGTTATAATCAAAAGTCGTCGTTTCCTTAAAAATCGTTGGATCTGGATAAAAAACAATACAAGTTCCCTGTTTGCTTGTTCCACCTTCCACCTTCAAAGGTGCGACAGTTTTACCAGTTTCAAATTCGATGTGATGCACTTTTTTCTCACGATAAACTTCGGCAATCATCTTGGTTGAAAGTGCGTTCACAACAGAGGAACCCACCCCGTGGAGACCAGATGAAACCTTATAGCCACCGCCACCGAACTTACCACCGGCGTGTAGTACCGTCAAAACTGTTTCCAGTGTCGACTTATGGGTTTTTGGGTGAAGATCTACCGGAATACCACGTCCGTTATCTTCTACCTTCACACCCCCGTCAGCGAGCAATGTAATTTCGACTTTATTTGCGTAACCTGCAATCGCTTCATCGATCGAGTTATCCGCAATCTCTTTAATTAAATGATGCAAACCATCGTAACCGGTCGAACCGATATACATACCTGGACGCACACGAACAGGTTCAAGCCCCTCTAGAACTTGAATTTCTGAGCTGTCGTATTCTTCAACTTTTTGTTTTCCAGCCATCAAGAAAATACCTCTTTTAAGTTAACTTGATACCTCTCTGGCTCACCACCCACGACCTTCCAAATAATTCTTTTCGAATCCTTTTTCAGTCGTTTTAACCTCACTTGATATCTACTTTAGTGTAACCATTTTTGGTTTAGCTGTCAAGGTAAAATGGTGATATTTCGCGTTCTAAGCCGTTTTAAGGCCCTTGTTCTAACTTTTTGGGTACTTATAGCCTTTTAAGCTATTCTCACAATTTTCGCTTCACTAGCCTTATCACTGGCCTTAATATTAGCGAATTTTAATCACCGTACCGTCTTTTAGACGTCCATCTTCCTGACCAGCCTCAGATACGGCTTCCATCGGTACATTTACTACCTCTGGTTCCGTAGCAGAAAAATTCTTTTCCGCCATCAAATCATCTAATTCCGCATTAATATCATCCAAGGTAAATTTCGCCTCACCACTAGCCTCATCATTATGAGACGCTTTATTGTCAAACACTTCATTATCCCCCGCCCTAGAACCCCTAGAGGCCTCGTCATCCTTCATTTTACTTAAGAATTCCGCCATCTCTGGACTTCCTGCCTTTGCCTCACTGGCCGGTACTTTCTTCACCCCTAATGGAATACCCTTTTCGTCCCGATCAAAATTATCTAGACCAAGCGCCGCATCCATCGCGCCATCCCAAGGTTCATTACTGGCAAAATTCCCATTTTCAATATTCGCTCGCCCCTCATCGCCATCACTAATCCTCAAGCGATCCTCGATTTCCTTTTCCACCTCTTCCCCTGGACGGCCGTATTTCTTCGCTGAATAATCTTTTAGCGCGGCAAAAATATTCCGGTCTTCCTTACCCCTCGGTGGCAAAAGCCTCATCGTAAATGGCGCCGACGGCATACCATGCATCAAAACCGTCGCAATCGCGTGATGGTTTGGTTGCTTATGCAAATCTTCCGCCTTAAAAGTCGGCGTAAAGACTTTTTCCATCATTTCCGCATCTGTTACGCCCAGACGACCCGCAATAATCGTACCTACGTTACCCAGTACACCCTCACGAATCTTATCTGTTAACTGCGTCATAAACTGATTTGCCACAATCAAATTCAAACGAAACTTACGAGCTTCCGACAAAATCGATTCAAAAGATTCTGTCGAAAAATTCTGAAACTCATCCACTAACAGACAGAAATCCTTACGTTCATGCTCTGGCGTATCTACCCTCGACATCGCCGCCGTCTGGAATTTCATTACGAAAATCATACCCAGAAGCTTCGAGTTTAGTTCTCCCAATTTACCCTTAGAGAGATTCACCAGGAGAATTTTCTGTTGATCCATAATTTCACGGATATTAAAGCCCGATTTAGTCTGGCCTAGCACCCGTTTCATCATCGTATTTTGCTTAAATGGGCTCCATTTTGAAGCAAACCAAGTCACCACCTCACCGGCATCGTTCGATTTCTGAGAGGCCGGAAATTCTTTCGTCCAATAGTCAAAGAGGTCGCGATCTGTCACATATTTTAATTTATCTGCCACCAAATCTGGGTTAATGAATGGGCTCGGAATATCCAGAAAAGTCGCACCTCTCGGATCGCTCATCAAAAGCAACGCCGCATTCCTAAACATTTGCTCACCACGTGGACCAAAAATACCTGTATGCCCAGGGTCATACAGTGAATACAGCATATTGATCCCCTCTTGCACGATAAAGTCCTTCTGCTCCGTGGTGGCAAATTCCAACATATTCATGCCAATTGGAAAATCTGTATCTGATGGATCAAAATAAATCACGTCATCAATACGATTTTCTGGCACCATCGAGAGCAATTCCTCTGTCACGTCACCGTGCGGATCAATAAAACAGAATCCCCTACCTGCCAACATATCTTGATAGGCCAAATTCTTCAAAAGTACCGACTTACCCATACCAGAGGCACCGATAATATATGTATGGCGCCTACGATCATCTTCACCCAGCCTAATCATCTTCGTATTACCGCGATATTCGTTGACCCCGAGCTCCAAACCTTCTTCCACTAACACCGTTGGCGCATCCACCTGTTTCGTCATCTGTCTCTCTACACCCGATGATGGAATTGCCGCCTCAGATGGCAAATGAAAAATCGAGGCCAATTCTTGCGTATTTAGAATCATCCCCTTTTTCTTGGTTGGGAAAAAGCGAAAAATATAATTCGTCACCAAAGTGTCCATTTTTTTCGCCATATCGTATTTGAAACCGTTCATGGTTGGTGAATCTAATTGCGAAAACGCTGCCACCACCCCACCGACTAAGGCCTCACTACGCTCATGGCTACTCGAATGCGCCACCACACGAATCAGACACTCGAAAACTGGATACTTAGTTTTATTTTCAATCATTTGGGCTTCGTCGAGCTTAGTCTGCGAAACTTCCTTCGTCGTTTCCTTGCCTTTATCATACTCATGTAATTCCGGCACTTCGAATGGTGCGCGAATAACGTCCATGATTAAATTTAGTACTCGGCCTTGTCCGAAGAATCCACTACCCGATTTAACTTTTTTACCCTCTCGTAAATTTTTTACAATTTCTTCAACTTTTTTTCGCCAACTATCCCCCACTGGGCGAAACATCAGTTGCAACCCCAACCCTTCACCTTTTTTTGCCTTTGCGAAAGCGTTCAAAATCGCTAATTGCGCATCCCATTTCGATTCTGAAAATACCTGGATTGGATAATATTCTTCCTTCTTAAAGATTAGCTCCCCACCTGCCACATTACGGCTATCTTCATCTTCTTTCGCTTCGTCACCCAACCCTGCATTCGAGAAGATATTTTCCACCTCTGCCTCTTCGAGACGTGCTGTTGGGTAAGAAGATTGAATCGCCTGCTTCACAATTTCCGTCGTCACCGCTGGTACTACTGCATAATATTTTACCAAGCCATCGACCACTACCATTTCGAATGAAAAATATTTCTGGCCGTATAATTTTGTGTTAAAACTCTCTTTTTTCAGCGTCGAAGCGATAATTGAATACATAATTGTCGACTGCGAAATCGCCTCCTCATTAACATCACGCTCGTCGCGTCCACCACCCTGAATATCATCGGTTGCTGGTGGTAAATGAATCAAAAGTGGAATTAATTTTAGTGAACGCTCATATTCCTTCGCCTTGCGTTTTTTAGCCAAAATTTTCACCCCCACAAAGAGAGCTGCTACTAAAACTAGAATAAAAATTTGTACACCAATTATGATATTATTCGAGAAAATTTTCGATAAATCCACCCCCTGCTTTGGCGCAAAAATTGAACTATTTTTTTGTTCATTATGCCCATTTTTCGGGGTGGCACTTGCCGCACCAGAATCCGCCGGCGTCCCCGCCGCATTCTTTCGCATAATGATATTTTCCACCGGATTTTCGCTCATTTTTGTCTCTTCTTTTATCTTGTTTAGCTATGTCTTATTTTCTTATTTTATCTTCGTTTTTTCCTAAACTCTTTTTTCAGGTTAGCCTTTTTCTTTTTCTATCAAGTTAACCTTTTTCTTTCCTATTTACCCCTGATATTCATCTAATTATCCTGACCGAGTATTCTTCCATATCTGTCGAGCAGAAGTTTCGCACTCAACATTCTCTTCTGTCGATACTGCATCGTCGGGCTTTTAATCTTCTTGGTTTTCTCAACTTCTTTCAGGATTTCTTCCTCTAGGCCATCTCTGTCTCGTGCCTTCGGCAAATCTGTTCCAATCAGTTTTCCATCTTCGAAAGTCCGCGTCCCCACCGTCACAATCTTACCCAAATCACTTTTTGGCACCCCCTCATCACTGAACTCATCCCCTTGTTCAACCTCCGCTCGTTCTGTCTCCAGATTTTTTTCTTGTTCTATCTGTGAATTTGCATTTTCAAAGCCTTGTATCTGCTCTGAGTGAATTTGCATTGGGTTTACCTGTTCAAACTGCCCCTGCCCTGGCATTCCATTCATCCGCGCCTGCATCGACACACTATTCATTTGCACCTGCCCTGGCACACCGTTCATCTGCGCTTGCATCGCCATCTGGCCCATCGCCATCTGTCCTCTGTTAAAACCGTTCGATCCAGGCATTCCCTGAGCTTCAAACATTTGATTCAATCTCGCCACAGCTTCATCTTGCGTCATCCCAGTTGGAACCCGTTCTGCCCCAAAACCACCCGAAGGCATCTGCCCCACCTCTTCCGGTACCTGTTCCACCCCTAAAGAATTTAAGCCAGAAAAATCCTGTCGTTCTCGATCATTTACTCCAGAAACCTGCCCAATATTTTTCTGATCCATGTCTCTATTTTAGCATAAAGACTTTGAAAAAAATACTATTTCACCATCTTGGTGAACACAAAAAATAACAAACCAACAAAAATTGCCGGTAAGAAAATCAAAACCAGCAAATTTGTCACACTTGAAGCCACTAAAATCAACAACATAATCGGATACATCGCAATAATTCCCGCTTTAAAATAGTCTGTTTGCGTGGTTCTGTTTTTTAGAAAAACTACCTTCAAAAATAGGTTCATCACCCAGGTAATAATTCCAAAAACCAGAACATAAAGCAAAACAAAAGCCAGCATAATCCCCAGCGGGCCGACCATCATTGGCGTAGTAGTGAAGAGCATAACTACTAAAATAACCAAAGAAATTAAGCTTGAAATTCCGATCAAAAGATTAACCATAAGACTATTATAAAGCAATTTCCTATTCCCTCCCAGAAATATTTTCAATTGCTTTGGTTTTCCATAAATTTATCTAATGTACGATGGAAAATACCATAGTCAAGCGGGTGGTTATCTGGCAAAAAACATAACTATAAGCCACAACCATCACCGCTTGAAATTGACCGCTCCACTTTTAGTGGGGCAAAAGATCAGCCTCAGCTGATACGCCAGAAAATCTGGCTAACGTAGTCTTAGTCGCTACATTGGTCTTTCTCCTAATTGTTAATGTGTTGTTTATTTGTATTTTTGTCTTTCGACATTCTTATAGTATCATGGGTGTCTAATTTATGCAAGCCTTTTTCATTAAATATTTAAGTAATAAATACAACATAATAGCATAATAACCTGTTAAATATCTAAAATATCAAACATCTATAATTGTATAAATTACTACAAAATAGCCAAAAACCATACATGTTGTAATTAAAAATTTAACAAAATACAACAATATTCATAGAAAATTACCTAAAATCTCATTCTAAATACTATAGAAAATCACCCTAACTTTAATCATACTAAAATTTAAATAATTCCCCCTTTTTATATTGCTGAACCAAAAAACCTTTACTATTCCCTTTTCTTTTTTCTGATCAAAAATGCTTCCATGTACCAACCGACAAAAACTCACAAAAAAATAACGTCTAAAAAACGTCTAACAAATAAAAGATCCTAGTTGTTATAAAAATCATTTATATTTTAGAAACAAATAATTTTAGAAACCATTAAAACTTTATAAAAATCTAAAAATATTTTTTGGCATATTTTCTTAGCTACATATTAATTCTATATTAAGACCAAAAACTTTTTTTTAGTTACAAAAAAAAGACACGCCGCAATGTGTCATAAAAATCCAATAATAAAACCATCGAAATACTCAAAATAAAAAAAGAAATCGGTCAAACTGCGAGGAATACCGATTTCTTTTGTAGAGTGTGGAGTTTTTTGGCTATATTGTTTGTTTTTGGCTTGTGAACAATTTTGTTATTCAAAAGCTACCTCTATAATACCGCTTCAAAACGCTAATGTCAACATATTTTTGAATAATTATTTTACAATTTTTGCTTATTTTTTAGTTTTCCACATCTACCCCTGTTAACTCTGTTCACTATTATTGAACAATTTTAGTTTTAATTGAACACATATTTTATTATTTTGAGCTATTTTATATCGCTCACCCCTGTTACGTATCATTTTACATTTTTTAAATTCAAACAAAATCATTTCTCAGGCATTTATTTATTTAAAAACATAAAAAATAGCCTCGAAAAAGGCCATTAAAAATCGATTGGTGGAGCTGCCGGATACTGCCTCCGGGTCCGAAAAATCTTCATGATATCATTCTACATGCATAGTTATTTATTTCATCTTGGTTTATATCTATAGCGACAAATAACAAAACTATAGATTACCATGACTGACTTTCGATTCCAGCCTCGTCACTGTCCGAAATCTATTCTCGTAAATCTAATAATCTAACTACTACGAAAACTTGGAGTTAGACCAGCCTATATTAAATTAGGCAAAAGCAGGTGCATAAAGCACGTGCTTGGAAGTATTTTCTTCACTTTTTCAATACTTACGGTATCAATCGTCATGCCTGATATCTGTTAATAATCCGTCTAAGCTTTGTCAGCCCCAACTGTTTTAATTATATCATAAAAAGCTTAACTACTCTTATAAGTTCCCTAATTTTACCTATTTAGCTATCCGATACACATTACATAAAAACCCTAAGCATAAGCAAGTTATCAAAAGCATAAGCAAGTTATGATTTAACTCATTTATTTATCTCCTACCTCTTAAATCCCCACTTAAAATCTATTTTTCTCATCACCAAAATCCTCATTTTCTTGGCATTTTTAATAAAACGTTTCATTATAAAAATATGAATGTTAAAGTATTTACCGCCATCCCTACCGGCTACGCTGGCCAACTCATTGAAGTTGAGGGTACCACCAACAAAGGTCTCCCGAGTTTTAATCTCGTGGGTATGGGCGATAAAACCATTCTTGAATCTAGAGAACGCGTTCGCAGTGCCATCATGAATTCGGATTTCTCTTTTCCGAAACACAAGATCACTATCAATCTCGCTCCCGCCGACCTCATTAAGAGTGGCTCTTCCCTAGATTTACCTATCGCCATCAATATCCTAATTCTCGCTAGACAACTTCGCGAAGATGATATTAAAAGCCTCTTTTTTACCGGCGAATTATCTCTCGATGGCAGTCTTAAGCCAGTCAAAGGTATCCTCAATATTATTGAGACCGCTAAAAATCACGGTTTTAAACAAATTTTTCTTCCCGCCGCTTCCGCCGCCAAATCCACCCTTATCCAAGGTATCGAAATTTATCCCGTACGCACACTTAAGCAGCTATTCCTTCATCTTAAACACCAAAGTTCGATCTCGCCACTTGGCAGTTCAAGTCAAATTTCCCCTCCAGACCTCACGTCGATTTTAGAAAAGAACTCTAGTTCCACCCCCATTTCTTTCCCTAACTCTTCTTTCTGCACTCTTGACCAAATTCAAGGTCTCGATTTTGCCAAGCGCGCCCTCATTCTCGCTATTGCCGGACATCACAATCTACTTCTTTCTGGGCCACCAGGTAGTGGTAAAACTTTGCTCGCAAGTGCAGCCAAGGATCTTCTTCCGCCACCTAGTCCCACCGAACTTATCTCAATTTACAAAATTCACGGTCTCACTACCGAGCTTGAACAAATTCCTAGGAAGCGACCTTTCCGTCAGCCTCACCACAGTAGTTCCGCCTGTTCCATTATTGGTGGCGGGAATCCCATAACTCCAGGTGAAATCTCACTCGCTCATCTCGGCATTCTTTTTCTCGATGAATTACCCGAATTTCCCCGCTCTGTACTTGAGGCTATGCGTCAGCCTCTCGAAGACCACCAAATTTCGATTTCCCGCGCCAAAGAGCGCGCCACATTCCCCGCCAATTTTACACTTTTTGCGACCATGAATCCCTGTCCCTGTGGCTATTATGGCTCACACGTCAAACCTTGCATCTGTACCCCCACTCAAATTCATAACTACACCAAACACCTCAGTGGCCCCATTTTTGATCGCATCGACATTAAACTTCATCTTCCCTATCTCGATCAAAATCTTCTCATCGATCACCTCTCGACCAAATCTCCACCTGAAAATTCCGCTAAAAATCTTAGTTTTTACCAAAATAAAATCTCTCACATCACCGAACTTCAAGCCAAACGTTATCATTCTCTAGAAAAATTCAACGGCACCCTCACATCTGCTGAAATTTCTCAATATATTCACCTAAGCTCAACCTTAAAAACCGAATTAAAACGCGCCACCGAAACCCTAAAACTCTCTTCTCGTGCCATCGTTAAAATTATCAAACTCAGCCGTACTATTGCCGATTTTGATGAATCGCCAGAAATCAGACTCAAACACCTCAAAGAAGCTATCTGTTTTACTACCTTTTCACCCTGATTTACCCCTTGAAAATCCCTAAAAATTTTGTTATAATTCACCCTAAGGTTAAAAAGAAAGGAATCAACATTAGTACTAAAACTTCACGCACCAAAATCAATGGAGAAATCCGCTATGAACAGGTACGCGTTATTGGCACTAATGGAGAGCAGCTTGGCATCATGTCAAGCAAAGAAGCTCAGGTTCTGGCCCGGGAGCAAGGTGTCGACCTCGTCGAAATTGCAGGTAATGCCACCCCTCCGGTCGTTAAAATCATCGATTGGGGCAAATATCAGTACCAAAAGATGAAAGAAGAGGCTAAAAATCGTAAAAAAGCTCGTGAAAAGCAATCCGAGCTCAAACAAATGAAGATTGGTCTCAAAATCAGCGACAATGACCTCAACATTAAAATCCGCAAAATTAAGAGTTTTCTCGAAGATGGCGATCACTGCCGTATTATCATTACCTTCAAGGGTCGTGAAATGGCACATAAAGAAATTGGTTCTCAACTTCTTGATCGTATTCTCGAACAAATGGCCGACTGTGCCATTGTCGAAGGAAAACCACAATTTGCTGGACGCAACTTATCAGTCGGAGTACGAAAAAAGTAATTTCCTACTTTCAAGGTTCCCTGATCGCACATTGAATACTAAATTAACTAAAAGGAAAGCCTATGCCAAAGCTTAAAACTCACAAAGGTACCGCTAAGCGTATTAAAATTTCCGGCACCGGTAAATTAATCCGCGAACGCGCCTATGGCAACCACATTCTTGCCAAAAAATCTAAAGCCCGCAAACGTAACATGAAGACTGCTGGTGCAGTCGAGGGTAAGATTGCTAAAAACATTAAAAGCGCATTAGGAGTTTAATCATGAGAATCAAAAGAGGTGTTGCCGCACGCGCAAAACATAAGAAAATTCTAGCTGCCGCTAAGGGTATGCAACATTACCGCACCCGCAGCTTCCGTCTAGCTAAACAAGGTGTTATTAAGGCCCTTCGCTACGCTTACCGCGACCGCCGTAATCGTAAACGCGATCTTCGTGCTCTTTGGATCACCCGCATCAATAACGCCGCTCACCAATATGACTTGAATTATTCTCAACTCATCAATGGTATGAAAAAGCAAAATATCGCTGTTGATCGCAAGATCTTGGCCGAATTAGCTGTCAATCAGCCAGCTGCCTTCCAGGCAATTGTCGAACAAGTTAAAAAGGAGATTAAATAATGGCTATTTGCGAAATTTCCGGTAAAGGAAAAATGTACGGTCATAATGTAAGCTTCTCCCAGCACAAGACCCGTAAAGTTTTCAAACCAAACATCCAAAAGAAAACCCTCCTTATCGGTGGTAAAAAACTTAAAATCAATGTCAGTACCGCAGCTCTTCGTACTTTGAAGAAAAAAGGTTTGATCAAATAATTTATTCATTTGGATAAAACAAAATAGACCCGTAAGGGTCTATTTTTAAGCTATCAGTAAGCCGGGTTTTGTAACTAAAAGGTGCAAATACTCTTATCACAAGTAAAACCACAATAAAAGTTTCTTCCCTTTTTAGCCGATAATCATCTATCTAGATATTTTGTTGCCAAAATATTCAAGCGGTAAGCGTGCATCTTCGAATCAAAGTTTAGTAGCACTCCTTGCAGCCAGTAGGGTTTGCCATCAACCATGTCACCATGGATTGCCGTAAGCTCTTACCTTACACTTTTCACCCTTGCCCGAAGGCGGTATTGTCTCTGTGGTACTTTCCCTATTCTTCAATTTTTTAGGCCGAAGCCGTCTAAATTTTCGAACGGTCGCCATTAACGACTACTGCGTTCTATGCTGCCCGGACTTTCCTCTTGGCTAAGCCAAGCGATTATCTTTCAAGCTCTACATCTATCTTATCACAATTTTTGTGATATTTTTATTACTCAATATTTTTGTTACTCAATTTTTCTGACTAGTCTAAACTTACTTCTTTAAGGTTAAATACCCTGGTACTCCTGGACGATCAATCCTCATCCATTTCCAATTAGAAGAACTTAATTCGCTCTCTTCCATCTTTGAACCATTCCCCCCTACCAGACTCACACATCCTCTAAATACCCCCAACCAACTAAGATTCCTATTTGGCCCACCTGGTATTAAATCACTTGTCGCATATATAGTTTTTAGTTTAACATCTTCTGCAAACATTGTCCCAACTTGCTCCACCCTTGACATATCAAAATTCGATAAATCTAACTCTTCAAGTGAAGACATATCCTTAAACATATCTGCCATGACACTAATCTTAGAGGTTTTAAATACTGATAAATCTAATCTCTTTATACTAGAAGCCCCCATAAACATCTGATAAAAGCTCGTCACCTTTGAAGTGTCAAAACTACTTAAATCTAATTCCTTTAAATTACTCATACCACTAAACATTTGATTACAATATCGGGATAATTCAATTTTTTCTCCCTCTGTAAAATAATAGAGCGTCTTCAAGCTAGAGTCATACCACATTAAAATTTCATATTGCGAATCATGTGATTCCAAATTTCTTACATTTAAAGTACTCTCTACAGGTGGAGTGGCACTTCTTTTAATATAATTTATATTTTCTACACCACCAGCTAAATTTCTCATAGCTGTATAAAATGTAGAATCACCTTCCTTGGCATTCCCAAACGGATTCGCCACAAACGACACCACGATTTTATTCGAGTAAACATCATCGCTTAAATTTCGGCCGATTCGCATCCCCACATCCAGTGTATAATTTCCCGCCGATTCATGCTCGCTCTCGATGAATTTCTCACGCGCTGACTTTTTTGGAATTGGTGAATATTTGGTATTGTCACGCAACTTATAGCCCCACATATTATTTTCAAAGTCCGAAAATTCTCGCTGATCCGGCAACGGATTAATCTTCGTCGGATTTTGTGGCCTCGTCGGTACCAACGCCTGCTCTTCGCTCGCCGTGCTGATCGTGGCATAAAAGCCATTTTTTACATGACCGTTATAGGTACCATTAATTTCAAATTTGAAAAAACCGTCATGATTATTCGTCATTTCATTCGCATCTACCTCAATGGTTTTCGAGGAATCAATCGATGCCGACAAAGAAGAGATATATAACGCTTCTGCTTTATTTTGGCATAAGCATAATCCGAAAAAACTTGCACACAAAATTCCTAGACCAAAGATCCGTTTATCTGCAAAAAATATCTTCACTAGTTCTCTCCCATTTCCCCCATTTTACCATAAACAAGATAGAATTTTAAATCTTTTCAATCGTGTATTCGTCTAAAACCGTATTTAATTCCGCATCCGCCGCCTGATTTTGTTCGCGTCTCACATGTGTGAATGCCACTGCGTCAAATCGCTGAATCAATTTCAAAATTTCCTCATACACCGGCAAAATATCACTATTTTTTACCGTATAAATTCCATTCATTTGATTTACCATCATCAAATTATCCGACACGAATTTCACAGTTTTAAATCCATATTCTAGTGCCTTTTCAATCCCCGCCTTCAAGCCATAATATTCCGCCAATCTCGAAGTAGCATAGCCGATAAATTCCCCACCCCTCTCTACCTCCTTGCCATTTTCATCAATAATTACGTAACCAATCGCTGAAGGTCCTGGATTTCCCCTCGATCCCCCATCCGTATAAATTGTCGCCCCTAGCACTGCCGCTCTCGCGTCAATCCGATTCACTTTTCCAATTTTCTTATGTCCAAATTCTACGCTAATTACCGAAGCAGTATCGTCCGCCAATCGAAAATTCGAGTTTACATCCGTCGAGAAGCTCACATATTTATAAGCTGAATATTTATCACTTAATTCAAGCTTTAAATCACTATTTTCCGCCAAAATTATATCATATATGATATATAAATTATAAATATTCGACCCATCACTTTGATTTGTAAAAGTAATTACATCACGAATTTTAATTGTCTCAATCTTCTGATTTAAAGTTTCAAAAATCGTTCGCCCCATCGCCTCTTCTGGCTGCTCACCAAAATTAATCTTCCCCGCCGGCAAACTCCACATCACCGCGTCTGAGTCATCGTGCAGCACCTTCTTCAACAACAAAAAGCTGTCATCTTTTTTAATAATTCCGACTACTCTAACTTTTTGCTTCATCCATTCCCACCAAAATTCTCATGGTTAATATGTCTATTATAGAACAAAAAATCCTAGTGGCATATATTTTCCGTAATATCTAACTACGGTGGGTAAAATCTTATGTAATAATTCCACAGAACCATTACCACGAAATCCCTTAACATGACTATACAGAAAATCATGTTGCCACTAGGATAATTTGATTATAGCAGTTTAAAAAACTTTCTGCAAATGTCAAAATCTTAAAATTACAGGTTAAGCTGCCCCGACTAACAGATAAAATACGCTTAAAATTCCCACCATCACATTATAAGTTAAGGTCGACAACGCACTGCCAAAGACTACTAAGAACAGATAGACAAACAAAATCCCCATGCGCATTTCGATAAAATCCATCACGTCCCTAAGTTTATCAGATAAGAAATAATACAATACCCTCGACCCATCTAGTGGTGGAATTGGAATTAAATTAAACGCCATAAAACCCAGGTTCATAATAATCGTTTGACCAAAAATAAACCCGATCACACCCCGATTATCTAAAAATCCCGTAAAATGTCCAATCATAAACATTAGAAATGCAATCAAAAGATTCATCATTGGTCCAGCTAGTGCCACAATTGCCATCGAGCCTTCTCCATTCTTTAAGTTTCGTCTGTCTACCGGTACCGGTTTCGCCGCACCCAGCACCACTCCGCCCGTAAGATAAAGTAAGACTGGCAAAATTACCGAAGTAAATAAATCTAGGTGTACTAAAGGATTTAAAGATAACCTTCCTTCATCCTTCGCCGTCGTATCCCCCTGGAAGTATGCCGCATAACCATGCGCCACCTCATGCAACACCGTAGAAATAATGATAACTATAAAGACAATTATAAGATTATATGGGTTCATATTCATACATATATTATATCACCCAAAGACCTAAACCCGTCCAGTCAATCCTGAACACTATTTTTACTCAGAATTTACCATTGAACACATTTTTTATACAATCCCCAACCGCTTTACTACGCTTCATCAAAAAACTCGCTATTTCGCGAGTTCTTTGAACACATTTTTTAATTAAGTACTACCACTTCTTGTGTAGTTGGTAAATCTTCTACACGTTTAATCTTCAGTTTCTTTTCCGTGCGAGCACTTAATTTAAGTTCCGCCACCATACCGTCGACATTCCCCGTTGCTACGATAAGCTTAGGCCCAATTTCTCTAATTGCACGCACTGAGCTAGTACAGAGGATATCTGAGACACCAATATCATCTAACCCTTCTTCAATATCACCCAAAATACCGATACGCACCCCAGACACGCTCACATCATAAATAGTTTTTGTATTATTCATTACTGATACACCTAAGATGGATACTTCCCCAATTTCGTATTCACCCGGACCACTAATCACACCTACACCAAGATCAGCCACAATTGTACCTTCTACAAAATTAATCGTAATCTGCTTTGTACTAGTCTTAATCGTGATAGTTTCTGGACTTTTACTTTCTAATTCAAACATTTTCCTCCTTTATTTGTTCGGACACCTTGCTATTTTACTAATTCAACATTCCTTCTGGATCATATTGGACGAGATGTTGCATTTCCATAATTTCTTTTAAGAATCGATCCTTCACACTCAAACGATATTTAAAATCGTCGCGTGAAATAATCACATAATTTAATGGCTTCCCCTCTTTTTTCTCCACTACCTCCGCCCAACGCGAGAGCTTTTTCGTTCTATCATCCCCTACGATCAACATATCAATGCCATCTTGTCCTGGCACACGATTCGTTACAAATAAGAAACTCAGATAGGCCTTCACTGGACGAATATATTCATCCCAGGTGCTATCTTTCACTGCAGTCTCCACCAACACCTTATCTACCTTGGTTGAAAACATCATATTCAAGGCTCTCGCGAATGGGTGCTTCGTGTTTGCTGAATAATAAACCTTATTATCATAGGTTTCATTCTTAATCACGCCAATCGACTCAAGATTACTTAATTCACGACGTACGGAATTAATTTGTTCATCGATTACCCTAGTCATTTCCCTGACGTAGTAGGAACGCTCAATGTTGCTAAAAAATAATGATAATAATTTTGTTCGCGTTTTCGAGCCGAACAATTTTTCTAAAGGAGTTGTATTTTCTTTGCCCATATTACTTATATTTTAGCACCAGAAGCTGTATTTTAGTAGTGTTCAACCTGAAACTTCTCTAAAATCTTGTCTAAAATTTCTTCCCGCTTGTACCATTTTATTTCCGGGTTCCGTTTAAACCAAGTCATCTGGCGCTTAGCTAACTGAAAATCTGAGGTCGAAGCCAAATTTATCGCCTCCTCCAGACTCGAAACTCCGTTCAAGTAATCCCATACATATCGATAAATATTACTTTTCATCGCTGGTAAACCAAAATCATATCTGGAAGCCAGTTTGTGACATTCCACATATAATTCCTCATTAAACATCGATTGAACACGTTTTTTAATACGCGCCCCCAGCTCTTCACGGTCAGTCAAAATACCATAAATTTCGTACTCATTCCCCATTTTCTTCCGGTCAAGTTCCCCCTTCTTCGCTTCCTCTGAAAATTGATAGTCAAACACCAATGCATCCACATAAAGTCCCGTCCCTCCTACCACAATTGGTTGCTTACCACGCGTCAAAATCTCCGTAATCTTCTCTTTCGCGTAGTTTTTCCAGTCTACCACCGTGAATCTCTCATCTGGCCGCACCAAATCAAAACCAAAATGCGGCACGCCGCCGCGCTCAACGAGATCCGGTTTCGCTGTACCGATATCCATCCCTTGAAAAATTGTCCGCGAATCTGCGCCGATAATCTCGCCATTCAGACGCTTCGCCAGCTCCACCGCTACCGCCGTCTTCCCTGACGCTGTCGGCCCCACGATTACTATAATTTTAGTGTTCATTTTTACTATAAATTTTTTACTATAAAAATCTGGTCAGCGCCACCCCCTGTAAGCTTCACTGACCAGACCCCCATTATTTAATATTTTGTAAGTATTCGGCAAGCTCCGTTAATGCCACCGTCTTTTCCGTGTCTTTTTCACGTACTGAAACCGTGCCATTTTCCTTGTCGCGCTCACCGACAATTAATAACACTGGCGTCTTCATCGAAACCGCACGCTTAATCTTCTTTCCGAGCGACTCATCCGATACATCTGCAGTAAAACGCAAATCATTATGCTTCAAAGGTGTCTCTAGTGTTACTTCACTCAAGATCTGCTTGATTTTCTCTACATAATCTAAAACTTGGTCGTTCACGGTCAGAATACGCACCTGTTCTGGCGCACACCAGAATGGGAACCAACCTGAAGTATGTTCGATAAATACCGACAAGAAGCGTTCGATTGAACCCAAAGTAGCGTGATGAATCATCACTGGTTGCTCTTTTTCACCATTCTCGTTCACAAAAGTCAAACCAAAGCGTTCCGGTTGCACGAAATCCAGCTGAATTGTCGCTACTTGATGTTCACGGCCAATCGCATCCTCAGCCATAAAGTCAATCTTCGGTCCATAAAAAGCAGCTTCCCCTTCCATCTCGAAGTAATCCAAACCATTCTCGATTGCCGCTTCTTTAATCTGTGCCTGAGCCATTTCCCAAAGTGACTTATCGCCGAGATATTTATCCTCATCATTGCGATAAGATAAGCGAGCACGTAATTTACTCATCCCTACTACGGTATAGAGTTCACGCACGATCCCGACTAAGTTCTGGATTTCTGCCTTAATCTGATCCTTACGACAAAAGACATGTGTATCATCCTGAGTCAAAGAGCGCACGCGTGATAATCCACCCAGCTCACCCGACTTTTCATCACGATAATCGGTCGTAGATTCCATATAGCGCACCGGCATTTCCTTATAGGTGCGTGGACGACTAGCAAAAATTTGCGCATGGTGTGGACAGTTCATTGGCTTCAAAGCAAATTCTTCCCCATTTACTTGAGAATGTACCAAAAATAACTCTGCGCCAAACTTTGCGTAGTGACCCGAGGCCTTATAGAGATCCAACTTCGTGATATGTGGCGTCCAAACTCGCTCAAAACCGTGTTTCGCACGTAGAGATAGTGAATAATTTGTCAAAACATCACGAAGCACTGTTCCACGAGGTGAAAAGAGTGGCAAACCTGCGCCCACTAATTCCGAGAAACTAAACAAATCAAGTTCCTTACCAAGCTTGCGGTGATCACGCGCCTTTGCTTCTTCTAGACGCTGCAGATATTCCTTTAATTCTTCTTCCGTCTCAAAAGCCACACCATAAATACGCGTCAACATTTCACGCTTTTCGTCACCGCGCCAGTAGGCCCCAGCCACCTTAATTAGCTTAAAGGCACCAACTTTTCCGGTATTTTCTATGTGTGGACCCTTACAGAGATCCGTAAATTCCCCTAATTGATAGAAAGAAATAATTTCTGATTCTGGCAAATCTTCAATCAGCTCCACCTTATATTTTTGGTGATTCTCTTTCGCCCAAGCTAAAGCCTCCTCGCGATTTTTTTCAGAGTATACTAGGTCCAATTTTTTATTAATGATTGAATACATTTTTTTCTGAATCTTCGGAAGATCTGCATCGGTGATTTTCATCACATTTCCCTCTGTATCTTTCACTTCCGAAAGATCAATATCGTAATAAAAACCAGTTGCTGTCGCTGGACCCACGCCAAACTGCACTCCTGGATACATTTCAACCAAAGCGGCAGCTAAAACATGACTAAGTGTATGGCGCATTTTCATTACATTTTGCTCATCTTCACCACATAGGTTACACATTCTGCCTTCTTTCTAATTACTCAAAATATTTCTTTTATTTTAACACATTTTATGGTAAAATACATCTATGGGTCGCTAACTCAGCTGGCTAGAGTGTCTCCTTTACACGGAGGAAGTCGGGGGTTCGAATCCCTCGCGACCCACCAAACTTATTCTCCTTCCGGGAGATTATTTTTTTGAATTTTTTTTGAGGTATTTTTTGGCAATTTTTGGGTAATTTTTGGGTAATTTTTTGAGCTCTTTATCTCTTCTTCCCCGTAACTTCCAGAATATGATGATAATGCATATGACCAGGCTCGTCGTCCCAAACCTTAAATTGCCTACAACTTTCAATTTCTAAATCAGTATTCACAAAAAGCCTTCTTAGACTTTCTTCCGTAAATCGCTTCTTTGCCACCTCATCGGCCATCTCGAAGGTGTGAATAAAAAATTTACCGCCACTTTTCAAATTCTTCGCGATCGAAAAAACCAATGCTTTCGAACGCACCAACTTCTGTATCACATAATTTGAATAAACCAAATCATACGGCGCATTCTCCGACTGATACAAATAATTTAGATCCACGCCAGTTAATAAGTCTACGCCGTCGCACACCCAGCCAAGCTTCTGAAGACCCCTCATATCTACTCCTGGGCCACAACCTAAATCCAATGCCTTTCCCGCCACCGGAAATTCTCTTAATACAAACTCTTTTAATTCCGGATTCATCTAGCAACCTCAAATTATTTCTTCACCACTTTTTTCGTGACGTCGAATTTTTCCATGTAATTCCCCACCATCAGACGCGTCTGTGAATAAAACGCCGTAAAAGATTGGTAAATAATCGCCACCACTGGCATTAAAAGCCATTGCAACAACATGAAAATCTTTGGCTTCTTAATATGAGCTGGGCGTTTTGGCAACATACCAAATGATAACAAAATCGTCGCCATTAAACCAATCGAAGCGAATAACTGCACATAAGAAATTGTATTCGGCAAGTTAAAGGTTAAAAGTTCCTTCGAGGAAGCATTGAGTAATTTTGGTACCCAACCACCAAACGCCACCATCGGCGAAATTGAAGCTAAAGTTACGTGCCCCTCCAGTAGTCTGGCAAACTTCACAAATAATGGCCAGAATCTCATCCCGGTACGCTCCATGCGGTCCTTTGAAAAAACCCTCACCCCCACATAAGCCACATCCGAGGCCCCATAATCCCAGCGCCTTAACTGAATAAATTGCGCTTTCAGGGTCTTCCATAAACCATTTTCAAGCACCGCATCCTGATAAATCGGAATATGAATCGGCTTCACACTGTAATCACCCTTGAAGTAAAATAGTGAGCGCCAATACTGGTGGCCATCTTCCACAATTGTTAACTTACTCCAGTAACCCATATTCGATAACGCCAAAAATGGTTGTGAATGTGAAGCGAAATTTTTCAAAGTATGTACGCGCATCGAAGAAATAATATTAAAAAATGAGTTCGAAACCGCGATAATTCGCATCGGCGCCGGCGTTTCCCAAATATTATTGGTAAATAATGAAATTGGCTGATAACTCAAATGTTGACGGTTCGGATGCACCACAAATTCATAAGCCACATTATCTAGATATGACTTATGCATCTTATTGTCGGAGTCTAGAGAAGTCGCAATCACATTTGCAAAATCAATCTTCTCCTTACGCAAAAATTTCGCTAATTCCCCTGCGGCATAATCTAGGTTTGGCCCCTTACCCTGGATTTCCCCCTTCAAATCTTTCGGGTGCATCACTGGAATAAAGGCATAAAAATCACCTTTAAACTTTTCATACAACTGCTTCGCATTCTCCTTCATCGCTTCCCCACCGCGCTCTTCGTAGCCGAACACTAAAATTATTTTCTTATTGTCGAAGGTAGTATTTTTCACCGCCTCAACTGTCGGAATCAAAGTTTCGAGACCTTCATTGTAAGCCACCATAATCACCGCATGATAAATATCCCCTGGTTTTGGAAATTCCACCTTCAGTACCTTGCCATTTTCGTCTAGCATTTTTTCCGACACCACTAAATCACGGCCGGTTGCCAACATCTTCAGATTTCTCACATGCTTATCGAAACCAAATTCAGCACTCTTTTTGCGATGATATTTTTCATAAGCCGCATGTGGATCATATAAATCCAAAAATCTCTGGTGCCAGTCCACTTTTTCTGAAGCTTTCGAGGCCTGATACCCCTGCACAGTACGAAAAGTAATTCCCACCGCCTTCACCAGTGTCGTCGCAATAATAAATAGCAGATAATAAGACCCCAGTACCGGACTAATCAGCGAAAAAATCACCAAAAGTAGCAAAATCATATATGAAGTAAAGCCCGGTAGAATCTCAAAGAAACGATAAAGCTTCGTACGCTTCCCTTGTGGCAAATCTAAACTATCCCAAACCGATTTCTCTGTATTTTGTTGTGCTTTTTTCTGCACTTTTTGCTGTTTTTTCATCCTCGATATATCCGAATTAATTAACTTTCACCTAGTAATCTAATGAAAACCAAAAATCCCAGCACTAAAATACCGAGTGAAATACAAATAAACATTTTTGCCACCGCCGCGCCCTTTTTCTCAAAAATTCGCAGTGCCAACAGATTATGTAGTACCCCCAAAGTTAAGGCTAAAATTGGAAAAATCAGCATTGCCTGCCAAGATCCATCGTGATAGCCACCAGAATTTGCCATCGAAGACCATTCCCCACCTTGATAACGCCCGATATCCCCGTAGCTAATTTTTACAATTGAGGCATTTGGCTGCAAATTCAATGCCGAAAAAATCAAAAAAGCCAGAGATAAAATCAGAAGTAATACCTGAAAAATTACCAGGCTACGTTCCTTCTGATAAGCTTCTTTAAAGGTCGCAATTAATTCTTTCATTCCTCTTATTATACCATTTTTATTTATCAAGCAATTTACAAATCAAATTCAGCATCAATTCTTTCTCTTCTGGCTGACTTTCCACAATCAAAAGCACCAAAGCCGTCAAAGCTCGATCAGAGAGCTTCGTCTCCCCCTGTTCATTTAGCTGAAAGAAGTTCACTGATAAATAAACCACAAAAAGTAACGCACCAATCTGTTGATTTCCCTCTAGAAACGGCTTCTCATGTACGATAAAATACAGCATTTTCGCCGCTCGTCTGGCCACCGAATCACTTCGTTCGAACAAATTTTGTATTCGGGCCGAAATCAGTACTTCACCCCTGTTATTTTCTGCCAGCATCCCGAAATTTTCACTCTCATTCAATCTCTCACGTAAGTCTGAGACATAATTTTCAATCTCCACTTCGCTCAAATCTCTTCTCGCCCTGGTGTCTACCGAAAAAATAATTTTATTGTTCAGATATTCCGAAATCGTCGCAAAACTATCCGCGTATTTCGTCACTACCTCGAGTACGCCATTCGCTTCATTCGCACTCAAGCTAATTTCCGTCAACATCCTGCGCACGATTCCCAGTGTTTCCTCTAGATTCTGTAACTTTTCGCTTTGCTCAGGCAGTTTCTTCACCAATTCATAATTAACCGCCACACCTTCCGTCATATAACGCTTAATAATTGAGGAAGCCCAAATACGAAATTTTGTGGCCTTTTTCGAATTCACTCGATAACCCACCGAGATAATCACGTCTAAATTATATTTTTTAATCTTACGCGCAATCCGACGACCGCCCTCAAGACGTTCTTCTACCTCTTCTTTCACGCATTTTTCCGCTTCCAGCTCTTCATCCGCAAAAATATTACGCAAATGCCTGGAAATTACCGTACGATCCACCTCAAAAAGTTCCGCAATCTTCCCCTGTTCCGCCCAAATCGTCTGATTCATTTCATCTACATCGAAAAAGACCTCCCCCTCTGCACCTTGATAAATTTCCAGCTTCGACATCAAAGTTCTCCGAGATTCTGCCCCACCGTTACTTCTACTTTAAGTTTAATCTTCAATTCTGGTGCCACCCCTTCCATCTCTTTTTGTAAAATTTCTTTCACTACCCCTTCGTCCGCCTTATCACATTCTACCACCAAAGAATCGTGAATTTGTAGCACTAATTTCGCCCCCTCCGGCAATTTCTTATCTACGAAAATCATCGCCCGCTTCATTAAATCCGCCTCGGTTCCCTGAATTGGCATATTCTGCGCCGCCCGCTCTGCTGCATTACGAATAATGAAATTCGAAGATTTTACATCTGGCGTCGGGCGTTTACGGCCATAAAAAGTCCTCACTTCACCCGTCTCTCGTGCCTCTTCCAGCGTGTGATTCAAATACGCGTAAATTTTCTGGCGCACCTTAAAATATTCATCGATAAATCGCTTCGCCTCAAAGAAATTCATCTCCGTCGCATCACTCAGTCCCTTCGGACTCATACCATACATAATGCCAAAATTAATCACCTTGGCCACGCGACGTTGCAACTTCGTCACTTCCCCCATCGGAATCTGATAAACTTCCGCCGCTGTCTTCGTATGAATATCAACATCGTGGTTAAAGTCTGAGACCAAAGCTTCGTCTCCCGCCAGCACCGCTGCCAGTCTCAATTCAAACTGTGAGTAATCTGCCGAAACCAGCACCCTCCCCTCAGGCGCCACAAATCCTCGGCGAATACGCTTCCCCTCTTCACTGCGCACCGGAATATTCTGCAAGTTCGGATTCAAACTCGAAAGTCGTCCCGTCGCCGTCACGTTCTGTGTAAACGTCGAATGAATGCGTCCATCTGCCGCCACTTGCTCGAGTAATGGTGCAATATAAGTCGATAATAGTTTCATCGTCTCCCGATAATGAATAATTTCTTTAATTACCGGATGCTCATCTTTTAGCTTTTCTAACTCTTTTACCCCCGTCGAATAACCTCGCGAAGTCTTTTTAATGCCTTTCACCGGCAGACCCAGCTTTTCGAACAAAATTTGTGACATTTGAAGTGGCGAATTGACATTAAATTGTTCGCCCGAAAGCTCATAAATTTTTTGTTCAATTTCTGCTACTTTCCCCTCAAATTCCGTCTTCAATCCCTCGAAATATTCTCGGTCCAACAAAATCCCCGCCGCTTCCATTTTGTAAAGAATCGGCACTACCGGCATATCAAAATCCGTAAAAATTGTGTTCAATTTTTCATCCTTCAAAAAAGCCGAATGTTGTTCACTAAATTTGTTCAATGTCGCTTCCGAATACGCGCCGGTCAGCGCCTCTTCCATCGTACCAACCCCCTCCACTCCGGTACGGCGCAATGGATTTAATAGAAAATCTGCCTGATCCAAATCCCAAAGCTTCTCAGCCTGAAACACCCGCTCACGAAACTCCGCATTTTCATGCATCAAGTTCTTAATATTACTCGCGACCAGCATCCCCTCCGGAATTTCCACTCTGGGCGCCTCTCTTACTTCCGCCTCGACGTCTATGTCCGAAAAACCATTTTCGATTTTCAGTTTTTTCAGCAAATTATTAAACTCTAAACGCTTAAATACCTCTGAAATTCGCGAAAAATCTAATTTCAAAGCCGGAACATCCGAAAGCTTTACTGGGGCATCGGTCATAATTTTCGCGAGCTTTAGGGACATCTCGGCCGATTCCTTACCAGCGATCAATTTTTTCTGTGTCGCCCCCGAAATTTCCTCGATATGAGCATAAATCCCCTCCAGGCTACCATATTCGTTGAGTAATTTCACTGCAGTCTTTTCACCAATCCCTGGCACCCCTGGGATATTATCCGAATTATCCCCCTTCAGTGCCTTCAGATCCAAAAACTGCGACTTCAAGATTCCATATTTTTCTTCAATCGCTGGAATATCCATCTCCTCGAGATCCGAAAATCCCCGCAAAATCCGGTACATCTTGGTATTTTCATCCACGATTTGCAGCATATCAAGGTCCGAAGAGGCGATATAGGTCATATAATCTCCCGCCTCATCCGCTTGACGCGCCAAGGTACCAATAATATCATCCGCCTCATATTCATCCGCCTCCATAAAGCCCCATGAAAGCGCCGAAATCAGTTCCCGAAGCAAAGGAATCTGTGCATAAAAATCTTCTGGTGGCCTTACGCGTCCCGCCTTGTAATCCTTAAAAATCGCGAGTCGCTTCGCTGTCGAAGTTCGCGCCTTATCCCAAGCCACCACCACCTGATCCGGCTGGATATTACGCACGATTTCCATCGCAATTACCGCAAAACCATACACCCCCGAAGTCGGCTCTCCCTCAGAGGTCGCCAAATTCCCCATCGCGTAGTAACCACGATAAAAAACGCTTTTCCCATCAATGATTACTAATTTTTTCATTAAAATTCCATCCTAGTTAAAATTTCTGCCATTTTTTCGTTCATTTCCGTCACACTGCCGTCATTCAGAATATAATAATCCGCCATCGCGATCGGCCCACCTTTTTCGATATTTTCCACTTCCGTATAATCTCGTTCCTGAATTTCCTTCAAAGTGAATGGTCGTTCCTCACGCTTACCCACTCGAAAGTGTCTCAGCGCCTTCGGCACTACTATCGCCACCACGGTCAAAAGCCCCGGATATTTACTCTTAAGTTCCTTATATTCCGTCCAAGAATATAGCCCATCCAGCACAATTCGCTTTTGTCCCGAAGCAATCAAATTATCAATCTCCCCCATCACCTGACGCACCACCCAATCTTTCCCCTCAGTTTCACGAATCATCTCTCGAAATTGTCGTTCACTCGACCCGTCCGCCGTGCGTTGGATCCCCCGACGCTCCATTTCCTTATAAATCATCCCACCGAAGTAAACTTTTGGCACGCCTTTTTTGGTCAAAAAATCCACCACCACCGATTTACCCGATCCGCTCATCCCCACTACCGCTAAAATTTTCACCTCACTTTTTTCGCTCATTTTTGCTCCCAGTTATTAAAAAATTCTACAAATCGCTCTCGCATTTTCGCCTGACTCATATAAATCAGCACCGGATTTCCCTCCACATCCGTCAAAGTCCCCAAACTTTCACTCGGCACATAAAAAGTCGTGCGATGCTTCGCCGAAAGTCGCATCAAAATCCGCTCGTACCATTTTTCCGTCTGATCATAAATCTCGAAACGCTCGATAAATCTGCGATATTTTTTCTTCGCAAAATCTTTCGGATAAAACACGAACACTTCACCAAATCGCGTCAAATCCGCATCTACTTTCATTAGCACCAAACATTGAATTTCCGAGCTAAACCCGATCAAAAGATTCGTGTAGATCGCCTCCGTCACCGTACGAGTCGAGAGCTCCTCATTCTCATCGTAAAATTCCCGCGTCTTGGTATCTTCATCGATGTGATAGCCCACCACCAATTGAAATTGTTCCGGCAAAAGCACTCGCTCCGCTGTTTCATTAACCGGGCGTCTCATTCCGTCATCAAATGTCGCACCACTCTCGTCGAGCTCTCCCCCCAAATTCTCAGCACCACTCTCTAGATTATATTTTTCCAGTCCCGCCATAAAAATCCGCGCCATTTTCAACTGATTTTCCGCCACCCATTCCCTATCCACTTCTGGCTGATTTTTGGCAAAGAAAAATTCAAAAATCCCCCGTCCTTTGTTTGTTTTTACACCTAATTGCACCATTACTTTTATCTTATCACAGGTTAGAGCGGAATAAAACTCACACTGTCCGTTTTATATATGAAGCATAAAAAAGAATATCACCTTACTTTTTTAATTATTCAAAGAGAGAATGCCGCTTACCTCTGACAGAGCATAAGCTTGGCCGAGCGGCCTAGAGCGTCTCTGGAACGGGGTATGCGGCATTCTCACCTACGGCTTTCGCGTAAAGTAACCCTTCACCCCAGCACGATCAATCCTCAGTCCCTCAAAATTCGCATCGCCTGGATTAGTCCAATACGACCCCATCGCCCCGCGCAGTAGCGGTTGTTTATGAAAAATATCCAAATTCGAAGTCGGGTTACTTACCTTATAAGTCTTCGCACTAGTCAAATCAAAATCATTATTCACATAGATTTTCTCTAGTACCCCAGAACCCGAAGTACAACCAAACACCGAAAACATTGCATCAAAATCATTCACTTTCGCCGTATCGAATACCGCTCCCGAAAGATCCAATTCCCGCATACTACAAAGCGTCCCAAACATGCCATACATATCCGTTACATTCTTCGTATTAAAACCACTGCCAAATTTAATACTCGTCACCGATTCCAAATAGCCAAACATTTCACGCATATTTGTCACCTTTTCCGTATTAAACATCGAGACATCTAAACTCGTTAAGCTTTTCGAATTATAGAACATATACCCCATATCGGTTACGCCTGAAGTATTGAAGGTCGCAGGTAGCTGCAGCTGTTTCAATTTATGCATGCTCGAAAACATATGATTCATGTTCGTCGCACTTCGCGTATCAAAATTCGCAACATTAATATTTTCGATATTTACCATACCATAAAATAGCGAATCCATATTTGTCACTTTCGAAGTATTAAAAGAACTGATATTTAAATTCGTTAAGCTCGACATTCCATAAAACATCTTATCCATATTTGTTAAATTCTGTGTATCAAAATTCGATAAATCAAGTGCAGCAAGTTTTTCATCACCAAAGAACATATTTCCCATTCCCTTCACCTTCGATGTATCAAAACTCGCCACGTCTAGTGACTTTAGATTCACTAAACTATGGAACATTGCATTACTGTCATCATTCAAAATAATCTTCCCTGCTTCCGTATAGTAATATACCGTCTTTGTAACAGAATCATACCAAGCCTTAATTTCGTAATCCGAATTAACCACATCCTCCAGACTTACGGTATTTATGCCAGAACTCGGAGCCGTCGTACTTCGCGAAATATGTTCAATCCTATTTCCACCCGCCTCAAAAGTTTTAATTTTTGTATTAAAATCAATCCCCGTCGTCATTAATGCATGCATGGGGTATGGATTCGAAACAAAAGACAGAATTAATTTATTCTGGTAATTTCCGGATTCAAGATTATCAGCTAATTTCATGCCAATGCTCAGCTGATTTGATTCATTTCCATTGGTCTTCCCTGCGGTTTGGAGAATTTGCGTCGGCGTAGATAAAGCTGGAATCGGTGCATAGCTAGTGGACGCACCAAACTTATACCCCCAAGTATTATTCGGCAAATTATTTAAAGATAAATCAGCATTAATCGAATCGATTTTCGCGCCAGAAGAAGAATTCGCATTTGTTAATGCTGTATTTTCGGTTTCAGCACTAAGCGTTGCAGTGTATCCCGTGCGGTTATTTGTATTCACTGTGAAGTTAAACGGAATTTCTGTAGTTTTATCTGTCGAATTTATTACTTGGTTACCGTTCACCTGTAGATTCGCTTGGTCAACGGAAGCCGAAAGCGTCGGAGTGTATAAAGCAAAAGAATTATGGCTAAAAATTAAATTAAAAGAAGAAATTAAACCCAAAAATATTCCGAGAATCTTTAATTCACGTTTAAACCACCCCCCCCCGTGAGGGTGGGGCAAATGTGATTTTTGGCCTTGCATATAGTTTTATTTTACCATAAGAATCTTCAGAAAAACCAAAAGCGTTATTAATTCCCCATTCTATTTTTTAAATATCAAAAAACCGCTACCCATCATTTCCGTTTTCTCAAAAAAAAGAATGTCGTCTTACCTTTTTGAAGACATAGGCTTGGGCAAGCGCCCTTGAGCGGTCCGATAAAAGATATGCGACATTCTTTCCCGCTTACGCTATAATATATTTATGAACGAAAACTCCACCCCACTTTATGACGTCGCCATCATTGGCGCTGGTATCGCTGGCATGACTGCCGCCCTTTATCTTTTACGTAATCATCAAAAAGTCCTCCTGCTCGAAAATGCCGGCTACGGCGGACAAATTCTAGAAGCTCCCGTCGTCGAAAATTATCCCGGTTTTACCAAAGTTAGTGGGCCTGAACTTTCTGAACAAATTTATCAACAGTTAAAGTCCCTCGGTCTTTCTCTCACCTACGACAAGATTAAGCATCTTGAAAAGACTACCACCCATTTCACCCTGACCGGCGATCAAACCTATACTGCCAAATCCGTCATCCTCGCTACCGGCACCACCCCACGTCGCCTCAATCTTATCAATGAATCCGAGCTCATCGGCCATGGCATTTCCTATTGTGCCACTTGTGACGGCGCTTTTTATCAGAACCAAACCGTCGCCGTCGTCGGTGGTGGTAATTCCGCCCTTCTCGCCGCTTCCTATCTTTCTCATATTGCTAAGAAAGTTTTTCTCATTCATCGCCGCTCCCATTTTACCGCTGAAAAAGCCCTAGTTTCCCAAATTAAAAATTCCGCCAATATCGAAATTCTCTATGATCAAGAAATTCTTGCCTGTCATGCCAATCAAGATAATCACCTTGATTCCCTTATTCTAAAAAATCAACAAGTCCTTCCCGTTTCCAGCCTCTTCGTCGAAATTGGTCGCCTCTCTTCTCTCACTGAAATTTTTCAGAACAGTACTCTGCGCAGCCTCCTACTTTTCGATCAATCTGGTTTCATTATTACCGACGATACCTGCTCCACTAATCTCGCCGGGCTTTTTGCCGCCGGCGACTGTCGCTCCAAAAATTTCCGCCAACTCGTCACTGCCTCTTCCGACGGCGCCATTGCCGCCAATTCTGCCATTGAATTTCTTTCTAAGCTTCCAGAATAAAATCTCAAATAAAAAACTCTGACAAAAAGTCAGAGTATTTTTACAAAAAAATGGAGCCATTGGCAGGGATCGAACCTGTGACCTGCTCGTTACGAATGAGCTGCTCTACCAACTGAGCTACAATGGCATAGAGACATTATACATTATTTTTTCTTTAATGTATAATGAGATTATGAAGAGCCTCATCTCGGACCTCATCGCTCATCGCGGCATGCACGGGACTTACCAAGGCGCCAAGAATTTTCCTGAAAATTCTCTTTCCGCATTTAAGCGTGCCCTGCTCGCGAATTATGCTATCGAACTGGATATTCATCTTACCAAAGATCTTCAGCTCGCGGTTTTTCATGACCACGATACCAAGCGTCTCACTGGAAAATCTTTTAATCTCGAAGCTACTGAACTTGCCACGCTTCAAAAACTGAAACTTATTAATTCTGACGGTGTTACCACCACCCAGCACATTCCAGCACTTTCCGAAGTTCTCGATTTAATTCACGCAAAGGTCCCCCTTCTCATCGAACTTAAGACTACCCGAAATTCTAATATTCCTTTATTCGGCAAAACCGTCCTCACTGCGCTCGAGAAATATCTCAAAAGTTATCGTGACCCGAAAATTTATCTCCAAAGCTTCGATCCTCGCGTTGTCTATTGGATTAAAAAGCATCATCCTAAAATTCCGGTCGGGCTTCTCCTTTCTGATGATTCTGACCTAGCCAAAAAATACGACTTCTTCGTTAATAACCCTCTAATTTGGCGCATTGTCAAACCAGATTTTCTTAGCGTCAATCAAACTATGTTAAACCGCCCTGCTATCCAAAAATTCAAAGTCAATCATCCAGTTCTTTGCTATACTATCGACGACGAAAAAACTCTCAGCGAATTAAAACCCCTCGCCACTCAGTTCATTGTCGAAAAAATCCTCTAAGTTAAATCAATTTTAAAAACCAAACTACATCTAAAAACTCACCACCACCTAAATTCCATCAAGCCCTATTTTTCAAACCACAAAAAAATAGCCCGAAGGGCTTTATTCTGGCGGATCCGACGAGACTCGAACTCGCGACCTCTGCCGTGACAGGGCAGCGCTCTAACCAACTGAGCTACGAATCCACTACCCCATATTATACCGATAAACTCCTCTTTACGCAAGAGTTTTTTTCTTTTTTAACGTTCCAAAATCAATTCTAAAACTAAAACTCTTTTTTTGGTTACAAATTTCATATTTCAAACCATATCGTTTCAATAAATTTTTTACAATATAAAGACCCAAACCACTTCCGCTCTGCTCATTGGCGCCCGCCTTATAAGAATTTTTAATCTCTAGTGCTTCATCTCGCATCTGCACTGAAATCTTACCACCTTCTTCCGCATACTTCACTGCGTTCCCGATTAAATTCGCTAACACCATCGATAAAGCCATCCGATTCAACCAAATTTTTTGCTCCCCCACCTCAATTCGTATTTGCAGATTTTTCTCCGCAATCATAATTTGATTTCGCCTCAAGGCTTCCTCAACTACCTCCGAAATTTTTATCCATTCAGATTTTTCGAAACTATCCATTTTAGACATCAAAAGTAATTCTCGAATTCCCGCGTCAAGTTCATCCACCATTTCTCCACATTTTTCCAAATAAAAATCCCGGTCCTTATATTTCCCGACTTTAAATTGCATATTTTCTAAAACAATCTTCAAGCTGGTCAGTGGTGTTTTCAATTCATGCGAAGCCCCACGCAAAAATTCAAAATTCACTTGCTTCATTCTCAAAGTTTCCTGCCTCGCATAAAATCCCGCCACCACCAGCGATAATACCACCGATCCCAGTAGTGTCACCGGCAAAAACTTCAAGCTCAAATCGATCGCATCCTTTTCTAAATTTGCCGTCGAAACAAACTGCACCAAAGCCTCTTCTCCATTCAGAAGCTTCACGCTTTTTTCTTCAATAATCACCGAATTATTTTCACTCGTCCGATCCACGGATAGTAGCTCCGAAACTTTCATCTCATTCTCTGCATTTTGCGATTTCAGATAAGCTTTAATCTCACCACTCCTAGAATAAAAATCCAAAGCCTGCTCCACGTACTCACGATTTTTGCCGGCTAAATTTTTCGTTACATCCGCAGCTGTCTGCCTAATTTCCTTTGTTTTTTCTTCCAAATAAGATTTCGGCAGCGCGAAAAATATCCCACCATGAATGATTGTCACTACCCCAAGCAGCAATATCAAGACTCTGAAAAATCCCTTCCAAAAAATCCCTCTCATTCTCGCTCCAATTTATATCCCACCCCGCGTACCGTATAAATACAATCCAGTTTTAATTTTTTTCTTAGCTCTTTAATGTAAACATCGATCACCCGATCAAACGGGATTTCTTCACTTTCCTTCCAAACATTTTCGATAATTTGCTCCCTCTTGAGAACGCGCCCCTCATTCAAAAACAGATATTTTAAAATCTCCAGTTCCTTCGGTTTCACTTCTACCGGTCGTCCTGCTATCTCAGCTCGAAAACTCACAAAATCGATTTTTGTTTCTTGATAATTAAATTCTCTTAGGTCCTCACCCAAAGTTTTCTTCAGTAGTGCTTCCACTCGCGCTTTTAAAACCGGTAACGAAAACGGTTTTTCCATAAACCCATCCGCCAAATTCGAAAAGGCCATAATTTGCGATTCTTCGTCCGAAAATGCCGTCATCATCAAAACCGGTACCCGACTTTTTTCACGAATTTTTCTTAAAACTTCTAATCCACTCATCGATGGCAATTTAATATCTAAAATCACCAAATTAATTTCATGATTAAACTTCTTCAGCGCCTCTAATCCATCCCCCGCCTCGACCATCTCGTATTTAAATTCCCGCAAAAATTCTACCACCCCTTCCCGAATCATTCGGTCATCCTCTACGATCAGTATTTTCATTAATCTAAATATACCAAATTTAAAGCTCTGTCAAAAGTTCCTTTGGATTCTTTTTTAAATTTCGATAACTTATTATCCCAAGTGAAACCAGTATGATTGCCAACATGAAAACCACCGTTATCACCACTGCATTAGTCGTCATCTGTACATCAATTGCCGAAAGAGTTTTAGTAAAACCTTCCATTTCTGCGCCCCCACCCAACTGCGTCGCCCCAGCCTGTTTCGCCATTTGCTTTGTCACCCCAGTTGTTACATTTTTTAAAATATCATTTCCCATTATTTTCGCAAATTTTCCTGCCAAGACATAAGCCCCTATGAATGCCGGCAGGCTCACCATCAAAAGTTCCATCACGAATTGTCCGAAAATTTGTCCTTTTTTCAAGCCTATCGCCAATAAAATTGCGATTTCTTTTTTTCGCGCATTCATCCAGAGTAATAAAACTAGAGCCACTACTATTCCCGCAAAAATTAGTGAACCGAAAAACATTTGGTTAGCTACTCCATACATTCCCGAAATTGATTGTTCCAAAGCTGGATAGTTTGAGGCACTTTTTATCAAATTATACTCGCGCCAATTCACATCCAATTTCTTCACCGCAGCCATCACTTGGTCAAGATTCTTCTCGCCCTTCACAAAAAATGTTGCATCTTGATATGCCGCCGTATCCTCATCATTGCCATAAACTTTCGCCGCCGTCGAAACATCTGTCACTAAAGTATTTTCATAAAGTTCCTGTGCCGCTGTCACACCCCCCGTATTTTTCCCGGTAAATAACCCCTTAATTTTCACTTCTACAGTTTCGTTTGCCGCTTTTTCATTATCCGCATCAAATAAATTTGATTTAATTTTTATTTTATCCCCCACTTTCAAATTATTTTTCTTCGCCAAATCTTCGTGCATCAAAATTTGATTTTTATCGTCATTTTTTAAATGCTCACCCGAAACCAGTTTATATGCCCCAGACACAAATTTAGTTTCTCTCGCCGAATCATTCACGCCGGTTAGCATCACTGCGCGCTTAAAATTCTTCGCGCGTTCCGCCGACCTTCCACGCAACGTTTCTGGCGTCTCGATAATATCCTTATCTACCAAATCCGCCACGCTATTAATTCTTTTTACCGTATATTCAATCTTCGGCGACTCAGAAATTTTTTTAATATCCGCTCCCCTCACATTACCACCACCCCTCGGCGTACCCTGGTTTACCTGACGATTAATTTCCATTGAAAAACTATTGGTTACTCCCGAAAAAGCCTCACTCGCCGCTTTACTTGTCGCATCCTGAATCGAAAGACTAATCATCCCCAAGCTCGACATTGTAAGTACTACCAAAAAAATCACCAAACTTTTTAACTTTTTGCGTGTCACATATAAAAATGCATTTTTCAACATTATCGCAATTTCCTTCCCTTTAATTCCAAAACCACATCTGCCGAATCCGCCACGTTCTTACCATGCGTCACTACAATCACGCACTTATTACGTTCTTTTGCCAACTTTTTCAAAACTTCAATAATTTCTTCCGCCGTGTTTTCATCCAAATTTCCCGTCGGTTCATCCGCCAAAATAATCGGCGCCTCCGAAACCAACGCTCGCGCGATCGCCACGCGTTGTTGCTGTCCACCCGAAAGCTTCATCACATTTCGATTTATTTGATCCTTATCTAATCCTAGCTTCACCAAAATCTCATCCGTCGCCTCTTGGTTCACCAATCTAATATTTTCTAGCGGTGTTAAATAATCAATCAAATTATAGTTCTGAAAAACCAGAGCGATATGGTTTTTGCGATGATAACTATATCCGTATTTACCAATCTTCTCATCTTCAAACAAGATTTCGCCACTCTTCGGTTCATCTAATCCCGCGAGCAGTGAAAGCAATGTAGATTTTCCCGCTCCAGATTTTCCGATAATCGCATAAAATTTCCCTCGCTCAAATTTCTGATCCACCCCTTCTAAAATATTCTCCCGATTTCCCTCGTAAGCATATGAAACATTTTTAATTTTTAGTACACTCATTTTTCCTCCTAACTTATTTTCGCTAAAATTTCTTTCGGTTTTTTCGTTAAAATCATCCACGACGCCGCTATTACTGCTAGAACCATAATTAAAATCAAAAGTCCGTAGCTCATCGCAAAAATATCTAATCCCCCACCACCAGTCGTAAAGCTGCCTAAATCTAAATTATCTAAGCTCTCTTTCTGTAAAACCGCACCCAGAATCCATCCCACAAAAATTCTTCCCAGTATCGCCGCCAAAATCATTGCCGGCAGCGAAACTAATACCAACTCCAAGATAAATTGCCCCACAATTTTAATTTTACTGCGTCCAATCGCCAGTAATATCCCAATTTCATACATCCTTTCCCGCACCCAAAGAATTAGCACCAGGGACAATACAATTATTCCCGCCCCGATCACCGCCATAATCATCACAGAAATCATCTGTTTCACCATATCTAGAGACTCCACCATTCCCGAGAACTGATTTTCCTCTTCACTAATTTCATAGTCTTCCGACTGAACACTTTTTTTATTCATTTCCGCCTTTAACGTCGCTAGTTTTTCGGAATCAGATACCAATATTTTTAGACTCATCACTAGTTTTTTCTTTTCAAAAATTTGCGCCATCGTCGTGTAGTCCGTGAACATCATATTCTCACTAAAATCCGAAGACATACCAGTGTATTTTTCTTGTTTTTTTCCGGTAAAAATTCCTTGAATAAAAAGTTCTAATTCTTTCTCTTCCCCTAAAACTTTTAAACTCACCTTATCGCCGACCTTCCACTGGTTCTTTTTCGCCAGTGCTTCATGCACTAAAACCTTTCCAGCTTCCCCACGTGCAATATTTTCCCCTTCAGTCAACTTAAATACTTCACTACGAAATAACGGGTCTTTCCCCACATTGCTTATTGCCTGAAGCATAACCGCGTTTCCTAAGTAGCCCGGCAAATCTTCTCGCATCACCATTTGCTCACCCGCCACCACCTTGCCGTTTTTTAGTTCAGCCACCCCTTCATATTGATAAATCTTCTCTGACCCAAGTTTGCTATCAATCAAATCAAAACTTTCCGCATTAAAAGTCTCAGATTTTAATGATCTAATTTTCACACCAAAATCATTCGCGCTATTTATCGCGTTCGTCATTTTCTCACTAGTTTTCATTATCGAAAAACCAGCATAAATCACCGCTAAAATCAAAGACAGAATCAAAAATACCAACATCGTGCGCGTGCGTTTTCTCAAAACATAAGCTACCGCATTTTTAATCATTGTTCCTCCATATTTTTATTTTAAATCTCAATTATGAAGCCACTGTGAATTTTCCAGAATCTCTCTCAAATTATGATAAAATGAAGTTACGCGAGTGTCGTATAACGGCTATTATATTTCCTTCCCAAGGAAGAGACGAGGGTCCGACTCCCTCCACTCGCACCAGGATATAAAAATAAGAGCATAAATGCTCTTTATTTTTATATCCGCCTGTACGAGAAAACTTGCGAAGCAAGGTTACTCGCACTATTCCTCAAGTTAATGATTCTATTTTTTGTTTTATTTGGGGTGAGGCCGAGGGAGATTTTCTCCCGTACTCGCACCAGACCATAATAAGAAAGAGTATTTATACTCTTTATTTTTATGGTCGCCCGTCCGAGAAAAAAGGGAGCCTCCTGCTCCCTTCCGGCTTTACGTCTCACATTCCACTACAGAAAATCCGTAACCTAGCGCCATCTGAATGCAGTTTTCATCATTGAAATGCATACAATAAATCCGCTTTCTTAAATCTTCCGGCACTACCATCGCCAAGTTTCCCACAAATAAATGTGCCCCGTTCGAATTCCTCACCGAAGTCACATCGATATAAGCCCGCGCGATCTGCACCCCTTCACTCAGAAGATAATGTAAATTCTTAATTTCCTTCGTGTCGCCCGAATAATATACCACCCCATCCTTTGTGGTGAAAATCAGACCGAAACTCATCAGCTCCGCACAATGCCAAGTTTTCACATAACGTACCCCTGAAAAACTTTTAAATTTTTCATCATACTGCGTATCGTGCACCAAATCATACATCTCTTCTGTGCAACCAAAACCTTGCAAAATCTGCTCAATCGTTTTTACGTATTCATCATTATCCGGCAAAATAATTTTCAGCGGTCGATGCAATACAAGATACAAATAAGCCACCAGACTACCCAGGCTTCCAATATGATCCGAATGCGTATGGGTAATCATCAGGTTCACTGTCCTCATTCTGCCAAGCAAACTCTTTTGCTTCAGCTTCGCAAACACGTCCTCTCCGCAATCAATCAGAAACAATTGGTCATCCTCGATAAAATACGCTGCCGTATTCCCCTCTTTTACATTAAATGCCGAGCCTCTGCCCAAAAATTTTAATTCCATGTCCCCCTCCTTCGAATTTTCTAAAGTTTAAATTACTCGTAATCTTAACTTACGCTTATAGATTATTGTAATCAAATTTACTAAAAAGTCCACCCCTGTTTCCAGAGGTGGATTCCTGATTAGCCTCACTTAGGATTCTTGGCGATCAATTTTAATCAATTCTTTAATCTTTCCAGAATCTCGAATTTCCTTCATTTGCTTATCAAATTCCGTAAATGAAATTTTAATCGAAGTGTAATTCACTGTCGAATCGGTTTTCGCCACCAATTTCACGAAGTAATAACCATCTCCTGAACTTGATACAAATTTATCCGAAATTTCTCCGGCATTGAGACTCATCGCTTTTAGAGATCTTCCCCCATCCACGTTCATCTTATCGACCAGTCCTCCCGTTTCTTCATAGAGCACCTTATCACCCAACTCTTCCGAAATTGCCTTCAAATCTTTTCCAGATTTAATCAAAGATTCCACCTGCGCCGCAAGCTGCACGGCATTCGTATCAATTGCCTGCGAAACTTTTTCTTTCACCAGTGAAAGATAAATCATTCGACGATATTCCTTCATCGTCAAACCAAAATTATCTTCCAAAATCTTCTTGAATCCTTCTTCACTACGTTCCACCCCACCAATTTTTCGGTGTTCCAAAATCGTTTCGTCCACTTCCTTATCCGTCACCGTCAAATCATTTTCTTTCGCCAATTTCAAGGCCCAAGCATAATTCTCTGCCTCATCCAGCGCCAAGCGCTTATAATGCTGCTCCATAAAATCATTATCTTTCGCATTATCCAGCTTGCCCTGTTGTTTTTCAATCGGCGTAATCGTACTATGATAAATCAAAAGATAATCCGAATAACACACATCCGCGCCGTTTACGTTAGCCACCGATACTGGCAAAAGTTGGGTCAAACGATAAAGAATCGGATTCGTACTCTGCCATTTGTAAAGCATAAAATACCCCGCCCCCGAAGCCAAAACCACCGCCATCACCGACAAAATAATCGTCACCGTCACCACGCGATATTTTGCATATTGCATTGGATATTTGAACTTACGCCCCTTCGATAGCACCTCTTCGCGACGCTCTTCAACTTTTTCTAACTCTGTCTTATTCTTGAATTCTTCAATCTTTTTCTGTTCGCGCTTTTGCTTCATTTTCGCCACGATTGAAAGTCTCTTCTCTTTTACAGCGTCGGTTTCGTTTATCATCGTTTTATCCACTTCGTTTTCTAATTTAGCTTTGCTCATTTCCTATTTCTCATTAATTAGATTTTGTAAATCGTTATAAATTTTTTCCGAATTTTTCACCATCGATATCACCAAATCTCCCACCGCCGTCTGAATCACAATCGTGCCATACCCCATTAACCCCGCCCGAATGCCGCTCACACCATATGAAATACTTTGAATCTTATCTAACCCCAAATCTACCACTGATTTCTTAAACAAACCTCGTTGTGAAATCTGGCGAATCCGCTGGTTGGTCACAATATAAATTGAAAAATACCATAACATGTAAGAATATAAAAATCCTAAAACCCCCACCAAAATCAGCGCCAAAAAAGTCTCAAAAATCATCATATTGTTTGGCCAAAGTAAAGTTAATCCCACCCCGATCATAATCATCAAAATTAAAAATATCACACCGGACTTTGCCGTTAAAAAATGGCGTCGGAACACAAACTGCACCTCTTCGCCTTCTCTCTGACCATCAAAAATCATTTTTCTCATACGTATTTGGTGACCCGGGCGGGAGTCGAACTCGCAACCTTCTCCTTAGGACGGAGCCGCTCTATCCATTGAGCTACCAGGCCATACCTAAATTATACCATATCGGCTCCGCCGTTTTTCTTAACAGGTATAAGAACTATTTAGCTTTTCCTAGTAAAGTATCCTGGTCTACCATTATCTGGATCATCAATTCTTAGCCAAGTTTTATCAGCATCTCTCGGATCAACCAAGAAAGAACCTTTGCCTCCCCTTAATTTTTTCCGCTCATCAAATGGATGATTTGCGCTAATCAAATTAGATATATCAAAATCATTATTAACGTATATTTTTTCTAACATATCTTCGGTACCCACATATTTCGCAAACATTCTATTCATATTTTTTACGTTTTTAGTATTAAAGTTCGAAATATCCAATTCAATCAGATCGTGCATATTATCAAACATTTCATTCATATTTGTTACTTTTTCTGTATTAAAGTTCGATAAATTTAAATATTTTATTTTCCGACTAAACCTGAACATATGTTCCATATCAGTCACCTTACTCGTATCAAAACTAGATAAATTAACCTCTTCAAGTTCATAACATTGAGTAAACATATGCGATAGATTAGTTACATAACTAGAATCAAAATTTGACAGATCAAGACTTTTTAATTTGGAAAAATTAAAAAACATTCCCCAAATATTATCTGGCATATAGATCTTTTTTGTTCGGTGTAATAAAATATAGTATCTTCATTAGCATCATACCAGGCCTTTATTTCATAATCCGATGAGCCTGTTTCTATATTAGTAATATCCACCACATTACTAGGAATACTTTCTACTCTTTTTATATACTTAGTATCATATTGACCACGACTTGGAGATAATGATTTAAAACCGTCTCTAGATATTTCCGTCTTTTTATCATAAGGATTTGAAATTACCGAATAGACTAATTTATTCGAATATTTCCCAGCTTCTAGGTTATTATTTATTTTTACGGCAATTCTTGTTATATAATTATCTCCAGTTTCCCAGTATTTAAAGTCATCGTTTCTTCCACCAATAACATTCGGAGCAGACAATTTTGGTATTGGATTATAATTATATGTTTCACTAAATTTTACAGAATAAGCCCATGTATTATCTGGAAGTGCATATAAGCTAGTCAATGAATCTATTGAGCTAATTTTACTTGAACTATTTTGGTCTTCATTTACTAATGCCGTTTCCTCTGAATCCGTACTAAGCAGTACTTTATAGCCAGCCTTCACCTTTCCACTAACCGTAAGCTTAATATTCTCTGTCCCAGTCTTATTATAACTATTCATAATATGGTTACTTGTCATTTCTACCTCAGATTTTTCTACCGCAGCAGAAAGTGTCGGCACATATGCAGCCGACACTCTTTCTCCACCAAACCCCATAAATCCCAAATTCACTAAGAAAAGAAATGCAAGAAAACCAGCAAAATTTCTCATATTCTTTTTATAAATATCAAAAACCGCACTTTTTCCCATTCCCATATAGCTTATATCTTAGCATAAACGAATTAAAATACCAAAATAAATAACTATCCCCTCAAAACCTCCACCACCTTCGCCACTAAAAACGCCATCACATTAAAGATCACAATCGTTGCACCGGTCGGAGTGGCCACAAAATATGAAAAGATAATTCCCATTACCATACAGAATACCGAAACGACCACTGAGCTAAAAACTACCGCCTTAAAACTTTTCACTATCTGCATCGCCGTCACCGTCGGGAAAATAATCAAACTCGAAATCAGAAGCGCGCCCACCAGTCGCATTCCCAGCACTACCACCACCGCACATAAAATCGCAAAAATTGTATTTAGCCGCTCGGTCTTCAGTCCAATCGATTTGGCAAAATTCTCATCAAACGTCATCACAAAAATCTCATGGTATTTCACGATAAAGAATACGATCACCACCAGCGAGAAAATCACCCCCGCCACCACATCGAAATCATCTAACGCCAGGATACTGCCGAATAAATAATTATTAATATCCGTATTCACTCCCTTTACCACCGAGATCACCAAAGTTCCCACCGCCAGCGCCCCCGCCGAAAGCATCGCAATCAAAGCATCCGCATCCACTTTACTCTTCTGATTCACCTGCAAAATCAAAATTGCCGCCAAAATCACTATCGGTAACGCAAATTGCAGTGGCATCACGCCAATCACCGTCGCAATCGCAAAGGCACCGAATCCCACATGTGAAAGCCCATCACCGATCATCGCCTTTCGCCTTAAGACCAAAGACACCCCAATCAGTCCTGCCGTCACCGCCAGTACCACCCCCACCACCAAAGCCTTCACCATAAATTGGTACTGCCACATTTCCAGAAACTTTTCCAAAATTCCGTTCATCGCCACCTCCTATTTCCCCTCACCTTCGCTATGTTCATGGCGATGAATTCTTTTCACGTATTCTTCCGTAGTTTCCATCGTCGCCACCCCGTCCGCTAGCGCCAAAATTTTATTCCCCACCAAATTCTGATGATCGAGATCGTGCGTAATCATCACCACTGTAATTCCCTGCGCATTTAATTTCAAAAGCTCTGCGTATAATTCCTTCTTCGATTTCGAATCCAAATTATTTCCCGGCTCATCCAAAATCAATAATTTCTTCGTTGCTACCACCGCCCGTGCTAGCCAAATTTTCTGTCTCTGTCCACCCGAAAGCTCCGCAAAATGTTTCTTCAACATTTTTTTCATACCAAATTTCGCGAGCGCTTCCTCACATTTTTTCTTATCACTTTTCGTGTAAAAAATCCCCCGTTTCTGATTGAGTAGTCCACTTAATACAATCTCTTCCACTGTCGCCGGAAAATTCGACGTTACTACTGTCTCCTGTGAAATATAGCCAATCTCCTTCCGGCTCATCCCGAGAAATTCCACCCCTCCTGCACTTGGTTCTATCAAGCCCAAAATCGTCTTAATTAGAGTGGTTTTCCCGGCCCCATTACAGCCAACCAAGCAGATAAAATCTCCCGCCAAAATCTCAAAATTAATCTTTCGAAACACCGGCGTTTTCGCGTATTCTACGCTCAAATTTTTTACTGCAATGATTGGCTGTTTTTCCATAAAAATCCTATTTACTTAAAGCCACGAGATTTCGTTTCATCAAATCTACGTAAGCCACACCCTTCGAAAAATCTTCTGCCGTCACATTATGTGCCGAATGTAGTTCCAAAACTTCTGCGCCCGTATCTTTACTTACAGTCTCTGCAATCTTACCATTCGAAAGTTCAATCTTGTAAATTTTCTTCACTTTATCTTGCTTCACTTTGTTAATCAAAAAACTAATCGTCTTTGCACTTGCCTCAGTTTGTTCTGAACAACCCGAAAAAGCCGCCGCATACTTCAAACCAAATTCATCAGCAAAATAACGGAACGGGAAACGATCTGCCACTACGATTTCTGAAATTTTACCATCAATCGCCTGGCGTAAATCCTTATCTACTTGCGCGATTTCCGCCACATATTTTTCGGCATTATCGTCAATCTTATTTTTCTCCGCAACATCAATTTCGGAAGCCACTTCTGCGATTTTCTTCACGATTTCCATCGCCTTTTTTGGACTCGTCCAAACATGTTCATCAATTTCTGGACCTTCTTCTTTCTCGTCATGCTCGTGTTTATGCTCATGCGATTCATGGTCATGGTCGTGGTCATGTTTATGGTCGTGGTCATGATCGTGGTCGTGGTCATGGTCATGATCGTAATCATGTTCATCCTCATCTTCCATTCCTTCCACGATTTCTTCTTCTACCGTCGACACAAGATCAACTAATTTCACCACATGGGTCTTTTTCGTGTCCACATCTTTCAAAACCTTCTTTACCCAATCATCCGAATCTCCCCCCACATAGACAAACATATCCGCATTCTTAATATCAATAATATCCTGCGGTGTTGGCTCATAGGTATGGGTTTCCGCCCCCGGCTTCACCAACATTTTTGTACTGATATTCGTATTTTTTGTCACTGCTCTGGCAAAATCATAACCCGGAAAACTCGTCGACACTACTGAATACTTTTTTTGTTCAAACTTTTCTCGGTTTAGTACCAAGAAAGCCAATAATCCCACCACCAAAACTAGGCCGAAAATCGCCCATAGCTTTTTCAAATTTTTCATTTTTACTCCTTATTCTACTATTAAAATTCTGAGTAAAAAATTTAATTAATTAAGCAATTCCCCCGAGAAATTTCATTCCTATCACGCTTATCTAAAAGTCTCAGATGAAAAATCCGAAACAAACATCGTGCACAAATCGAAAATCTCAGTAAAGCACCAAAAATGCGGGAAGTATCTTTCCGACTCCCACATTCCACCTCATGTCCACAGAGTCGACAATGGTGCATTTTAGCCTCTTGGTGGTTCGCCTTCCGGCTCGTTTAATAATTTCTTTGACTTAATTTCGTAGCGCTTACCATTAATTGGTGAAACATAATAATCTTCATTCAAGAGATTCACAAACATCGTCAAATCCTTATCATCCATCATGATAATCGCGCCGTCATCATCGGTCATAAGTTCGAGTTTCATCTCGTCCGCATAGTCCACCAATTGTTCTTGCGACATCTGCTCTTCGATATTCATGTCTTGCAACTTCTTTACCAAAGGCTTCTTATCCATTAAAAGCGCATTCAAGGTCAAACCTTCCGCGAAAGATAACTTGTATTTTTCTTCAATTTCTTTTGCCTTCGCTTCGGCTAACATCTGCGACTTAAAATCATACTGGAAAAGATTTTCAAACTTCGTCTGATTAAAAATCACCACCGATCCATCGACAAAGGCCACCTGGTTATCATCTGGCATCTTCAAAGCCACTTCCGCAGAAAATGGCTCAAAACTTTCCCCGTTCAATTCCCAAGAAGTTTTCGCACTCAAAGCTGAGGCCGCGGAAATACCTTTCGCAATATAGAAAACTTTCGTACCATCATCGCCACCTGGATAAGAAAACTTCGCAATAATTCCCTTCATCTTCTTGAACTGATGTTCATTATCCGTGAAATAATCGATGTCTTTATACTCTTTTTCAATCAAATTAAGCAGACTTTCAGCACGCACTACCTTCGAAAGATCGGTGCGATAAATCACCTTGTTTTCCCCATCTGATTTTTCGTACTCACGGCATTCCAAGCCTTTTTCCGCCCCCGAAATCACATAGGCAATCGCTTCGCCCATAAACATCTGCTTCACCGAATTGGTTAATTTTTCAGAATAGCGAATCTTAAATGGTGTGTAGTTTTTATTAAACAAAAATAGTTCACACGACACATTGTTTTTCACTTCATCAAGTTCATTTGCCCACAAAAATACATCAAAATCATTCAATTTTCGAATTTCAGAGTTCGTAATTTCAGTCTTTTCGGAATCCATATCACCTCACTATTTTTCTATTAGTTTAGCACACTTTTACTTCGCCGTTTCGCCGTAAGTGTCTTTTACTACTAAATCTGGCAAAATATTTAAGTCCATCATCAAGACTTCAATGCGGTTTCGTATTTCTTCGGCCTCTGATTCATTTTCCAAAACCGCCTCGAACTTAACATAAGATTTTCGGCCATGCTCGATTTGGTCAAGATAAATCGTAATCCCGTTATCTAGCACCACTTCTTGACGTGTTCTCGAAACTTCTGATTGAATAATTAGTCCCATTTGCAACAAAATATTCGCCGCTTCTGCATAACTTGAAACCAAAGTTTCATGCACCAAATCAATCTTCGTTTTTTCGAGATGCCTCTTACAAATCAGGCTATAACGCGCCGGGCGATCCACCGCCTTTACGTCCATTCTTAAAATCATTCTGGCAAAATTATTATGTTCTTCGTAATTGCGTGGCACAAAAATTCGCGAGTGCTGCCAATACATTGGGTCAAAATCATAACCCAAATTCATCAAGCGATTTTCTAGCTTGTCGACATCTTTTACTTCTGCTTTAACAATAATTTTTTTCATTCTTCACTCGTTTCCACCGTTAAAATTTCTAGCCCCGGATAATTTGTATTTTCTCGTGCCTTGTTCGCCCACTCGTCGGCTAGCTCATTTTCCGCCGTACCATTATGGCCGCGCACCCAGACCAATTTCGCGTTTGCTTCCCTGTAAGCTTTGAACACTTTTTTTACTAAATCTAAATTTTTAATTGGGCCACTCTTTTTTTTCCAACCGTTCTTTTCCCAAGACGGCGCCCATTTTGTTAGCACATTAATCCAAAATTCCGAGTCAGTCCAAATTTCCGCTTCCTCACCCGCTAACACCTTAAGCGCTTCCAGAATTGCCGAACCTTCCATTCGAATATTTGTCGTCAGATCTTCTCGCCCCATCGCTACCGGTTTTTTGTCTTCAATTACAGAAAATCCCCCCGGCCCCGGATTCGGTGACGCACTTCCATCTGTCCATAATTTTCTCATTTTGCCTCTATTTCTGAATTTGCGACACCAATTGGTAAATCGGCATGAGCACACCGGCGATAATTACCGCCACCATCAAAGCCATAATCACCAACATAATTGGTTCAATCAATGTCGAAATTGTATTAATTTGCTGATCTAATTCGTCTTCATAGACGTTCGCTGCCTTACCCAGCATTTCATCAATTTTACCAGATTCTTCACCAATTGCCGCCATTTGTGGCAGTAATGGCAAAATATAATCTAGTTCCTTCAGCGATGCCGATAGTGTCTTACCCTGCTTCACTTTTTCCGAAACTTCCTTGATTTCTTCTTCCATCACCAAGTTATTAATTGCTTCTGCTGAAATTGCCAAAGTATCCTGAATCGACACACCTGTCGAAAGCAAGTTTTCCGCCGTACGCGCGAAACGTCCATTATACAGACGCCAAAACATCGATTTAAAAACCGGAATATTTAATTTAATCCTCGCCAAAATATGACGTCCACTATCTGTGCGCACAAATTGAAATACGAAGTAAATAATCAAACCAATTACGATCGTTACTAGCCACCACATATTTACCAAGAAATTCGTTTGCTCCACCAATAACTTAGTAATCATCGGCAAATCCTTCCCCAGGTCATGATAAAGCTGTTGCACCTGCGGCACCACCGCAATCACCATAAATACCAAAACCGCAATAATCACCGCAAGCACAATCGCTGGGTAGGTTAAAGAATTTTTAATCCTCGTCACCATCGCGTGGTCTTTTTCTTGCTGATCAGCTAATCGTCTTAAAGATTTATCCAGCGTACCAGAAGATTCACCAGCCTTCAAAAGCGCTAGATAAATTCGGTTAAATACATCTGGAAATTTTGCACAAGCCTGCGTCAAACTTTTACCCGCTTCCACGTCCGCCAAAATCGATTCCGTCACCCGACGCATTGGCTTACTCTCAGTTTGCTCAATCAAAACCCTTAAAGAATTCGAAAGTGGTAAACCCGCCCCAATCAAAGTCGAAAATTGTCTCGTGAAAACGATTTTATCTTTCGTGGTAACTTTGTTTTTAAATTTATCAAAAAAACTATCACCCGAAGTATCTTCCGTCACCGTGTCAGGCGTATAGCCACGCTCGATCAAAAGCTTACCAGCTGCACGTTCATTCTCTGCCTGGATTACACCCTTAATAATTGCACCCGACTTACTATCGCGGGCCTTATAAATATATCGGTTCATTAGGCGCCTTTCACAATCCTTTCAAATTCACGTACGTCTACCGCATATTCTCTTGCGCTATCATAAGTCACCGTTCCCTGTTGGACTAATTTCGCCAAGGTGCGATCCATCGTCTGCATTCCCTCTGACGCTCCGGTTTGAATTGCTGTATCAAGTTGGTGAGTTTTACCTTCACGAATAATCGAACGAATTGCTGTGTTCGCCACCATAATTTCTGCCGCACAAACACGGCCACCACCAATCGCTGGCACTAAACGCTGCGAACAAACTGCCATCAAAATCCCCGCCAGCTGTGAACGAATTTGTGGTTGTTGCTCTGCTGGGAACACGTCAATCATACGGTCCACCGACTGCGCTGCTGAGTTGGTGTGTAATGTCGCGAACACCAAGTGACCAGTTTCCGCAATTGTAATCGCCGCACTAATCGTCTCAAGGTCACGCATCTCACCGAGTAGCACCACATCCGGGTCTTCACGTAGAGCCGACTTCAAAGCTCGACTAAACGAATAAGTGTCATAATGCACTTCGCGTTGTGCCACCAAACTTCGCTTCGATTTATGTGTAAACTCAATCGGGTCTTCAATTGTCAAAATATGCACCGATTTTTCACTATTAATCTTATTAATAATTGCTGCCAGTGTCGTCGATTTACCAGAACCGGTCGGACCAGTCACCAAAACCAAACCACGTGGATAATCCGCAAAGCCCGAAATCACTTGTGGCATACCTAATTCTTCAATCGTTGGCATCTTAGTTGGAATCAAACGAAAGGCTGCCGCAAGGTGTCCTTTTTCATTAAAAGCGTTCACACGAAAACGTGCAATTTCTCCAAAAGCAAATGAATAATCAAATTCCTTATCTTTCGCCAAAGTTTCACGTTGCATTGAATCTAGCGTCGAGAAAATCAAAGTGTCGACAATTTCCGTCGTCAAAATCGGCGTATTTGGAATTGGCACCAGTGAACCATCAATACGTAAGATTGGTGGCAATCCCACCTGAATATGCAAATCTGAAGCCCCGTGCTTAATACAAGCCTCTAATAATGTTTCAATTTTCACCGAAGTTGGCACGGTAGTTGGTGATGAAGCGGCTGCGGCGGCCTGTGCTGCGGCTGCTGAACGTACGCTCGTCTGTGCTTGATTTTCTTGCATATTTACCTCTTATCTTTATTTTACCATAAACTTTTTTATCTTCACTACGCCAAATCTGATGCTACGCGGTTCACCTCACTTACGGTCGTCACTCCAGTCAGCGCCTTCAACATTCCGTCTTGTCGCATCGTCAAAGTCCCTTTTTCTTTCGCGAGTTGCATAATCTCTGAAGAAGTTGCGCGTTTCACGATTAACTTCTGAATATCATCGTCAATCTCAATCGTTTCATAAAGACCTGCACGCCCCTTATATCCACCCGGCGTTTCCCTCTCGTCAATTCCCCGCATCATCGAGTAACCATTCGGATTCACCACCGGCAGTCCCGGATAACCCAAATCTTCCGACACCATCGCCACTTGTTCTTGGCTTTGTGGCAATAATTTCGCCACCAAATCATTAATTTGTTTGGTTTCCATTTCTGTCGAATGTACCACTTCTCGTTTCGGCGCCACTCGACGCACCAAACGCTGACCGATCACCGTGTTTAAAGTCGAAGCTAAAAGAAATGGCTCAATCCCCATATCGAGAAGCCTTGGCAAAATACCTGCCGCCGAGTTAGTGTGCAAAGTCGAAAATACCAAGTGCCCAGTTAGTGATGCCTGCACGGCCAAGTTCGCCGTTTCCGCATCACGAATTTCCCCCACCATTACCACATCTGGGTCCTGACGCAAAATACTACGCAAACCCGCCGCAAAAGTTAAGCCCGCATCCACATTCACCTGAATCTGATTCACCCCGTCCATCTTATATTCGACCGGATCCTCCAAAGTCACGATGTTAATTTTGTCCGACTTAATTCTTTTAATCAAAGCATACAGCGTGGTCGACTTACCAGAACCGGTCGGCCCCGAAGTCAAAATCATACCGTTCGGACGTTCAATTCCCCGCTGCACCATCGCCAGCGCATGCCCCGTCATACCCATTTGTTCAATGTCAAGCGTCGTGCCACTTTTATCCAAAATACGAATTACCACCTGTTCACCCCAAATCACTGGCGAAACCGCGATACGTAAATCGATTTCCGTACCTTCCACCGACACTGTGAACTGACCGTCTTGTGGCACGCGGTGTTCATCAATTTTCAAGTTCGCTAAAATCTTAATTCTTGAAACCAAAGCCGGCTCAATCGATTTCGGAAGTTCCATCACCTTACGAAGAACTCCGTCGATACGACAACGTACTACTAGTGCCGCTTCTAGTGGTTCAATATGAATATCCGAAGCCTTGGTTTTCGTCGCATAATCTAAAATCGTGGTAAGCGCCTTCGAGATTGGTGAATCCTGCGTAATGGTTTTTACACTCGAAGAATTTGCATCTTCCTCGTCACTACTTTTAACCGCTTTTTCTACCGCGCGAAAATCACCCTGATATTGCGCGATCGCACTTTTAATCCCCGCTTCGCTGGCCACCATACCGCAAATTTGTTTCTGAGTCAAAGTCGAAAGATAATCAATCTGCTGCACGTTCGACACATCCAGCATCGCCACATACAGAACCCCGTTCTTCTCTCCTAATGGCACCACCATTAATCTTGAAACCACATCGTAAGGTAGCAAAGTCAAAATCTCGCGGTCCATCTTCACATTATGCAGACTCACATACGGCACATTCATAATTACCGCCGTGGCATGCGAAATTGTTTCCGCATCACAAATTTTTTGCGCTACTAAATTGGCAAGTAGTGGCTGTTTACGTTTTTCCGCCTCTTCTACTACTCTTTTTACATCTGACTCAAAAACCAACCCTTCTTTAATCAAGAGCTGAATTACTTTTTCTTGCGAGTCATGTGTGAACAAAATCTTTTCCTTTAATTTTCTTTCTTGGTTTCTGAAGTTTGATTCGTCGAGGTTGAATTATTTCCAGAAGCCTTATCTGAAGCTTCATTTTTCGATTTATTTTCACCCTCAGAAGTTTTATCTGAATCTGCCTTCGTCTTAGAATCTTCCTCTTCACTGTCAGAAGTTTTTTTGGCTTCTTCTTTTTTCTCTTCAGCAGCTTTTTCTTTCTTTTCTTCCTCTGCCGCAGTTTCCGGTGTAGCGCGTCCACAAGCCACTAGTTCAGCGCGGTCCAAAATTCCGTTACGGTCCACATCTTCACAACTACCCACGTAAACTTCTACCGTTGGATTAATCGCATCCACATTAAAGACCTCCGGATCAGGACTCGTCAAATCTGCCGTAATTTTACCAATCGTCTTATGTTTCAAATAACGCGTATCTGGATCGCCCAGCAAGAAACTACAAGCGATAAATGTTAGTAAGACCCCCACGCTCGCTACAAAGGTTACCGTGAAGATGTCCGAACGTCTCATTTCTCGTCCTCCTTTTCTTGCTTTTTCTTTTCTTCTTCCGCCTGCTTCTTGGCTTTTTCTTCTGCCTTCTTCTTTGCTGCTGCGTCTGCCTTGTCCTTCGATTCCTGCGTACGAGCCTTACCCGAAGCATAAACTGTCGAATCTTTTTCACGCACCGCCGCACCCTTTGTGTAATAAGCCGCACCTTGAGCGGTTAATTCAAGTCTCGAAGACTTGGTGGTTAAATTCGAACTCCATTTAATCTGAGCACTTTCAATATTAAATGAACGAATAGACTTTTCCAAGTTCGATAACACCTTCATCGTATCTTTTTCGTCTTTCTTTACCGAAATCGAAACTGGGATGGTTGAGACACCGACAATTCCACTATTCTTATAAGAATTCCCTGGCGACAACTGTTCTGGTTCAAATCCTGACAAAAGGAAAATCTGGTTAATTGAAGCTAAAAGTGCCTCATCATTTTTCTGTGCTGGCAACGCATCTGGAATTACCCGCAGTGCCGAACACATCTTGATCATATTGAGATTGTAAGCTTTTTCGTTATCGGTTTTTGAATTCAAATACAACTTCGAATAGTCGATACGATTTTTATTTTCATCAAAACAGCTCTTCTGGCCATCGCGCGCAATCGATTCCAAATTTGTATTATTTGCCATCGTCACCAAAGCGTTGTAACGTAAAGTATTAGCTAATTTCGAGACATCCACCTTGTTTGGATCACATTTCGCCAGTTCCTTATCGTTGTATTTACCATCCTTATCCGTGTCCTCACAGATCCCGACATTCTTAATCGTCTGGTAATAATTATTAATTGAAGTATCTCGCGCCGCAATTACTTTGCCATTAAAACTCATATATTTAATGAAGTAAACTGAAAGGACCAAACAAACCCCGAAACAGACCGAAGCAGCCAAAACAATCAAGGTAATTTGTTGCCTAATTTTATTAATTCGTACGCGTTTTGTTAAAATTAATTCGCTCATTTTTTACCTTCTTTAATTGTTTGTTCCTGCTGAAGTTTTTTGCCCCACACATTCCGCATCATCTTTTGCACAATCCTTGGCTGGTGCTGCGAACATGCCTTCCACTTGGAGATAAGAGTCGGTTACGTTTTGACCCGATGGGCCGAATGTCAAAATGTGCTTGTTAGTAAACTTGAAAAGTTCTGGATCCACATTAATAATTGTCGAAAAGCGCAAAACTAGATTAGAACTCGAATCACGACCGTTCGAAGAATCCGTCACACGAATACCGTTTGGTACCATCTTACATTTGTTTTCTGCTGACCATTTCACATTATCACCGTTCTTTTCGCCCTTATAAGTAATACAGCTACTTTCAAAGTGAGGCACGCTCGAAATTTTACCGTCCAATCCCATCGAAGGCGTATAAATGTAATTTTTCACATTCTTAATTTTTTGCGTGCGGGTCTTTACGCCATTCACTTCCGATTCCGACACTTCTGCGTTGGTATCAAGCGTATCTTGGATTCCGTCATCCGCCGTACGCATTTTTTCGTGCTTATACCAAAGATCGAATAGTGGGCTACGCCAAATCTTTTCATCTGGAATAATCGTCTGAATATCTGTCTTGACCACATCGCCATTATTCTCTACATTGCCACTCTTTTCCGTATTTTCCACATGCTCGACGTCGTCCGAAACATTTGATTTGGCTTTTACTTTACCAAAATCACTCTTTAAGTTTGTGTTCGAAACGTTCGAATTATTATTTGACTGAGTCAAAGCTGATTTCTTTTGATGATCATTTCGTGAAGGGTCACAATCTGTTAAGCCGCGCTTCCAAATCGCATAAGTATTGCCATTATCGGTCAAAATATTACCCGCCGCATCCGTTTCCTCGATACAACGTGATGGAATCAAATTTCCCTGTGCATCCACATAGCGTCCATAATCATATTTCATCAAATTCACTGATTTTTTAAATGACTCTAGTACACGGTAATCGATATATGGTTCCTCCCCCGCATTTGCTTGCGCATCGAAGTTAATCGTCGAAGTCGAAAGGTTCACATTTAAATCCGAAATTTTAATCGTATCTTTATTAGTTGGAAAAAGATTTTTTAGCACTGGAAAAACTCGCGACAATACTGAACGATTATCATTAATCGATTTCAATTTCGCTAATTGATCTTGAATGTTTAAGAAATCTGGTAATTCCGAATATTGGTTAATTGTATTTGAAAGATTCTCGATGTGCTTCCCCTGACTTGCAATTGTCAAATCCTGGGCGCCCTTAAAAATCGCCAGAAACGCCGTAAAAACCGATGAAGCAATAATCACCACCACACAACCAAACACAATCATATTGCGTAGCTTCATTAGCTTCAGCATATCCGTCTTGATATCTGGCACCAAGTTAATTTCATATTTACCGGTTTGCCCCGTCATCATTTCATTATCGGTTTCACCAGTAAAAATACTTTTAATCACATCAGGAATATCAGAAAGATGCATGGTTTTAAAATCGATTTTTTTCATTAGTCATTGCTCCTTTCTGCCAGACCGATCGCCACTCCGAATTCTGAGGCTACTGGAAGTAGTAATTTTTGTTGCTGTTCATTTACGCGTACATATTGCCATGGATTACCCTGAATCGTCGAAATACCCGTCTTCGCTTCAATATATTCTGCCATAAGCGGAATAATTCCCGCATAACCCGAAAGAATAATCCCACCAAATTGCGCACCCGTGTATTTATTCTGGAAGAAACGCACCGACTTCACTAATTCCATCGTAAAACCTTCCAAATTACTTGAAAGAGTTTGGTAAATTTTCCCCTCAAACTGATCTTGCAAAAGTCCATACTGCAAAATAAACTGTTTTGCCTGTGCTTCTGAAATTGATAGCCCATTTGCTACGGTCTTGATAAAAGCTGAAAGTCCACCTGGAATCGAGCGCACTAATCTCGGCGCCCCTAGATACATCACTACGAGGTCTGTCGAATTTTCTCCAAAATCGATAATCATCCGCGCATCTTCCACCCCGATCTGCGCCAATGCTCTCACCATCGCAATTGGTTCCGGTTCTTGGGCAATCACATTTAAGCCCAACATTTCGATATCTTCGAGTCTTTCTTCTGCATAGGCGCGATCCGTGGATGAAATCAAAATTTCCGCCTTCGTATTATCATTAGGCGAAACTCCTAGAACCGCGAAATCAATCTTAGCGTCATCCACTGCCATCGGAATATATTGGTCAGCTTCGTATTTTACAGTTTTCGCTAGTTCCTGTTCTGGCGCATTTGGCACCTCAATAATCGCTGTGTAAGTTTTGCGTGCCGGCAAACCAATTGCGATATTTTTGGTGGTAATACCCGCCTGCTTTTTCGCACCCAAAATCGTTTCGGCCAGTTTCCTACGACCCTGTTCCGAATCATCCATCGTAATTTTTTTATCCACCGGCACATAGGCAAATTTATCCAGTGCCCAACCCTTCTCAACATCGCCCGACAATTGAATCATGCGAATTGAGTTGGTTCCAATATCCAATGCGAAGAAATCGCCCACACCACGTAATAGACTCATATAGCCTTATTATAACATAAGCGAAATAGAAATCTTTAATTTTTCTTACAGGATTTCAATCGACTTTTTACTCTTCAAGAAACTAATTTCCTGCACCACTAAATCTTTATATTCACCCTCTGATTGAATAAAAATTCTCTGCTTTTCTTCGAAGCGAATCCTCTTATTTTTTAGCTTTTTCCCAGGAATTCCACTAAACATCGCTTGCAGCATAAAAAATACCATAGCAAAAAAGTTATTCAAACGCTGTTCCGTATAGAGAAAAGTTTCCCCCAAATAATATTCCCCGCCTTTCATCAATCTCGCCACGTTTTTCCCGTTCACTACCAGAATATCCGAATATTTTTGACCGTCAATTGTAATATAATCTTTTTTACGATTCACAAAAAACCACATCAAAAGTGTCTTCAAAGAAAAAATTAAATTAAATTTTGACTTTCTCAACTTCCTGCGTATTTTTTCGTCATCAAAAATTTTCGTCGATTCCGCCATCATCCCAATCGTAAAATACGCCAAAGCATAACGAAAATGTTTTCCGTCTATCAAAGCTTCAATTGGAAAAACTTTTTTACCCGAATTTGACCGTAAAATCTGAATAATATCATTAAAGTTTCCGTATGGAATCACATAAAATTTTGCATCCTTGCCAGATTGCATAATCCCGTTCACTCCGATCCCCGCCGTACCATCACCTCCGGCCACTAGCACCACGTCTCCATCCCCAATTAGATTCGCCAGTCTCTTCGCATTTTCTTCCAAAGTCGGCGACTCCACATCGAAGCGCAAAAAAGTAATTCCCTTCTGCTGCAAAATGAATTCTCGAAGTGTTGTCACCACTTCTTTTTCCACGCGTTTATAACCCGTACTTTTCCGGTTACAAACTAAAATCACTCTCGTTCTCGTCCCCGCGAGCGCAGCCAAACGTTCTCTAATATGTTCCAGATCGGCTTTTTTCGACATCTTAATTCCCGTTGCCGTAGATACCACCAGGCAATAGGAAGTTCAAAATTCCCCACATCAAAGCATAAACCAAAAGTCCAATCACAATTTGCATTGCGCGATCTTTTGCTATTTTGATTTTTCCTGGATCATTTTGTGAAGTCATATAAAGAAAACCCACGTAGGTAAAACCAGCTACTGCGCCGACTCCAACCCCGTAAGTTAGAATATTCACTACGCTACCAATAATTGAAAAGAAAGCTTCTTGACTGTCAGAAGTCCCACATTTAATAATCGCAGTTGGCACACCACAGTCTTCCCCCTCCGCGAATACTCTAGTCACCGGCAAAAAAGCCACCATCGACACGCAAAAAATCGCGAGAACTGGTAGCAAATTTAATAATTTTTGACAAAAATTTTTCATTACTTTCATTATAGCGTATCTTGTGATTTTCGCACAGTTTCCCGTCCGAAAATCACCCGCTCCCCTATTTTAATGTAAATATTCGTGCAATTTTTTCGTATCTTTGTGCTTACGAAGCTTGGACAAAGCCTTCGCCTCAATCTGGCGAATACGCTCACGGGTTACCGAGAATTCCGCACCCACTTCTTCCAAAGTATGTGGACGTCCACCACCGATCCCAAAGCGTAGTTTCACTACTTTTTGTTCACGTTCCGAAAGACTGGAAAGAATTTCCGCAATTTGCTCCTTCAACATTTGTGCTGCCGCGGCATCCTCTGGTGAAACTCGACCTTCATCTTCGATAAAATCACCCAGCACCGAATCTTCGTCGTCACCATCGCGACCCACCGTCGCATCAAGTGAAGCAATATCCTGCTTAATCTTCATCACGTAGTCGACTTTTTCTGGCTCCATGCCCATTTCTTTGGCAATTTCTTCCACGGTCGGTTCACGATTAAGTTCATTGGTCAACTTACGAGTAGCGCGAAGTACCTTATTAATCGTTTCTACCATGTGCACTGGAATACGAATCGTTCTTGCCTGATCCGCAATTGCACGAGTAATCGCCTGACGAATCCACCAAGTTGCATAAGTCGAAAACTTGAAACCCTTATCCGGATCAAACTTCTCTACCGCACGCAAAAGCCCCGTGTTTCCCTCTTGAATCAAATCCAAAAAGTCCAAACCGCGACCCGAATAACGTTTCGCAATCGAAACCACTAGACGCATATTGGCTTCCACCATTTTATCTTTGGCTTTTTTCTCACCTTTCACGATACGATAAGCTAAATCCACTTCTTCTTCATTTGAAAGTAGTGGAATCTTACCAATTTCACGCAAATATAAACGCACCGAGTCATCCGCGAACTGGTCTACGTTCTCTGCTGTAATCTCGAGATCTTCATCCGTCAGATCATCTTCCGAAACTAAATCATCATATTCTGGCTCTGGCGCACCGTCCAAGCTAAAGGAGTTGAGGAGCTCTTCTTCCTCATTAATCTTGTTCTTATCTTTTTCCACGACATTTTTTCCCATTGCACCAATTTATATCACAAAAAATCAAACACGTCAAAATCTCTCCCTTGATTTTCTGTTTCTACCCCTTTCTTTATTTTTTCAATATTTTACTAGCCTTATTTAATGCCATACGTGCATGAGTTAGGGCTATATTATACGGATTTCTCATTTCTCCTTTAACCTTCTTAAGAAAAAGATACCTATTCGCATTCTTCCTTTCACTCTCTGGCACCGAAGCGATTTCCTCATTGGAATATTTTTCACCCACGTGCGAGCCAATATTTTCTAAGAAGCCTTCCTTTACCTGGTCGAGCATTTCCAATTCTTTCATGGCTTTTTGTTTCTCTTCTTCGCTACTTCTCTTACTATCAATAATTTTCTGTAGTTCATTTCTTGAAACATCGATACGATAAAGTCCAATACCAAATTCTTTTGCTACATTTCCGGTGTACACTGCACGTCCGACATCAAGTTTAATTTGGTCCAAATCAAACTTTTTTTCGAAAGCCTTCATCTTCTCAATTGATTCATTGTGTAACTTATTTCGTTCTTCGAAAGACGCAAAATCTGGGTCGTTCGCTTCTGGCTTTTTAAGTGGCATCAAGAAATTTCGATTATCCATCTCTTTATAGCCATTCGCCGCCATTGCTCCACCGAGAGTCTTTAAGTTCTCTTGGAAGAATTTATCTTCTGCCTGTTTCAATACCTCTTTTTGCGTCACGTTTAAAGTTTCGGTTTTAGCCCCAGCCGACTCAGCCGACCCCGACGCCGAACCTTCACTCGACTTACCGCCAGTCGTACCATTTTCGGTCGTAGTATTTCCAGCTGTACTGTTTTCAGCCTTACCGTTTTCGGGTGTGCCGTTTCCAGTCGTACCACTCTCAACCGTCTTATTCACCTTGACTGTCGGTGCACTTCCTCCAGAAAAGAACATTGGACCACCCACTCCGCCAGTCCAAGAAAAAGCACTGGTCGGTTTTTTATCTGGAGCTTCAGATTTTTCACTAGACTCTTCAGATTTGCCTTCAGTTTTCTCTTCAGTCTGACTCTCAGTTTTATTTTCGATCTTTTCCTCGGTATTTTCCTCGGACTTATCTTCGGTTTTTCCCTCGACCGTATCTTCGGTTTTTTCTTCGGTTTCTTTTTCAGTCTTTTTCTCGGTCTGCCCCTCAGTTTTTTCTTTAGTCTCGGCCTCAGTCTTTTCTTCAGTCTCAGTCTTCGCCGCCGCTTCGCCCGATTTTCCACCAAACAACTGATAGACTCGCTCATCCATTTCCCGAGCCTTCTTTATTTCTTCTATTTTATCGGAACTCTCGACTAAGCGCTGCGAAAAATTCTCCATTAGCTTCATTTTTTCGTTTCGTGGCAGTTCTTTGTCTTGGCTAAGTTTTCTTAAAGAATCTTTACTCTCTTCGAGGTGGCGATTTTGAATCTCAAGTTCTTTCTCACGCTCCGCCTCGTTCACCTCGCGATTTTCATAAATATTATAAAGCTTCGTCAATTTAGTTTCGACTAAATCCAGCGCCTGCTTCTTAGTTTTATAATCATCAAAACCAAGTTTTCCATCCATTTTCATCTGCTCAATCATATCACGACGGTCCGCAATCTGATGCATCTTCAGTTCAAAAATTTCCGCCCCCGTTTTTGGCTTTTCTGAATTTTTTTCTACCTCAAAATTCTTCACCGGATTTTGCTCCGCTGTAAAGTTACCAGTTTTTTCCGCCCCACCTCCTGGAGCCGCACTACCTAATTTATTTGGATTCATTGTTATTTTAGTCCCTCAAATTAGATTAAGTATAACGCTTATTCTAATCTTAATCAACCAGCAAGCCCCAAAAAACTAACACTTTAATTCAAAATTATTCCCCAAAATTTATCTATCCTAACCGTTCAATTTCCTTCAAAATTTCCGTCATTCGCTCTTCGTCTTCACAAGATTCAAGCTCTAAAATCAATTGTTTCTTTTTCTCTTTATTACGTTCTACCTCGTAACGTTGACGCAGTTCCTGACTTAATTTCGAAAGTTCCGCCTCACTCTTTTTCGCAAATTTTTCCTCAAAAATCAGTGACAATTCTTCCAATTTCACCTCATCGATCGGAATCTCCAAATCGATTTCCGCTCCTGCTGTTCCCCCGTAAACCAAAATCGTGAGTAAATCATTCTCAAGTACTTTCAGAATACTCGGTCCTGCCGCCTCGTTCACTTCTTTCACCGGCTTCAGTCGCACAGTTTCCACTTGCACCTTTTTCTCTTTCAGGTCCTCCACCGTCACTTCCAATTTTCGCGCCACCATCTGCTCATAATGTTTGCGCTCCACCGGATCCTGAATCTCCACAATTAATTTCATTGCCAGATCCGAATATTGCTTCTTCCCCATTCCGGTACGTAAGTTATATTTAATTTCATATTTGCCCAACACCCAGTCAATCGCTGGCACTGGTTTCATTACACATTCACGCCATTTTTCTGGCGCCGAACGAATTAATTCATCCGGATCTTTCGCCTTACCATAATCCGATACCACCGACAAAGAAATCCCTAATTTACTTGCCATCAAAATCGCGCGCTCCGTCGCTGCTACACCCGCTGCATCGCCATCATAGGCCAAACGAATATCTGAAGTTAATCGCGATAAAATCTTCAAATGATTTTCCGTCATTGCTGTACCCGAAGTCGCCACCGCCTCCTGTACCCCTGCCTGATGCGACGAAATCACATCCATATTTCCTTCCACGATCACACAAAAACCATTTTCCCTGATTGCTTTTTTTGCTAAATTCAAGCCAAAAATAAATCGACCCTTATTAAACAGCAAAGTTTCCGAAGTGTTCAAATATTTTGGCTCACCGGCTTCCGTAATTCGCCCCGTAAAACCAATCACATTATCGGAACTTGCATCGATAAACGGAATCATCATCCTACCACGGAAAAAATCTCCACCGAATCGATTCATCAGACCCGCTTCTTTAATCTCTGCTTCTTTGTAGCCACGTTTTTTCAAAAAATTTACCAAAAAATCTTTCCCGCTCGGCGCATAACCAATCCGAAAATTCAAGATTGAATTACGATCCAAGTTTCTCTGATAAAACGCATAATCTCGAATTTTTTCATTTTTCACTAAGCACGCCTGATAGAATTTCGTGGCGAGTTCCAAAATCTCTCGCATTTTCATCTTTGTACGGGATACTTGCATATCTCCGTTCGAATATTTTTTTAGCTCCACCCCCGCTTTCGCCGCTAATTTTTCCAAAGCTTCCGGAAAACTAATCCCCTCTACCTCCATCACAAATGAGAAAATATCCCCACCTTTATTGGCTGAAAAATCATGCCAAATCCCCTTATCCGGTGACACCATAAAGGAAGGTGTTTTATCCACCCCCCAAGGTGAATGCCCCTTCAAAGTCGCACCACTTCGCTTCAGCTCAATATATTCCGATACCACATCTTCGATCGGCAACCTGGCTCGAATTTCCTCCTTCGCATCTTGCATAACTCAATTATAACAAACCTCTATGCTATAATTAAAGCATGGACAATATGGCTTATCTTCAACAAATCGCCTCTAATTCTTCCAAGCCGAATTCAGGCAAAAAGAGTTCTCCTTTTGGTTTTCTCGATAAAATCATCCCTTTTCTTACCCTGCGCAATATTTCTATCGCTCTTGGGGTTATTTTCATTCTGATTCTTTTCAGTGTTTTTTCTGGTACTAAAAAAATTGTCGAAAATCGTGATCGCGACAGTTTAATTTCAAGCTTCTATCTTGCCAAATATATGAACGAGGAACTTATCGACAAATATAAGGATTATATGCAGTCCTCTGATGTTCGCGGTATTACCGCCTCGCTTCAAGCCGTGCTTGCTGAACTTGAATTAAATGAAAAAAATCTTCTCAACTCTGAATTTGGTATTCCTGAATTAGAATCTACTTATGACGAATCCAACCTTGCGACTAACCAAAAAAATACCGTCGCCAAAATTGCTGAACAATTCGAAAATGGCCGCATCTCCGCTCGCCTTGATCGTTTTGCTCTACGCGAATTTCCCCTTCTTCTGGCTTATTTAATTAATTATCAAACCGAAGCCGAAACTCGCACCACCAATCAAAAAGTCAAAGCAAATACCGTCGAGCGTGTAAAAAATCTCGAAAATATTAAGTCCCAATACGAAAATTTTAAATCTTCCGCCATCTAAAAAATATTCTTCTCAAAAAACCGTATCAAATACTTTAAAATCACGGCATAAAAATAAGTCGCTCCTCGCGACCTATTTTTTCTAAACTTATTTCTGATGTTTGCGAATATCTTTCAAGACTTCAAGAATTTGTTCATCAGTGGTTGGTTCAGCCTTCTCTTCCTGTTCCTTCTTGAATTTACCGATAAACTTGTTCATGATTTTAATGATTAAGAACACACAGAATGCAATGATCAAGAAATCTACCATATTTTGCAGGAAGTTCCCATAACGAATGTGAGCTGCGGAATCTTGACCGAATAGATTTGGGATGGTAATTTCCAAATTGCGAAAATCTACTCCACCTGCGATTAAGCCGACCAGTGGCATAATAATATCGCTTACTAATGATGAAATAATTTTTTGGAAGGCGCCACCGATGATCACACCGACTGCGAGGTCGAGCACACTACCACGATTGATGAATTCCTTAAATTCTGTCACAAAGCTCGATTTACTCACTTTTTCGACATTTTTCTTGAGTTTTTTCAATTCTTTTTTCATAGGCTCATTATATGAGATTTTTCTTTTTCCCGCAAATAAAAATAGGCCTCTCGACCTATTTTCAAAATATTTTTCAATCTATTTTAGGACTCTAGGATTTTAGTCCGCCATCTCTTTCGTCAAATTATAGCTTAATCGTACCAAGTCTTCGATTTTATCTTCTTCCACTTGGCCACTTAAGACTATTTCTACTCCCCCCACACCGAAATAACGCGAAGTCATCACCGACTCAAACTCTTCCTTTAGAAGCTTCGAAAGATTTCGATCACATCTAACTTCCAAAGTATTTTTTCTTTCCACCAAAAAAACTTTTCCATTCGGCGCCAAATAAATATATTCTTCTAAATTCGGATTTTTTGCATCTGCACGTTGATCAAAAAATCTTTCTTTTTTAAATTCACCAATTCCGCTAACTTTTTCTATTTCAAACATCTTATTTCTTTATATATTTACTGTAATATTTTAATTCTTCAATCGATCCCAAAATATCATCGAGTGCCAAATGCATTTCCCTTTTGGTAAATTTTTTCTTCATCACATTTTCGAAATACAATTTAAAGGCTGACACATCGAGCATGCGATAATGCAAGCGTTCGTTCAATTTTGGCCACTCTTTCACGATAAATCTTTTATCCTGGTGAATTGAATTTCCTGCTAAATATACTTCCTCGCCGAAATGATCATCGATGAATTTTAATAGCATTTCTTCCACCTCATTCACTGGAAGTCCAGCCTTATTTTGTTCACAAAGTTTTCGATAAGTCTCTTCGTGTTTTTCCCAAAACTCCCCCACCATACGTTCTTTAATCAATTTTTCCGAAACTTTTACCGTCGCGGTCATTTGCGCCATCGGATTTAATTCCCAATCCGTCGCAATCACCGCCACTTCCAAAATCTTGTCTTTTTCTGGGTCCAAACCTGTCATTTCCAGGTCCATCCAAAGTAATTTCGCTTTTTTTGGCATTACATTTGCTCCGGCACTTCAATTCCTAGTAAATTCAAACCGTGAGTCAAAATCTTTAGGTAAACCAAAATAATTTTGCCTCGTTCTAGCTCAAATTCTGAACCCGCCACCTGTACGTGTTCATAAAAACGACTAAATTCTTGCGCCAATTCATACAGGTAAGTACAAATTTTATTTGGCAAAAGTTCACGCACCGTTTCCTTTAGAACATCCGGATACTGCATCAACTTTTTCATCAAATTACGTTCGTATATCGAGATATCCGCAAGATATTTTGCTTCTTTTTCCGCTGAATCATTTTCTGAAATTAAAGCCTCAGCCTCCGATTCAACTTTATTTAATTCCCCACTAATGCGGCCACTGAAGATTTTACCCAAAATTTTCTTCGCACGCACTGCCGAATATTGCAGATATGGACCGGAATTTCCTGTCATCGAAACTGACTCTTTTATATCAAATATGATATCTCCGCCAATTTTATATTTAGCTAAAGCATACTTCAGAGCGCCCATCAGAACTTTCTCATCGCTCGATTTTTCCATCGCCTCGCGCACCATTTCAATCACATCAATCGCGCGTAAGAAGTTCCCTTTTCTCGAAGACATTTTTTCATTACCTGGCAATTTCACCTGACCATGTGTAATATGTAAAGTTCTACTCGAAAGCTCTGGCGCATATTGCGAAATCGCCGAAAGCACCACTTTCATGTATTCAATGATGTCGTTACCAGTAATAATGATTGATTTATCAAAATGAAAATCTTTATATTTCTCAAAAATCAAACCCGTATCTTTGGCTTCGTAAGTTGGCAGGCCATTATTATTAATAAATACCCTGGTATGAAGTCCATGCTTATCGCCACGGTAAACTACCGCCCCATCCGACATTTCATACACGCCGTTCTTTAGTTCCCTGCGCACGGTTTCCAAACCAGTCTTCGCCACCGTCGATTCAGGGTAATATTTATCAAATTTCACTTGCAAACGCTTATAAAAATTCTCAAAATATTGGTAACTATTCTTGCGACCCCAGAAATAAAGTTCTGCCACTCTGGCGCGTTCTGGGTCGTTACTATAATCCGCACCTTCCCCTGCTTCCGCAATTTCGAAAATCATCTTATTTAATTTCACGATTTCCGCGTGCGCTTCTGCACTATCTTCATCCGCCCTGGTACCAAACACGTAACATTCGGCCAGTAAATCTGCCACTTTTTCTGGTGTTAAATCCGTCGGAATTTGGTCAATTTTACGCAGCATCCCATACATATTCCTTGCCACATGCAGACCAATATCCCCACCGAAATTCGCGCGCACTACTTTACCACCAGCATATTCAATCACGCGTGAAATTGCTTCGCCCACAATCGAAGTATAAAGATGGCCAACATGTAGCACCTTGAATGGGTTTGGATCTGAAAATTCACAAATCACCGTCTGACCAGAATATTCGTCTGATGATATATTTTTTGTAAAATCTTTTTCAAACTTATCGATATTTTTTAGAAGATTTTTATTGCTTAATTTGAAATTCAAAAAACCAGGCCGTGCGATTTCCACTTCAAAATCCTTTTCGCGAATTCTACGCACGATTTCTTCCGCGATTTCCATCGGATTTTTCTTTAATGTTTTCGCTAATAACATCGCCACATTTGTCGCGAAGTCGCAACCAGTATTTTCTGGCGCTGGCGTCAAAACTACATCCACTTCTACGGCGTATAGCTCGACGATCGTCTTTTTTAGGGTATTTTGAATTTCTTCCATATCTCTATTTTATCACAATTTTAATTACACAACATTTTTCAAAAAATACAAAAATTTCGTATTCACTCACAACCTTTGCAACATAGATTGGTAAACTTATTGCCATCAAAA
>CAUQDR010000005.1:0-68629 GCA_963517325.1 uncultured Candidatus Saccharibacteria bacterium
ATAGGTTATAGAACTCCTGCTGAAATGTTGCATAGGTTGTGAATGTTGTATGTAATTTGATCGCGTTTATTTATAAAAATTAATCTTTTAAGTCCAGGCAAATCTTTAACCTTACTTTTTATGGTTCTCAGAATACTTTCATCTGTTAAACCTTTCACTCTAGATGAATCAATAATCACGTTTTGACATTTTTCCAATGCTCGTTTCATATTGCGTATAATCTTTTTTGGATTATCAGTAATCGGAGATTTAATTTCAAACATCGTCCTGTTTAAATATATATCTGGCGTTTTTAAATTAGCCTCTGGGATAAACTCAACACGATATCCAGCCAACGCTAATATTTTCGCAACCCTCTGCTCGTGCGGCCAAGGATTAGTGTTTGCCGGAATAATGACCATACCACCTTTATAGCTGATATGTCTCATGCCAATATTATACATCTAATTTTCATAAAAGAAGTAAAGATAAAACCATAACTTAACGCTCACATTGACAAAACACTCTAAAATTGTTATAATATACGAATCTCGGTGCGGGAAAATCGTGAAAAATCTAGTCCAAATTGACCCATAATTCACATAAAAATCCGCATTATCACCCAATTGATAGGAGGAGATACTATGGCACATTTAGAGAAAAAGGATATGAAACAAGCAATTCGTTCTGGCCTTATCGGCTTAGCTATTGGCGACGCATTAGGGGTACCTATTGAGTTTTTGAATCGAAATTTTCTAGAACTCATGCCGGTCACCGAAATGTTATCTGTCGGCACCCATCATCAACCTGCTGGGACTTGGTCTGACGATACGTCTATGACCATCTGCCTCATGCAGTCACTGATTGATCAAAAACGCTTCCATTATCACGACATCATGGAGAATTTTGTCAAGTGGTATTTGCAAGACGAATTCACCGCTACTAAGCTCACTTTTGATATTGGCGGCACCTGCAAACGCGCGATTGAGAATTATCTCGCTGGCGGACACCCCGTCAAATGTGGTATGAGCCATTACGCCAATAACGGTAATGGATCACTCATGCGCATCTTGCCAGTAGCTTTTGTTTGTCACAACAATCAAATCACCGGTGAGAAGCGCTACGAATTAGTGAAAAACATTTCATCCCTCACCCACGCTCATCCAATTAGCGTACTGGGCTGTCTGATTTACACTAATTTCGTTTGCCACTTGCTCGACGGCGATAACCCCAAGGAAGCTTATCGCAAAACTCAGCTGGACAACTATGGTATGTTTGAGCCGGAAGAGCGTAGTCTTTATAGTCGGATTCTAAAAAATCAGATTTATCACTATCCTAAGGGCTACATTCCTTCGCGTGCTTACGTGGTTGACACCCTAGAAGCCGTACTTTGGTCATTTCTCACCACTGATAACTTCCAAGATGCCGTCCTCGCCGCGATTAATCTCGGTGACGATACTGACACCATTGGCGCGCTGACCGGTGCGCTAGCTGGTATTCAATATGGGCTCAAAAGTATTCCGGAAAAATGGGTCACCACCCTGAAGCGTGGTCGATATCTGGTCAAACTCTGCGATCAATTCGCTGAAACCGAGATTGACACCACAGATATTTCACCGGAATCCACTTCCACCCCACGCATCGAGACCACCAATCTCAATCGGCTTGGCGCCTAGCTTACCGTTTTCTCACTAAACTCTCGAATTTTTCGGGAGTTTATTTTTTATAAACGCCAAAGAATTGAATATTTTTCAAAATCCCAAATATTTTCACGGCCGATATCAGCTTTCCTCACCTTTTAAGAATGCCTCAATCATTTCCGCCTCGCTCCTAAAATCCTCCCCCGAGACCAATAAATCTTTCACTTCACTATTATATTTTTCTAGCGTCAATGGTGTAAAATAATACTTTCCACCCCCGTCAGCGCCTAATCTTTCGAAAGCCAAACATTCGCCCACGCGCCAAACCAACTTCGCGCGCATGACACGCTCGCGCACCGTATCAAACCATTTCACCGAAATAAATTCCTCCCCCTCAGAAAATCGCCGCACTACCTCCAGTCGCATCGCCACTAGCACTGCTTCATCGGTTTCACATTCCACCAGATAAACCGTCCCCGGCAATTTTTCCACGCGTTCACGCCCATTTTTCATAATATTTCTAAAGCTTCTCATATACTCACCCCTCTCGCTTCCATATACATTTTGCCAAAATCCACTCCCAATTGATTTTTCGCGAATAAAAACACCCCTAAGTCATTCGGCGCAAAATCTTTTGGCAATTTCCCCGAAGCTAAATCCGCCAAATCTTCCACCCCTAGCACCTGACCTAAATGTGTTTCGAGATCCGTTTTCAATTTCACACCTCCGCCCTGTCCCATAATCGCCTCCGCCAGGGAAACAAAGGCGTCATTAAAATCTTCCGAATTCCGCGAGCGCCGTCAACTCACCAAGACTCACTTCTTTCACTTCACCGTTATAAATTGCCTCAATACGCTCCTGCTTTCTTAAATTCTGGGCCAGAAAATCCTCCACCGATTCGCCCGCCCCTTCGAAATTACCCCAATCGCGCCAATCGTCATCATCGTCCTCATCGTCCTCATCGAATTCTCGCGCCACAATCACTTCTTCAATTGGTCGACCATTCACTTCGGAAAGTCCCTTTTCACGAAGCCCTTCAAGTAATTCATCACGGTCTAGCTCATCCACCTCTATCGCTTCAATATAATCCACCCCGATACCCGTACGAAACATCTGCTCATTGTCTGCCGAATAGTGTTTTAAATCACCCATGGTGCGTCGAAAAATCTCCTCTGGCGCCAATCTCCCGGCAAAGTGCGCCTCATTCGTCGAGCCGTAGGAATCCACATTATAGGCATACCAATCTGTGCGATCAAAAATTTCCGGCTTCAATACCACCGCATGATTCTGAATTTTACCGCGTTGCTCTGCATTCATAATCCTGGTAAATACATTATCTGCACCGCCTGAGTCAATATCCAGTACCGAGGAAATTCCATTTTTCACCACTCCCCGACTAAAACGCTCCGTTGTACTCATCAAACCCGTAGTTAATACCCGATAAACCGAGTCCGCGCTCATCGAATTTAGCATATGTACCGCGCGTACATCATCTCCATATTTCGCTAAATACTCATTATGTTTCCCAGACTCCACAAAAGTCGAATAACCCGGAAAAACCTCACGGCGCGTCAATTTCTCCGCACGCTCTAATTGTTCTGCATCCAGATCATCTAGTTTATACTGCCACTTCAGTCTCGCTATTTTATAATCGCGCTCCGCCGTCTCCGAAACTTCACCCAGAGCGTCTTCCACTCCGAGGTCCTGCCTAAAAATCTCATCTAGCGTCTGCTGCGCCACCGTCTCATCCATCGCCTTTGGCACTTCCATTTGCACCAAGCCAATCGCCGCTCGCACCAGATTACTAGTATTACGCTTCCTAGAAATCACCCCGTCACCTAGTTCACGTGCAGTCGCATCTGCCAGAGAAACTTTCACACCATTTTTCTCAAACACCAGGGCGTCACAGAGTCGAAATTCACGCTTCGATTCTAAATCATGATAAGTAATTTCCCCGAGTCTCACCGAAGTACCACTTTGAAGTTCTGCCACGCCATCTTTTTCGCGTGATTCGGTACGTAATTTCTGCCCCAACTGCGAAATTTCTGCCAAAGGCTCACGTAGTTTAAAACGATATTCCAAAGTCTGATTTTCCAGATTTTCTACCACATCCACTCGCTGATTTTCGATATGGTCGCGGTCACAAATAATCTCATGTCTCTCTCGAATCAAATATTCTTGACTACACTCCTTCTCTGTAAATGATGCCATTTTTTCCTTGCGATCTAAAATATCTTCGAGATCAAAATTCACCTCGTCCTTCGTCTTTTTCTCCCCCGAGAATTCCACATTTTTTAGCGCCTCCATCAACTTCAGGTAATTATCACTTACCTCCTGTTCTCCCGCTTTTTCCAAACCATTTGGCGCCAAATTATGATTCATTCTTCCATTATACTATAAGCTTATGCTTCATAGATCACACCACTACATAGATTATGTTCACGCTTCACCCGTCCCAGCATATCAAAGTCCCATTTTTGACAAAACAAGCATCTCATGTGATAATAAATGGAAACCTTGTACCTATTACACGTTCTTTTACAAAATGAAAGGGGAAAATATGAGTCAAAAATTCCAAATGATGTTTCAAATCGCGGAATCTAGTTTCCAGGAACTGCCCAGAGTCTGTCGTACTCCCGCCTATGTCAAGCGCTATCTTGACCTACATGATGCGCTTTACACCGCTATGACGCTTGCCCGTACCAAAGCGGAGCGCGGCAGAGTTTATCGCATTTCACAAACCATCTGGTCCGAACTTCTAGCGGCCGGCGCCAACCCCAGCGAGGTTAGGGAACTACTTAGCCCCAGCTACATCTGGCGTCACTACGACAAAGTCAAAGCCTCTAAGGTCCATGTCGATTCTTATGAATTAATGTACCAGTTAATTCAAATCAAAGGCCGTGATTTTATCCTGAGAAACCTCAAAAAATTTCAGCAACGCGGTGTCGATATCGACACTATCGCCATGAACTGCTATAAGATCGAAACTAAGCATGATCTCGAAGTTCAATGCGCCGAAATGCGCGTCCTCGGAGTCAACCTCACGACGATTTTCGTGATGGCCAACCAGCTCCTCGTCAAGGAATCTCCAAAACCTGCTAATGTTTACTGTCTACTCTATTTTTTCTATCAGCAGAATCTTTCACTCGGTCTCATTGCCGCCTGGATTAAAGACCACTGCAATCCAAAAATACACGAGAGTATCATGGCCGCTGCCCCACTCGATTGGACCATCTTCGGCATCAATCTTGACGATTATCGACCAATTTGGGTTAATATGAACTTCCAAGATTTCATATCAATAGAGCCTAATCTCAAAAAGTTGCCACCCACGATCACTATCAATCAGTTTCTTGAACTTCTTAATATTCAGCAAGTTTACGTTGCCACTAGATATGGTTGCGATTTTGAGAAATTCCTTACCAAGAATTACCTAGTGTCTGGTGGTCAGATTGATTTGCTGGCTGAAAAATTTGAACATGATAATCTATTTTGTCCACCAGAAGATAGACTTCGAATTGGCGTTACTCTGCTTAAATATGGTGCCACCAATATCAATCGGGAAAAGCTCGTAGAACTCTTTAAACGATGCGATTTATCGAAAAATAAACGCATCAAATACGGTAAAGTTCTCAATCAGAAAGAAATCTAAATCTCAGATTCCCTAAGATCGAATTTTCTAATCTTCGCTCTCTCATCCTCTTTCATCACTCAAAAATCCTCGGTTCGCCGGGGATTTTTTCATTAAAAAAGGCCCGGATAAATCCGAGCCCGAAGGTGAATGTATTATAAGTCACGTGCAGAAGCTAGCCCCCTAAAACCAATCAGCGCCCCCTCGTCATCCGTAACTGGAAACACTGGTAGAAACAGATCGTCAATCGTTCGACCGAGATCCTTGGCCGCCCGCACCACAGTTGGCTTTACGATGTAAAACACCCCCTCTTCATAACTTGGCAGACCAACTATCTGTGAGAACACTATTTGAAAAATCGGTACTACTCCGATATGCTCACGTAGCATACTTTTTGCCTCAATTTCAATCGCCCCCTCCTCTGGTTGATATGTCGTTAGTATTTCGTCATTGTCATCCAAAATTTGGCAGACATGCGATAAGTAATTTTTAATCATCTCCCCACCTTTCTAAGTCAAAAACTCTTAAAATCAAAAAACTACTAACGTCAAGAATAATTCGTGCATCCAAGCATCACTTAAAACCTCATTGGCTTTAATCTCAGTGACCCGGTTCGAAGCTTCGCATTGTAATCCATCGAAAAACGAAAATTTCGATAAGCATTACATTTATTCATCGGAGATTTCACATCCGCATCGCAAGTTCCCTGAATATTAAAATCATATCCAGTGCGATCAGTGTGGACCACCCCCATGATTTGCAGATTTTTCAATGCCATAAAATCTCGGGTCGTTCCACCAGCCGGATTTTCCCGTTTTGCGAAAACTACTTTGAATTCCAAGTCAATCGACATATTTTGGTCAAAGGCATACATATTTGCAATATGAATGCGATCCCTACTTGGTCCATTCATTACTTCAAACACCAATGATTCACTGTTTCTCACTTCACTGTGCATACAACACCTCCTGTAAAAGAACCACCTCGGCATACGTTACGAGGTCAACCACTTAGCGATAAAGCTAATCACTATATTTTAACATACTTATGCTAATGTGTCAATGTAAACCACATCACCTACCAAATACAGCAAGTGCGACACCTTGACAAACCCCAGATACTCTGCCATAATATAGCCGTTAAACTCATGTTTAGCTCGCGCAAATTTTGCGAGCTCTTTAAAAGAAAGGGGAATTGTTATGGAAGAAAAAGAATTTGTCCATGATCCAAGGTACAAAACGCGTGGTATCTATCATCATTTCGAGGGAGAATCCTATCTCCTCATCGATACTGCCATCAATGAGGACACTGGAGAAAGAGTAGTAGTTTATTTGGCGCTTTATGACAATCTTCAACTCCATGTTCGTTCGTACGAGAAGTTCTTTGAGGAATTGGATCCGGTCAAGTATCCTGATGCTAAGCAGAAATATCGTTTTGAACTGCTAGATGTCGGTGATTTTGACTACAATGTCTTCAAGAAGCAGCCGTCTCACAAGTATCAATATGTGGGTTTACTATTCAATGATTAATTCAAAAAAGGAGGGGAAAATATGAATATCATTAACAAATTACACATCTTAAAGGACACTGCATCACTCACCTATGAAAAATTAAGTCAGAATTTCTGGTGTGGCACTTTCCAAGCTTTACAAAAATGCATTCAGGAATCAGAAGACGAGAAAAAATTAAGTTCAGCCTACAGTTTTTTGGCCAAGCATTGGCCTAAAATGCATGAAGCTGGCGTCGACCTAGAGGAAATTGTTCAAGTTTTACATCCATTAGATATTATTGAGCAGTTCGAAGCACTCCAAGATGCCGGCGCACACTTAGATATTGATCAAATTGTCCGCTCTATTCCTGGAGGACACGGTAAGATAGACCTACATCGCCTTCATTCCTTGGGCGCAGATATGGACTTAATTGCAATTCATGATGATAGTCTCGAGCCCTGTTCGTTCGACGAGATTAACGACCTGATCATTAATGGCGTTTCCGTCCAAGTCACATTTGACTTATCTGAAAGTCTCATCTTAGGTAGTGCGGAATATCCAGATACCTTATTTAAGATACTCTATTTCTTTTACTCTAATGGTATTGATTCATGGAAAATTCGCGAAATGATCAATAAAATCATTCCAGTAAAGTTCATCGATGAGTCAAGTCTGCTATATATTGCTGACCTTATCGACGACATTATTGAGGACCCGTCCAATAGGTGGCCTGTTATTGGTATTAAACCTAAAGAATACTCCAAGCCTTGGATTTACCTTCACTGTGACGATTATCTCGGCATAAAGCCTGAAAAAACTCTAGCAAATCTGCCGAAAGCCATCTCTATACGTGATTTCATTCACTTTACTGGACTTCCGTATATTATAAGCAAAGTTAATTACCATGGTCTAACCCTCAAAGATTTTATCGATCTCAATTATCTGCCAGCTGGGGGTGACATTGAAGAATTAACCAAAGAAGCCAACTACGCGAGATTGCAGTATGAAGACCCAATCGATTGGCTTACCCTAGCTTACCTCAGCGACTCGGGTAGTAAATTAGTTAATCGAAAAATGCTACTTGAGTACGGTGACCCATCACGCTACAATGCGATAGACTATGATTTTGCCAAAAAATTCATGGAGAATAACTCAGATCACTAATTCCCCAAAAAAACAAGCCTCGGACTTAACCGGGGCTTTTTTATGTTAATTTTATCCCAGGAAGATACAGATAACCCTCCATTTTATAGGCCAAATTTTTCTCGATATAACCCTTTGCAATTTTACAAGCTTTCGACATCCGTTCACCTTGCCATAACGGATCAATATAGCGCACCTTCGCCTGGCAATTCACTACATACACTCCGTCCGGGCATTGCTCAAAACTTTTTACCTTCTTTATTTTCTTTGCCTTCTGCCAAGCTAAAAAAGCATCACTGTAATCTGAAGTTAAAATCATTTCAATCACTTCCGATTCTTTCATTTGATATAAATCTGCCACCGAAATCCTTCCAGATTCACTCATTTTCTTCAAAATATCGGCAAGAAACTGCATTGAGTAGCGCGTTCGATCCTCACGGTAAAATAGAGATAATTGCGAAGTTAGTTTAACAAATTTTCGTGCAATTTTTTTCGTCTGAAATCCCAATTCTTTGACCCCATTTTCGTCTGATTACACTACAATATCCGCATACATTTCACGGATTTCCGCCAAATCCGCCACCCCATACGCGAAGAACATATTCGCCAGTGAATATTCCAAACGATCTGCCGATAACTTCGGCGTATCATTATCTGCAATCGGGTACAAATGATAATTATCTACCTCAGAGACTAAAATGCCATCCTGCTTAAGCAAGCGACTGAGCTCCGGCGACCCTGTAATTGTCTCTGTTGTCAAATCCTCTGTCGACTCCTGCATCAAATGGTCGCCATTCATGAAATCTACGCAATGCTTAAAAACTGGGGTCGCAACATCATGAAAAAGCCCTGCCAAAGTCTGCTTTTTATCGTGGGTAAAATGCCAAACTATCAACGCTACCCCTATTGCGTGATCTAAACTTGAATAAAATTTCTGGCTTTCAAACAAATCCGAATAAATCGTTCCGCAAGTCGTACTAATATACTTCTGCTTCTGTAAAACTGGTGTTTCAATGTATTCCTGCAGCCATTCTGGAAAAACTGGTTCCAAAATTACATGGAATTTTTGAATCAATTCTTCTACCTCACGCTCTGTCATATTCTATATTATACTTTATTCTCTTAGAGGGTTCAGCACCTTAACAATATTGACAAAATATAATCTTAATGCCATAATATATTCGTTAAACTTAAGTTTAGCTCGCGCAGATTTTTGCGAGCTCTTTAAAAAGGGGGTATCATGAATAATTTTAGAAAAGAAAAGATCGAATCAGACAAGGTAGATTTACATTACCTGCATTCACAAGGTGCCAACATGGACCAAATTGCTCGTCACTATAATCTCGAGACTTGTTCACTCGATGAGATTAACAACCTGATCATTAATGGCGTTTCTGTACAGACCGCCTTTGAATTATCTGAAGATTATATCTTGAGTAATGCAGAGTATCCAGATAACCTATTTAAGATACTCAGCTTCTTTTATACTCTTGGTATTACTTCAGAACAAATTCGCAGTATAATCAGTAGGATTATTCCTACCATGTTCATCGATAGAATAAAACTTTTTTCGATTAAAAGCACTGTCGACGATATCGTCAGTTCTTCGCCTGACAAATGGTCAAGTATTGGTATCGAGCCTAGTGAGTACGCTAAACCCTGGATACGTCTTAACTACTGTCGTTACCTTAGTCTAGATTCTGGCAAAACTCTAGCTGATCTACCAAAAGCTGTATCGCTACACGATTTCATCCATAACGTCAAACTCAGTGAAATTGAACGTGAATTCCATTATCAAGACTACACCTTCGATCAGTTTATTCGGAGAAGCTTTTTACCAGCTGGCGGTGATATTGAGCAATTAGTTCAAAAATCTTTTTGCGAGAACATAGAATACGAAAACCCAGTAGGATGGCTAATTCTTGCTGCTATCTATGTTAATGGCGGCAAATTAATCAACAGATACAAGTTATCTAAATATGCCAATCCAACCAATTACTTCATCGTTGATCTAAAGTTTATCCTAGAATATTTCCCCAACATTTTCACGAATAGAGAAAAAGATTTCGCTTAACCTAAAGTTGAGTAATTATCTCTATCTATGAAGCCTTGACTCCTGTCGGGGCTTTTTCTTTGACATAAATTATAAAATATATTATAATATAATTATTGTATAATTTCATACAACTTCGCACATTTCAAACATAGGAGGGGAACTATGACCGAACACATTACTAACCGTGGAACCGATTTGATGAAATTTCGTGATCTCGTCGAGGCGCATCAAGCGATTTCCGCTTCCGCCGCCTGTCGTCAAGAAGCTGCACTTAAACTAGCACTGAAAAAGCTTCAGCAGACAGATGAGATTAAGACGCGTGATACAATCTTAATCGAGCTTCAAAAACTTAGTCAAGGTACCAGCGAGCCAGCCAATATGGCTTCTAAGTACCTGATTAAGAACGATCCCGGCCACGCCAGTATCGATATCTTGAATCTCAAGCCTAGGCCTTATCACTGCCTAAGAAATCGCAATATCAATACCATTCAAGATGTTTTATCGCTTGACTCAATCGATTGGGGTAGGATTCGTAATCTCGGCAAAGTTTCCATTCAGGAAATCATCCAGGCCATGCATGACCTCGGTTATGCCGATTTCTATATCCCACATTAATTCAGAAAGCTCCCAAAAATCGGGGGCTTTCCTTTTTCTTAAAAAACGCTAACTAAACCACACCTATTTTCTTTTGACATAACCATTTTCTAAGATGTTATCTTCATTGACTTTTCAAACTTTTTATGTTAAAATACATAGATTAAGTCATTCCGACTTAATTGGCGATTCTTCGTATGAAGTTCGTTGCACACACTGAAAAGTGAGCACCTTAAAAGAAGATTTAAAGTTTAAGGTCTTTCATTTTTCTATTTTTAGGAGGGTAAAGATATGAAACATGAAACTAACATCGTAGAGAAAACAACAGTTAAATCTGCCAGCTTACTTGACCACATTTGCCACTTAGGCCTCAGTAAACACACCGAGAGTTACCTCAATAGCAAATTTGGCACCACGGATGAATTACTCTGGAAGGTTCGTCATGAAGCCTACCTCAGAGAACATCAACCCAAAAACGCTAGCTATCTCGAAAAACCACTTTGGGACGCCTTGGTCGCTTTTGATCGTGCCGGCTATATTCGACACGACATTAAGCCCGAGGATTTTATCCTCAATCGGCTTCGCAGACTGGCTAAGCCCGAGCAATATCAAGCTTGGAATTGCGCCGCTGATCTCGAAGATTTTTGCGAGATTAATCCAGAACAGGAAAGTTCTGATCAATCTGATTACGCTTATGGCAATCAAAGGTATGAAAATTTCACTCCGCTCACCGAAAAACAGCGTGAGGAAATCCGGCAGATTCTAAGAGATGTTTTACCTGACGAGTTAACTTACCGGATTATTTGTTTTCGGTATTCGCTCGAGGATGGCAAATGTCATCCCACCGCTGAGACCGCGTTGAAACTTAATCGCAAGGTTAGTAAAGTCCGTGGCCTGATGAAGAAAGCCTATTTTTATATTAATGGTTGCGAACTCTTCGATGTCATCTAAATCTTCAGAAACCCCGCCTCGTTGCGGGGTTTTCTGTTATTAAAATTTCCCACCATAGAGCATATTACTTATTTTTACAAAAACCCTCCGCGTAAGAAATCTTTATTATTCATAAAAAAGACTGCTTAATCTCTAAGCAGTCGAAAGATTGAAAAGGTATTCGAACAAAGTTATTCATTTTTGATACTCACGATTAATTTCGGTTTTGCTGCGGCCGCATTAAGCCGTATTTTATAAAGCTAATACTTCCTGTACGCCTTTCCGGGTCATAATTAGCTTCAAATTTATGTTTCGCATAAACCGCTTTTTCCTCACAAGCTCCAGATAGGTCAGCCAAGCATTTTCCGATCACTTTCACATAATCATAAGAAAAATCCGAATATTTCAATTCTAGAATCTGAAAATCCTTCACCAAAAGAAGCTCTTCTCCCTGCGCATAACATTTATTCGCCTGGAATTTTCCATTTTCCACCTGAAATTCAATGCGCGGTCGTAATTCTTCATCATGAGCTAACTTAAACCCCTCTAAAAGCTCCGACAGATATGGCCCATCTTTAATCCGATAGACCCGCTCCTCGATGTTTTCATCGACCGACAAACTTTTGTGTTCATTGCCATTTTCATTGATACCCATACAGATATCTCCTTTCAAAGAACTATCCCACTCGGGACAACCAACATGATCCACTATTGAATCAATATTTATATTTTGACATAAGAATAAAAGAAAGTCAAGGGACGAAAACCGAACAGTGACCATGATTAGCTCCACTCAATTTCAACACCTCCACCCCTGTTATTCATTGACAGAAAATGTATCACATTGTATAATATAAAGGTAGTTTTTACTCGCACCTTAAAATTTTGGAACCCTGCCTACCATGTTTTAAGGTGCATTTCTTGTGAGGAGAATATTATGAAACTACCCCAGATTCATCACGGTACACACGCTAAAAATATCGCTATTTTGAAAAATTGGCAACTCTTTTTCGAAGAAAAGGACGGTTATGCCAACCGCCAAGAAGTCATGCTAGATTTTAGTCGATTCTGTCACCATCTGAAGAATCACGAAATAACTATTTCCGGCAAATGTCTCCTGGGCGGTCTGATTTATGGCGACCCTAGATTCAAGGATGGTGAAGAAATTTTCACTAGCCCCATCACGCATTTTGCGCGCGTATCCAAAGAGTATTGTCGCGGTGTCGAGCATGAATTAATCTGTGCCACCACGACAAACCAGCATAAATATTATTTTTATGCCGATCACCGCAGTAATGATATGTCCAATATGTTACTGGATATGGCTAAATTTAATAAACTCAGTCTCATCCGAGGTTATTATTTACCCACTAGACTTCAGTATCCGAACATCGATCGTCACTTCATCTAATCTCATCTGAGATTCACTTCTATGGAGGCAATGCCTATGAAAAAATTAAAATGTAAACCTGCATCTACACTGAAATCCGTTTCCGGACTCGGGCTTAGCAAGCGCGCCGAACGTTACGTGGAGAAGAATTACTATTCCATGGATCAATTAGTTTGGCACGTACGTTTTCTGCACTATATGATGCAGTATCACCCAGAAACTTTAAAAGCCTATCGCCCAAAAGTTTTCAAGGAAATCATCAGCGCTTTGAACACTGCCGGTTATATTCGTACAGATTTTGTCGCCGATTCTTTCGGTCTTAAATATCTTAAACGTGTGTTACTCGGCAATAAGTGCGAACCGGTCATTCTGGAATGTTTTTTACCGGAATTTTGTAAGAAATCCAATCGTTTTCGTTTAACGAACCGCCCAGACGATCAAAGCTGTCTGGAATGGAATAAAATTTACGAAAATGACGTGCTTCTTTATAAAAAATCCCTCAAAACTTTCCGCTCCAATCTTCGCACCTATCTGTCCGCGGCTGAAATGAAGTATTTTGATTACCGTTTCGGCTTCAATAAACACCGGACTCACACCCTAGCGCAAACCGCTGCAGAATTTAAACTCACCATTCCAGAGGCTAAAAAACAGGAGAAGGAAATCCTGAAGAAAATTGAACTTAGTAAAATTATTTACATGATTTAATCTGAAAACCCGTCTGAAAACTTGGTTCCAAAAAATAAACCCCTCATTACGAGGGGTTTTATTTTTTCCATTTGCGTTACTTCAATTCATCCCAGTCAATATCAACCGTATCATCTACGGCCTCCGCGAATTCAGGATGCATCATTCCGTCAAACAACAGAATCATTCTGCTCTCCTTCGTGAATCCCAGATAAACATTGTCTTGCATATGTCGATCTCGTGTCTCCCTAAAGAAGAAACGATTCAAAATATACTTCTTAGCATTTTCTGAAATCTCAATCCGCATCAAGAGATCTAGTTCCATCATTACACTAGGACCTTCCGGTGTTTTATCCTTGGAATCTTCCAGATTTCTTAAAGGATACCCCTGGAGCATTACTCCTGGCAAAAAAATCTTCGTTTCAGCTTTCTGAAATTTTAAGTCCCCCATCGTATTGACGGCTTTCTCTAGCCGCTCATCTCTGTCTTCACCAACCGGTACCGTCAATCGCCAAACATCATAGACAATCGCCTCATCACGAATCACCTTGTCCACTAGTCCCCGATTTGTAAACGGCATTACACTACTTAACCCCTCATTTCGCATCTTTTTACCTCCATAAAACAGAAAAATCGTAACGTCTTAGAAAATTAAAGAACCTATTCAGTTACGACTGACTACTCTGTTATTCTATAATATTTAACCTATTTTGTCAATCTAAAACATTGACAAACTCATTATTTAGTTTATAATTATATTATCGGTTTTGCCGTATCGTACCTTTAGTTCACATCACATTTTTTTAGGAGGGGACAATGAAAAATGAAGTTAGTAAAGCTTGGAAAGTCGACAGTTTAAGTCAGCTCGGTTATTCTCATCTCGTCGATGGCAATGTCAAAAATTATGTCGAACGTAATTATGAAACCGTAGAGCATTTAATCTGGGATTGCCGCTACCTCTATTATATGGAGCAGTATCATCCAGGAGTTATTCGCAACATTCCACACTCACTCAAGATTTGTATGGAAATTTTTGAATACAATCACTTGATTTGCCGGAACATCGATTCCAGAATCATCGGCATGTATTATCTCTATCGCACGGTTTACGGCGATGACTATGAACCTTTGATTTTGGAATATCGTGACCCCAGAATCACCAGAAAGGCTCATAATTATCAACTCACCGATCGTGCCAAAATTCTCACCGTCCACGATTGGAATCAGCTCTACGAGGAAGATATTTGCATCGATCTCGAGAGGAACCAGAAAGAACTCAAGCATCTCGAAAACATTCAGCGGGTTTTACAGCGTGAGTTGACTAAGCGAGAATATCGCATCGTTAATTTCAGCTTCGGCTTGCAAGGTGATAACATTCATAATCTACGTGAAACTGCAGTCCATGAAGGTTTGCTTCTCACTCAGACCGATCGCCACCTCAAGTCCGCGCTCAAAAAAATCCAGCCCTATCTAACTAAAATCTAGCCCCTATCTAGGGGCTTTTTAGTGCCAAATTTAAAATAAAAAAGAGCCCCTCATCCTTTAGGAACTCTTAGTAGAAAACTTAGACGATGACTCGCTGACACTAGATACGGGTCACCCCGGTCGCTCTATCTAGCGCCAGACGGGTCACCTACCCAAGCTACTCTACACCCACAACGTTTACGCCAGTATATATATTTACTCGTCCAATGTGGCGAGTGTGGCGCCCTGATGTATTTGCTCCAGCCGATCTTTAAAAATCGGCTTAGCATCCGTCGAAATCAGATAATACTTATCCATTTTCGAGGTTACCAGATAAATCTCACTATCACCGATAGTTTCTTGCATCTCCTTCCAGTTTTCTGGTCGGAAAATATTCAGCAGCTCCTCTTTGCTCATGAGTGGCAAATCAAGCTTCTCAATCGACTGAATATTCAAGATTTCACTCGGCCTCCTTGCATCATCGGAATCTATTCCACGCAAGCGAATTCTTACATCATCGGATTTTATTCCGCGCAAGCGAATTTCTTCCTCAAAATCGAATTTCGGCAGATGTCCGTAGTAAAATGCATTGAACATCTTAAGCAAGGCAAACTGATCTATCGCCGTATGAGGTTCCATAAATTCGAAACTCCATCGACTCACCAGGGAATAATCCCGGCGAATTCGCAAATTTGCTGCAGCACGAAGTTCTTGAGCCTTCTCACGTTCGCGTCTTTTCGACATATATCCCCACCTTTCTGTCGTGTGTCATCGACTAAAAATAAAATGTACTTTAAAACTTAACCTTTATATTATACCACATTTAACAAAAAATCCTAGCCTAAGCTAGGATTCTCACTAATGCTTAGACTACGGTTTCTTTTTTCGCTTTTTACCTTTACCATCCTTAGGCCCACCTTTTGGCTTATCATTTTTCTTAGAGCCATCTGAACCAATATCTTTCTTTTTCGAGTCATCCATCTCCAATGTTGTCGACTTCTGACCGTCAATATTGGGTCTATCCAAATTACCTGGTTTATCTTTCACTTCACCATCTGGCTTCTCGAGATCCTCGTCGTCCTCGGAAAAATCATCCTCACCCCCATCATAATATCCCCGCATATCACCATAGTCATCCATGAAGTTCATCGCTGAAAAGATTTCTCGTTCCAGTATCATGCGATTTAAATTTAGGTTATCTAAGACTGAGTTGGCTTTCTTATTTTGCTCAATTTTTTTATTCAATAACAGAGCAAATGATGGATTTACGGCACTCAAACCTACATAAAATTCACCGCTAGCTGCCGCGATTTTATAGACCAGCTCCGATTTTTTTACTTTATAGATAGGATGCTGTTTCCGCATTTTACCAACAAAAGCTTTGTTCTCTTCTATAGTGAGCTTCTCGATTCGCGCCACATTATCAATCACTCCGTAAAAACCCGGCTGCCCAAGCTCTAAGATATTATCAAAACATGGGTAACGCGATGCGCCAAATAGGGAAATTCCTAAATCCTGAATTTCTAAAGCCATGGTCCTTCTATGTAAAAACAAAGTCAAACTCCTTAAAAATTCATCATATGCATACTCCACCCCATCCGCTGGAACTGTCGGGAATAGATACCAGTCCTGAATAAATTTCGAACCAAGCATCATATCTTCATGGAACTTCTGTTTCGCCGCTAATTCTTTTCTCTTATTTTTATCATTATCTTTCATTTTTTCACCCCCCCAATGAGATAAATCTAAGCACTAATTTTCAATGTACCTTAACTAAAGCTAACTATCTAGTTTCATTCTATCACACCCCTGTTATTTTTACATCCTCAAGCGTTATTTCTCGCCAATAAAAATGCCCCGACAATGTCGGGGCGGCTCGACCACAATCAAAGAAAGCATCGAGTCCGGTGATAATTTACCATACTTCTCGTACGGCAAATGAAAGGGGAAACAGGGAATGGGAACGGGTAACAATATTCGTTTCAATGTTCTTACATGGTTGCCTCAAATTTGAGGATGACATCATATGCCAAAAGTTACACGCTACGTAGCTCAAAGACACTTGACCAACGACGTGCCATCTAGAGTAGATCTACTTAATCTCTCAACGAAAATCTGTGAGTTCACACAGGCTTCCGCCTACTAGTGTTTCGATCCATCTTTCAGGTCAAAGTGTCAGTGTACTTCTTCTCCAAAAGTGTGTGGTGATTTGACGCTAAATCAAGTATTTGGTTAGTTCAGCTTGCGAGGCGTCCCTAACTTGGTTAAGTTCCCATTCCTGTTTATAAAAGAGCTCGTCTAGCGCTGGCATTATAATAACATAACTCATATTATTTGTCCATACCTTTTTTGACATTTTATACTTTTTATGGTAGAATTATATAGATTTAGTTCATTTTTTATTTCTCTGAATTAAATCGTTTTTTGACAATTTGTGGGTAACTGAAAACTTAAAAACGGAGGGGATTTTTATGTTAACTTTTTGTAAAGAAGTAAATCAGAATAACTTAGCCGAGCTTTTACCAGAGCTTGGCTGCTATACCATTCACTGGGCTGACGAATGTCAGTCTCGTAATCAACCCGGCTGTGAATATGACATCACTACGGTGAATTACGAAAATAGTCTTTTAGGCCACGTAATTCGTGCACACGAAGAAGCCAAAATACCTGGTGAAGTCTTAGTTTTACAGGCTAGGGAAGTTTTTTATAATGAACTTTCTCCTAGCAAAAAACATGCTAAATGGCGTCGCAGTTTCTGGCAAGTTTTGCTAGATGAGGGCTACATTCGTGAAGGCCTCACTCCAGCTAATACTCAAGACACCTTTGCGATACATAGGCTCTATCAAATGGTTTATCATGATCTATCAGAAGCCAGCCAGCTAATCTGCAGTAAAGACGCCTTGTTCGGTAGTAATCAAGCTTACGAAAACTTTGTCGTACTTTCTGACCGTGAAGTCAATCGCGTCATGGAAGTTTTAAAACGCTTCCCAGAAGATTTTTTCAATTGTCTTGATCTATTTTTTGGTATCGACATTCATGAACCCTGGAAAATTAATCAAATTGCCCGGGCACTCGAAATTCGATCAAGTGAAGTACACGAGATGATCAATAAAGCTTTGTGCGCTATGCGAGAAGATGAGCATTATCAACTGCCACCACTTGATTCTATTGTACAGGTACTACCAAAAGAAGTATTTCGAACACCTGATTTTGACGAGCAACTCTACATGATTACCAATTTTATAGAGTTAACGCCCGCCTTTGAATCAGTATCTAAGACTTACGAATTCAAAAACCTGTCTGATTTCGTTCACCAGTATTACAAAAGTCCGATGAAGGAGGTGATGTAATCGATGTTTATCCATCGTATTAAGAAGATGCAGTTTGACGTTCCTTATGCGGAATATCAGCGTTGTCTCATTGCTTCATCTGTTGCTGATACTTACGATGAAGCCATCCAGGAATGGGAGGTCATCAAGATGGAGTATCACCCAGACAAGGATTTGATTAGTTTTAGTAAACGCGTCCGCAGTCATACTGGCTGCACGATTCGCAATCTTCATACCAAAATCCTGCTCGGGCCCTTTAGTCTGACTGGATTAACTAAGCTCGGCAATAAGGATTTCAAACACCAAGCCGCTTTGCTTAGTCGCCTCATACATTTTAGACGCGACTATAATCTTGACCAAAAAGTATCTATCAGTAGGGAATATTTTAGTTCATATGGTTTTAAATTAGCCTTAGAGCAGAAATTTCTTACTCAGGAGGAATATGAAGATGCTGACCGGCTATTTCGGATGAACTTTACGCAATATACGGAAGCTGATCACAAATTACACTTCAAGCTTATGAGGGATCATCTGATTCCATTTGTAAAACATTACTTCAAAGAGAGAAATACTAAACTCAAAGATTCGGTGCCATTCTCGGAAACCACAGTCGAAACTTCAATTTAAATTAAATTACACGCACTTTACCCCCACAAATGTCAAAAAATTGGGTCCCGTTATGGGGCCCTTTTTTCTGGTCTTTTTATATAATAAATAGCATGGAACAAGTGAATTCCAAGCGAACTTATCTGGCGATCGACCTCAAATCTTTTTATGCCTCCGTGGAATGCATTAAACGTGGACTCGACCCATTGACCGCTCGCCTCGTCGTCGCCGACGAATCACGCACCGAGAAAACCATTTGTCTTGCCGTTTCACCCGCTTTAAAAGCTCTCGGCATCTCTGGCCGCGCACGTCTTTTTGAAGTTTACGAAAAAGCCCCTCGCGGTAGTTTTATTATCGCCAAGCCTGCCATGGCCGATTATCTTCAGGTTAGTTCCGAAATTTTTGCTATTTATGCCGCCTATGTCGCCACCGAGGATATCCACGTTTACTCGGTCGATGAGGCTTTTCTTGACATTACTAGCTATCTTCACGCCTATGAGATGGATGCCGAACAACTCGCGCGCACTATCATTAAGGATGTTCTGGGCCATACCGGGATTACCGCCACCGCTGGGCTCGGTAGTAATCTTTATCTCGCTAAAATTGCCATGGATATTCTCGCCAAACACCAAACGGCCGACCTTGATGGCGTACGCATCGCTTCACTCGATGAGACTTCTTATCGCAAATTACTCTGGCGACACCAGCCTCTCACCGATTTTTGGCGGATTGGTCCCGGGATTAGTAAATCTCTTCACAATTTTGGCATTTATACTATGGGCGACCTCGCGCGCTTTAGCCTCACCGCCTCTGAAAAACTTTATCGTAAATTCGGCATGAATGCTGAACTAATTATCGACCACGCTTGGGGAATTGAACCAACCACGATTGCTGATATAAAATCCTATCGTCGCAAAGATCACAGTATTAGTTCCGGCCAAGTACTCGCCACCGGCCTTTATTCCGAAAAACTCCGCAACATCCTCGTCGAAATGGCCGACAAACTCTGTCATGAACTTCATGAAAAGCATTTGCTTACTAATAACCTCACCCTACATCTTTCTTATGATAAAAAAGCCGATTCTACCTCTATTAAACCTTTCGCTCACGGCTCCAAATCTTTTTCATACACCGACGAAAGCAATCTGATTATTGAGTATTTTCTGCAGCTTCTAGCGCAAATTCTCGACCCCTCGCGCCCCGTCAAGAAACTTAGCCTCACGCTCGGACACCTCAAATCCGCCGATCTAATTACCACTCAATTAGATCTTTTCGAGAATCAAAAAACTGCCGAACGGGCTTCTCGTAATCAAAACCTCGAGCAAGCCACCCTAAAAATTAAGCAAAAATTTGGCAAAAATGCCATCCTCCGTGGCACTAGCTATCTCGAAGGTTCCACCATGCGCGAACGGAATCAACAGATTGGGGGTCACCGTGCCTAAATCTAATCATCAAATTAAAGCCTCTCAACCAAATCTACCTAAACCCTCACAGTTAGATTCTGAATCGGCTAGCCCATATCAAGACATCATCAATCTTCATCCACCACGCTTACCGAATCATCCACCAATGTTGCGCACTGCCCGGGCCGCCCAGTTTATGCCGTTTAAGGCACTCGAACCCCACGAAGCTAATATCCAAGCCGTCGAGGAAATTGTCGAACAAAAAACTGATACTTATATCGAGTTTGACGAAATCTATCCCGATTTTTAGTGCATTTATTTACAGATTTCATATCTTATGGTAAAATAGTCCCAATCATGTCAAAAAAGAGTAATACCAAACGCAAGCTCGTCGGTCTCGTTTCAGAGGAATCTGGTATCCGTGCATACTATACCAAGAAGAACACCATGAACACCCCAGACAAGCTTAGCTTGAAGAAATACGATCCAATTCTTCGCAAGCACGTCGTTTTCACTGAAACCAAGAAAAACCTTGGCCGTAACGAAGTGAAAGAGAAGAAGCGTTAAAATCTCCCTCTCCTTATGGGAGATTTTTTCTGTGCCAAAAATTTGCCATAAAAAATAGCTCTCTCGAGCTAATCTGGCAGGGGCGCACGGAATCGAACCATGATCTACGGTTTTGGAGACCGCTATACTAACCGTTGTACTACGCCCCTAGGCTTTTTTATTATAACATATTTCTCTAGCACCTAAGTCTCTAAATCGATTATATTTCTCTAACACTTAAATTTTTATCTCAAATCGGTTATACTTAACTTAAAATCATGAAAACTCAGATTCAAAATTTCTGGTTCAGACTTCTTACTAACCTTAATTTTTGGCTGACGCTTTGGTCCATCATGTTCGCCTATTTCTTCCTCGTCGGAATTTTGAATTTAATTTTTGGCAGTCGTCTCATCCCAGATTTTCTTCTCACTATTGCCACTTTTACTAAGGTTTCCACCATTCTCACCTGTCTAATCTACACCAGCTTTTTCGCACCCAAAGATTACCTCTTGAGAACGGCACTTCTTTTTACCTTCGCCGCCGATGTCGTACTAGCTATCGATAATATCTCGCCATTTGGCATTATTTTATTCTGTTTTGCCCAATATTTTCACACCTCACGCTACGCCGATGTTAGTCCCAAATTCTTTATCGCTTGGAGCTTTTTTATTATTTTATTATTTATTTTTACCCATTTTTATCAAATCCCAACAATTTATGCTGCCGGCTTCGCCTATGGCAGCTCACTCATTCTTAACCTCGATCTGGCCGTCCAGTGGTTAAAGCGCAAAACTCCCCGTTTTCGTCGTGCCGCCATCTGTAATTTTATTGGTTTTATGCTTTTTATCGCCTGCGATCTCACCGTCCTAATCTCTTTTTTCTCACGCATGCATTTTCTACCAATTTTTCTTTATCAACCCGCTAATTTTATTTGTTGGCTCTTTTATTTTCCATCGCAAATTCTCCTCGCCAATTCCTCCGCCCTCACAAAATCCTATTACCGTCCCTTCGACTCCGAATTAAAACGTCTCAGTAAAAAATCGAAGCTCATAAATCAGCTTTAAATTTTAAATTATTTGTTCACCTAATTACTTCCATGATATAATATCTCCAATATGGAAGGTAAAAAGAAAACAAGACCTCGAGCTATCCTGGTATTCGGTGCGCCATGTAGTGGAAAAACTACATTTTGTGAAAAATTCTCACAACGTTTCAAAGCTCCTTACTACGATCTTCGAGCCTTGCGTGAAGAAGCGGACTTCACAGAGAAACAAATTCACGTCGTCCTCGAGGCGATTGCTAAAACCGGTCAAAATATCGTGATTGAAGGTGGTCTCGATACCGAAGACGAGCGTAATTCCGTACGCAAACTATTGAAACTATCCGGTTATGCGCCGACTCTCGTTTGGATTCAGACTGATATTAACACCATCAAGCTGCGCTTAAAGCTTAAACTTCGCTCAATTGCGCGCGCCAAAGAAGAATACGATCGCCGTATCCGTCTCATGGAAGCTCCAGCCGAGATTGAAAAACCGATTATCCTCTCTGGTAAACACACTTTTGAGACCCAGCTTTCTCATGTCTTAGCTCAACTCCAAAATGATTCTCGCCGATTCTGAATTTGGCGAAATTATTGTTCGCCGCAATGCCTTAGCTAAACACATTTCTTTTTCACGTTCCACTTCTGGACGACTCCAAATGTCGGTCCCTTCCTACGTCTCCGAACGACAAATTCAAAAAAGCCTCGATTCCATGCGAGGTCGCTTGCGTGGCCTAAATTTAGCTGATCCCGCCACCCAACGCGCTCGAGACACCCAGAAAAAGCTACTTATGAAACAAGCCAAAGAATATTTACCCTACCGCCTTGAATATCTGGCGAAGCGTTATGGTTATCATTATGACAAAGTGACTTTAAAGCATCAGTCCACACGCTGGGGCTCTTGTACCCGTCGCAAAAAATCTCTCCTCGGCGGCTATAATTTCACCATTTCCATGAATATCGGCCTCATGCAAGTACCCGAAGTTTTACGTGATTATTTAATTATTCACGAACTCGCACACATCAATCATCCCGACCACTCCAAAGCTTTTTGGCAGGAAGTCGAAAGCCATGATCCAAATTACCGCGCACACCGTGAAATGCTTAAAAAACATAATCCAGGTCTATGATATAATATGTTTATGCAAGGGCAATCTATCTCTAAATTTCTTGATGCCACCAAGGTTCACACCAGTGTTTTTGATCGCAAATTCATGTATCTTTCGGACATCATCGACCCAATTTATCGTGAATATCTCATTAAGCTTGAAAAAATTGGCGTTAATCTCGACCTCGATGTCATTCGTCGTCGTCACCAAGTTGAAAACTATACCGACATTATCAAATTTATCGTTGGCTACCTTAATTCACGTCTCAAAAATCCGACTAAGGGGAATATTCTAATCTCCATGAACGCCACTTCCGCCCAAAGCATCGATATCACCCCAGCCAAATATCATCTAGTAATTACCGATGACAGCGTCGTGATGACCGTCGACAGTAGCGAACAATATTCCGCACTTGGTGCTAAAATTAAATCCCGCCTCGGCTTCGGCACTTCCATTTCTTTCCCAATTCGCGAGCCCTACGATTCTATTTAACAAAAACAGGGAAATCTACCCCTGTTTTTTCTTTTAATTATTTTTTTAAACTCTTGTTTTAAGCATAAGCTTTTGCTAAAATAAACTTATAAACGGGAGCATTATGAAAATCAAGAAATCATCAGTTTTTGGTGTTTTTGGCGCATTGTATCTATGCTTCTTTCTGATTTTCACCTTTTTAGCTTTTCAGCCCCAAACCGTAGAAGCTAATACTAACCTAGTTCTCGAAATCCCTAAAATCGGCCTCACTTCACCGATTCGCTCACTCGAGATTAGCGATGAAAACACTCTCACTTCACCCGAGCGCATTGCTGGGGTCTATCATGCTAATCAAAATCACGATTTCATCATCGGTCATTCCACCACCATTTTTCAAAATCTCAACAAGTTATTAGTCGGCGACACTTTTCGCTTCGGTGATCAAACCTACCAAATCAAAACTCGTAAAATTCAGCAAAAATCCGACATCAATATGTCGAAACTCCTGACCAAAAAGTCCACCCCGACTATCACCTTGATGACCTGCCATGGTGAAAAAATCTCCGGGCACGACTATACCGAACGCCTAATTCTCACCGCTGAATTAATCTAATTCTGTAGAGTTCATCTCTACGCCATATCTGTTATTTTTTATCAAAAAACCTGGAGTCTACCTCCAGGTTATCTCTATTTTTAGGCCTTCATTAATCGCACCGCGAAGCCACCCATTCCTACCACCGGAATTTCCAGTTCATCTTCTGCATCCACCACCAGACGCTCGATTTTAAGATCCGTCGGATTCGTGCGAAAATCCGCTATGTCGCCATCACGGAAGATAAAAGCATTATATTTCACGTCTTTTTCCAAGAAACTTAACTTAATTTTCATCGTACGCGCCATGTCATCGACGATACCACCGATATACCAGTCCGTCTCCCCTCGCCCACGTCTGGCTACCGCATAATATTCACCGATTTTACCGAGCAAAGGCACTTCAATTTCAAAATTCACTGGTACTTTTTGAATAAATGACAGCGCATCCCGATTTTTTTCATAAGACTCCGGGCGGTCGGCCAGCATCTGCATTCCAGAATGAAACACCACATAGTAAGCTAACTGCCTGGCCAGAGTAGAATAAACTTTTTTCGCTGGATTATTTAAATCAAAAATTCCTGGCGTAAAGTCAAAGCCACCGGCGAGCATTCTCGTGAAAGGTAGAATCACCGCGTGCTTAGAATTCAAGCCACCACCTTCATATTCCTGCCCCTTTGCCCCCTCTGTGCAGAGCAAGTTCGGATAAGTTCGCTCGAGACCGGTGCCCTTAATCGATTCGTGAACATTTAGCATCATTTTTTTCTGTGCCGCTAACTTCAGGACGTTGCTAAAATGCAACACCCCCGCTTGTGATTGATGAAATTCTTCACGACCCTTAATCAACATTTTAGGACCCGAATAATCCAATTTCAAATAGCGCACACCTAATGCCTCTAATTCATCGAATTGCTTAGCTAGATTTTTTTCGTAATTATCAATCTGACTTGCCGTCTCGCATTGTGCCACAATTTCAATATTTTTTTGTTTAGCACGCTCCAAAATCTTCTGTTTATCGAGTTTTTTCGCAAGATTTTTGTCCGACCACCCCTCAATCAAGAGCCCAGAAATCCCCAGTTTTTCACACCAATCAAGATACTCCAGCGCATGTTCCGTCGTCGCACCTTGCCTTTCAGAAGCCGTAAAACTCCAAACCCCAATCAGCATCGCCCACCAAATTCCCAGAAATTTAATCGGCTCCACCCAATCAAAATTCATTCTAGGACTCTGATTCAAGCTTAAAATCATCTTATTTTTCGTCAGTTGCACAGCAGTATCCGCGACCATTACTACCCGCCATGGCGTTTCAAAAGGCAGCGTCAGATAGGCCTTCATGCCATCTGAAAGTGGTGTAATATTTGCCTCCAGCCGCCCGATTTTATTTAGCCCCAAGGTCATCGAACCATAATTAATCAGTGCTGCCTCGTGAATTGACAGAATCTTGCCACTCGGAAGCTCTGCAGTAAATGGCGTCTGTCTCGAACCAGTCAAATTAAAAATCGACCGCTCTTCATAATCCGCTTCTGACCTCGCCAAAGTAAAGGCTGGCATCGACCAACTTTTCGCATGGATATCCAGATTGAATTCCGTTAGCTCATTCGTAATAATCATGCGCTGAAAACCTGGTTGCGGCGGAAACTCATAACGAAAAGCCACCCCCTCATCGAAGACTCGCACTCTCAAAGTAAAGATACGTCCGTCTTTTTCACGCTCCGCCAGATAAAAAGTCGTCTCATTATATTTATTCACAATGTCCAAAGTTTCCCCCACTACACTCTGCCAAGTTTCATCCTTAAATTTCGGCAAAATTCTCACCACCCCCAAATTTTCCGCAATTGGTTTTTCATTATAAATTTCGAAACCTAATTTAGAGTTGCTCAGTAATACTTCTTGATTTTTTAGCACCCGATAGCTCGGACTACCATTTTTCAGACTAAACTCAAAAATCAAACTCCCACTCGGTGATTTCACATTTACCAAAGAATTTGCTTTCGCTTCTTCTTTTTTAAAAAGTCCTTTCAAAAAGCCCATATGCTTAATATTATACCGCATATGCTAAATATGATAAAATATTTTTAAGATGCAAGACGATATTAATCTCGAAGAACTCACCAAAAATAGTAAACCAAGTTTCCTCAAAATTTTCTTTATCGTACTCGGTACTATTATTGGTGTATTTACCATCGCTTTCGGCGTAGTTTCTTTACTTAAACTCCTTTCAAATACTGCTGAAAAAGTTGAAAATAAAAAACCGGAGATTGCTAAAGTTACCGAAAAACGTGCGCCGCATCGCATTGATTTACAATACCTCATCGACGATTGGCGTCGCGACCAGGGGATTACCGAAGAATCATCAGTGCTAATTTATGATCTTAATAACTCTGACATCGTCGGTCGCTTTAACGACACTAAAACCTTTACTGACCCAAATCTCGTTAACCTCCTAGTAGCTTACGAAAATTACCGCCGTCTTAGTGATGGCAGTTTCCATCTCGATAATCAAATTAATCTCAAAAATCAGACTGCGCTCTCCCGTCAGGATTGCTTAAATGAACTTTTCACTTCCGAGAATCCAAACTGCAAGGATGCCCTGCGCGCTGAACTTTCCGATGCGGTCATCAAAAATCTTCTCACCAAAATGGACCTAGAAAATCTTAAGGTATCCGCAGATACCCTTACTCTCACCGCAAGCGAATATTTAAAAATAATTAAGTTCCTTTATAATTCAGAAAATCTTAAGTCCGAAAATTGGGATCAATTTTTTGCACATCTCCTCGTCACCGGCGATCATTTTGCTCTAATTTCCGGTATTAACAAAGCTACCATCTTCGACTACGCTTCCACCAAATTAAAAACCGAAACCGCCGCAAACACTCTCCCGTATTTTAGTGAAGCTTCCATCCTCGAGTTTAAAGACCTGCCAAAATATCAAGACCGCAAATACATCGTAATTTCGCTTAATCAAAATTTTAATCCGACTAAACTCACTCCTCTTGGTCGAAATCTCGAAGAGCGCATCATCAACGAACGTTAAGTCCAGCCCAATAATTACCATAAAATTTCCTAAGTAGCTAAGTTTATTGTTTTTTATAAACTTATTTAAAATAGAACGCAATAAAATAAATCCCCGGAGGGATTTATTTTGTTTCTTAAATTAATTAGGCTTGAGCGTTCCAGCGAGTAATTGCTTCTTTTACAACTTCTTTTGCTTCTTCAGCACCAAAGAAACCTTTCACTTCGGTGGTACCTGGCTTCTTCAAATCTTTGTAATGATTGAAGTGGAATTCGATTTGGCGGATCAATTGCTTTGGCAAGTCTTCCAAAGTTTGGTACTTATCACCATTATTGCGGTCGTCTTCTGGCACACAAATAATCTTGTCATCAACTTCATCAGAGTCAACGAACTTCATTACGCCAAGAATACGAGCCTTCATGTAAATACCGGTAGTAAGAGGCTGATCGGTAATCATCAAAACGTCAAGTTCATCGCCATCCTCATCAAGAGTTTGTGGGATAAAACCATAATTACAAGGTTTTGCAAATGCCATTGGCTCGACACGGTCAAGCATGAAGCAAGCATTTTTGCGGTCCCATTCGATTTTGTGATTTGAACCAGTAGGAATTTCGATCACTACATTTAGTTCACCGTTTTCGTAGTCACCTGGGGTCAAGATTTTGTTAAAATCAGCCATATTTCTCCTTTATTTTTTCTCATTATACCATTTTTTCTCTCTGTGTTAAACTAGAACTATGGAATTTACCGATTTGAGAAAGCCTCTTGCCGAACGCATGCGACCACAAAGTCTCGACGAGGTTTTTGGACAAAAAAATATTATCGGCAAAGGCAAAATTCTCACGGAATTAATTAAATCAAAAGAACCCACTAACCTAATTTTTTGGGGACCTCCCGGCACCGGTAAAACCACCCTAGCTCGCATTATCGCCAAAGAACTGGACGCTGATTTCGTCGAACTTTCCGCCGTCACCGCTCATAAATCCGATGTTGAACAAGTGGTCGAACGGGCCAAACAAAACTGGAATCTTAAAGTCCGCACCTTGCTTTTTATTGACGAGATTCATCGTTTCAATAAAGCCCAACAAGATGCCTTTTTGCCTCATGTGGAATCTGGTCTCATCATCCTGATTGGTGCCACTACGGAAAATCCGAGCTTTGAAGTCATCCCCGCTCTTATTTCACGTAGTCGCGTAGTAATTTTATCTACCTTAAAAGATTCTGATATCAAAGACATTCTACTTCGCGCCATCGAAAAAGAATATCCTAAAGCCAAAATCGACCCCGAAGTTATCGATTTTCTCGCCCACCTCAGTCACGGCGACGCTCGTTCGGCACTTGGAGATCTCGAACTCTGTCTTTCGCTTAAAAATAAACTCACCCTCGATTTTGTCACTAAAACCCTAAACAATAAAGTCAATTATTTTGATAAATCCGGCGATCGTCACTACGATACAATTTCTGCCTTCATTAAATCCATGCGTGGCAGTGACGTCGATGCTACGCTTTATTATTTAGCCCGCATGCTGGAAGGCGGAGAGGACCCCAAATTCATTGCTCGTCGCATGGTGATTTTTGCCTCCGAGGATATCGGCCTCGCTGGTAACGGCGCCCTCACGCTTGCCGAGTCGGCTTTTTCTGCCATTGAAAAAGTTGGTATGCCAGAAGGGGGAATCATCCTCTCTCATGTGGCCGTAGCTCTCGCGAAATCTAAAAAGGATCGTTCCAGCTACGACGCTTGGGGTCGCGCTAAGGCTCTCGCTAAAAATACCAGTCATCTACCCATCCCACTCGAAATTAGAAATCCCGAAACCAAACTTATGAAAAACCTAGGCTACGGCAAAGACTATAAGTGGGAAGCCAATTTCCATCTTCAAAAAAGTTACCTCCCAGAAGAAATTAAGGACCAAAAACTTTATTTTCCACCAAAAAAATAGAGAAGAAGTTGTCAAATCCCTCTTTTTATGCTTTAATATAAACAATTTAGTACCTTAATAGGAAAATTGTGTTGTAAAAGGAGGGGTTACCATGGAAGGTTTCTTAGACAAACGCAAAGTAGAGAATGAAGCTAGTTTTAAGGAAGTATTGCACGTTTTAGACGAATCCTACAATCTTTTCAGTCTACGCTTCTGTTGGTCGGATATGCTTGAAACTTCAAAAACCGGCACCGAGTGGAAAGAATACACGTCCTTTCAGGCTCTAACTGATTTTAATCAAACACTGAGGTCCTGGTATCAAGATCAAAATGCGCCAGAACTCGAAGTACCCAAGGAGATTCATGCTACTATTTCTGTTGACCGCATTACCAGCGTAATGCCGAGATGCGCCAAGCAACATGCTAGACACTATCGCAATGATCACATTAAATTTCGCACTTTTCAGTTTAGTGTCAAATCACTTCGGCACCTCACTAGGGCAGAAATTCGTGAACTTTTTAACAAATATAGTGTCCCTACCGATCTGAGGGATGCTATCAGTAAAGGCGATGTCTACATCGTTACTACTACAAGTGGCGAAAATTTTAATTTCGTTCATCGTATCACCACTGAAAAAGCCTAACTACCCAGAAAAACGCAACATAGTTTTCGCCCCCGAAGTCGGGGGTCTTTTTATTCTAAAACATTTACAAAAACCTCTTTACATGCTACAATCTACTTGACAGTCTGATTATCAGACTATTTTTTATGGAAGGAGTATATGGCGCACATCACCCGCATCAAAGCAGGTCAATCTGGGTCAAAAAATTCAGATCAAACCACCAAAGCTTCTGGCAAAAATCCAGAACCTAAAAAACCGATTCAAGACAACGCCGAAATCCGCGCGGATATCGTAGAATCAGAAACCTATGACAAAAAGTCCCTTAAAAATGCAAAGAAACTTGCCAAATTAGAGAAAAAAGCCGAAAAACTGGCCGCCAAAAAGGCCAAAAAAGCTTCCGGTGAAAAATCCAAGAATCCACTCATCCGTTTCTTACTCTTCATCACCACTCCGATTCGCGCTTTTTTCCGCTATCTCGCCGAATCCTGGCAAGAACTCAAGCAAGTGCGTTGGCCAAATCGTAAAATGACCTGGAAGCTTGTCTTCGCTGTTATTTTATACACCGTCATCTTCGCCGCGCTGATTATGGTACTTGACGCATTATTCACATTATTGTTTAATAACTTATTGAAATAGGAAAGAGAAAAAGGAAATCACATGGCAGTAAACCGTTATGACGACACCCTCCAATGGTACACCGTAAGCACTTACAGTGGCTACGAAGACAAGGTCGCCGAATCCATCAAACAACGTCTCGATAGTGCTGAATTCGAAGGTAAAATCCTCGATGCTATCGTCCCAAAAGAAAAACAAATCGAAATTAAGAACGGCAAGCGCAAAATCGTCGATCGCAAAATCTTCCAGGGTTACGTTCTTGTCCAGATGCGCCTCTCTGATGAAACTTGGTATATCATCCGCAATACCCCAGGCGTCACTGGTTTCGTCGGCACCGGCACCCAGCCAACCCCAGTTTCCGAAAAGGAAATTAATAAAATCAAGAAACGTATGGGCGTAGAGGATCCAAAATATTCCGTCAACTACGCGCTTAACGAAGTTATCGCCATTACCGATGGACCATTCAAGGGCTTCGAAGGCACCATCGCCGAAATCGACTCCAGCAAGGGTAAACTTCGTGTCATGGTCTCCATGTTTGGTCGTGAAACGCCAGTCGAACTTGACGCCCTTCAAGTTAAAAAAATTGACTAATTCCATAAAAATTCTTTTATTAAAAATCAGATCTCATTTCGGGGTCTGATTTTTTCATTAATCCCAATCTATTATCGAGGCCGTTTTGTTATCAAGACTGATTTATTTTAATTGCTTATGCTATAATCAGCTTATAGAAATTTTAAACGGAGAATCTAATGGAACCACAAATCCAAGTTAATTCGGAAATTGGTCGCCTCAAAACCGTGCTTCTTCACCGTCCAGGCGAAGAACTTGAGGCTCTCACTCCCGAATATATGAGCCGTATGCTTTTCGACGACGTGCCATACCTAAAGGTCGCACAAGAGGAACATGACGCCTTCGCTAACGTCTTGCGTGAAAACGGCGTAGAAGTGCTTTACCTTGATCAACTCGCCGCTGAAGCTCTCGCTAACGAAGAAGTGCGTGATCGCTTTATCGTCGAAATGGTCCGCGCTTCTAAGCAAGAGGAAACTTTTTCAACTTTTGCCATCGTTAACTATTTACAAACTCTTGACCCACTCACTATGGTGCGTAAGGTCATGGCCGGTGTCAAAAAGAGTGAAGTTGAAGATATGGAACCTACCAATAAGCAGCTTCATCACTTCATGGTTAACGACTATCCATTCTATCTTGACCCAATGCCAAACCTTTATTTCACCCGTGACCCAGCCGCTTCCATTGGTAATGGTCTCACCATTAATAAGATGCACTGGCCAGCCCGTCGTCGTGAATCACTCTTCATGCAATATATCTTGAAGTATCACCCACGTTTTGCGAACCAAAATATTCCAGTTTGGTACAATCGCAACAATCGCTTCTCCGTCGAAGGTGGTGATGAATTAGTCTTGAATAAGCACACCATCGCTATCGGTATTTCCGAGCGTACGGAAGCTGAAGCTATCGAACGCATCGCTTCACGCCTCTTCCACGACTCCGAATTTACCCGCGTTCTCGCCATTAAGATTCCGGCCAAGCGCGCCTTCATGCACCTTGACACCGTCTTCACCATGATTGATTACGACAAATTCTCCGTCCATCCAGAAATCATGACCGCCGGTGGTGAGCTCGATATCTATGTTCTCGACAAATCCAACACCCATGTTGGCTACGAAGTGACCCATCGTCGTGACCTCACCAATGTCCTAGCTGAATCCCTGGGTGTATCAAAAGTTCAACTCATCCAATGTGGCAATGGCGACCCAATCGCCGCCGCTCGCGAACAATGGAATGACGGCTCCAATACCCTCGCCATCGCTCCAGGCGTCGTCATCACCTACGATCGTAACTACGTTACCAATGAAGCCTTACGTAAAGCTGGTCTCAAAGTTATCGAAGTCGCTGGCAGCGAACTCGGTCGTGGACGTGGCGGCCCGCGCTGTATGTCTATGCCACTTTTCAGGGAGGAAATCTAATGTTAAATCTTAAAGGTCGCTCATTTTTAACCCTTAAAGACTTCACTCCACGCGAAGTTCAAACCATGCTGGAAACCGCCAAACAGCTCAAAAATAATAAGCTCACTGGCGTTTCCAATAAGAATCACGAAGGGAAGACTATCGCTCTTCTCTTCGAAAAAGCTTCCACCAGAACTCGTTGTGCCTTCGTTTGCGGCGCTCGTGATCTCGGCATGCACGCTGAATACCTCGGCAAGGACGATATCCAGCTCGGCAAAAAAGAGTCTGTCCGTGATACCGCCTTGGTACTTGGCCGCATGTTTGACGGTATTGAATTTCGTGGTTTCGCCCATGAGACCGTCGAAGAACTTACTAAATACGCTGGCGTTCCAGTCTGGAATGGTCTAACCGATAAATTCCATCCAACCCAAGGCCTCGCCGATATGCTGACTATCAAGGAACATGTAGGTTATCTACGCGGCGCTCACCTCGCTTACGTGGGTGACGGCCGTAATAATGTCGCTAACACCTTAATGATTGCTTCGGCTCTTTTAGGTCTTCATTTTTCCATCGGTACCCCTAGAGAACTCTTCCCAGAACAATCGCTTATCGATGAATGCAATGTTTTGATTGAAAAATATCAAACCGGCGCCACTATCAAAATCGTGGAAAATCCTTACGAAGCCGTCGCCGATGCTGATGCGATTTATACCGATGTCTGGGTCTCCATGGGTGAAGAAGACAAATTCGAAGAACGCATTAATCTGCTTAAATCCTACCAAGTTAATCGTGAGCTTATGCAGGCTACTCGCAAGAAAAATACTATTTTCTTGCATTGTTTGCCAGCCTTCCACGATAAGAAAACTAAGATCGGTAAAGAAGTTCTCGAACAATACGGCCTTGATGCCATGGAAGTCTCCGACGAAGTCTTCTATAGTCCGAATAGCGTCGTCTTTGACCAAGCGGAAAACCGGGTTTATACCATTGAAGCAGTCATGGATTTAACCCTCTAAACAGTTTTCAGTTTTCCACAATGAAAAAGAAGCAGACCCCCTGCTTCTTTTTTAGCATAAGTGTTATACTTGAGTCATATAAACCAAACTTATATGAAAGGACATATATGGTTGCAAAACCTCAAAAGGTGAAGAAACAACCAAAACAAAAAACCCCTCATACCAAGAAGGTATCGGCTTTTGCTGTTTTGTTTGCGATCATCGGCCTGATGGCAGCCCTAACCTGGGTTATTCCATCCGGTAAATATAACATGATTAAAGACCCGAATGATCCGTCTCAGGAAATTCGCGAAGCCGGCACCTACCAGCGCATCGACAAAGTCGAACACATCGTAGATGAAGAGACTGGAGAAGTCACCACTGTCGACCATCGCCAAGGGCTTTGGGATGTCTTTATGGCACCAATCAAAGGTATGGCTGATCGTCTTGATGTCATCATCTTTGTCTTGATTCTCGGTGGTTTCCTCGGCATTACCATGAAAACTGGCGCCCTCGATGCCGCTCTCGGTGGTCTTCTCAAGAAGATGAACGGTAAAGAAATTTTCCTTATCCCAATCTTGATGACCTTATTCGCTATTGGTGGTACCACTTATGGTATGCAAGAAGAAGCTGTCGCCTTTTATGCCCTGATTATTCCAGTCATGATGGCTGCTGGGTATAATTCCATGACCGCCATGATGATGATTGTCTTAGGTGGCGGAGTCGGTGTGCTAGCTTCCACGGTCAACCCATTTTCTACGGGTATTGCCGCTAGAACCGCTGACGTTCAACTCGGCAACATCCTTTGGATTCAAATGCTCGTCCTCGTAGTCATGCTTGTTCTTGCCATTCTTTTTGTCATGAATTACGCCAAGAAGGTCAAAGCTGGTAAATACGCTGACGATTCTTCCGTCGCTTCCACTTTTAAGCCAATTAATCTCAATAGTGTGCCAGAATATAATTTCAAGCGCCAACTCATCATGGGGGTTTTCGCTGTCACTTTCGTGATTATGATTATCTCCCTCATCCCTTGGAGTGGTTTTAAAATTGACTTCTTCGATGTTTTACATGAGTTCTTTGCTGGGGTTCCAGTGCTTTCCACTATGCTTGGCGTAAACCACAACGGCGCCCTTGGTACTTGGTACTTTAACGAAATTTCTACCCTTTTCCTCATTTCGACTGTGGTAATTGCCTTCATCTACCGTAAAGAATTTAGCAAGAAAAATGTCTCCATCACCGACACTTTCATTAAGGGATCAGAAGACCTCTTAAGTGTCGCCGTAATTATCGCCGTGGCAGCTGGCGTTGCTATTGTCATGCGCGCCGGTGGTATCGAAGATACCATTATTCACTGGGGTGAAAAAGGCCTCACCAATTTCAATGGTGGTCTTGTCGGCGTCTTGGCTTACATTTTCTACCTCCCACTTTCCTTCATTATCCCATCCTCCTCTGGCCTCGCTGCGGCTTCCATGCCAATCATTGCACCAGTCTCCGAACTTGTCGGTAGTAATAAAGAAACCATGGTAGTAGCCTTTGCTAATGCCAACGGTCTCCTCAATATGATTGCCCCAACCATCGCTTCTTTGATGGCCGGACTCACGCTTTCTGGCGTATCCTACAAGACCTGGGTCAAACGCGTCATGCCACTAATGGTTGCCTTTGTTATCATTAGCCTATTCGCCGTCTTCGTTATGGGGATGATTTAATTATGGCCAAAATCGTCGTCGCTCTCGGAGGTAATGCTTTAAGCCGTGATGGCAAAGCAACCGCTAAAGATCAACTCGAAGTCGCCAACCAGACCGCCAAGGAGCTTGCCAAGCTCGTGGCGGCTGGCCACCAATTAGTCATCGTCCATGGCAACGGCCCACAAATCGGTAATATTATTCTTCACGAAGAAGCTATCAATACCGAAAAAACTCCAACCATGCCAATCGATGTGGCTGGAGCGATGTCTCAAGGTCAAATTGGCTATTGGTTACAAAATGCCATGCGTAATCAGCTCGAATCTGAGGGAATTAAAAAACCTATCGCGGCAATCGTGACACAGGTTTTAGTTTCTAAAGACGATCCAGCCTTTAAGAATCCGAGCAAGCCAATCGGCCCATTCTATACCGAAGAGGAAGCCAAAAAGCTCAGCAAAGAGCGTCATTTTACGGTTAAGGAAGACGCCGGTCGTGGTTGGCGCAAGGTGGTCCCTTCACCAATGCCACTCTCGATTATTGAATCGGAACTCGTCGAAATTGCTCTCGGCAATGGCGCCATTATTGTCGCTGGCGGCGGTGGTGGGATCCCAGTTTATTACGACGAATACGGTCGCCTAGTTGGCCTCGAAGCTGTCATCGATAAGGATTTCGCCGCCGAAAAACTTGCCGAAACTATCGATGCCGATATTCTCTTGATTCTCACCGCGGTCGAGAACGTCAAAATCAACTTCAAAAAAGACAATGAGGAAAATCTCAAAACTCTCACCGCCGATGAGGCCTTTAAATATATCGCAAAGGGTGAATTTGCGGCTGGTAGCATGCTACCAAAGATTGAAGCTGGTATTAGCTTCGTTTCAAGTGGCAAAAATCGTACCTGCATTATCACCAATCCAGAAAACGCCATTAACGCCATAAATGGTAAAACTGGTACCCAAATTATTGGTGAATAGACACTCGATTAGAAAACTTTAAAACAGAGTAGCTCCAGTCTACTCTGTTTTTTCACCTCTGTTATACATTGACTTTTATGCTTAAAAATGCTATAATATAGATGTCGTTTTGGTGTTTATTAGGAGGGGATTATATGAACAAAACATTAACGAAGTATTTTTCAAAAATTTCACTTCAAAAACTTTGGGATGCAAGTCTTGATGATTTTGAAAATATTCCAGAAACTCAACGACTGATGCTGTTAGCTATCTGCGAAAATCGACCGGCCAACCTTGAGGAAATTTATCATTTTCTCGATCAACCGGACGCGCTTTTCAATGATATTTACCAGGAACGAGAAGTTCGTGATAGTGTATTCTTTTATACCTATCCGTTCATCCACGGTGCAGCTATTCCTGATAATATTGAAGAAGTTATCGCCCCAATCGGCACACAAACTTCCAAATATCATCACGAAAATCTTCGTGATCACGTCGCATTAGTGGCTGCCAATTTGGTAGACGCCGGCCTGAGTAGCACCTTAGCCGTGCAACTCGCTGTCCTACACGACGTGGGGAAAAAGTACACCGCCGCTACCAACAAAGTTGGTGACATTTGTTACTATAATCACGAGGCGGTTTCAGCTTTGATTGCAAAATATTGGCTTCGCGGCACTGCTAGCAAGTCCACCATCAAGCAAATCGTAGCTGTCATCTATGCGCACCTACTTCCGCTTACCACTTGGAACAGGACTGTGCATTGGAAAACGGGTCTTCCTTGTAACTTCCGTCAAGATTTTGAGCATGAGCTCGAAAGTTTTTATGACGGCAATCAGGTAGACGTTAAGCGTACCATGGAACTCATTGATACGCTCACCAAATGCGATGAGGGAATTCTGGAAATGACACCTGAATACGCACAAAAAATTGCGCGTGGACGAGAGTTAATTCATGAATTTCGTCACGGTGCATAAAATTTATCGTACTTTAGAAATAAACCACCAGAACATCGGTGGTTTTTTCTTTTTTCTAGTATTTTTTAAAGAAATATGTTAAAATATATCCGTTACGCGCTCTAATTAGGAGTAAATATATTATGGCAAAAAAAGTAATTGGTAACTTAAAGTTACGCATCCCTGGTGGTAAGGCCACCGCAGGTCCTCCAGTTGGTTCAACCTTGGGTCAATGGGGACTTAACATGATGGATTTCATTAATCCATTCAACGACAAAACCAAAGAATTCGCCGGCAAGAACGTCATCGTTCACATCCGCGTTTTCGATGATCGCACTTTCGATTGGGTTTGTCTCGGTCAACCAGTTGATGATTTAATTCGTGAAGAATTGAAGCTTCAAAAAGGTTCTGGTCGTCCAAATACCGAAAAAGTTGGTTCTATCACTCGTGAACAACTCGAGAAGATTGCCAACATCAAGATGAAGCAAATGAACGCTGTCGATCTTGAAGGTGCTATCAAGACCGTCGCTGGTACTGCCCGCTCTATGGGTGTCACCATCGCCGAATAATTGATTAAAATTAATTAACCGTGGGAGAGTTCGCTCGTTATTACCACAGAAAGAAATCAAATGTCAGAAGAACAAATCAAATCTACTGAAGAATTAAACCAAACTCCAGTCGAAACCGTCGAATCTGAAGAAAAATTTGCCAAATCTGGTAAAAAATCTAAGAAGCACCTCGAAGAAGTTAAGGCTGAAGAAGAACGCAAAGCTCGTGCCGAAGAGCACAAGCAGGAAGCCCTAGAGGAGAAGCCAAAGGGTGCCAAGCCAGTCACTCGTTCAATTCTTGAACGCCGTGGTAAAAAATACCAAGCTGCTTACAAGAATATCGACAAGACCAAGGCTTACAGCCTCACCGACGCTATCAAGCTTGCCGTCGAAACCAACCCAGCTAAGTTTGACGCTACTGTCGAAATTCACGCTCGTCTCGGTGTCGACCCACGCCAAGCTGACCAAAACATTCGCACCACCATCGTTCTTCCAAACGGTAACGGTAAGACTGTTCGCGTCGCTGTCTTCGCCCCAGAAGATGAATGCAAAAAAGCTAAGGCTGCCGGCGCTGACATCGCTGAAGATGCCGAATTCATCAAGCAACTCGAAAAGGGAATCATCAATTTCGACGTTCTCATTTCTACCCCAGCTTACATGCCAAAACTTGGTAAGTTTGCTCGCTTGCTCGGTCCTAAAGGTTTGATGCCAAATCCAAAGGCTGGCACTATCACTCTCGATATCGAGAAAGCTGTGAAGGAATCTAAGGCTGGTAAGGTCGAATATCGTGTCGACAAGCAAGCCATCGTTCATATCGGTGTCGGTAAAACCAATTTCACCCTCGACCAATTGAACGAAAATGCTACCGTGTTCATGGATTCTTTGAAGTCAATGAAACCAGCTTCTATTAAGGGTCAATACATTAAGAGTATCTTTATTTCTACCACCATGGGTCCATCCATCGCTGTAGAAAATATCTACAACTAAGCTCTTAATCTCTCTAAAATAAGCACCACTAACCCGGTGCTTATTTTTTATGCCATCTTCACAATTTAATCGATATCTATTAAATTTTACATCATTTTTCTTCCGCCATTTTATTCCATTTATGCTAAACTCAAATTAGATGTATAAACATAGATTTATCTATTAGGACTAGATAAATAACCTAAATGGGAGAGAAAAACCGTGTCAAAGCGAGGAAAAGGACAGACCGTCAGCGGTAGGTCGGTTTTTAATATATTATCAATCTTTTTAGTCAGCACTTTGTTTTGTTTGCTGCATTGTGAAAGCACTCAAGCTGCCACCACAGCCTCACTTGGAATGGTCGGTGAAGTCAAAATCGAGCCTGATTTTCTAAACAACAGCAAATTAGAGTATTCTAAAACCGTTGATATTAATGTCAACACCAACAGTCCTTTTGGCTACAAATTATTATTCAGTAGCGATGCTGACGATACGGCACTGGTGAGTAATGACCCTAAGAATACTTTTTCTATCCCTTCCGTCGGCGGTTCAGATAATAAACTTTCGGATGATATGCATAATCAATACGGCTACAACTTAGAAGCCAGCGACAATAAAATCTATCATTATATTCCAGCCCTCAGCAGTCCAGTTCAGATTAAGCGAGTTAAAACCGAGCTCACCGCCGCCGACCATGTCAAATTTAATCTCGGTTTCGAACTCGAGTCTTCCGCCAAGCCTGGTAAATATCACCGCAATTTAATTTTTACTCTCCTAGCAGAGGATCAAGCTTCTGTCGAGTTAGTCAGTGGCATCGAAATTAATAAAGCCATCAAAAAAGCCATGGGTGTCACTGATGCGAGTTACCTTGATGACCCTCTCAATACCATACCATACGACAGTTGGATGGATCTCGAACCCAATATTACCGTAGGTAGAAATAAATGTAGCTCTGAAATTACCCAGGAACGCACCACCACTATTTCGGTGCCAGATTCTGATGCGGAAGTTTATCTTGGCGGCTATAAAAATTCCCTCCGGGATTATTTATGTATCTGGAGTAATGCAACGGAATTAATTTTCCCAGAAGACCTCTCCTATATGTTTGCCGGTCTCAGAACTATAGACCGTTGGGTAGACTTTAGTTTTACCGATGGTCGTAGTAAGTCCACACTTAATTTTAAAAAGGTCAAAAATCTAGATCATCTTTTTCATAACTCTTTGGGATATAGAGATAACGACTTCGGTGCATCCAATTTCTTCGAATATCTTAAAAATTCTCCCATCGAAAGCGCTGAATCACTCTTTGAAAATTCAATGATCGGAGAGGTTAGTAAAATCGCCAATATCGTTAATCGCGCCAAGAATCTAGCCAATGCTTTTCGTAACACTAAATCTTTATATAATATTAGTTTCTCCGATTGGGTTATCGGCGAAGCCGAAAATACTCAGTCTATGTTCGAAGAAGGTGGCCTAAGTCAGGTTGTCCTTAATAATGCCACATTCGCTAAGACCAAAAATACTACGAATATGTTTAAAGACACCCTAAGCTCTACATCCATCGAGCTTCCGAATGCAATTTTTGGTGAAACCACCGACACTCACGCCATGTTCATGAATACCAAATCTCCAAAAATAATTCTACCTAAGGCGACTTTTGCAAAATCTACTGACGCTAGCTCTATGTTTGAAAATATACCCCTAAAAGAGTTCAACTTATCTAGCGCTATTTTTGCCAATTCGACTAATTTTAGCAACTTCTTTAAGGAAAGTGGTGACGATTATTATACTTTAACACTAAAATTACCGAAGCTTTCACTCGCTTCTGCCGAAAATCTCTCTCAAATGTTTTATAAATCCAAAATCGAGAAGATCAATCTTAATCCAGCCCCCATGGGTGGAAACCATATTATTAATATGTCTGGCATGTTTGAGGATTGTACTTATCTTACAGAGATAGATTTACATAACATCTCCACTGGCCCTCTAGAAACTATCGCCAATATGTTTAAGAACCTTCCTCAGGTACTAAAAATCGTACTGCCAAACGTTTTTAATACCGCATCCGTAACCGATTTTAGTTCATTCCTCGCCGACAATATGCGTCTAACTACACTAGAGGGAAGTGATAAAATCAAACTGAATAGCGCCACTGACACCAATCACATGTTCGCAAATACTCTATCGCTTGATCTTAAAGATTTTATTAACCAGATTAAATCTGAGAATATCACTGATGCTTCATACATGTTCTATCGAACAACCTCTAGTCAAAATACCGTCATTCCAGCTACTTTCAAAACTCATCATATTTCTAATATGAAAGATATGTTTGGCGGATTCAAGGTACCATTGCTCGATATTTCCAACATGAAATTTGATAGTGTCACCACCATGGAGGAAATGTTTGTCGGCCTAGAACCATCTGAAATTAGTCTTGATGATAATAAATATTCCGCCAAGCAAATCATTTGGCCAAACCACACCGTTGAAGCGCCTTATCTTACCTCACTTCGAAGTCTTTATAGAGATAATCACTACCTAGACCAGGTCGTCTTCCCAAAGATGAATACTCATTCGTTAACTGACCTAGGCTATATGTTTAGTAGCTTTGGTCAGTACATTACCAGAATAGATCTCACCGGACTAGATACTTCAAGAGTAGAAAATACAGAAAGTATGTTTTATAACGATTTTTTTAATCTTGCATCAGTCAAAATCGCTTTTGATACTTCAAATGTAAAAAATATGCAAAGCATGTTTAATCATGCTTGGGTTCAAGACCAAAATATTAATCTCACCGGGCTTAATGTTAGCAACGTAGTGAACATGAGTAGTCTTTTTGAGGATAGTTATTTTGAGTTAATTGATCTTACTGGCTGGGACACTCATAATGTCGAAGATATGACTCATATGTTCTACTGGAGCAGTCACCTCAATACCGTATATGCCTCAGATAGCTTCGTTACAACCAAAGTCACAAAGTATGACGATATCTTCTGGCAGTGCAATGTCGTGGGTGGACTCGGGTCCAGACCATCTGCATACGGCATAGAACATGCTCGTATCGACGCACCGGGGAAGCCAGGCGCCTTCACTAAGAAACCATAATAGTTTAATTGCTTTGTTCTTCATTCAAAGAAATCTATCACAAATAAAATCCTAAATCTTCAATTTAGCTCTTCCATTCATTATTCCATTTATGCTAAAATATAAGCATTAAGAGTAAATTTATTTCGACCTAAAAGATCAAATAAGTTAAAGTGGAGGATTAAGTGCAAAAATCACACACACACAAAAGAAGTTTTTGTGGTCTAGGCCAAAGAATTAGCTTTGCTCTAATTTTTAGCCTTGCGTTCTTCTTGATTAAAACTCAAGACACTTTTGCCGATTCTGCTTCAATCACCGTTCCATCAAATGTTAACATTCAAGCCGACACTGGCACCCAGGCTAAGACTGAGGTCACAAAAACTCTCGATTTAACCGTCAACTCCAGTAGCTCGACTGGATATAAGCTCTATTTTAGTAGCGATAGCGCTGAGACTGGACTTATTAGCACTACAGGTAATAGTTTTAAGATTACTTCTGTCTATGGCAACAATAATAATCTGTCTAGTGCTATGAATAATCAGTATGGTTACAATACTGAAACCGTTGACAATAAACTATACAATTACATTCCGGCTCTTGCATCACCCGCACTGATCCGTAATGTCACTACTCAACTCACAGCGGCTGATAACTTTAAATTTAATTTGGGATTTGCACTACGCAATAACATTCCAGCTGGATCGTATCAACGTAAATTAGTTTTTACCCTCATTTCAGAAGGTGAATCTACTGGAAAAATCGTAAGTGGCACAGAATTAAATAAAGCGCTCAAAAAGGGTCTTGGCATTACTGATCAAAGTTATTTTGATGACCCATTAAAAACTACCAGCAATTCTTATTATCCTGATCTTAATATTTCAGTTGGTAAAAATAAATGTAGTAACGATATTACACCAGAACGCACGAGTTTAATTTCCACTCCAGATTCCGAAGCACCGGTCTATCTTGGCGGATATCGTAACTCTTGGGATAAATACTGCATTTGGACACCTGCCACCAAGCTTATCTTCCCAGAAAATCTATCTTATATGTTCTCCGGACTCACTAATATCAATAGAGATGTGTCTTTCACCTTTAATGATGGACGAGATAGTAACATGCTCGATTTTTCCAAAGTCAAAGATGCTTCACACCTCTTTCATAAAACGACGGGTTATTATAGCAACAAATTTAAAGCCGATGAATTCACGAGTTTCCTGAAAAAGGCAGAAGTTGAAAATATAGAATCACTTTACGAAGATTCTGGTATTTCCGTTATTGATGACACCTCTTTCATGTCAAATGCCAAAAATATTTCTAATCTTTTCAAAAACGCAAAATACCTTGAGACTGCCGATCTTTCTACTTGGACTATTTCCGACATGGAAGACGCCTCATCTATTTTCGAAAATTCGGCACTACGAGAAATCAATCTCAGTAATTCAACCTTCGAAAACACCACCAATACCCAAAATATGTTCAAAAATTCCGCCGCCACCGCCATTACCCTCGGAAATGCAACTTTTAATAACGTTGAAAATGCTAGTGGAATGTTTGAAAACACCAAAGCCACCACGATTACTATGCCAAAAGCAACTTTCAATAACGTTGAAAATGCGAGTGGAATGTTTAAAAATGCTCAAGCTGCTACAATTAGTATGCCAGAGGCAACATTTTCTAGCACCACTGACTTCTCAAACATGTTTAATGGTGCCACAAACGCAAGCAATATCGATCTATCCAAAATCACCTTTAGTGCGGCAACTAATCTTTCTGGGATGTTTAAAGACACTTCTGCCGATCAACTCGTATTAAACAATAATAATCTAGGCGGCAACAACATTACTGATATGTCCTACATGTTTGAAAATAGTAAGGTTAAAAATATCGACCTTGGTAGTATGCAAACTGGACCACTTACCGCAGTCGCTGGTATCTTTAAAGGTGCATCCGAACTTAAAACGGTCACCTTACCAACCGTCTTTAATACTTCAAATGTTACCGACATGAGCTCTCTTTTTGAAAATGCCTCTAAGCTCACAACTATTAATAATTTTGATAAATTAGATATCAAAAATGCCCTTAATCTCAGTCACCTATTTGCCAATACACCATATCTATCACAAGCCAACATCATCCCGAATCTTAAAGCCGATAAAGTCACCAACGCCTCGTATATGTTCGCAAAAGCTTATGCTAATGGCCCAGTAACCTTCCCAAGCACATTCAATACTGCAAATCTCACCGATATGAGTTATATGTTCCAAAATCTAGATACTCCTCAACTTGATATTTCTCATTTTGACCTCAGTAATGTCACCACTCTGGAAGGCACATTTAGCTCAGAAAGTAAAACTTCTTCAGCTGGCAAGATTATCTGGCCAGGCAATAATCTGAATCTACCGCACCTAACCTCGATGCGTGGCCTATTTAAATACAATTCATACCATACTGAAATCACCTTACCAATCTTCCATACTCCAAATCTTACCGACACTAGTTATATGTTTTATGGTATTGGCTATATCACAAAACTTGATAATATTAACACTCTCGAAACCGCTAATGTTGAAAATATGGAGGGCATGTTCGGAGCCAATAGTTCTGGTCTTCTAAGGGGGACTAATGTAAAATTTGAATTCAATACTGGAAAAGTCAAGAATATGAGCTTTATGTTCAATAATACTTATGTGCTTAATCTTGACCTCAGCTCCTTTGATACTAGAAGTCTAGTCAATGCCGAAAGTATGTTCAACTACACCTGGCTAAAAATCCTTGACCTTACTAACTGGGATACTCGAAATCTTGAAAATACCACCAGCATGTTTGCTCAGTCGACCTGGCTCCAATATGTCTACGCCTCCGAAAGCTTCGTCACTACGAAAGTTACAAAATCTAATGATATGTTCTATGGCGTTACTTCCAACCTTAATTACATTGGCAATAATGTTTCTTACGCTCGCATCAATAAACCTGGTGCTCCTGGTGCCTTTACCAAGAAACCATAGACTCGTATTTTAGTTTAATTTTCTTCTTCAAATTTATTTAATTTTTATTAAGGTTATGCTAATATAAAAATATATAATTTGTGGAGAGAAAAAATGTTTAAAGTACGAGCACTTGCTGTGCGTAAAGGTTTTTTATGTCAGATATTTATATTCTTATTTCTATGCTTAACCATTATCATTGCTTATAAAACAGATGCTCATGCAACCACGGCTTCAATAACTGTAAATGGAAATATTAATATTAACCATCAATGGGAAACCGATGGAGCAAATTTTAAAGATTACTACAAACATTTAGATGTTACCGCCAAAACAGATAGTCCTACTGGTTATCAATTATATTTTTCTAGTGCTTCCGAAGAAAATGCATTAATCGGCACAAATACAAGGAATTTACAAAAAATAAAATCCGTTACTGGAAGTTACAATAATCTAAGTCAATATCCGAATAATTCACTATACGGATATAATCTCGAGGCGACCGATAATAATATTTATCGTGAGATTCCAAAATTAGGCCACCCTAATAAAATCAAAGTTCGAGAGAGTTCAGGTGAAGACCACATCAATTTCAACTTAGGAATCCAAATCAGTAAGGATGTTCTCTCCGATAATTATCGAGGAAGTCTAACTTTTTCGATGATTGCCGAAGATGACGGAGGTACAGCCAATCTTGTCTCTGGACAAAAAATCAATCAGGCCATTAGAAAAGTTCTTAATATACAGGATGAATCGTATTTTACCGATCCCACCAAACAAATCCCTGAAGACTACAATTATGTGCCGAGCCTAGAAATAGCTATCGCTAAACAAAAATGTAGTCCATTAATTACTCCGGAATTAACCCAAGTAATTTCTACACCAAATTCAGAAGCAACTGTTTATCTTAGTATCTACCCTGGAGATTATCATGACTGGAAACTAACCTGTATTTGGACAAGCGCCACGGAAATAGTTTTTCCAGAAGACCTATCTTATCTTTTTGCAGGAATTAATGGCACCACCTATGAACCAAAATTCATCTTTAAAGATAATAAAACTTTAAACATGTTAAATTTTTCTAAGGTAAAAAATATCTCACATCTTTTTCATAACACTCGTCCATGGATGGGGCATAGTAGAAGTTTTAATGTAAGTACTTTTATTTCCTATCTAAAAGACTCTCCAATTGAAGATATGGAATCCGCATTCGAAAGTGAGTTTATCACCAAAATCGAAAATCCACTTTTTATCAAAAATGTTACCAATCTGAAACGTGCATTCAAAGACGTAAACGCCAGCCACGACATTGATTTATCTACACTTAATGGAGATGTCGTAACAAATGCAGAATCAGCTTTTGAAAATAGTAAATTTTATACAATCAATCTAAGCTCAGTATCCTTCAAAAATATCCCATCCGCCAAAAATATGTTCAAGGATACTTCAGCATCAAAAATATCCCTAGACAATGCTACATTTAGCAGTGTCATAGATGCTTCATCGATGTTTAAGAATTCCTCAGCATCCAAGATTTCCTTAGATCAAGCTACATTTAGCAATACCATAGACGCTTCGTCAATGTTTGAAGGATCAAAGATATATCAGCTCTCATTACCAAATGCAACATTTAATAAAACCGAAAATTTTTCCAAAATGTTCATGAATACAAAAGATTACAGTAACTCTTCAACATTAGATTTATCCAGTATAAATCTCAAACAGGCCAAAGATACGTCTTTTATGTTTAAAAACCTTAAAGCCAAAAATCTTACCCTAAATCACAGCGACATTATGGGCAAAAATATTACCAATGCCGAATCCATGTTTGAATTCTGCGACTATCTTACTTCACTCGACCTGACAAATATAGACTTTAGTAAAAATACTTCATTTAAAAATTTCTTTAAAAACGACGAGAGTCTTAAAACACTCACTTTTTCTGATAACCTAAATTCTACCACGGCGACCGATTTTAGTTCCATGTTTGAAAACTGTACATCACTCACTACAATTAATCATATCGATAAACTTCGCCTTGACAATGCAATTAATTTAAGCCGTATGTATTTCAATGTAAGCAATATCTACATGGACGATATAATTTCTAAGCTTACAGCTGATAAAGCCACCGATACTTCCTACATGTTTGCATCAACCTATACTAAAAACCCAGTAATATTTCCAACCACATTTGACACTAGCCTAGTTCAAAATATGAAGGGAATGTTCGAAAGCCATAGAGGACCGTTAATTGATCTCTCAAATTTTCGATTCGACAATGTTGAAGATATGTCTGATATTTTTGCCAAACCTGGTGCCTCCGACATTAAATGGCCGTCTCACCAAAATGCGCCAAGACTTCTTACGCTAAGTGGTGCCTTTAAAGGCAATACTAATTTTCAAAAAGTTAAGGCTCCGAAAATTACTGCACCATCACTAAAAGATACTAGTTATATGTTCTCTAGTATGAATCGAGTTACCGAATTCGATATTGATGATTTTGATACTTCGAGCGTTGAAAATATGCAACATATGTTTTCAAATAATCGCGATTATTTTATGCCAAGAGAGGCAGTTGTCAATTTTAACCTAAACACCTCACACGTAAAAGATCTCTCTTACTTCCTTTATCATGCACGAACTTGGCATCCAGTAGTAAACACTTTTGATACGAGAAATGTCACTAATATGGCCTCAACATTTGAAGAAGTTTGGGCAAAACCAGAATTAGACCTTACTGGTTGGGATACGAGTAAAGTAACGAATATGACTAGAATGTTTTATGATTCTTCATACATCGAAAGAATTTATGTATCAGACACCTTTGTCACTACAAATGTTATAGCTTCTTCCGGAATCTTTGGTGGATCATTTACTAATCTAAGAGGACAACAGGGAACCTCAGTGCCTGGACATGATATTTCCTACGCTCGCATAGATGGCGGCCCATCAAATCCTGGTGCGTTCTGGCGTAAACCATAAAAAATATCCCACCTTAGGTGGGATATTTTCGATAAATTCGTAAACTTCAGAGTTTTAATTAAGCTAATTCGATGACAGCACCAGCTTCTTCGAGAGTTTTCTTCAAAGCTTCAGCTTCGTCTTTCTTGACGTTTTCTTTTACGGTTGAAGGAGCACCATCAACGAGGGCTTTAGCTTCACCAAGACCAAGACCGGTAGCTTCTTTAACAGCCTTGATTACAGCGATCTTTTGAGCGCCAGCATCTTTAAGAACGACGTTAAATTCAGATTTGCCTTCTTCTTCGGCAGCAGCGGCAGGAGCAGCAGCAACAGCAACAGCGGCAGCTGCTGGTTCGATACCATATTCATCTTTGAGAGTATTTTTGAGTTCGTTTACTTCAAGAACAGTAAGATTTACTAATTCTTCAGCAAGTTTTTTAATATCAGCCATATTAGACCTTTCGAAAAATTAAATTTGTTATTAATAGTACACTTGTTACTTGTTTTCTAAGCCAGAAACAATTCCGGAAAGACCACCAGCGAGAGCTGAGATGGAATCGTTGACTGGGGAGAGCAATTGAGCCACCACTTGGGCGACCAATTCGTTCTTGGAAGGAAGAGCTGCAAGAGCATTGATCTCTGCGGTATCCAAGGCGTTACCAGTTTCAGAAAAACCACCCAAAAGTTCGAAAGCTTTGTGGGTCTTACCAAACTCTGCCAAAATCTTAGCAGGAGCGATTTCGTCGGTATCAGAAATAGCGTAAACTAATTGACCAGTGAGGTGAGTAGTGTCAGTGTCTTTGTAGACAGCGATTTCATTCATCGCAACACGAACCAAGCGGTTCTTCACGATTTTAATTTTCACACCTTGCTCACGAGCACTGTGGCGTAACTCTTCGAGTTCAGCTACAGACAAACCTTGGTAGTTTGCATAAGCAGTTAGTTTAGCTTCTGATAAAAGCTTAGTTAAATCTGCAACCAATGTATTCTTTTTATCTTTGGAAATTGCCATAAAAAGTTCCCTTGATTGTTAAATTTTTTATTAAAAAGTTTACGAATTTTTAATTTTCGTTACCAGAAAAATAATTTAGAAGATTTTCCTCGGTGACTTTATTAAGATTACTCCGTCACTGTCTTTGGTAACTTCCTACATTATATCAGAGAGAAGGAAAAAATGCAAACCACAGTTAACAATTGAAAGTTGATTAAGATTCCTACTCTCCTACACTTCTAATTCATCTATAACAAAAAGCATACAGACATCACCAGTTTTTGCTATGGTTCGATAATGATTATCATCAACATAGCCCACGGCTCTTTTCTTAGCATCTTTTACATAAGAGAGAGCATGGGTAGCTCTAAATCTTACAAGAGTATCTGAATAATAATCGAATAAAAAATCACAAGGAAATTCAATATTGCCATCTAAGAAATCCGCCGCAATGAGACAATATTTTACACTGTCATTGTCATGGAAAAAATATAAAGCAGTATCTGGCTCCACCTGTTTGAATATATCAAAAACCAAATCATTTAATCCATATGAATTAATTATCTCTTTAAGTTCAAGCTCATTAATTCTATTCATATCTTTTCTTATATCATTTTTATACAAAAAAGACTAATAAATCATGACTGGATTCGAAAAAGACGTAATACAATAAATCATACCTCAAGGTATTTTCTAAAAAATGATATACTAAAAAATAATGAAAAGTAATGCAGTAGAGTTAGTAATAAAGCAAGGCGAAAGTCTAGCAAATAAAATCAACCTAGCCAAGACAACAGCCCAACTAGATATTCTATACAAAGAAGTTGAAAATTATACGAATTTCATTGATAACGAATTTGGTATTATTGACGATTTCTCTGAAAAGAATGAAAAATATTGTGAACTATCTTTCTATGCGTATATGGCAGTCAATGAAAAGAGTGATAATCTAGAATATTACAATGCTCATCCTGAAGAGCTGGCTTCTGGAGTCGAAGATTTTCTAGATTACCTAGAATCCATGAAGTGGCTTCAATAATATCTAAAAACCAGCAATATAATTATTTGTTTTTATTCGTGATGATATTTTCCACCATGTAGAATTTCTTGCGTGCGATAAATTTGCTCTATCAACATCACTCGCATCAATTGGTGAGGGAAGACCAGATTCGAAAAACTCCACATCACATCAGATTTCCTCCTCACTTCTTCAGTCACACCATACGCACCACCGATAATTAAAACAATTTCTTTTCCAAAGTTAAACTCGCGTGACATAATTTCCGCAATTTGGCCATTCTTGAAATTTACTCCGCGCTCATCCAAAAGTATTACAAATTCTCGTCCCGTGAACGGCCAGTTGGCTAGATATTCATCAAGTTTTTTCTCTTCCAAAAACTGCCATCTCACATCAAACGGCTTCTTCAAACGCTTCTCATATTCCGAAATCATTTCCACAATCTCTGGAATATGCTTCTTTCCACCAGCAATAATTTTTATCATATCTCTATCATAAACGATTTTTCCAAAAATAGCATTTTTTAACATAATTTCTCCATAAAGTCCACTAATTTTAACCTTATCTTTCTTGACATTTTCCCAAAAAGGCCGTACGATTGAAGTGATATTTATTAAACAGACAGGATGCGAGGTGATGTCTGAATTACCAGAAAAACAAATAAAACGACTCCGTTCTCTTATTCAAGAAGCAGAAACTAATTTGGCCGCCGCCAAAGAACTTTTGATTTCGATGCTTGGAGACGGGGAAACCATTACTACCCCAAGAGAAGTAGTAATTAGTAATAACGAAGGCAAGATTATCGAAGGTGTCTTTGATGGCCAAATCATGATCGACCAAGACGGCAAGAACTACCCAGTCCCAGCCAACTATGCCAGTAAGTCCAAGCTTGTCGAAGGTGACATTATGAAGCTCACCATCACGAAGGAAGGCAAATTTCTCTACAAGCAAATCGGACCAGTCGAGCGCAAGACCGTGATCGGTACTTTGATTCGCCATGACGACAAATATTTTGTCGAAGTCAATGGTCGCGAATACGAAATTCTTTATGCATCGGTGACCTATTTCCGTCTCAAAGAAGGTTCTCAGGTTTCAGTAGTCATTCCAGCGAACAACGATGACGCCAATTGGGCTGCCGTCGAGGCGTCGCTCTAAATATGACGAAAGCCCTCTATCGTAAATACCGTCCACTTAAGCTCGCAGACGTTATCGGTCAAGACGATACTATTCGTCAGTTACAAACTCAACTCACTAATCAAAAAATTTCTCACGGCTATCTTTTTGTCGGCGCCAGAGGCTGCGGCAAAACTTCGGTAGCCCGTATTTTTGCTCACGAAATTAATCATTTCGATTATCAACTGGAAGATAATTATGTCGACATTATCGAGATTGATGCCGCCGTATTTACTATGGTCGAAAATATCCGTGAATTACGCGACAAAGCCATGCTCGCCCCGACCACCGGCAAATACAAGGTCTACATTATCGACGAAATTCATATGCTCTCGAAAAATGCCTTTAATGCGCTTCTAAAAATTCTCGAGGAACCACCAGAGCATATTATTTTTATTTTTGCCACTACCAACCCAGAAAAAATCCCTGCCACCATCCTTTCGCGCGTACAGATTTTCCATTTTAAGCTGGCCGATAAATCTATCATGCAACCATTCCTCGAAAATATTTGCCAAAAAGAGGGAATCAACATCGAAAAGGACGCTCTGTCACTGCTTATTGAGCAAGGCGGCGGATCCTTCCGTGATTCTTTATCAATTCTCGATCAATTAAGTAATCTTCACGCCGATAAGTCCACTCTGATTACCACTGAAGAAGTTTCTTCTGCCTTGGGTGTACCTAAACAAGTTCTAATTCAAGAATTACTAGCAAATTATGAGCAAGAAAATGTTGATCAAATTCGCAGTCTCGTCGAAGAATTAATTAATCAAGGCAACAAAGCCGAAGGAATCGCGACTAGTCTTATTAAGGCCATCGTCCAAAATCCTACCGCCAAAAATCTTCACCTCATCGAAAAACTTTACGCCGTAAATGGCGAATTTGCCAGCGCCAAACTCATTGTCGCTCTGATTTTAGATCATTTCAAAGCTGCACCAGTCGCCATCTCTGCCCCCTCAACTCCACAAATTCAGGCCACAAAGCCCCCAGTAACTACCCAAACAGCAGAAGTAGTAAGCGCACAGGCGACCGCAGAAACCTCCATAGCCACGGAATCTCCTGCCGCCGAACCGGCAGCCCTAGTGACTCCAACGGCCCAAACGATTCCAACATCCCAAGAGGAACCCGCTAAGCCTTCAATTAATCCCGAAATCCGCGAACGCTTAGTCAAGATTTCCAAGTCTAAGCTTACCGAAAAAATCCAAGAACGTGCAGAGATTCAAAATCAACAAGTTCAGGCCGAAGCCATGACTATTCCAGAGGCCGTAGTTTCTGGCTCCGGAGATTTTAGCGCCAAAGGTTTTCTCGAAAACATCAAAAACATCGCCGAAACTCTCTTTGTCCCACTTAACAAATCTTATTTTGCTTACAAGTCTAATCAATTAGAAATTTATCCAAGTGCCAAAGTTTGGTTCAATATTTTAAATAGCAAAAATAATCTTGAAGTCCTAAAAACCGCCATCAATGGTCTCAACATCACCATTAGGAATCCCGACGAACATAAAATTCCTAGTACCGCTGTCGATTTTAATCAATTTAGTGCCGGAAAATTGGAAGCTACACCAAAAACTGACGACACCTCACTTAGCGCGATTTCTGATATAATGGGTAACATACAAGAACTTGAAGATAGTCCATTCTAGGAGGTAATATGGCGGAATCAGCTCAACCAAGGTCGCAAAAATCGACCATTTCTCAAAATGACCCTAGCCTTTTTGGCGGTAAAGTTCCACCTCAGAATATTGAAGCTGAAAAATCTCTCCTTGGCTCCATACTACTCGACAGTACGACCTTTCCAGACATTCTTGAAAAACTTAAACCTATTGATTTTTATCACCAAATTCATGGACATATTTATCGCGCCATGATGAATCTCTATGAACGTAGTCAACCAATCGACCTCGTCACTTTGACTTCCGAGCTTAAATCCCTAAAACTTCTCAAGGAAGTCGGTGGTGCGACCTATATTTCTAATCTCACCATGGTCGTACCAACTGCCGCTAATGCGCTTTCCTATGCTAATCTCGTGGAACAAGCTTCAATTCGTCGCCGTCTCATTAAAGCCGGCACTGAAATTGCTACCAAGGCCTACGATTCTGCCAATGAAGTGGGCGCCATGCTCGGTCAAGCCGAAAAAGAACTTTTCGCGGTTTCTGATAGCAATACCAAAACCGATTACACCGCACTTTCCGACCTTTTAGTCGACGCCTATGACCGCATGGAAATGCTTAGCAAAAACAAAGGCGCACTCCGTGGCCTTAAGACTGGCTTTCGTGATCTTGACAATAAAACCGCCGGCCTCCAAAAAGGCGACTTGATTATTATCGGTGCGCGTCCGGCCATGGGTAAGACCACTTTTGCCCAAAACCTGGCCTACAATGTCGCCGGCATTAATAAATGTGGTGTACTTTTCTTTTCTATGGAGATGGCGAAGAATGAAATTGTCGACCGTATTATTTCCACCACTTCTAATGTTGACTCTTGGCGTATCCGTACTGGTAATATTTCCAATGACGACTTCGCTAAAATTGGTGATGCCCTTGGCGAAATGGGTGAAATTCCACTTTATCTAGATGATACTAGCTCCATGACTATTCTCGAGCTTCGCAATAAAGCTCGTCGCGCCCATCACGATCACAATATTGGTTTAATTATCGTCGACTACCTCCAGTTGATTACTGGTTCCGACCGCTATGCTGGTAACCGCGTGCAAGAGGTGACGGAAATTTCTCGTGGTCTCAAAATTCTCGCCCGTGAACTAGAAATTCCCGTAATTGCTCTGGCCCAGCTCTCTCGTGGCGTCACTGGCCGTGATGATCCAAGGCCGGTACTTTCCGACCTTCGTGAATCCGGTTCCATCGAGCAGGATGCTGACCTTGTAATGTTCCTGCACCGTGTCGACTACTACCACCAGGAAGAAGGTTACGAGCCAACCAATATTACCGAACTTTTGATGGCCAAGCACCGTCACGGCGCCATCGGTAAAATTGAACTTTACTTCCATCCAGAATTACTTCGCTTTATGAACCTTGATAAAACCCGTGAATAACTCTAAATCTTATCCTGAAGCTGCCGCACTGCGATCGTTTTTAAGTTTTTGCTTAAATTTGCTATAATAGAAACGTGGGTAAACTCAATCCAAACAAATATTTCTTATTTCGCCATCGTTTCAAACTTGGCTACTTACTACTTGGATTAATTTTTACGGGTTTACTTTTCTTTTTACCGCTCATCACCCCGAACGGCCTCTCGAATGACGAATTTAATTTTACTACCAAAACTTTTGAATTGAATCGCCACACGATTTTTCGCGAAGTAATTGTCGACCTACCTTATCATTTACTCCAAAAGGTGATCTTTAAAATTCTTGGCGTTTCACCCTACACTATCATGCTTCCTAGTGTAATCATTGGCGCAATTACCTGTATTTTGATTATTCTTTTACTTAACCGCTGGTTCAAAAACAATACTGCCATCATGGCCAGCATTATTACCGTACTTTCTTCCAGCTTCCTCTTTATCTCTGGTAGTGGCACCGCCTTAATCATGATTTTATTCTGGACCACCTTATTACTCTGGCTCGGCTCTAAAGTCCAAGGCGAAAACAAGCCTAAAGCCAGTTGGTGCTTCCTCTTTGGTATTTTCATGTGTCTAAGCATTTTTACTCCATACATGCTCTACCTGGATTTCTTTATTTTAATCTATGTTTTTGTTCATCCACATCTGCGTTTTACTCTGAAAAATCTGCCGAAAATTCCTCTCGCTATTTTCAGCCTAATGGTGATTTCTGCAGTGACCATATTAATTTTGCGTGGACTAAAACATCCAGAAATTTTCACCGAATTACTCCTCATGCCGAATTTTTCTTTTACCAATTACTTCCATAACCTCGGAAATGCTGTACGGGTAGCAATCACCTGGAACGGATTGGTTGAAAGCACTTTTCTCGCTCCGCTTTATGGCTTACCGGCCATTACTCTAGCCATTATTGGCTTCATCTCAACCTTCAAGGGCTTCTTTGCCTCACGAAATTCTATGGCCTTTTTACTTACAGTTTTTATCCTATTAATTTCTGGTCTCAATCCACAAATGATTATTCTTTTCATCCTACCACTCGCAGTCCTAGTTGCCCACGGCATGAAATACATTCTCCATAAATGGTCCAGTATCTTCCCATACAACCCCTATGCTAAGGTTATTGGCGTGCTTCCGATTGGCTTATTTATGCTTATTGTTATTGTTTCAGACCTCAATCATTTCGTTTACGGCTATCGCTATAGCGCACCGGTTGCCAACCAATTTACGAACGACATGAAGCTCCTCGAGCGTTACCATGAAAATCATTTACTCTATCTACCAAAAAATCAAGAAAATCGTAACTTTTATGTCCATTTAGCTAACTCATACACCATCTTTAACAAAACCCCGAAATATCAATACATCTCCGATCTCAGTGAGAATACTGAGAAGCATAGTATTATTAGTTTCGAGAAAATTACCGATACCGAAAATTACGAACTCGAACATATCGTCACCAACGAAAAATCCCAAAATGCAGACCGTCTCTATCTTTATAAATCTAAGTAAGAGATGTTATAATAAATATTAATTAAGAATAGAGAATAATAGGAGAAATTATGGGTGCTACCTTTGACCAGATGAAAATGCTTAATGAACTTCGTAAAGCACAAAAAGATCTCAAAAATGAAATTGTAGAAGTAGAAGCTGGCGACGGCGCCGTCGTGGTCCAGATTACCGGTGAGCTGAAAGTAAAAAAAGTCACCATCGACCCAGAACGTATCGACCTTGAAGACATCGCAGAACTTGAACGCTGGATTGAAAACTGTTTCCGCGATGGCTACGCTAAAGCCCAAGAAATTGCTGCCGACAAAATGAAGCCTTTGATGGGCCAACTAGGCAACCTAGGACTTGGCGCTTAATGCTCCCTAGAGCCCTCACTGATACTATCGACGCACTGGGTAAACTGCCGGGCGTAGGGAATAAAACCGCCGAACGCTATGCGACTTATCTTTTTCGTAGCGATCGCAAAATCTCTGAGCATCTAGTCCATGCTCTAGAAAATTTACACGAACAAGTCAAAACCTGTCCGATAACTTTTTCTTTAATTAATGCCGATGAGGAAGTTTCGCCCCTTTACGACACTCCAAACCGCGATAAAACTACTATTCTTGTGGTTGAGGAACCACTTGATATTTACGCCTTTGAACAAACCAAAGAATATCATGGCACCTATCACGTCCTTGGTGGCGCAATTTCACCGATTGACGGTATTACACCAGAAGTCCTGCATATCAAAGAGTTAATTTCTCGTGTCGAAAATGACACAGTTAAAGAAATTATTATCGCCACCAATCCGAGCGTCGAAGGGGAGAGTACGGCTCTGCTTTTACAGAAAATGCTTTCTGAAAAATACCCCGAACTTACTATCACGCGTCTAGCCCGCGGCCTTCCACTCGGCGTTGATTTATCTTTTGCTGATCAAATCACTTTAAGCGCCGCCTTAAATAATCGCACCAATCTCTAATTTATTTAGACGCCGCATAAAATAGTCGCACCCAATCTCTAATTCACTTAAACATCGCATTAGACATCTGCGCGAATCTCTAATTTTCATTATAGTCATTTTTCCTCTCTGTTTTTGTGTTATAATTTATCTATTAGCATAAGAGGATTTCATGGATATTACCACACTTATTTTACTCATCGTTTCGGTCGTCAACCTAATCATTTTGTTTATCGTTTTTTCGAAAACCAATCAAAAAAATACCGATCTGCCAGAACTTAAAAATCGCATTGCCGTTCTTCAGGACCAGACCACGCAAACTTTTGCCAATATGAACGAGCGTATGATTCGTATCGAAACCAATGTCGATCGCGTCACTAAAGATATTGGCACTAACTTCCGCGAAAATCGCAAAGAAATCTCCGATAATTTTGGCTTAGTCCAAAAAACTCTCGATACTCGCGTGCGTGAACTTCAGGACCATAATACCAAGAAACTTGAAGAAATGCGCCAAACCGTCGATGAAAAACTCCAGGCTTCAGTCGAAAAACGCTTCAATGAAAGCTTCAAGACTATTTCTACCCAACTCACCCAGGTCTACCAAGGTCTCGGCGAAATGAAGACTCTCGCCAACGGTGTCGGTGACCTAAAGAAAGTTATGGAAGGCGTCAAGACCCGCGGTATTTATGGCGAAGTCCAACTTGGCAACATCATTAGCGACACTTTAAGCTCAGACCAATATTGTGAAAATATCGCTACAAAAAAAGGCTCCAGTGATCGTGTCGAGTTTGCCGTCAAGATGCCTGGCAAAGATGAATCCGCTCAAGTTTTTTTACCAATCGATAGTAAATTCCCAGTCGAAAATTATCAACGTCTGATTGCTGCCTACGAGCAGGGCGATAAAACTGAAATCCTAAAATTCCAAAAAGCTCTAGCTATTGATGTCAAAGAACAGGCGAAGAAAATTTCCACCAAATACATCGACCCACCACACACTACCGAATTTGCCATGATGTTTTTGCCGACCGAATCACTCTACGCTGAAATCCTCCGCATTCCTGGCCTCGACGATGAAATCCGTCAAAAATTCCACATCACCATCGCTTCGCCAAGTACTCTACCGGTTATTCTCTCGGGCCTTCTCATGGGCTTCCGCACTCTCGCCATTGAAAAGCGCAGTAGTGAGGTTTGGCAAATTCTAGGTGCCGTGAAAAGTCAGTTTGGAAAATTTGGCGACCTCCTTGAAGCTACCAAAAAGAAGCTTCAAGAATCCGCTAATAAAATTGATGCCGCCGCCACCACTTCCCGCGTCATCGAGCGCAAACTAAAAAACGTCGAATCCTTACCAAGTAGCGAGAGCCTTAAATTACTCGACGGGCTCGACGATCAAAACATCGATACCGAAGAAAATTAATTAACCTAAAAAATATAGTGCTTATCGCACTATATTTTTTCATTTCACGCCCTTAATCTGCCAAAATCAAGTTTGCCCGCTCAATCATTTCACTCGTTTCGTCAGTGCGCACTACATAAATTGGCTTAGATTCATCTTTCGAAATCAAAGTATGGCGCTCTGGCATTTCACCAGTATTTTTCTCCGCATCAAGCTCAAGGCCAAGATATTTCATCTTCTGAATCACCTGTCTACGTACATCATCTGAACGTTCGCCAATGGTTGCCGTAAAGACCAGGGCATCGACACCACCCATTGAAGCAATCATCTGACTAATACAAGCTTGCAAGCGATAAATATAGAGAGAATAAGCGAATGAACCCATCTTATCGCCTTCATCACGTAGTTGAATTACCGTACGAAGATCATCCGAGACCCCAGATACACCAAGCAAACCACACTGCTTATTCAGGTAGCGCTCAAGTTCGACATCATCTTCAATTTTCAATGCGCGCTTCATTGCCATCGCCGCCGCCACATCCATCGAGCCAGTGCGCGTCGCCATCATTACCCCCTCAAGCGGCGTGTAGCCCATCGTCGTATCGTGAGATTTACCCTTATAAACTGCAGTAATCGAAGCTCCCGAACCAATATGGCAAACCACTACTTTCTCTGGCAAAATTTCGCTTTGCTTCATATAACGTACTACCGAGCCAACCGACAAACCATGGAATCCCCACTTTTTAATATCAAACTTCTCAGCCAATTTTTGGTCAATACAGTAAGCCTTAGCCAGCTCGGGTCTGGAATTGTGAAAGTTTGAATCGGAAATTTCAATCACTGGCACCGAATCAAAACGTTTCTTTAATTCGATAATTTCATCCATCACCACTGGGACGTGAAGCGGCGCACGAGTTCTCGCAATTTCTAGCTCTTTAAAACATTCTTTATCGACAATGTGGTCATTAGCAAAATAGGCGCCCGGAGCCACTACGCGTGCCAAAATCGCACTCAACTTCGAAACGCCTCCTAAAAATTCTTCCTCAATTAAAATTTTTTCCAGATTTCCCGCCACCTCTGACAGTGCCTTAAAATCTGTTACTACTTTCTTCTTCTGGTCACCAGATTTCAAAGTGTAGACAATTTTCTTACCTTCAAATTCGAAATGTAAAGAACAAAGTTCTTTCATGCCTTTATAGAGCGCGTATTTACGAGAACTACTGCCCGGATTGGTAATTAAAATCAGTCTTTCCGATTCCATATTCTTTTTCTTCTCCTTTATCTTAGTCTATCATAAAACCAGAGATAAAACCGTAAGTCTCATCCAGCTCTTTAATTGCATATAATAAAAATCAGTATAAAAAAATACAACTCTTCTCCGTTTAGTTCCATTCACAAAAAAATCATAAAAAATTACTGGCACTCTTGCATTTTGAGTGCTAAATATATATAATATTGATATGTCAAAACGTGATTATTATGAAGTTTTGGGCGTTAGTAAAAACGCTTCTGATGATGAAATTAAGAAAGCTTATCGCAAGCTCGCTCTCAAATATCACCCAGATCGAAATCCAGGAGATAAGGAGGCGGAAGCTAAATTTAAAGAGGCTTCCGAGGCCAATGAAGTGCTTTCTGATAAGCAAAAGCGTGCGCGCTACGACCAATTCGGTCATGCCGGAGTAGGGAATGGCAGTGCAGGTGGCCCTAGCGGCAATCCTTTCGGTGGCTATTCTTATGGTGGTCAAGGATTCAATTTTGATTTTGGTGGCGCCGAAGGTTTTGATGATATCTTAAGTAACCTTTTTGGTTTTGGTGGTGGGCGTGCTCGCAGAAATCGTGGTTCTGATTATCGCACTACTCTGGTAATTGATTTTAAAGACGCTATTTTTGGTACTACCAAAAAGATTTCCGTCGAAGGCAACGAAATTACCCTAAAAGTTCCTGCCGGTATCGACGATGGTCAAGCCATTCGCCTGCGTGGTCGCGGTGGTCCCGCTCCCGAAAAAGGCGGTGAAAACGGTGATCTCTTAGTACAAATTCGTGTGCAACCACACAAGACCATTAATCGTGAGGGCTATATTCTTCTTTCCGAACAGCACATCTCAATGGTCGACGCCGCTCTTGGCACCGAAGTAGAAGTCGAAACCATCGACGGCAAAGTCACTATGAAAATCCCAGCTGGCACTCAGTCTGGCACTCCATTTAAGTTATCTAAACATGGCGTACCAATGAATAATGGTGAACGTGGACCACATATCATCAACATTGTAGTCGATACCCCAACTGGTTTATCTAAAAAGCAAAAAGAACTACTAGAAGAATTCAAGACTGCCAAAAAACGCGGTTTCTGGAACTAATCTTAAAATAATTTTTCGTATAAAGATTAGTTTTTCAAATCCTAAGTGAAATCACTCGTGTTTTGCACTAAAATTAAGCACGAGTATATTCACTTTAATGCTATAATTATTTACAGATGAAAGAAATCAAAAACCTTAAGCTTAAAGATTCCAAAGCAACTCATCTTTTTCTCGTTCTTGTAGCTTTTCTTTTAATTTTTATTCTTTTCAACTCTATTCATGTCTCAGCTGACGCACCTAAGGCCAAACTTACCGACGACCAACGCGGTGAAATTTCTATGAGCTGTGGTTCAATTAAATCCGGACTCAAAAAACTTCAGGTTAGTGATGCTAAAATCCGCTCTTTGCTCGGTACCAATTATCAGACAATTCTCAATTCCTACATCACTCCTTTCAATCTTCGCCTTGTCAAAAATAACCAGAATCTCGGCGATCTTTCCGACTTGCAAAGTAATTTCGTTTTGCAAAAAAACGATTTTAATTCGCTCTATATTACCTACAGTCAACAATTCGAAAACCTTCTCTCTATTGACTGCCAAAAAAATCCCGATGATTTCTATAATCAGCTAATTATTACTAGGGAATCACGCAAAGAACTTAATCAAAAAGTTAACGAACTCACTAGTACCGCCGAGAAATATTTGAACGAGATTAACAAAATCGAAATTGATGGCGAAAATATTCGTTTTACTCCCGAAAAAACCGAGGCTACCAAAGCTTCAAGCATTACTAATCCAGCCAACCAAGTGGAGGGACGATAATTATGTCAAAAATGTCCTCCGGTGGTCGCAATCTTATGCGTCTAGGCTTAATCGCAACCCTAATCACCATTCTTACCACCACCATCTCTCTAGTTATTTATCACAATAGTGGCGACATTTATCTAGATCGCTCCCGCCCAGGTTTTTTACCAGAGAAACACGAAGTCAAACATGACGACCAACCTGAAAAAACTTATTCTTTCCCAGAATCTGGCAATCTCGACTCCAAAACCCTTGAAGAATTCCGCGAAAATTTTAAAAAAGCTCTCGAAGATACCAAAAATCTTAAAGACCCATTTTCCGCCGAGAATCTATCTGATGATTTTGTTGGAGTAAAATCACCCAATAACTAACCAGTACCACTCAATCCATATCCACCCCTCACTAAGAATCAGCTACCTATGTTTTAGCACCATACAACATTCAGAACCTATGCAACATTTCAGCAGGAGTTCTATAACCTATACCTAAATGTATACGTTTATGGTTATAAAAGTCAATATAGCTAAGTATTTTATTGTCCATTATTTTTAATGGTTCAGTTTCAAGATAATAATTTCCAGTACACTCTTCTTGTATTGTACGGTTAAACCTCTCAATATGTGCATTATCATTAGGTCTACCTAACCTTGTATGGCGGATCTTAACCCCTTTAGTCTCTAATCTAGTTTCAAAGTATCTCGCAAATTCTAAACCATTATCACTCTGCACTGTCTTGAAGTTAAAGCCAAAATATTGTTCCGCCTCCAAGATCGTGTTTAACGAATGAATGGACTTCAATTCCTTATAGACCCTAGCATATGCCATTCTGCTATATAGATCCACTACCGTGTAAATATAACGTTTTTGTTTGCTAATTGGATTAAATAGGTGAATTGTATCAATCTCAATTAAATCTCCTGGACTAAGGATTTTAGGCCTAGGAATACCCTTATACTCCCGATTACGATGATATTTTGGCTTAGCCATTCTATGGTGGCGTTTCAATATCCTACGCACGCTAGATAGACTAATACTAATGCATAGGATTTTATTGATATAATGCCATACCACCTCAGCACAACGCTTTATCTGGTCTCTAACATCGAGTACCAATTGAACTAGGTCTTCTGCTAGTGTATGTGGATGTTTAGGCGAGGATGACTCGCTCTCTATTTTCCATTTACAAATTTCGTACTTATATGGAGAAACTCCAAGATACTGTCTTCTCACCGCATTGGTGAGCTGAATGTGATTATTTATCTTTTTCCATTTCTGATGCCACCTCCAGATAGTGCTTCTATGTACTCCAAAACGATCCGCTACGACTCCTACTGGCTTTTTCTCCAAAACCAGCATTTTTACGGCTTTTCCTCTTGCAATTTCTATGTTCTTACCAGTACAATATGACATAGGTAGATTCTCCTTTTATTAAGTGATATTGATTTAAGTATAGAATCTACCTATTTTGATGGCAATATTTTCACCAATCTATGTTGCAAAGGTTGTGAGTGAATACGTAGCACTTTTCAAAATGCTATTTTCATGTTATAATACAGCGATAATTATTAAGTGGGAATAATCTATATGAAACAATCTAATATTAAACTTATCGGTGAATTCTGCCTGGTTTCAATCTTTGCAGATGGCCATAATTTTCTAGATATTCCTGCCAAAATCGACTCCGGAGCCGACAGTAGCTCTCTCCATATCAACAGTGCCAAAGTCAACGAAGATGGTGATTTAGTAATAAATCTCCCTAGTTTTTATCAACATAAAACTTCTCCAAGGGAATTAAAGCGCGATTATGCTCATCCAGACTACACACCCACTAAAGTCACTGAAAAGATTAAAAAGTCCAAAACTTCAAAGACCATCATTATTCCGAAAGGAAAATATCGCGATATTACCATTGTTAGCTCTAATGGTCATGGTCAAAAACGCTACAAAACCAACCTAAAGATTAGCATCAACGGGTCCGAATTTGAAACTTCGTTTACCCTTAGCAGTCGTCATAAAAACCGCTACCCAATATTACTTGGTAAGCATGCACTAAAAGGACGGTACCTAGTTGACGTTTCAAAATCCTACATCAACCAAACTAAAGAAAATCTTAATCAACTAATCAGCAAGGAAGACTAAAATGAAAATCGCCATTCTCTCCAACGGACCAAAGAATTACTCCACCACTCGTCTCTACGAAGAAGCTACCAAGCGTGGTCATGAGGTCGACATCATTAAGTACAAAAATTGTTATCTTTCACTCTCCGAAAATAATCCCGTAGTTTACTATAACGGAGAAGCACTTCCTCACTACGACGCAATTTTACCTCGCATCGCCAATGGTCTCACTCGCTACGGTTGTGCCGTAGTTCGCCAATTTGAAATGAGTAACACCTGGACACTTTCTAGTTCGATCTCAATCACTCGTGTCCGCGACAAGCTTCGCTCTGCTCAAATTTTCGCCAAAGCTGGCATTGCTTCACCAAAAACCTTAGTCTCACGCAACACCGCAGACATTGATGACCTTCTTGAACAAATCGGTCTTCCAGCTATCATTAAACTTGCGACCGGCACCCACGGCAATGGCGTCGTTCTAGCCGAGACCAAGAAAGCTGCCCGCTCTGCTTTGCAGGCTTTCTACCTCTATAACGAAGATGGTACTAATATTCTTATTCAAGAGTATATCAAGGAGTCAGCCGGCACCGATATTCGTGCTTTTGTGGTCGGTTCAAAAGTAGTTGCCTCTATGAAGCGCCAATCCCTTGATGATGACTTCCGTTCCAATCTCCATAAAGGTGGCATTGGTACTGCCATTAAACTTACTCCGGAAGAGGAAAAGCTCGCAATTAAAGCCGCCAAAGTCATGGGCCTCCATGTTGCCGGTGTCGACCTCATGCGCTCCGCACGTGGACCATTAATTCTCGAGGTTAATGCTTCGCCAGGATTTGGTATTGAAAAAGCTACCAACCGCAATGTCGCTCTACCAATCATCAAATATATTGAACATAATGCAAAAGGCCGCACTCTTAAAGACAAGGTTGGCATCTAAGCTAAAATCCCTAATCCAATCTGACACCTCCAGGTGTCAGATTTTTATATCTCTTTCAGCCCAGAACAAGCTATCATATAGTATAATTAACTTATGATTATTTTACTTTTAATCGTCTTGCTCTTTATTCTATTCTCTATGCTTAGACGACATATAGGCATCGCTCTACTTGCCACTATCGCCGGTAACACCATTTATAGCACCTTCGGCAACGATCTAACCGAATTATTTACTAAATTCCTAAACGGCATCCCAGAAAACACGATTTCCAGTACCATTTATATCTCTCTGGTTTTTCTCTTCCCACTAATCCTTTATTTTAAATCCAATAAAGATAGTCTTTTCGGCATCCTACGTTTTCTCGAGAGCCTGATTTACGCCGTGCTTCTGGTCTCCATTTGCGCCGCCAAGATCAATCTCCTTATACCATTTGATGATATAAGTATCCAGCTTTTGAACTTCATAGCCATCGTGCGCCCTTCGCTCCTGCTTTTTGCCATCATCGTAGCCTACCTCGATATTCTTCTCAGTAAATCGAATTAATCCAAAAACTATCAGCCAAATTAAAAAGTACCACCATTTTTTCTTAGGTAATTCTAGGATAAAAGATTCTTGCTCGGCTAAAGTATTTATCACAAATGTGTGAATTTTTAATGGCCAAATTAGTATTTTCTCTAAACTAACCCCAAATATTACTAAATCACCAAATGTCGCAATCAACCCCACCGACCCCATAATGATGGGTAGACTCGGCAATAATATGATATTCGCTAAAATCGAGAGCCACGTAAATTTACCAAAAAAGTATAGACTAATTGGCAAAGTCACTACGGAGATTATGATTGAGGAAATTAAGGATTTCGCCAAGAACCCTGGCCTACGATAAAAATCTTTTAAATCATCCCTTGTTCCGTAAAAGTATCTCGTAATCAATGGTACTATTTTTACTATGGCAAAATAAGCTAATACCGAAAGCCAGAAACCAATTTGCTTTACAAATTCTGGTCGAATTATTAAGCAAATACTCACAATTATCGCTGTCGTTCGATAAACCGAAACATTTCGTCCAAAGTATTTAATCGTCATCATTAAAACCAACCCGACTAATGCGCGCAAAATAGACGGTCCAATACCAATCATCATTGTGTAGATGAAGCAAAATATTAGTACAAAATAAGTTTTACTAATGATTGAGAAATGCTTAAAAATTAGACTCAAAATCCCAGCAATTATTGCAAGGTGAGTTCCAGAAACTGCTATCAGATGCATTACACCTACATTTTTCATATTTTCTTTTTGCAATGCGGTTAGCTCATCTTTATTACCGGTCAAATAACTAATACCGAGCGCCAGCTCATTGTGCTCAGAGTATTTTAAGAGCTTATTTTTTAACAATTTAATAAAACCCTGTTCATTTGACGGTTTTTCAACATTCACTCTAGTGAAACTCGCCCTACTATTATCGCTCACTCCAAATAAATCTGGAGACCGACAGAAAACTCGTCCAGACGCAATTAAAATTAAGCCTACTATAAATAAATTTTCTATACGTATTTTCATTTACAACCTCCAAGCTCAACATAAAAAAACATTCATTTTTTGGCAAGCATTTTTTGAATAAAACAAAAAATTACAGATTAAAAAATCTTAAGCATAAGCAAGTTATCAAAAGGTAACATAAAAAGCGTAAGCAAGTTATCAAAAAATTTAAAAATACCAAACCACCAGATATAAACTCTCAAAATTTTATCAATCTTAATATTGAAAAACTTGCGAAATTTTCTATTTACTTTATGCTAGATATAAGATGAAGCAGAAAAATCCAATTATCACCCCAGAAACTCCACTGGAAATTATTAATTTCGCCACAACCGGACAGGGAATTGCAACCAATTCAGATGGTAAAAAAATCTTCCTGTGGAACGCCATGCCAGGAGAAAAAATCACCGAATACCAGGTTTTAAAACAAAAATCTCATCTCACCGAAGCCGTAGCTCTGAAAATCGAAAACCCTAATCCACATCGCGCATTGCCGCGTGATGAACATTATCTATCAAATTCGCCATGGCAAATTCTAGATATCAACTATGAGAATTCCGTTAAAAAACAAATTATCGAGGAACTTTTCTCTAAACTTGAAACACCAGAAATTGCATTCGAAGCCAGCGATAATGAATATTTCTATCGCAATAAAATGGAGTACTCTCTCTATTATAATCATGAGACTGCCAAAATCCATCCAGCCATCCATCGTCGTGGGTCACATCACAAAATTCCTATCCTTACCTCTTCGCTTGAAAATCCAGCTATTTATCAACGTGCTATGGAAATTATCGAGGAGCTAAATGCTAAGCAAGAGGATTCTAGAAAATATCAATCTCTTCTTCTGCGCTGCAATCGTCAAGGCGAAGTAAGTGGTGGACTCTATGAGAACTACCAACCACATCCCACCTTCAAAAATCTTACTGACAAAATCTTAGGCTATGATTTTTCCTACTCTCCAAACGGATTCTTCCAAATCAATCTTCCAGAATATGAAAAGGTTTTACGAAAAATTAAAGATTTTATCAAAGACCAAAACAAAGTCGTTGACCTTTACTCCGGCGTTGGCACCATCGGATTAACTGTCGCTGGCGATAAAAATCTTACGCTTGTTGAAGTTGATAAATTTGCTTACGGAGAGCTACTAAACAACATCGAATCGATAAAATCCAGTACAGGCAACTCCGAAATCACTGGCATCCTTGCCAAATCTGAGGACATTTATGATCATATCGAGCATAACTCAACTGTTATTGTTGACCCGCCGCGCTCTGGTTGCGACTCTAAACTTATTGACACAATCAATCAAAAACTTCCCGAAAAACTTGTCTACCTATCCTGCAATCCTATCACCCAAGTACGTGATCTTGAAGGTCTTGCCGAAAATTATCGAATTACAGATGTTACCGGATATAATTTTTTTCCACATACACCACATGTGGAGACGGTGGCATTATTGTCAAGAAAACAGAACAACAAATTATAAAACTGTTGAAATAGGTGCTTTAAGGAGCTTCATCTATTCAATCTGTTAACCGTTATTTTTTGGATCTAAATTTAATAAAATAGCGTTAATTGCGACGATGACTGTTGACGCAGACATTAGGATTGCTCCTAATGCAGGGCTTAATGTGATATCAATAGGAGCCAAAATTCCTGCAGCTAGAGGGATAGCTATAAAGTTATAACCAGCTCCCCAAAATAGGTTTTGTTTCATTTTACGAGTTGTTTTGTGTGCTAATTCAATGAATGATTCAATATCTCCTGGATCGGATTGAGTCAATATGACATCAGCTGAATCCAATGCAACTTGAGTTCCAGCACCTATAGCTATACCAACATCTGCTAAGGCAAGAGAAGGAGCATCATTTACACCATCACCTACCATGATAACTTTCTTTCCTTCATCTTTAAGTGTTTTAACTAACTCATATTTGTCTTGTGGAGATTGATTTGATCTATATTCAATCCCTAAATCTTCTGCCGCGCCTTGAGCCGCTTTTTCATTATCACCTGTTGCCATAATTGGTTGAATATTGTTCTTTTTAAGAGCTTTAATTAACTCTTTACTCGTTGGTTTTAATTCGTCCCCTAAAGCTACAGCACCAATGGCATCATCGTTTTCTACTAAGACACTAAGAGTTGCTCCTTTTGGAATATCCATATCAAGATTACGTCCATAGGCTTTTTGACTGATTAATTGGTAACGGTGCCCACCTGCTTTACCCTCTACTCCAGCACCGGAAATCACATCAATCGAATCAAAAGATGCTGGACGTATATTTTGCTGCTCGGCGAAACTTATAATTGATTGAGCAATTGGGTGGCTAGATCCTCCTTCAATACCTGCCAATAAGGCAATGATTTCCTCTTTTGTATATTTGTCATTAAGAAGTTTTACATCTAATACTTTAAATTCACCAGTTGTTAAAGTACCCGTTTTATCTAAAATCATCACATCTGCATCTTGAGCTATTTCTAAGGCTTGGCGGTCTTTTACTAGTAAGCCACGGCTAGCTCCTAAGCTTGTGCTACGGGCGGTTACCAATGGAATAGCCAGACCCAATGCGTGCGGACAAGCAATAACTAATGTAGTAATAGTAAATATAACTGCCGTTGGGATATCTCCAATAATCATCCACACTACAAAAGCAATTAGCGCGACAATAACAGCAATATAGAAGAGCCACCCTGCAACCTTTTGCGCAATATTTTCTGCCCTGGAAGGCTGACTTTGAGCTTGGCTAATTAAAGTCTGTACTTGAGAGATAAAGGATTGATCACCTGTCTCAAGCACTTTAATATAAAGTACCCCTTCTCCATTTGTTGAGCCCCCGATTACTTCATCGCCAGGGCCTTTTTTTACTGCTTTTGACTCCCCAGTTAGAAGAGCTTCATTTAAACGTGATTCGCCACGCTCGATAATCCCGTCTGCTGGCACATTTTCTCCGGCTTGAACACGAATTAAATCACCTATCTTTAAGTCAGCAACTGGTCGTGTTTCAATTGAATCGTCTTCTAATACAACGTGAGCATCTTTCGGCACTAACTTAGCCAATGCTGCTTGTGCGTCTCCTGCTTCTCCAATAGCTTTCATCTCAATCCAGTGACCTAATAGCATGATTAATAGTAATGAAGCAAATTCAAAGAAAAAGTCCATCACGTGTTCACCCGTTACGTAGGTAATGATCACAGCATAAATACTGTATAAATATGAAACACTTAAACCTAAAGAAACGAGTGCCATCATTCCAGGTTCTTTTTGTTTAAATTCGTCAACTGCACCTTGATAGAATGGACGTCCACCATAAATAATTAATATAGTAGATAAAATAGCTACTACAATATCAGAATATGGAAAAGTAAACTGGAATGGTAGTTCAAATCCATGCATAGGGGATAAGAGCATAATAATGATTCCTAGTGGCAATGACTTTAAGAAAAGTTCCTTAAAGTTTCCATGATGGTGGTCATGCCCACTGTGC
>CAUQDR010000006.1:0-46176 GCA_963517325.1 uncultured Candidatus Saccharibacteria bacterium
ATAGGTTATAGAACTCCTGCTGAAATGTTGCATAGGTTGTGAATGTTGTATGTAAAATCAAAGGGGATTCGAAGAGGTAGGGAAGCGAGATGTATGTCATTAAGAGTATTTTACAGAGAGAATATATCATGAGATGAATATCGTGACTAGGCAGTATATCATGGGATGAATATTGAGTCTAAGGGAAAAATAAATATTATGACATATTTTTTAACTTTAGCGTATTGACAAAATGCTTCTGTTATTATATAATGCTAATCATTAACCTTTGAGCGGGAGGCTTAAGGTAAATAAGAGAATTAAAAAATGGTGGGCAGAAGGATTTTAAATGGCTGGAACTAAAGCTGGTGGTTTGAAAGCTGCTGCAACAAATCGCGAAAAATATGGTAAGGAGTTTTACGCTCGCATTGGTCAAAAAGGTGGACGCTTAGGTCGTACCGGTGGCTTTGCAGCTAACCCTGCTCTTGCGAAAATTGCTGGTGCTAAAGGTGGTCGTTTGTCAAAACGCGGTCCTGCAAAAGCAAAAACTGTAACTGAATAATTTATTTATTCACCTAGAATTAAGAAAAATAAATCTGCTTCGGTGGATTTATTTTTTTGTATGAGCATGGTCTAGTAGTGGGGAATTGTTCAAAATAAGTGATCACAATGTGGGCAATGCCAGTGACCGTAGTCGTCTTGAAAACGGGTGAGAGTACATTTTTTACAGAGAGATTGAGTATGTAGCCAGTCTCGATAAGTATCCAGATGAGCTTCGGCGTATTCGGGGTCATAATTTAAGTATTCAATATTTTTGAAATGCTGATATTTTTCAATGAGGGATTTGGCGGTTTGCCAGGCTTCAGATTCGAGTTTAAGGCGATCGATGGCGGTGTCATAATTTTGGTGTTCATTGAGAGCGTGGCCGAGTTCGTGGAGGGTTTGAAGGGCAAAGTCAGAAAAAGGCGTGTCATCTATGAGAGCAGATTGATCGAGATTGATCATTTTGGGATAACGAAAAGAGAAGCGGGATTTGAGGTAAAAATGATAATCAGGATACTCGGAGCGTAAAAAATCAAGAAATTGCTGCTTTTTATGATTAACCTCGCTAGGGAAAGAACTTTTTTGATGAGTAACCTCGCTTTTCATAAGTTTATTGTAGTCTTGGTGAGAGAAAAAAGAAAGCAGAAGCGGAGAAAACTAAAGGTATAAAAGATAGGAAGCAGGCGCTATAGGCGGAGAGGACTGAAAGTGGGGGCTCGGAAGACTAGGGGTAGAGACTGGTAACACTTTACAAACAGAGGTGATTTTGATATATTAAGGAATAGATTCGGGTTCGTTCAAGTGATTTTTTGTGGAAGAAAATCAGCTGAACGGGCCTGAAGGAAGGAAAAATATAAGAATGGCTGATGCCAAAAAAGTAACAATGGATGAATTGCTAGCTAACGCTGGTGATTCTATTAAAAAAGCAGCAACTGGAGACGTAGTTTCTGGAACTGTTTTGTCAGTAAAAAAGCACGAAATCTTAATTGATCTCGGTGCACAAGGCGTAGGTTTGGTGCCTCGCCGCGAAGCTTCTTTCGCACGTAACCTCGAAGAAGGTGCAGAAGTTACCGCTTCTGTGATCGATTCTGAGATGGAAGACGGCATGGTGCTTCTTTCACTCCGCAAGGCAGTGAAGGACAAGGGTTGGGATGAAATCCAAGCTAAGCTCGATGCTTCTGAAATCGTGGAAGTTACCCCATTTGATGCAAATCGTGGTGGTCTTCTCGTGGAATATGAAGGAATTCGTGGTTTCTTGCCAGTTTCACAACTTTCTGCTGAACACTACCCACGTGTAGGTTCTGCTGATAAGGACGAAATCTTGCAACGCCTCAATTCTCTTGTCGGTAAGGGAATCAAGGTTCGCATTCTTGATGCAAGCAAGAAAGATAATAAGCTTATCTTCTCTGAAAAAGAAGCTGTCAAAGACGGTCTCGCTGCTCGTTTTGCCGAACTTCATGTCGGTGACACTGTCGAAGGTGTAGTAACCGGTGTGGTGGACTTCGGTGTATTCGTAAATGTGGAAGGTATTGAAGGTTTGGTGCACATCTCAGAAATTTCTTGGGAACGTGTCAATAACCCATCTGACTACGTTAAGGTTGGCGATACGATCAAGGCAAAAATTATTGCTATTGATAAGGAACGCCTCAGCCTTTCCATCAAACAACTCGTAGCTGATCCATGGCTATCAGAGGTAGAAAACTTGAAGAAGGGTTCAAAGGTGGAAGGTACGGTTACTCGTATCACCCCATTTGGTGCTTTCGTTCAGATTTCTCCAGCTGTCGAAGCTTTGGTTCACGTTTCTGAACTTGGTGAAGGTAACGACGTCGATCCAGAAAAGATCTTTACCTTGAACGAACGCAAGAACTTCAAGGTTCTAGATATTGATCGTGAAGGTCGCAAGATCTCACTCTCTGTTGCAAAATAAGACAGAAGCTAAAAATAAGCCCCGTGAGGGCTTATTTTTTTGTGTGTTGATTCTGGGGATAGTAATGGATTGATTGGTGTGGGGGATAAAGCAAACTTGGGATTTTGATGTACGGAATTAAAATAAGCTCGGGGTTCGAGCTTATTTTTTTGATTATTGATTATTGTTTGAGTAGAAATTTTGGTCGAGGACCCGAACTTTAGCGACGCTACCTTTGAGATTGAACTGGGAATTATCGAGATAGGTGAGATCGCCCATATTAACGGCGGTAGGGTTAGCTTCTTTTAGTCGGTCGTAATCGACGAGAAATTCGACAACGCTGTGGTCATTTTTATGAACGGTGTGAGTGGTGGAATCGGTGTCGCCATCATCTTTTTGATCACCAATGACGCAGCGTAAGGTGTTTGGATGGCCTTGATGATCAAGAGTAACCTCGATGAGTTGGCCGATTCTATCGGAGATGCCACTACCAACTGCGACGACCGGATAGGTGTTTTCGCCATCTTGGTAGTAGGTAAGTCCGGATTTACCAACATGAAAATTAGCATTTTCGTGGGTGAAATTGTAATTAGGGGTAGTTTTGTCGGTGATAGCCTTGTAGTCCATAAAGGATTTGAATTGACCGATGCCGGCAGGGAAATTAACCGTTTTTAGGACGGTTTTTTCGGCGGTATGAGTAAGTTTTTCGTCTTGCAAGGTGGTAGCGGTGCGATGTTCAATTGGGGTGGCGTTAGTATTTATGGAAGTGGTATCGTCAGCTATAGTTTCTTCTGGAATGGTCAAATTATTATCGGGAGTGAATTTTTGCATATCATCATCTAGCTGGATGGAATACGCGGAATTTTCGGTGTCGCTAGAAGCTTGTGAGGTTTCAATCAGTGGATTGAATTGATTTTGGTATTCAATTGGGCCATTTTCGGGAGTGTAATCTGGTTCGAGGCCTTTTTGGGCGCGAAGAGCATTGTGATGATTCATGTAATCTTCATAACCAGTGAAGGTGCGATTATAATCGTCTTCTTCGTCATCTTCGAGGGGGACGCCGAGTTCTTCCATGTCTTTTTGGTGTTGCTCAATGGATTGATTAGAGAGGTGGTTGGCCAATACGGAAACGCCTTTCACGGCAAGTCCTGTGCCAATGGCAAGTAGAGCAGCGCGACCAATGGCAGGAGCAGCCATGGTAGCTAGATAAATAAGTCTTTCGCCAATAGTGTCGAGAGCAGGCTCGTTTTCGCGCTTTTTATCAAGTTCAGATTGAAGATGCCTCTGGAATTGGCGTTCCTGATAAGCAGTGGAGCGATTGAATTGAGGAATTTCAGGACCTTGATTACGATTTTGAGTGTGAAGTTCCGGTTCCTGTTGAAATTGATTAAAATTTTTGCGTGTTTCGTGCTCCATAATGCTTATATTATACCGCAAAAATAAGCAGAGCGGGATGAGAAAAGAGGAAGGGGCGGATAAAAATAAGCAGAGCGGGATAAGAAATAGGGCAAGAGTGAAGAGATTTAAGCATGGCGGAATAGTAAAAAGGAAGATCCATGGTGAAGTATAACAGGGGTGAAATATTGACAAAAATGACTGTTTGTATTATAATATTGGTGTAATTTTGTGTTCGGACAATTTTGTCCCAAAATAGTTCTTTAGAAATGAGGTGAAATTATGCAAACTTAGATCCTAATTAATTTTAATTGAATTTGGAAAATTGAAACTATTTTTGGTTCACTTCGGTGATACGACAAGGAGGGAAAAATGGAGGGAAATTTTGTGGAATTGATTAAATTAAGTGAAGTAGTGAATGGCCTTGAAGATGGAAAAATGCCTTAGCGATGCAGGAGAAAAATCGACGTACCAGAGTGTTAAACGGAATTATGCTGCTAGAGGTGGTAATTAGTTTAACGGTGTTATTTTTTGGATTTTCGGTGACAAATGGCTATAAGATGGCAATTTTGATGATCGGACTTCCGGTGATGGTTTTGCCGAGCCTGCTGGTGAATGCGTATTGGTTAGACCCATATATGCGGGTAAATAACAAGTGGGTGAAATTCCTGTCAGAAGAGCTAAGCTTGAATCGAAAATTCTGTAATAATATACATGCATGGATTTTTTTAACCTATAGCGTGTATATTTTTATTCCGGGAACGGAGAGGTTGGCGACGATTTTTGCACTAATGTTGGTGAGTCTAGCGACAGCTTTTTATGGTCTGCAGATTTTTTGGCCAGCGGAATTTGAGAAAAGTTTTCTGAAACTGAATCGAATTCTGTCAAGTGCGATTTATTTGATCTTGAGTTACGTGTTAATTATGGCTGCGGTTTTGACTTATTTGGCCTGTGTAGGGGCATTAAACCACTAAAAACACAGACAGTGTGGAAAATGGAGGGGGGAAATGAAACAATTGTTTAAACTTAGCAATAGAAATTTAATGAGAATTCTGTTATGTTTAATTTCGACGATTATCTGTTTGAGTGATCCCCAGGTAGGTGTCGGTATTAGCATATTAGGATTTGCGGTTGTAATGATAGACTATTTTCGGCAGGCAATTTTCAGGAAACAGGAATGTGATTTTTGGATGCTAGGAGAGACACTACTCGAAGGTCGAGTATCATTAGCAGATTTTGTTTATGGAATTTTGGTAATGCTCATGGTCTTTTATGTATGCGGGAACTCGGCATTAACAATTGCATTGTTTATGGTAGGATTTTTATTCTGTTATGGTCTGATTATTTGGGTTTTTACACATGACAAATATTCGGAGCAAATGCGGAAGAGTCTTTCGAATGTTTGGTTTTTTTCGATGATGCTAATTCCATTATGAGGATTAACGATTATGGCTTGTCGAAATTTGGCAGAACTTTTAGTGTGTATAGCGATAAACATAACGTTATTCGCAATGGGGGTTTGGCCGTTAGTTTCAGATGATGATGACTTCCAATTCGATGAAGAAGAGGAAGAATGTGAACCTGAAGAAATGGAAGAGAAATAAAAATACTTTGCGAACCTCGCGTTGAATCACTAATTTCACTAAAATTTTTAAATCCCCTCGATGAGGGGATTTTTGGTGTACAATATAAGCATGAAAATTTTACAATTGAACGTATGGATGGGAAAAGTGGAGGGGGAATTAAAACGCTTTTTGGAAAATAATAACTTTGATGTAATCTGTATGCAGGAGGTGATGAGCTCAGAGAATTGTCAGGTGCATTTAGCGCGACTTTGTTTTGACGCGGAAGCGATCAAGCAGGCGACGGGGATGCCGTATGCTTATTTTTCGCCAAACTGGAGTAGTGATATAGCGAACGGAAGTTTTGAGCTAGGAAATATGATTTTAAGTAGAATTCCGTTTCGCTCGACAATGAACACTTTTGTGAACGGGGAATATACGGAACATACGATTCTGGAAAAAATGTGTTCAAACAATCTAAATGTGCAGGTGGTGGAATTAGAAAACGGTGTGGTGATCGCAAATCATCATGGATTTTGGCGTTCGCAACCACTCGGGGACGAGGATACAGTGAAGGCATTTAAGCATTTGGCGGAGATTATTCAACCGTATCAAGATAAGCCATTTGTGCTTTGTGGTGACTTGAATGTGAGACATGAGGCGCCAGCGATGAGAGAATTGGATTTTTTGCGTGATTTGACCTATGAAAATGGAGTGAAAAATACACTTTCGGGTTTGAAATTTAATGGCGAGGTGCCATGTGATCATATTATGCCAAACGATAAGTTGGAAGCGAAAAATTTTATGGTACATGATGGTTATGCTTCGGACCACTTAGGAATTTCAGCTGAAATCGAGATCAAATAAGCAGTTAAATTTTTAAAAAAGAGGGAGCCCCAATTGTGAGATTGGGGTTTTGGGTGATGTTTGATGCATCATTATTAATGAGTGGTATATTAGTATTAGGGATATGTAGTTGATAGCTATTAGCTATTAAACTTTTGGGGTATTTTAGTAGATTTTCTAGTTTTCGTATGTGTTTTATAAAAAATGAGGTTTTTATGAACAACGAAAAAAATAAACATGAACTCCTAGATAAATGGTTCGTTATTAAGGAAATAAAACACGGTATTTCTGAGCATAAAATTCCACGAATAAATAATGGTGAGGTTTGGTGGACGGCTATTGGCGAAAATGTCGGTGTCGAGATAAATGGTAAGAGTGAATATTTTTCACGACCAGTCTTGGTTTATCGAAAATTGAGTCATCTAGGATTCATGGGTATTCCATTATCGACTCAAAAACATAGCGGCTCTTGGTATATAGAATTTTCATTTCAAAACAAGAATGTATATGCAGTGCTTTCTCAGGCGAAAGTTTTTAGTAGTGCGAGACTATATACTCGTTTAGGTCAATTGGACGAGAAAGATATGTCTAAAATATATGAGGGCTTTAAAAAGTTATATTTATAAAAAAATTTCCCCTAGCCTTGCGACTAGGGTGCGGGAAATCCCCGAATATAATCTTATTGTATCAGAGAATATTCAAAAATCAATACTATAGTGAAAACTTTACAATGATTTCTAGTTAAAATAATAAGAGGTTTGATTTTTTTGTTTGCTATTTTTTAATAAATGTGAGATAATATATAGGTAACTAATTTACTGGCCTCGGTCAGTAAATTTCATTTGAGGCCCTAGTGGCCTGGTAGTTTTACAAGGAGGTGCGTATGCATAATTCCGAAACAAATATAATTGTAACTAGTTGGTTGAAAATTTTTGGATCTATCATATTTATGTTACTCTGCCTGAGTGGTTATCGTTATGGGCTGCAGATTGCTGCCGCGGGATTTATGATTTTGGCAATTAAATTCTATGATAATTCATTAACTCTTAATGATAAACTCAAGAAAAAAGGCATTGACTTAAGGCAAATGTATATATGTGGAATTGTTTGTGGGTTAACTTCTTGGATTTCATTTTTTTATTTAAAGAAATCTGATGGATTTATGTCGATTGTATATTTTGCCATTATTGTTTTGGTTATAAATGCAATCGGCGATTGGTTAGCATACAAGAAAAATATTAAAAATGCTAAGAATGAAGATATGAAAGAAAATTTTATATCAAGTTCTCTGATATTTTTAGAGTTAATGCCAGCTTTGATGTTGGTTATTATGGCATTTGGTCCTTATGTATTTGTGCTAGTATCGATCGTGTCCATAATTATACTGTTTGTTCGGGCAAAACAACGCTGTATGGAATATACTTGGTAACTTCGAAGCACCCCTTTAATTATAAATCCCCTCGAGAGAGGGGATTTTTGTGACTAGAAAAAATGAGTTTTCTGAGTGGATGAAAGTAAAGGATAAAAAAATACCTCCCATCTTTTTTTAAAAATGGGAGAACGACTAATTGTCGAATATGGTTTAAATATAGTACTTTAATTATAAAAACGCAATATTTTCATAATGGGCGAACTACGTTCTCGCCTAACCTTGGGGAATATAAAAAACAGGCCTTTAGGGCCTGATTTTTTCATATGGCTCCCCCGGTCAGGCTCGAACTGACAACCTCGAAGTTAACAGCTTCTTGCTCCACCATTGAGCTACAGGGGATTGTTCTTTAATTATAACGCAGATAATTCATTCTATCAAGAGACAATGTTATAATTTAATAAAGAAGTAGTAGAGGTGAAATGTTTAGAGTTTCGGATTTGACGGTGGCGATTAAGAAAAATCAGCAAGTGATGCTTCGGGGGGTAAATTTTGAGATTTTGCCGGGGGAAACTTTGGTACTGAAAGGGAAAAATGGCTCTGGAAAATCGACACTGCTAGGAGCGATTATGGGGGATTCGAGATATGAAATTTTAGGGGGAGAAATTGAATTTTTGGGAGAGAAAATTCAGAGTTTAAGTACTGAGGGGCGAAGTCTTCTCGGGATGTTTTTGAGTTTTCAAATACCGCCGGAAGTAAATGGCGTTTCCACGACGGAAATTATTCGAACTGGATTAACGGAACGTGGCGAAAAGGTGCGGCTCGATGAGGTGCGTAGTGGCTTGATGTCAAATCAGAAATTGTTGGGGCTTCCGATGTTTTTTATGGAGCGCGAATGTGGGGTGGGGATGTCGGGAGGAGAAAAGAAAAAGAATGAAATTTTACAGATGTTAGCTTTGAAGCCGAAATTTTGTATGTTGGATGAACTGGATTCGGGGTTAGATATGGAATCGGCGGGAAAGATTTCGCAAATTTTGGCGGATTATCAGCGAGAAACTGGGGCGAGTTTTTTAATCACTTCACATAATCTGAGAATTTTGGAAAAATTGAAGGTAGATAAGGTGGTCGAGCTGGTGGATGGGAAGCTAGTAGTGGCGGATGGTGAGTGCGGCGATGAGAGTTTGGTGCGAGTATTGGATGAGGGGGGCGCGAAATGAAAAAAGAGGTAGTGCGTCGGGCGGCGGAGGCGATTCATCGACAAAAAAGAGAGCCGGAATGGGTGCTAGAAAAAAGACTTCTGGGAGTGCAGGCTTGGCAAAAACAGAATCTTGGAAAGATGTTGCCAGGGGTAGAGGAATTAATTTCGCAGATTGACGCAGGGGGGATCCGATTTTATAAGGAAGTGGATGATGTTGAGGTAAAAACTTCTTGGGATGAGGTACCGGCGGAAATTCGAGAAACTTTCGAAGCTTTAGGAATTCCAGAGGCGGAAAAAGAGGGCTTGGCTGGCGTGGGGGCGCAATTTGATTCGGAGGTGGTTTATCACCGAATGCGCGAAAAATTAGCGCAATTTGGCGTGGTGTTTTTGCCACTAGAGGAAGCAATTCTTGCAACAGAGAAGAGCTCAGAGGAAGATTTGGCAAAATATGGGGCGCCAGTGGGTGAAATCTTTTTAGAGCATTTTATGAAGTTGATACCAGAAAATGATCATAAATTTGCGGGGTTACACGCGGCAATGTTTAGTGGCGGGTCATTTATTTATGTACCTAAGGGGGTGGCGGCGGAGCTACCAATTCAGAGTTATTATCGAATGAATGAACCGGGGATTGGGCAATTCGAACATACCTTAATCGTGGTAGATGAGGGAAGCGAACTGCATTTTATTGAGGGATGTTCAGCGCCAAAGTATGAAAAAAATAATCTACACGTGGGATCGGTAGAGATTTTTGTAAAAAAGGGGGCAAAAATGCGTTTTTCGACGGTAGAAAGTTGGTCAAAAAATGTGTTCAACTTGAATACTAAGCGAGCGCTTGTGGAAACGGGCGGGGAAATGGAGTGGGTCTCAGGGACTTTTGGCTCGAAGGTGACAATGTTGTATCCGACGACGATCTTAAAGGGAGAGGGGGCGAAAATGGAATATTTGGGGATGAGTTTGGCTTCAGGTGAACAAATTTTGGACTCTGGAGCGAAAGCGATTTGTTTGGCGGATAATACATCGGCGATTATACGGAGTAAGTCGGTGTCGAAAAATGGGGGTGTGAGTATGACGAAAACTCTGGCGAAAGTAGGGAAGGGGGTAAAAGGGGTGAAGGCTTACATTGATTGCAAATCGTTGATTTTAGATAACGAATCGAGGGCTTATGCAGAGCCAATGGTGGATGTGAATTCTGGGGAGGCGGAAGTAACGCATGAGGCTTCGGTGGGGAAATTATCAGAAGAGATTTTATATTATCTTGCGACACGCGGAATTGGCGAGGAAAAAGCGAAGGAGATTTTAATTCGAGGATTTTCGGAAGAAATTACGAAAGCTTTGCCACTAGAATATGCGATGGAAATGAATAACTTAATTAAGTTAGAAATGCAGAATATGTAGCATGAATACAAGATTTAAGCATAAGTAAATTAAACTGTGAGTGGCGTACTAAATTGAATAGAAGATGTGCCAAAAATTGAATAAAAAAGTTAAGGATAAACGAAATGTACAGAGAAGAATTTGAGATATTTGAGAAAAATGAGTTGGATGAAACCCTGCCTTTTGTTTACCTAGATAACGCGGCTACCATGCAGAGATTATCGGTTGGGCTTTTGGCTGAACAAGATTTTTATACAAAGAAAAATGCGAATCCTTTGCGCGGAGTCTATGCCTTGTCGGAGCTTGCAACGGCGGAACTTTGGCAAGCGCGTGAGATAACTGCTAAGTTTTTAGGTTGTGAACCACTAGAAGTGATTTTTGTGAAAAATGCGACGGAGGGACTAAATTTACTAGCTAATGGAATTGAGGGGTGGCTAAGCGAGGATGGGAGCCATGAGGGGGAGATTTTGGTGGATTTGGAATCTCATCATAGTAATCTTTTGGCTTTTTCTGAGCGTTACGGAGAAAAGATACGAATTACGGAAGATCTTGTGCGTGAGGTGAAGCTGGATTTTGAGCATGCGAAAACTGAGGGGGCGGGGCCAAAAATTAAGATTGTGGCGATGACGGGAATGAGTAATGTGACGGGGGTGGATCGAAGTGGCATCGCGAAAGAATTGAGGAACTTAGGCTTTCAGGGGCTAATTTTGATGGATGCGGCGCAATTAGTGGCACATAAGAAGATTGATGTGAGGGAATTAGGGGTGGACGGCTTAGTATTCTCGGGGCATAAAATTGGAGCGCCAATGGGTGTGGGAGTAGTATATCTTAGGTATGATTTGATGAAGAAGTTGAAGCCGTTAAATTATGGGGGTGAAATGGTGGAATCAGTGAAGCTTGCGGATGGTAAAGTGAAGATGAGTTTTGCGCCGGGGCTGAGTAAGTTCGAAGGTGGGACGCTAAATATGGGGGCGATTGCTGGACTTTCTGTGACGGAGAAATTTTGGTTGGAACACTCGGAAATTTACGGGACAGAAAAGAGATTAACCGAGAAAATTCGGGAAGAGTTAGAGAAAGAAGAAAATATCGAATTATATTTTGCGGAGAATGGCATTATTAGCTTCAATGTGAAGGGGGTGCATGCACATGATACGGCGCAGATTTTGGCGGATTTTGGTGTGATGGTGAGAGCGGGAATGATGTGTGCGGAACCATTTTTAACAGAGAAAAAAATCGGTGCGGTGGTGCGAGCAAGTTTAGCTTTTTATAATACAAATATAGATGTTAAATATTTCTTAGCTTGCCTTAGGAGAGTGCGCAGAGTGATGGGGCTGGAATAATGATCGACAGGGGAAGAATGTTGGCGGAAATGAATAAGATTTGGTGAAATTGGAGAAGAAAAATAATGCGAGAAATTCAGAGTAAATATAGGGAAGAATTACTGGAGCGGAATTTAAATCCGTTGAATTTTGAGCGAAAAATTGAGGCGAATTTGACCAAAACATTGGTGAATCATAGTTGCGGCGATGAACTTGTGGTGAGTTTTGAGATTAGGGATGGAAAAATTTTGGAAGGCAGTTTTTCAGGGGTGGGGTGTGCGATTTCGAAGGTCTCTGCGGATATGATGATCGATGCGATTCGGGGGAAAACTTTGGAAGAGGCGCGGGAGCTGATGCAAGGGTTTTTTGATTTAGTAATGGGGATTCAGAGTGAAAAAGCGCAGAAAATTGGTGGTGAATTAGAAGTTTTTTCGATGATACAGAATATGCCAGCGAGGGTGAAATGTGCGAAACTGGCTTGGCGGATTTTAGAGGAGGGAGAGGATTAGGATTAGGATTAGGATTTTGGTTGGAAGGTTAATGGTTGCGACTGGGATAACACTTGTGATCGGAATAATGATTTGCAATTGGAATAATGCTTGTGGTTGATAGAAAAAAGCGTTATAATGGGGTAAATTAGGAGATAATATGATTCGGGTGGATGAAAATTTTTTGAGAGAAACGGGACTAGGTGATCTTGATGAGATGCAAAGAACCGCTTTCATCGAAGAAGCACAGAGACTGCTAGAAAACCGTATCGGTGAAAAATTGAGTGAAGGCTTGAGTTTGGAGCAACTCGAAGAATTCGACGGTATTATGAAGAAAGATAAAAATGTGATGATTAAAGCCTTGGCGAAGCTAGGTGATTATCGCATCGATGAAGTTTATCAAAATCTTTTGAAACGCTACGGGGTAACAGAGGGGACGGTGGATATTTTAAGTGAATATTTGAGCGTAAAATGGATTCAAACCAATCGCCCAAACTATGCAGAGGTTTCTCGTCAAGTATTTGAGGAGTTGAAACAGGAGGTGCGTGCTTCAAGTGCGGAAATTCGCAACTCGATGACTTTATAGATTAAAAATACTTTGAACACAAAATTTAAATCCCTCGGAAGAGGGATTTTTGATGGTAAAGTGGCGCAGAGTGGAGGATTATTAGTCTTTTGAGTTCTGGATTTGGGAAGCTTAGGGAGGTAACGGACTATTTTTATTTTAGGTAGCCATTGATGAAAGATTTGGCATCCATCGGTTTTTTGCTGGCTGGTTGAAGTTGATCGATAACGAGAAAATTACCGTCCTGACAAGGGAATGAAAGGGGGTTATTAGATTGTTCGGTTTCGACGTGGGCTTTTAGAATAATACATTCGAAACCTTGAATTTGAAGTTTACTCTTTGGAAAACCTTGGAAGGCACGAATGCGATTGAGAGCCGCTGTGGCGCCAATTTCGAATAAGGATAGGTTCGAGTCGGTTTTATCGAACTTAGTGGTGAAGGTGGCCTTCTCATCGTCTTGTAGGGTAGGTTTTGGCAGGGAGTCTAGGTGTTCGATCAGCCAATTAGCGCCAATGATAGCGAGTTTTTGGTAGATTTCAGATTTTTCGGGTAGGTTGGATGAGAATTCAGAGGCCTTGATGGTAGTTTGATAGTAAATTGGTCCGGCATCCATGGCTTTAACCAGCTTCATAATAGAGACAGAAAAATCTTGATCGCCATTTAAGATAGCGGATTCAATAGGGGAGGCTCCACGATAGAGAGGGAGAAGAGAGGGGTGAAGATTGAGGATACCTTCGGATTCAAAAAGTTTAAGTAAGTCAGACTTGATTATTACACCGAAGCTTGCGAGTATACCTTTAATTTCAGGATTTTCTTGTTTTAAGCTGGTAACTTTTGCTAAATCTTCCTTAGTTTTGGCATGGAAAACTAATTCCAGATTTTTAGCGGTAAGAAGTTGACTTAATGTGGCTTCTGCCAGAGGTCCGTTACCAAAAAAGATAAATTTTGTACTCATTTTTTACTTCGAATAAATTATGTGTTCAATATAAAAACTAGTCTTCTTCAGGGAAGAGTTGTTTATTGTTTTTAATACGAGTTTCGTAGTCGACTGGCTGTAGGTCGCCATTCTTGTCGAGTTCGAAGAAGGCATCGGTCTTATCTTTGATGCGATCAATGAAGAGAATACCGTCGAGGTGATCAATTTCGTGAGCGAGAGTGCGAGCAAGCTCATCGGTAGCTTTAATGCGTACCTCAGTGCCATCTTCGAGTTTAGCTTTGACGCGAATTTTCGAGTAGCGTGGGACCTTACCATAAATAAAAGGAACAGAGAGACAGCCTTCGAAATCTTCGATGATTTTACCTTCTTGTTTGATGATTTCTGGGTCGACAAGGGTAGTGAAGGAAGTATTTGCTTTGTCATCCATACTGTCGCGGATAATAATCAGGCGCTTGTTAATGCCGAGCTGAGGGGCAGCCATAGCGGCAGAGAGCTCGTGAGGGTGAGATTTTTCCCATTCGAGGCTGGCATCGACCATTGCCTGGATCATATCTTTAATTTCATCAGTAACATAGTTGACCTTCTGAGACTTTTGACGAAGTCTTGGGTCAGGAGATTCAATAATTTTCATATCTTAATATTATAACCGATTTTGGGTTTTTATAAAGCTTAAGCGGTATATAGTGGGGTGTCAAGGTATTTTTTGAAGCTGTTGGAATAATTTTGAAGTTAATTTGTCGGAATTTTGGGGTGTTTTTAAGGGTGATTTAAGGATATTTTGGAGTAACTTTTTATCTGGTGCGGTAGAGATAGACTAGGGGTCTGGTAGGGAGAGAGGTTTTCTAAAAAATGGAAGTCTTATAATGAAACTAAATAATCACAGCTAATAAGACGAAAGGATAAAAAGAAAAAACGAAATAGACGCCAAAAGGCAAGGCTTGGATGGAGGAAGAAAGAATTATATTAAACTCCCATACTATAATTAGAACTATCTCTCAACACATATGACCAAAAAAGTATCCTAGATTTTTATAATCATAATTTCAAATATACTATTCTTCCTCCATTTAAGTTTTGATAAGGGCGCCGTGGTGGGCGCACAAAATATCACCTAGAAATTAAAGGAATTAAATTTAGCTTGAGGTGTTGAATCAGGCCTGGCGAGTTGAATTAGGCTTAAGCGAAGTAGGTTAGGCTTAGTAGATTAGATTAGGCTTGGCGGGTCGATAGCGAAGCGAATTTCGGGATACTGATCAAGTGACTGGATGAGGTGAGTGAGTGAATCACGTTTTTTAGCCTTGACGATGATTTGCCAAGAATAGCCACTGGGGGTGTATTCATGAAAGGAGGGTGTAGGAGCGGAAAGATAAACGTCGGGGAATTTTTTGAGCGCACGATGGAGTTCCATGATCTTTTTAATAGCAAGATCTTCGGTTTTCTTAACGATAGAGATACGGAGTAGGTAGAAAAATGGCGGTAAATGGGAAATTTGGCGTTTCTTGAGGAGATAATCGGCAAACTTGGTGTAATCAAGAGATTTGGCGGCAAGAATGATCGGATGTTCGGGCTGAAAAGTTTGCAGGAAAACGTGATTAATATCGGTGTGACCACGTCCGACGCGGCCGATGACCTGGGTGATGAGCTGAAAAGTGCGTTCTTCGGCGGCGTAATCTGGTAGGTTAAGGTTGGCATCGGCTTGGACGATTCCGACGGTATTTAATAAGGGTAAATCGAGACCTTTGGCGATGGTTTGAGTGCCAATAATAATATCAACATCACCGTTTTTGACGGCTTCAAAATTTTGGGTGAGCGAATCGGCGGTGGTATTATCGGCGTCAAAGCGAGCAATGCGAGCAGATTTAAAGATTTTTTTGAGTTCTGATTCGAGAAGCTTGGTGCCGAAACCTTTATGGATAAGGGAACCGTGATGGCAAACCGGACAGGTGGAAGGGACTGGTTCATGGTGGCCACAAGTGTGGCAAATCAGCTGATAGGAGTCGCTATGAAGAGTGAGCGGAAGAAGACAATTGGGGCAGAGGACCTGGTAGCCACAGTGTTCGCAGATCGTGAGTGGGGCAGAGCCACGACGATTATGAAAAAGCAGAGTTTGCTTGTGCTGTTTAAGGTTATTTTCGATGTCTTGCAGCAGAACGTCGGAAAAATAGCGGTTACGTGTGAAAAGGGCGCGATTCTTCAGGTCGATGAGGCTAATTTTGGTTTGACTAGTGATGGTTTTAGCCTTTTCGGAGAGGGCAACGTAGGCGTGATTCTTTTGTGCTAGGAAATAATCCTCAACGCGTGGAGTAGCGGTGCCAAGGAGGCAATCGATTTTAAGAGTTTGAGCCATGAAGCTAGCGAGACGGAGCGCATGGTAGCGTGGTGAAGTATCTTGATAGAAACTAGGCTCATGGGCTTCATCGATAATAATGAGGCCAAGGTTTTTTAGAGGAGAAAAAAGAGCAGAGCGTGGGCCAATGACAACAAAGGGTGTGGATTGATCAGCCTCGTGGATGCGTTGCCAAATGAGGTGGCGTTCAGCTTCGGTGAGCTTAGAATGTAGGGAAATCACTTGAGTACTAAAATGCTCCTGAAAACGACCAACTAATTGTGGGGTGAGGGAAATTTCAGGAACGAGAAGAATCACGGATTGGTTTGAGCTAAAAACTTGACTAGCGAGCTCGAGGTAGATATTGGTCTTACCGGAACCGGTGATGCCGTGAAGGAGTTTGGTGTGAGTTTTGATTTTATGTAGTTCGGTGAGGGCTTGTTTTTGAGCGGGGTTGAGCGGGATTTGGTAGTGGGTAGTTGTGGCTGCGATAGGAGAGGTCATGTCTTGGATTGGATTAGAAAACTGGGGAATAAAAGTGGAGGTAGAAGATTTTTTGCGGCGATTTTTCTCAATGCCGAGAGGGAGAAAAAGGTTGGCAGTTTTGGCGACTGGATTTAGGTAGTAAGAGGAGAGCCAGGCAAGACTTTTTAAGAGATGGTTTGGCAGGGGAATTGGGTGAACAATTTTATTAATCGATTTAATAACGAAATTTTGGTCGGTGGGAGCGGTGGTTTTTCGATAAATAATACCGAGAGCGGTTTTCTTGCCGAGAGGAATAGAAACAATGGTGCCTGGGGCGAGATTTTGGTCAAAAGAGTAGGTAAGGAGACCATCAGAAAAGAGAGGAGATTTTTTGAAAGTAGTGGTGGGAATTACCTCATAGTACATCAAGTATATTTTAGCATTTATGATATACTTTAAGAAAGGAAAGAGGTAAATGTTAGATGTTTTTATCACATCTCGGGTTCGCCGGAAAATTTTGGTAGTTTTTGCCAAATATCCGGACTTTAAAGTTCACGTTAGGGGGCTGGCGAAGTTGATTCACGAGGATGCGGGTAATATTCAAAGGGAACTAAAGAGGCTGGAAAAGGCGAATTTTTTGGTGACTTCGAAAAAGGGTAACACGACTATTTATCAGACAAATAAACAATATCCAATATTGAAAGAATTGCAGACGATCGTGATTAAAAGTCAGCAAATGTCACCAAATCAAAAAGTAACGAAGACAATTCAATAATTTTTTGAAGTATGTCGAAGATTTTTGAGGAAATTCTAGCGAAAAGAGGGGTGTCGGAAGAATTTTTGCGGCCAAAATATAGTTTAGAACACGCAAAGAAGTTGCCAGATATTGAGGTAGCGGTAGCGCGAATTAAGGCGGCGATAGATGGGGGTGAGACGGTACTGGTTTATGGTGATTATGACGTGGATGGAGTGACGGCAAGTACGATTATGTGTGAGGCGTTGAAACTTGCGGGGGTGAAGCGAGTGGAGGTGATGTTGCCGGATCGTTTTATTGACGGTTATGGTATGAGTGAAAGATGCTTAGAGAAAGCTGTGGAACTTAGGGTAGGTTTGGTAGTGACGGTGGATTGCGGCAGTAATAATGCGGAAGTGATCAAAAAATTAGCTGAACACAAAATTGATACAATAGTGACCGACCATCATGAATTAATGAATGGTGTGCCAGAGCGAGCGTTTGCCGTGGTAAATCCGAAGCGATATGGAGAGGAAGAAGCCGATTTAGAGAAGAGAGAGCTCCGGGAAATTTGTGGGGCGGGAGTGACTTTTATGGTGATGCAAGCACTAGTGCTCGAGGGGTTAATCCCGCAGAATCAAGAGAAATGGTTTCTCGATCTAGTTTTGATTGGAACGATTTGTGATTCGATGGTGATGAATCAGATTAATCGGGAACTGGCTTATTATGGATTGATTATTTTACAAAAAACAAAGCGAGTGGGACTCTTAGAATTGATGCGGGTGGCGGGTGTACAAAAAATTGATTCAGAGGCTATTGGTTTTCAGATTGGACCAAGGCTAAATGCGGGCGGGCGTATGGAGTCGGCAGAAATTTCATTAAAACTTTTGATGTCAAAAGAGCGAGCGGAAGCGGCAATGTTGGCGGAAGAGTTGAACGGATTGAATGGCGAGAGGCGCACGGCGCAACGAGCGGCACTGGAGGAGATTTTGGTCGATGAGAAGCCGGTAATTGTGGCGGCTGGCAATTGGCATGAAGGAGTGTTAGGAATTATTGCTGGGAGGTTAGTAGAAAAATATCGTAGACCGGCCTTCGTTTTGGGGGAAACAGAAGGGACTTATAAGGGGTCGGGACGATCGTTTGGGGATTTTAATCTAGCGGAAGCAATTAAGGCAGTAAATGAGACCTTAATTGGTGGGGGTGGTCACGCGGCGGCTTGTGGAGTGAAACTGAAAAAAGAAGATTTGGTGCGCTTCAAAGAGGCAGTGAATCAATATTATCGAAGTCTAAACTTAACTGAACAAGAAAAATATCTGGAGGTAACGGAAGATATTCAGGTGGATAACTTGGCGGAACTGGATGTGGATTTATATGAAGAGATGTCAGTGCTTCAACCGTTTGGGCAGGGGAATGCGGAACCAATTTTTGAGCTTCTGAACACAAAAATTAAGTTTGTAGAAGCACTGGGTGCAGAGAAAAAACATCTGAAATTTACTCTGGAAAAGGACGGAAATTTGTTCAAGGCTTTGGTGTTTAATGCTCGGGAAGAGTGGTTTAATTTGGATAAGGATGCCAGTTATAATGTGTATATAAATTTAGTACTCAATGAGTGGCGCGGACGAAAAACCGTGGAAAGTCGGTTACTACAAATTAAAAAGAGCGATCCCAGTGATTAGATATTGAAAAATCTGCGGCTCTCTGGTATAATCCTGCTATATGTCAATAAAAGTAACTAGAAAAGACCAGGGTGAGGCTAACGAGAATATTATTCGTCGTTTTAATCGTAAGGTTTTACAGAGTGGAATTATGCCACTAGCAAAATCACAATTACGTTTCTCTAAGCCTATTTCCAAGAGAGAGCGTCGTCGTAAGGCAATTTTGCGTGAAATCCGCAAAGCAGAAAAAACCGAACGAATTAAACTTGGCTTAAAATAACTAAAAACCCTCGCAGATGAGGGTTTTTTGATGCTGGTTGGTGCTATACTTAAAATGATGAATATAATTTTTCTAGGCGGGCCGGGAAGCGGCAAAAGTACTTTAGGTAAGAGACTAGCAGAGGAGCTGGGCTGGGAATGGATTTCCGGCGGGGCGATTCTCAGAGAAAGTAAGGAGCCGTGGGTGCAGGAAAAGCTAGCTACGGCACAGTTATTTGATGACTATATGATGTCGAATTTGATTTTTTCAAGGTTGGAAACCGCGGAAAATGCAATTATTGATGGTTATCCGAGGACGGCGAATCAGGTGGAAATTTTATTGTCACGGGGAATAAAAATTGATTACATGATCGAGGTGGACGTACCAAAAACCGAGGTGCAAAAACGTATAGCTTTAAGAGGTCGCGAGCAGGATTCGCCGGAAATTTTTGAGGAACGCTGGAAAATTTACCAAGATAACAGAGGAAAAATTATCGCACCACTACTCGGAAGCGGAGTAGGATTTTTGGTGCTTGATGGAGTGGGTGCACCTGAGGAAGTCTATGAGAGGGCGCTTTCGATGATGAAAAACGAAGTTATAGGAGCGGAATCGTAATTTTAATATTGAAAAGCAAAATAATAGAGATGGTTCTGTGATTTTTGTAAAAAGAAGTAATAAAGAAAGGCGCGTAGGAAATGATTATGATTTACGGTCCGGCGGGGGCAGGAAAATCGACGCAGGGAAGAATGTTGGCAGCGAAACTGGGGCGAACTTGGTTTTCGGCGGGGCAATTGATTCGTGATTCGAAGCGTTTTGAGGAATATACGCAGACGGGGGCGATGATTCCAGAAGAGCTTTTGGTGGCGCTTTTGACGGAGAATATGTACCGGGAAATAAAATCGGGTAAGGATGTGGTATTCGATGGTCAGCCGGGAAGCGTCGAGCAGGTGGAGATGTTGGAAAAAACCGGAATTTTTCAAGAGGTTGAATTTGTGGTAGATATTCGCGTGGATGAGGCAGAGCTTTACCATAGATTGAGTTTAAGGGGTCGGGAAGACGACAATCTGGCGGTTTGGCAGCGTAAAATTAATTATTACCGAGAAAAAAGTGTGCCGTTTTTAGCTAAAATGAAGGAGAAAGGCCTGAAAGTCTACGAAGTGGACGGAAATGGCGACGAAAAAACGGTCAATCAGAGAATTTTGGCACTAGTTGACAGAAATATTAACAGGGGTATAAAAGAGTAGTATAATATCAATTATGGATAAAGCAAAAATTGAAGCAATGCGCGAAGGTGGCAAGATTTTGGGGGAAATTTTGCGAGATTTGCGCGAGTATGTCGCAGTGGGAATGACCAAACGCGAGCTGGATGCCTGGGTGAGAAAACAGATTGTGTCACGAGGGGCGACGGTTTCTTATGATGAATTAGAAGAGAAATTTCCAGGATCGATTTGTATTTCGGTGAACGATGAATTAGTGCACGGTGCGCCAAATAGTGACTACGCGCTAGAGGATGGGGATAAGGTCTCATTCGATTTAGTGATTGGTTATAAGGGTTATCATACAGATGCAGCATTTACTACAGTGGTAGGAAAGGCAAATCCGGCCGTGAAGCAGATGATTAAAACTACTGAAAAGGCGCTTTGGGCGGGGATTGAAACGGTGGCGCCAGGGGTGCATCTGGGGGATATTGGCTATGCGGTAGAAAAAGTGTTACGCGCGGGGCATCTTGGGGTGATTGAAAATTATGTCGGTCACTTTATCGGTAAATCGATGCATATGGAGCCAGAAGTGCCAAATTACGGTAAACGCGGTCGTGGTTATGTTTTGAAGCCAGGCGATACACTCTGTATTGAGCCAATGTCGTCTCTGGGTAAGCCGTATAACCATGTAGATCCAGAGAGCGGCTGGAATGTGGTGCTATCAGATGGTTCGATCGGTTGTCACTGTGAACATACGATCCTGGTGACAGAAGATGGTTACGAGGTTTTGACTTTACCAAATTGTCCAAAAGAATAGTTCTTCAAGAATCTGGCGCGAGTCGTCGGTAAATTCAGGAAAATCTGGCGCGAGTCGTCAATGGATTTAGGAAAATCTGGCGCGAGTCGTCAATGGATTTAGGAAAATCTGGCGCAGGTCGTCAGATTTTTTGTTATAGACTGGAAAATGTTTATGTTATAATGAAAACATATGAACGAACAAACACCAAAGTTTAGTTTTGGCATTGATATGGGGACGCAAAATATTCGCGAAGTAGTCCTCAGTGAGATGAATGGTCAGATTACCGTAGTGGGTAAGATTGAGTCACCGCAAAATGGGGGGATGAGTAAGGGTGTGGTGACGAATCTACGCAATGCGGTGCATGCGCTCGAGGCAGCTTCTATTGAAATCGACCGAATGATCGGGGTGAATTTGGTGGATGCTTATCTTTCAATTAACGGTTCAAATGTCGGTACAGCGCCAACGCAGGGTGGTATCTCGATTACGGGTTCGGAAATTACCGAGGCGGATGTGGCACGTTTGAAGGAATTCGCAGTATCAGGAATTGTGCCAGATAATCGTGAACTATTAGACGTGATTCCGGTAGAATACGTGATTGCGGGTCAGGGCGGAATTAGAAACCCGATTGGCATGCGTGGTGTGAAGCTTGAAATGCAAGCGAATGTAGTTTCGGCGCTTTTGCCAGTCTGTATGAATTTGAAAGAGGTGGCCGGAGCCTTAAATATTAACGCTTTGAAATTGGTGCCAACGGCAGTAGCGGCCGGACGCGCAGTGTTGCTCGAGAGCCAGAAAGAAAATGGTGTGGCAGTAGTCGAAATGGGGGCGGCGACGACTTCGGTGGCGATTTTTGTGGAAGGTTTCTTGCAATATTTCGGAGTAATTAATATCGGGGCCAACCATATTACGAATGATATCGCGATTAGTTTAGCGGTGAGCACAGAAGTAGCCGAAGAAATTAAGATGAAATACGTGACGGCGGAATTGATTGACAATGACAAGCCGATGACGATGCGCTTTGGTGATGAATCAATTAGCTTTACGAAGACCATGGTAAATCGTATCGTAGAAGACCGTTTGATTGATATTTTTGAACATGTGAAGAAAGAAATTGCGATTGCGGGTTACGAAAAGAAATTACCGGAAGGCGTAGTTTTGACCGGTGGGGGTGCGGAGATGCGCGGAATTGAACGCTTCGCGAGAGAACATATGGAAGTGGCCACTAGAATTGGTTTGCCGCTAATGGATGTGATTCATATTGATAATGAGACTAAAAAGCCTCGTTTTGCGGTGGCGATTGGGTTGGCTTTGATGATGAATGACGATATGCGCGAGCAAGAAACGCGTGTGGAAGAAAAACCAATGGGCTTCCTTGGTAAATTATTTGGCGGTGGAAGATAAAAATCTCTTATTCTGGCTAGAAATGTGTTAATATAGAAGTAATCTATAGTTAAAAGTGAGGAATAAAGATGCCAGAAATAAAACCAACAGAGGTGGAAAGCAAAGCGACGATTAAAGTAATCGGTGTCGGTGGAGCTGGCGGTTCTGCGGTAAATCGCATGAAGGAAGTTGGACTTTCCGGTGTTGAATTTATTGCGGTAAATACCGATGCCCAGGCTCTACATCACTCAAATGCAGACGTGAAAGTTCACATCGGCCAAGGTCTTGGTGCCGGTGGTGATCCAGAAAAGGGTCAAACCGCCGCGGAAGAAAGCCGTGACAACATCTGTGAAGCTATTAAGGATGCCGATATGGTGTTCATTACGCTAGGTGCTGGTGGTGGTACCGGTTCTGGTGCTGGTCCAGTAGTGGCTCAGGAAGCTAAAAAGCAAGATATTTTGACCGTGGGTGTGGTGACGAAGCCATTTACTTTCGAAGGTGCACAACGTAAGAAGAACGCAGATTTTGCAATCGAAAAATTGGCGAAGGAAGTCGATGCTTTGATTACGATTCCTAATGACCGTTTGCTACAAACAATCGACCCACGCACACCACTGCTCGAAACTTTTAAGATCGCAGATGATGTTTTGCGTCAAGGTGTGCAAGGTATTTCAGAATTAATTACCGAACATGCGCTGATTAACCTGGACTTTGCCGACGTGAAGGCGATTATGAAGAATGCAGGTTCAGCTTTGATGGGTATTGGTCGCGCTTCCGGTGAAAACCGTGCGAAATTGGCAGCTCAACAAGCTATTGAATCCCCACTCATCGAAGTGAAAATTGATGGGGCTCGTGGCGTACTCTTCTCGGTAGCTGGTGGCTATGATATGTCAATGTCAGAAATCCAAGAAGCAGCAGAGGAGATTACTGGTGCAGTTTCTCCAGATGCCAATATTATCTTCGGTGCTTCAATTCGCCCAGAATTACAAGATGAAATCGTAATTACCGTGGTAGCTACGGGTTTTGATTCAGATTATTACCGTCAAAAGCGTGCCGAGGAAGAAGAAGCTCGTCGTAATGCAGAGGTGATGGAACGTGTCGAAGCGATGAAATCACAGGTTAGCGAGCCAGTAGCGGCGCCAATTAGTAGTTTCGACCATTCTACTGCTTCAACTAATGAATTCCAAAATGATTTCACGGCTACCCCAAAAGAAAATATTTGGGAACGCATCGGTAAAAAAGACGAAGAAGAAGATTTGGATGTACCACCTTCACTTCGTGCAAGATTCCGTAATAAAAAATAACTTAACAATTCGAAATGACTGGCTAGCCCAGTCATTTTAGATAGAAATTATAATGAATATAAATATTGGCATTGGCGATAGTAAAGTGCTGGAAAGCCGGGAAACTACGGATGGCCAAATGATTCGTCGCAGACGAGTGACGAAAGATGGTTATCGCTTTACGACTTACGAGCGCATCGAGCTACCAACGTTGACGGTGAAAAAACGTAGTGGCAATCGAGAAGTTTTCGATCGAGATAAATTACGTGGTGCGGTAAAGCGCAGTGTGGGGAAGTTTTTTAATTCGGAATTTGAAATTGAGGACGTAGTAAACTCAGTGACGGCGAAAATGTATGCTCTGGACCGCGACGAAGTGGAGTCGCATGAGATTGGTCAGGCGATTTTGGATGTTTTGGCCGAGAAAAATGAGGTGGCCTACGTGCGATTTGCCAGTGTATTTTTGCAGTTTAAGACTTTGGATGAATTTGAAAGTATTATTAGGGAACAAAGAAAGAAGAAAAAAGAATGCGTGTAGTAATAGTGGTAAAACAACATTCGGAATTTGCTTCGGAAGCCGAGATGTGGAAGCGTGACTTCGAGTATGAGGCGCGAAAAGAGGTGGAATTAATCGATCCGGAGACGATTGATGGGGAAATGTTTGCGAGAGCGAGAGATATTGTGCAGTATCCGACGATTTTGGTTTTACAGGATGACGGGATGGTGGTAAAAAAGTGGGCGGGCAGACCATTACCACAAATTTCGGAAGTGAAGTACGTGATTCGCGAAGTCTAAAATCAGCGATATGAGAGGGGGGATTCATGAAGAATGGGGGGATAGCTTAGGTGAGGGGGGTTGGCTTTTAGCGAAGTCTGGATTTTTGTTGTATAATTAAGGGGATGAGTAAAATCAGGGAACAAGCAGAGGCAATTTTTGCCTGGGGCAAAACGCAGCCTGGATATAAAATCTACTGGGAGCAGCACTCTAGGAGTACGGCGAGAGCAGCAGAGACGATTGCGCGTGCCATGAAAAAAGATCAGCTTGACCCAGATATGGCCTATGCAGTGGGACTGCTACACGATATTGGTCGGGTAAAAATGAAGCATGCAGGACTGAAGCACCCGATTTTTGGTTATGAAATTTTGATGGAAAAGGGTTTGGAAATTCCAGCGCGAATTTCGATGACCCACACTTATTATGGTTTTCCAACTTTGAATCGTGACGAATTTTGGGAGGGGATGGAAGAAGACACGATTCGCATGACACAGGAATATATGTTGCGTGTGAAAATTGATGATTATGATCGCTTGATTCAACTTTGTGACAACATGTGTCATCATACGGGGATTATGACGATTTCGGACCGCTTTTCGGATATCTTGATTCGACATAACATTCGACGCGCAGGGGAACATTTACGCAGATTATATGATTTAAAATTGTACTTTGACGACAAAATTGAGGGAAATATTTACGAATTATTCCGCGAAGAAATTATTGAAACTACCATGGATGAACCGAACGGAATATATACGAAAATTTTGAAAAATACAGAGGAAACGGATTAGAAAGAGGGAATATGAAATATCAAGCAAATACAAGAAGACGAGCTTTAGAATACGAAAAAGCTTTGATCGAATTTTGGAAGAAAAATCAGACTTTTGAAAAATCGATTGAGCAACGTGATATTGATAATTCATATGTTTTTTATGATGGACCTCCATTCATTACGGGTATGCCACATCATGGAACCTTGCTTTCTTCGGTGACGAAGGATGCGGTGCCAAGGTTTTGGACGATGCGCGGAAAACGGGTAGAGCGTCGTTGGGGCTGGGATTGTCACGGGCTACCAGCAGAGAACTTTGTCGAGAAACAATTAGGCATTACGGACCGTCGAGAAATTGGCACGAAGTGGCCGCTAGCGACCTATATCGAAAAAGCTAAGGCCTCGATGGTGGCAAATTCAGAAGCTTGGGAATCGACAATTGATCGCATTGGTCGCTGGGTGGATTTTCGCGGTGCTTACCGTACGATGGACAAGAACTACATGGAGTCGGTCTGGTGGGCGTTTAAGACTTTGTATGATAAAGGTTTGATTTTCGAGGGGCGTAAGGTTTTGATGTATGACACCAAATTCTCGACGCCGGTTTCGAAAGCCGAGGTGACGATGGATAACGATGCTTATCAAGAGGTAACCGATCCATCGGTGTTTGTGAAATTTAAGGTAGTGAGTGAGGGGGAACTACATGGTGCATACCTTTTAGCTTGGACGACCACGCCTTGGACTTTGCCTGCGAACTTGGTTCTAGCAGTAAATGAAAAATTGACTTATGGCCTTTATCAGGTAGGGGAAGAGAAGATTGTGATCCTAAAGAAAACTGCGGACGAGGTTTTCGAAGGGGAATATGAGCTCTTGAAGGAATTTTCGGGCGCGGAATTAGTGGGTCTAGAATACCAGCCTTTGATGGAAAATTTCTCGCGTGAGGAACGCCAAAAAGATACTTACCACGTATTAACCGCAGAGTATGTTTCGGATGAAGATGGTACGGGTATCGTGCATATCGCTCCGGCTTATGGTGAGGCGGACTATGATTTGGCTTTGGTACATGAAGTAGATTTTGTCGATCTCTTGGATGAGCAGGGGTATTACGTGGAGAAAGCTGAAAAATGGTTGATGGATCTCGGTGTACGCAAGACTGATGAAAACGGCATTGAGCTTTGGGCGGCGAACAAAATTATCGCTAAGATGCTTCTCGAAAAGGGGATTGTTTATCGTATTAAATACATTAAACATGAATATCCATTCAATCCACGCTCGAAACAACGCATTATTTACCGGGCATTCCCAAGTTGGTTCTTCAATGTGACGGATTCGAAAACCATGTTGATTTCTGAAAACGAAAAAATTAATTGGTTCCCGGAATATTTGAAACACGGTCGTTTCGAGAAAAATATCGAAGCGGCGCCGGATTGGAATTTGTCACGTGATCGTTTCTTTGCTACGGCAATGCCGGTTTGGGAGGGTGATAAGGGAAGTGTGAAAGTAGTGGGTTCTTATGATGAACTTTATGAACTTTCCGGTGTAAGACTAGAAGATTATCACCGTCCATGGGTGGATGAAATTGAATTTGAGATTGATGGCGAGCATTTTAAGCGTATCGATAAGGTGTTAGACTGTTGGTTTGAATCCGGTTCAATGCCATTTGCGCAGTTGCATTATCCTTTCGAAAATCGAGAAAAATTTGAAAAGAATTACCCAGCAGATTTTATCGTGGAATATGTGGGGCAAGTACGTGCGTGGTTCTATTATGTACATGTGGTTAATACGGCACTCTTTTCGGATATTGCCTATAAGAACGTAATTACTACTGGTACCTTGGCGGGTAACGATGGCCGCAAGATGTCGAAATCATTAGGAAATTACACCGACCCAAATCTTTTGATGGATCAATATTCGGCAGACTCTTTGCGTTTCTTGATGCTTTCTTCACCGGTGCTGGCAGGAGAAGATTTCTCGTTGATAGATAAAGATGTGTCAGATGTGGCGAGAAAGCTGTCGATGATTTGGAATGTTTATGATTTCTTTACGATGTATGCAGAAGTCGATGGTTTTGATTCTGAACAAGCGATGGCGGTGAGTGAATTCGTGAACCCACTAGATATCTGGTTGGTTTCGAGAGTGCACCAGGTACGTAATCAGATTACGGAAGGTATGGAGGCTTATAATATTCCAGCAGCACTGGCTTCAGTGTTGGAATTTATCGATGATATGTCGAACTGGTTTGTGCGTAGGTCACGTAGGCGCTTCTGGAAATCGGAAGACGACCAGGACAAACTAGAGGCCTATTCGACGCTGTATTATGTATTGATCTATCTTGCGAAGATCTTGGCGCCATTTACACCATTCCTCGCTGAGGAGCTTTATCAGAAGATGACCGGTGCAGGTGTAGTGAATTCGGAAATTCCAGAATCAGTGCATCTTTTGGATTGGCCAGAAGCTGGCGTAATTGACGAAATGGTGCTTGTCCAGATGGCAAAGACGCGAGAGATTATCACGGCTGGTCTAGCAGAGAGGATGAAGAAAACTGAAACTGAAGCACAAATTAAGGTGCGTCAGCCATTAGCAAAGCTAGTTTATGCTGGTGAAAAACTGGATGACTTCTATGAGCAGATTATCATGGAAGAAGTAAATGTGAAGTCGGTCGAACATGGTGAGGCTTTGGTGCTTGATAAGACTTTGACGCCGGAACTACTAGAAGAAGGCAAGATTCGTGAATTGATTCGCTTCGTGCAGGCCGCACGTAAGAAGGCGGGACTTAATGTTGATGATCGCATTAGGTTGATGGTTTCAATGGAAGTACCAGAGGCTTATCGCGAGATGCTGATGAATGAAGTCTTAGCAGAAGAATTGGTGCACGAAGGGAACTTCGCTTATGACGAAATCGTCAAAGTTCAGGGTGAGAATGTAGCGATTTCTTTAGAAAAGATCTAAGCGAGGGGTCAGTCCTACATGGAAAAATGTAGATATAGGGCTCTACGATAAGTGATTTGGCAGGAAGCTCCGTAGGAAAATACGGAGCTTTTTGATGAAATTACCTCTGTTAAAGCATAAACAGTATTGACAAAAATAGTAGTTTATGTTAGACTTAAAACAAGTTAGACAATAAAAACAAAAAATGTAAAATAAGCTAACTCAAAGAAAAATAAACAGGAAATCAAATATGTAAAAAAGTCTTCGAATATGCGAAGACGAGAAAAAGTAAGTAAAACCTAGAATTATTAAAATAAATAAGGAAAAGATTTGATTAGACGAGAAGTCAATGAAACACTAATAAACAAGCATTGACCGATCAAGAAAAAGTGGAGGAGATGGATAGATGAATAAAAAAATTATTCAACTATCCATCGCTCAGATAAAAGATTAAAAAACGATAAAATTGTTCACTTTATTAAAATAATTGTTCAATTTTATCAGATGAAAATCGTAGTTTAATAATATTTTTTATAAAATTTGAAAAAATTACTTGCAAATGTAAAATTTGTGATATTATTAATGTAACGAAGATCATAAATCAAAACAAAAATAAAAATTTAAGAGCAAAGGAAGATAGAGAATGACGTTTGAATTCTTTGATGATGAAACTAATTACGTATCAAAAAGACAAGTCAGCCAAGAGGTACGCGCGAGAATTACCGCTAAGCTCGGTAAAATCTCCTCGATGATTAGCTAGTTTAGCTAGAAACTTCTTCCTGATAAATAAAATAGTCGCTTTTTGGCGGCTATTTTTTGTCGTGAGTGGGATTTTATAAAATTTGTATTCAAAATAGAAAAATATGTGTTCAATAGTACCTCTATAAGTAAGCATGAAATTGAACAAAAATATTATTGACAATCTGATAAATAAGCGTTATCTTTATGGCATAAGGTCATATTTCAAAATAAAAAAGAAAGGTCTCCACATGACTGATACTAATACTTTTTCACCGGAGGTTGGACAGATCCAGCCTGATTTTCAGGGTGATAACTTAAAAGCGCAGGATGAATTGATGAATCAATACATCGAAAAAATGATGAGTGAAGCGGGTGTCCGCGTGAATGATCGTTTGCGTGAAGATTTAAAGATGAAAATGCAAGAAGCTATCTTGAGTGAAATCTTGATGAATTTGCCGGATTACTTGGTAGATAAGATTTCAGAGCTTTTTGATGCGGCTGAACCGGATTTTAACGAGGTTCAGAAGATTATCCAAGAATCAGGTATTGATGTACAGTCGGTAACCGAAAAGGCATTGGACGAGTTTAAAGAGAATTACTTAAAGAATGCTAAGGAGGAGGCATAATGAGTGTAAGAAATATGAATTTCGCGCCGAGTGGAAATAATGATAATAGTGAAGGCATGCCTGACGTAAATAGCCGTGAGTATAAGATAAATCAATACTATGAAGCAAGAAGAGAAGAAGCTAAGGCTAAAGTTGAGGCTAATAATACCGAAAAAAATGTTGAATCAAATAGTGCTGGATCCGAGAAGCCTAAAGTTGTTGATTATGTTGATATATCGATAGAAAAACATCGTCAAATAACGGCTAAAGAAAAGGAAGCCAAAAGGGCAGAATCTCTTGAAGCCCAGCGTTTGGCTAGAGAAAAATATTACAAGGAGCAACACGATTTACGTAAAGGGCAAGCTGCGCATGAGGGGCTTGTTACTGAGAGTGCTGAAAGAAACGAAAATGACCGTAAGATTGAATTGCGTCATCAGTTTAATCAAATTAAGGTAGAAACAGATACTTATCTTAAGATGCAGGCTGGACTTGGTCTTATGAGTGAGAAAGAAATCCGCGACTATAGGGATAATTTGAAGAAGCAAGAAGAAAACGCCCTTAATTATATGCGCGATGGTGGCGAAGGCGGTTTTGTGCCAATGGAAAATTTGATGAAAAACAGCCTTGATCAGCTTAAGGTTTTTGAATCAAAGGTAGAATCAACACCAGAATATCAAGAAATGGTTCAGAGAAAGGCTTTAGCGCAGAAAGAGATAGATGCTATTAAGGAGCGTAGGGCCGCTATTCCTGATCATGGAGATATTTATTTTCAATATAAAGAAAAAATGTATAAGATGGAAGCTAATTTAGCGGAGAGGGATTTTTTGGCTAAGGCTTTTTCTGGCGAAGTAAATAATACAATTGATAAAGCTGAAGAAACTTTTAGAGCAGATGAAAAAGCGGCTTCTAATTTGACATACAGATTGAAAGAAAACGGTAAGAAACTTAGTCCTGAAGATTATGAAAAGATTGACGCAGTGTGGTCTGTCTCTGCTAGAGCTAAGGAAAAATTAGAAGAGCTCAAAAAAGCCGATAAAAAGGAGATCGCTCTCGATTTTGCAAAGAGCCAATTCAATCGAACGAAATTTTACGAACAAAAAAGTGGTGTCGAAGGATCTATTCTTCATAAATTTGATACACTTACGGGTGAGGATACGATTGAAAAATTTGTGCCAACCGTGAAAGATAAGATGGGTGAGGTTGCCGCTAAAAATACTGATATTGAAAGCGTTTCTGAAAATGATAAATCCGATGAAAAAGTTGAAGATGATGTCAAAGAAGATTTAAAACAGACTACAGAGTCTATCAACCATAAAAAAGAAGATTTTGATTTTGGTGGTATTAGTGCGGAAAAGATCGCTGAAATGGAAAAAACTGGTGGTCCAGTACTACTTGACGCTGATAATCAGATTTGGATGCAAAAATTACCAAAAGATCAATTAGAGCAGCTTCAGAAAATGCTTCCAAAAGATCAATTAGAGCAGCTTCAGAAAATACTTGAAGAGCAGAAGAATGGTAATAGTAAGACCGAGGCTATAGATTCTAATAGTAATAAAACTGAGGAACCTAGTGAAAAATCCGAGACAAAAGAATCAGATACTGAGGATGCTGATATTGAGAATTCTGAAAAAGAAGACTCTGAGACTGAGAAGAAAAAAGGTTTCGTCGCTGGTGTTATTGAGAAAATCAAGAAACACGGTGAGGGAATCAAACGATTTGCGTTGATTGCTGGGATTGGTGCTCTCGTTGCTCTTGCGGCCCATGGTGGTAATAAATTTAACACCAATAATAATACTGCCGTTGAGAAAAGCATGGATAATAACGGCGACACTGATGGTAATGTGGAGGAAGCTCTAGCGGAACATGATGCCGGCAGTGAAGTGGATTCTTTGATTAGGGGAAATTCTTTCAATATTATGGTCGATGGTAATGAAACCAAGATTGAATTGAATGATAATATCAATCCAGAATTCCCAGGTTTTACAGATGCGAGACGCTCAGGTAATGATATGACTTTCGTAGATCGATCTGGTCTAGAAAGCCTTAAGGAACAGGGTGCTTCAAGTGAAGCTCTAGGCGCTGAAGGTATGAAAGAAATTTTGAACACCATGGAAAACCCTAATATGGCAAGTTATCTTGGTGCTTCCTTCGGTGCATTTGAAATGGCCGACTCTCCTACCGCAGTGAATGATATTACCTACATGATTCAGCACGGCGACGCAGAGGCGCAGGTTGCGATTAAGGAAAAAGCCAATAACACAATTGCCAACTTCCTTGAGGGTTCAACCTTGAAGCTTGGTTCGATTATGAATGAAACCTACCAGTCTGGTTACGCCTCAAATAATGGTGGTGAAGGTAATCTTCAGGTAGATATGGCGCTAGATAAAGATGGTGTATTCCATAAAGATCAAGCCGTAGAGTTTGTCTATGCTGAGAATAAAGATGGTGAAAATATCATGGATATGAATGTTCGTGATGGATTTAAGGAAAATTCACTTAGAGCTCTGGGTGTGATTGAGAAGAATGCTTCGGATGGCGAAGTTATGAATATCATGTCTAGTGTTAAGATTTTAGGTATCAATGTGAAATGTGGCCAGGTAATCTTCCAATACTTAAAGACTGAGAAGAAGGAAGTAACTAAAACTGTAGATAAAACGGAAGTTACAACTTCAGTAGTTACTCCGGAAAATGTTGAAGTAGTAGAAAATAAAGAACCAGAACCTTCTAAGCCGAAGAACGAAACCCCACCTTCAACTCCAAAGGAAAATCCAAAGACTCCTGAAAATAATGTGAGCGAAGGTAAGACTAATACGGCATCGGCGAATGAAGGCGCTAGTAAGCGGGATTATACCAATAGGGATAGTGCTTCTGAGTACCTTAAAGGTGAAGATGAAAGAAACGCTCAAACCAATCTTCCAGGTAGTGAGATTACCGATAAGGCACAGTTTGATGCGATGGTAAGAGAAGCTGCTAAGCAGGATTTAACTCCAAATTCATTCATTACAACTCAAGATAATAGCCAAGGTATTGTTCATCAAGAAGGTGTAGCTACAGAAAAACAAACTGATGCAGAAAATCGCTCAGTATTAGCAGAAGAAAAACCGGTTGTAAGCGAAGATATTCAGGGTTCTCACAGTAGTGAGGAGAAAACTTTGACTGATAACGATATTGCTAATGCAGTAAACAGTGCTAATAGTGATAATAAAGTTGCTCACGAATCTGGTCAAACTCGTACAGTAGATGTTGAAACAAATTCTGAACAATAATTGTACTCAATAGAGAAGAAAAAATATTGAACAAATATATTGTACAAAAACCAAAAATAGTCTAAAATGAGTTTAGGATCTTAATCGAAAGGAGATCGATGAACATAAACATAAAAACAAAAACCTGGGAAGATATGCGTAGTTCTGCGCGCCGTATCTTTCCAGTGATTGGGGCAGTGGTCGCAGGTGCGTTCAGCCTTGGTCAGATTCAAGCCCCAGTGCATGCCGAAGAGGCTACTTGGGGCCCAACCAGGCCGACTTATACCTGGAAAAATCCAGCAGATCATGTCACGTTTAACTCGATGACGGATAACCCAGAAGTTGGTAATGAAGCTAACTTCGTGCGTGTACGCAAGGCAGGTACTAAAGATAAATATGACGATAATGTTACCGTAGAAGCCGGTTCAGAATATGAAGTATTTGTATATTATCATAATAATGCTTCGGCTAAATTGAATGACGGTGATCATCGTGGTGTAGCTCAAAATGTACGCTTGCGAATGGATAAGATTAGTGATCGTATCACTCCTGGCGCAGCAGCCATCTTGAAGGGAACTATCTCTTCTTCAAATTCATCACCAAAAGAAGTTTGGGATACTGCTTATTTACACTCCAAAGAGAATGTTTCTTTGCGCTACGTGCCAAACTCTGCAAAACTGAGTAACAGTGGCTCACTTAATGGTTCGACCTTGAATGATGACGCACTTTTTGGTAAAGATGGTGGAACTTTCCTTGGCTATACGAAGAACTACTGGGGTGTAATTCCTGGTTGTAATGAATTCGCAGGTTATGTAACTTTCCGCATCAAGGTAGATAAGGCTGGTTTTACTGGTGAAAAAATGGCTTCTAAGGAAAATATGAATGATTACCGTACAGAAATTACGGTAGCTCCAGGTGAAACTATCGACTTCAAATTGCGCTATAAAAATACTGGTACGACAATCCAACGCGGTGTTTCTGCTTATGATTTGCTCGGTACTGGTATGACTGCTATTCCTGGCACGACTTTCTTGAAGACTCCTCGTTCTGCTGGTTTTGAAAAAGAAAATCTCTTCAAAAATGGTTTCAATATTGGTGATTACAATGCCGGTGAAGAAGCTTTCATTACTTACAAAGTAAAATTCTCTGAAGACGAAAAAATCTTCCCATGTGGCGACACGGTAACTTACAATAATTCAGCTATCGCGGTGCTCGACACTACGATTCACAGCAAGGTAAAAGTCACTGTCCATCGTGATTGTGCAGATAAGCCAAAAACTCCTAATACACCGAAGGAACTCCCTCACACTGGTGCTTCCGAAACTGTATTAGCAGTGGTAGTGACCGCCATGATTGGTATCGGTACTGCTTATTACATTGCTTCAACTAAGCAACTTAAAGCTTTAGAAAAGCAACACGAAGACCAAGAGTAAAAGCCCTTTCGATTTAATGTAATCGTGTAGACGATTAAGTACGAAAAAGAACCCTATGAGAGCGGGGTTCTTTTTTTGGCTTAGTTATTGAAAAAAAGAGATAAATATGCTAGAATAGTCAAAGTTAATAATACATTAAGGAATATTATGAAAAAGGCAGTTGTACTCATCGGCGGTAAGCAATATATCGCAGCTGAGGGTGAGACCCTACGGGTGGACCTCCTCCCGGAAGGAACTAAAGAGCTCGAAACTGGTGCTTTACTTGTAATTGATGGCGATAAAACCCTCGTTGGTACGCCAGAAGTCAAAGGTGTCAAGGTTTCAGCTAAAGTAGTAGAAGAGAAAATCGCTGGTGACAAAATCCGCGTAATCCGCTACCACTCAAAGAAGCGTGTCCACAAGGAAACTGGTCACCGCCAAAAATATAGTGTGATTGAAATTACTTCAATCAAATAAGAAAAAGACCCTACGGGGTCTTTTTTGGGGCTTTTTGTCGTGATAATGATTATTCTTATGAATATTATGGTAATATATAAATAGATATGGCGAAGGTAATTTGTATAACAAATCAAAAAGGCGGGGTCGGTAAGACGACGACCACGATTAATTTGGCGTACTATTTGATGAAAGAAAAACAAAAAGTCTTAGTAATTGATTTTGATCCACAGGGAAATGCAACATCGGGTCTTGGTATTGATAAGGCGCAGTTCGAACGTAATTATATGAATAATGAACTTTCGAATACGATGTCGGAAGTGATTCTGGGTGAGAGGCGATTACCAGAAATAATTTTGAACACTAAATTTAAGGGTTTGGACTTGGCACCAACTACACCCCAGCTAGCTAATGCCGAAGTCGAGATGACGAAGCTGAGTAAAAAATTTGTTCAGCTGAAAAATGCAATTAATGAAGTACGTGATAATTATGATTTTGTAATTATCGACCTGCCACCGAGTCTTTCATTATTAACAGTGAACGGGATGATTGCGGCGGATTACCTTTTGATGCCAGTGCAGACCGAGTTTTATGCTCTAGAAGGAGTCGCACAGCTGATGGACTCGGTGAAATTAGTACGTAAGGCGATGAATCCAAATTTGAAATTATTAGGGGTACTTGCGACGATGTATGATAAGCGTACCTCTTTATCGGTACAGGTATTAGCGGAAATTAAGAAATATTTCCGAGATAAGGTTTTCGAGACGACGATTCCACGTAATGTGAGATTGGCGGAGGCGCCAAGCCACGGAGTGCCGGTGGGGGATTATGATCGCTTTAGTAAGGGTGCGAAGGCTTACAAGGAATTAGCAAAAGAAGTATTAAAGAGAGTGTAAAAAGAAAAAGAGAGTGTGAAAATGGCAAAAGGTTTGGGTCGCGGATTTGAAAGTTTAATTCCTACGGATATCGTAGAGGATGATTTTGATATTACTTTATCAGAGGATAGCTCAAAGAGTCAGTTAACGGAGCTTGACCTTACGAAGATTACACCAGAAACCGATCAGCCACGTAAAGATTTTTCAGAAGAAGCTCTGGCAGCCTTAGCGGATTCGATTCGCGAGCATGGGGTTTTGCAGCCGATTGTAGTGGTGGCTGAGGGCAATAAATATAAGATTGTGGCGGGCGAGAGACGTTATCGTGCCTCGAAGATGGCGGGATTAGAAAAAATTCCGGCGATTATTCGTACTCTCGATGCGCAAAACCAACTAGAGCTTTCGATTATTGAAAATGCGCAGCGCGAAGATCTTAATGCGATTGAAATGGCGACGGCTTATGCGAAATTGAAAAATCAGTTTAATCTCCAGCCAGAGGAAATTGCTAAGCGAGTGGGAAAAAGTACCTCATCGGTAATTAATACAATGCGACTTTTGAACCTGCCGGATGAAGTGAAGCATGCGATGGTCGAACATAAGCTAACTGAGGGGGTGATGAGACCGTTAATTTCGGCAGACCCAGAGATGGTGAAGAAAATTTTGCCGATGATTATTGAAGAGGGGTGGACGGCGCGCAAAGTTGAGCGTTATATTGCGGAGCATAAAAAGAAAAGTTCGGCGAATTTACTAAAAACCAATGTTTACCTGCATCAAGAGAACGAATTGAGTGAAAAATACGCGGCAAAAGTACGTGTGAGGGGGCGTAGCGTGACATTTGCTTGCAAAAATGAAGATGAATTACAGAGATTATTAGCGAGATTACAATGAGTAAAAAATGTGTTCAACCGAAAATAACAGAGAGAGAACAGGCCGCAATTGATTTTGCGACCCAGGCGCACGAGGGGCAGAAACGAAAATCGGGTGAACCATATATTATCCATCCACTAGCGGTAATGAGCATCTTACGTGAGTGGGGAATGGACGAAGATACGATAATAGCCGGAGTGCTTCACGATACGGTGGAAGATACTGGGGTGACACTGGATGAAATTAAGGAAAAATTCGGTGAAACCGTGGCATTTTTGGTGGATGGCGTGACTAAACTGGGCAAGGCTAGACAGGGGATGCGTGATATTGACACTTATTTACCGGCGACAAAAGACAATCTCTTGAGACTTTTGATTGCGACGGGTGCGGATATTCGAGTTTTAATAATCAAGCTAGCCGATCGTTTGCATAATTTGAGGACCTTATCGGCTTTGCCACCAGAGAAGCAGAAGAAGATTGGTAAGGAATCACTGGAAATTTTTTCACCACTAGCGGACCGTTTGAATATGGGGAGACTGCGCGTGGAGATTTCCGATATTGCATTTTCTTATGTAGATCCAAAACGTTTTGAATTTTTGAAAAAACTGATCGAAGAGCGCAATAAATCCGCGGAGAAAAGTCTAGAAAAGATTAAAAAAGAAGTTTCGGGGAAACTGGCGGAAGAGAAAATTAAATTTGAGATTGATGGACGAGTGAAATCAGTCTATTCTTTGCATAAGAAACTCGCGAAATATAATCAGAATATCGATGAAGTCTATGATTTGACGGCGCTTCGAATTATCGTGGAAGATGTGACGGATTGTTATTTGACGCTGGGAATTATTCACGCGCTATATACGCCGATGACGGGGAGGATTAAGGATTATGTGGCGATGCCAAAGCAAAATGGCTATCAGTCTTTACATACGACGGTGATAACGAAAGATAAGCGTATCGTGGAGTTTCAGATTCGCACGAAAGATATGCACGAATATGCGGAACGGGGACTGGCGGCGAGCTTTTTCTATAATGAGCAGAAGTTGACGGAAAATTACAAGATGGGGAAGATTCAGCACTTACCAACGAATTTGCTCTGGATTTCGGAGCTGCAAATGGCGGCAGCACAGCTGAAAGAAGGTAAGCAAGTGGATATGAAGAAGCTAAAGATTAACTTGTTTGCTGATAAACTTTTCGTTTATACACCGAAGGGGGATATTATTGATCTGCCGGTGGGGTCGATGCCACTAGATTTTGCTTATCGTTTACACTCGGAAGTGGGTGGGCATGTGATTGGCGCGAAGATTAACGGTAAACTTTCAAACTTGAACACTAAATTAAAAAATGGTGATGTGGTGGAAATTTTGACTTCAAAAAATCAAATGGTGAAACCAAGTTGGTTGGATAAAATTATTACGCCACACGCGCGCAATAAAATTAAGCAACAATTAAATCGCACGATTCAGATGGTGATGGGTGGGGAAATGAATAAAAAATAAGCCCCTTATGCTATAATTAAGCATATGAGAAAACAGAGGTTGAAATCACGAACGAGTTTGATTCAGGGTCTCTGTTTTTTGGTGTTTGGTTTGATTGTGATTCAGCTATTTCGTTTGCAGGTTTTGAATCATAAACTGTATGCAACGAAGGCGAATCAGCAGCAGATTATGAAATCGACAATTTTTGCCAAGCGTGGGGAAATTTATTTTCTGGATGGTGAAACGCCGGTGCCAATTGTGATGAATAAAAAAACCTATACAATTTCGATTGATCCAAGTTTGGTGGTGAAAAAACGGGAAGAAATTACTAAAAAAATTGATGAAATAGTAGGGGCTTACCGTGTCAAAACGGGTTGGGATGAGGTTTTTGCGGATCCGGAGCGCAAATATTTTGTGGTGGCGAAAAATGTGCCATACGCGGAAACGAATAATTTGAAAAATGCGGATTTGACGGGAGTTTACGAGCAGGAGGCTACGACCAGGGTGTATCCAGAGGGAGAAATGGCGGCGCAAGTGCTGGGATTTGTGAACCAGGAAGGCGAAGGCCAATATGGAGTGGAAGGTAGCTTAAACAAGGAACTAACAGGGGAAAACGGTCTACTAAAAACCGTAAAAGATTCAAATAATGTGCCACTGACGATTGGTAATGAAAATGTGAAAATTCCGGCAAAAGACGGGAAGAATTTGGTGTTGACGATTGACCGCAATATTCAGAAAAAAGCAGAAGAAGCAGTGGATGAAGTAACGAAAAAATTTAATATTACCTATGGGTCGGCGATCGTGATGAATCCGGCGACGGGACAAATTTTGGCGATGGCAGGCAAACCGGGTTATAATCCGGCAGAATATGCGAAGGTGACGGACGCGAAAGTTTTTCAGACTGATGCAACAATGAACGCCTTCAACCCAGCTTCGGTGTGTAAGACTTTTGCGATTGCGGCGGCGATTGATTCTGGGGTGATGACACCAGAAACGACTTATTATAATACGGATAAGTTGGTGATTGATGGTTGGCCGATTGAGAATTCAATTAAGGGCCACACCGGGGAAATTTCAATGCAAACAGTTTTGACTTACTCATTAAATACCGGTTCGATTCAGGCTTTGAAGCTTTTAGGTGGTTCGGCTTCGGAAATTACTTACCAGGGTAAGGAAAAGCTTTATGATTATTATCATAACCGCTTTAATTTAGGTAAGTATACGGGGATTGAATTGCCAGAGACGAAGGGCGCAATCGTGCCACCAAATGATATTGATGCGACGGATGCGAGGTATGCAAATATGACTTTCGGACAGAGTTTGGATCTTTCGATTATTCAAGTAGCCTCAGCCTTTTCGGCGGTGGTGAACGGCGGGGAATATTATCGTCCGACTCTGATTGCTGGAGAAATGAAGGATGGTAAGTTTGTGAGAACAGAGCTCGCGAAGGCGGATCACGATGCGTTAAATAAAAATGATACCAGTAGGACAATGCGTCAAATGTTGCACACGGGGCGCCTAGTTTTTCCGAATGTGAAGGGGTATGACGAGGATTATTATGTAGGTGGCAAAACCGGTACGGCGCAGACTGTGAAAAATGGCAAATATAGTTTCGACGAAACGATTGGTACCTATGTGGGTTTTGGGGCGAAGTCTCTAGAGGAGACACCGGATTATGTAATTATGACTAAAGTTTGGAGTGATAACCGCAAGCTGGATGGTGGAATGAATGCGAAGCCGATTTTTGATGAGATATCGAAGTATATGATAAACTATAATAAAGTCAGGAGGTAAGGCGTGGGGAATTTAGATAATAATGCATTATATGGTTTACTGTTGTCGCTAGGTACTTTTTTGCTTTCGATGTTTTTGACGCCTTTTTACACTCACGTAGCTTATAAATATCATTTTTGGAAGAAGCAAAAAAAGACGACGGTTTCGGGTGATAGCCTGCCGATTATGACAAAACTACATGTGCATAAATTCAAGCGAGTGTTTCCGACGATGGCGGGAATTATCGGGGTAATTGCGGTGACAGTGGTGACACTGATTTGTAATTTTGATCGTGCCCAAACGTGGCTGCCGATTTTTGGTTTCTTGGGCGGGGCGATTGTGGGGCTGATCGATGATGGAATCAATGTTTTTGGCTCGGGAGAAGGAGCGGCAGGGCTACGCGCACCGATTAAGTTTGCGATGATTACGGTGGTGAGCTTGGTACTAGGTTGGTTTTTTGCCTATAAATTAGGCTGGACGAGTATTCATATTCCATTTGCAGGTGATATTGAAATTGGCGGAGTGGTGATGGTGGGGTTATTTACTTTTGCGGTGGTGGCGACCTCAAATGCAGTGAATATTTCGGATGGATTAGATGGGCTAGCTGGGGGTCTCGCGATGATGGCTTATGGTGCGTTTGGTACAATTGCGCTATTTCGTGGGCAGGTTTATTTATTTGCTTTCTGTATGACGGTAGTGGGGTGGCTATTTTCTTATGTGTGGTTCAATGTGCCGCCAGCACGTTTTATGATGGGCGATGTGGGGTCGTTCGCACTAGGTGCGGGGCTTGGTGTGGTATCTATGATGACGAATTCATTGTTACTTTTGCCGGTGATTGGATTATTGTTCGTGGTAGAGGCAGGCTCATCTTTGATCCAGATGATTTCAAAGAAATTTTTCAAGCGTAAGATTTTTATTTCAGCGCCGATTCATCATCATTTGGAAGCAAATGGTTGGGGTGAGGCCAAAATTGTGATGCGTTTTTGGGTAATCGCGGGAGTTTGCGCAATTGTCGGGGTATTTCTGGCGATGGTGAGTGGAATTATTAAAAGATAAAAACTTTTGGAGTGGGATTAGATGCGACAACATAAGGCAAACTATAAAATTATCATTACGATGATGATTTTGATTGCCATCGGGTTGATGATGATTGCTTTAGTAGGTCCGTCTTATGCGAAAGTGAAGGGGGAAGATACAACGTATTGGTTGGATCAGGTGAAATATCTGGCAATTACGGCGGTGCTGCTATTTTTTGAGACTAGAGTGAATTTGGTGGAAGTGGAAAAAGCTAAAAAACCTAGTGGGATTTGGCGAATACTGGATGCTATAGCAAAACAATTACCAATGATTTTGTTGATTGTGGGGTTATCTTTGAATTTACTACTGGCGGTGGCAGCGGGGCGTTCAACTTTGGCATATTGTCAGTTAGGGGCCTGTAGGTGGCTGAGACTCGGGCCAATTACGATTCAGGTGTCGGATTTTTTGAAGTTAGGAGTGATGCTTTATCTCGCAAAGATTACCGCGGATTTTCAGGCGAGGGGTGGATTTTTGGAAGAGGCTGGCAGGACGACGGCACTCGGAATGTTGATGCAGCTTTTGATGGATTCATACATGAGAATCAAAGGTAGAAAAGAGGGGAATGGGGTGAATCTGAATAATCAGGCGAGCATTTCGGGGCGTACGGCTTTTTCTGGTCAAGTGAATTTTAGTGGCAATAATTATGGTTTCAGTCAGGGGTTTAATGCGACGGGAAATTTGGCGCGGAAAAATGAACAGGGGAATAAGTTAATGAATGGCGTGGCAAAAATTTTAGCTCGTGGTCAGGCTTCTGGCTGGGCGAGTGCAGAAATTTTGAGAAAAAGCTATCAATTTTATGCGAAATTTTTTGGTGTTTTAGGGGTTTCACTATTTTTGATTGTGGTATCTCAGAAAGACTTGGGTTCAGCGGTACCGCTCGGGGTGATTGCGTTGACGATTTTGTTTGTGGCGGGGATTAAGATTTGGAAAATTATGATTTTGTTCGCGGTAATTTTGGCGCTGGGTGTGGGAATGATTTTGTCTTCACCGCACCGTCGTGAACGTTTGTTTACTTTTACGGGTAAGGGTGATGCGACGACGGATTATCATATTGAAAACGCGCTAATCACGGTGGGGTCGGGGGGACTGCTCGGAGTGGGAATCGGGAATAATGTGCAGACGGCGGGATATTTGCCGGAGTCAATTACCGACTCGATATTCGCGGTGGTTTCCGAAATGTGGGGATTCGTTGGGGCGGTAGCCGTGATTGGACTTTACGTACATTTATTCATGGAAATTCTAAAAGTGGCGAACACTTCGGAAAACCTCTATTTTAGATTGGTGACAATGGGGGTGTTTGCTTGGTTATTTTCACAGGTGGCGGTAAATATTAGTGCGATGATTGCATTGATTCCGCTGACTGGCATTACTTTGCCGTTACTTTCGAAAGGTGGAACGAGCCTTCTGATAACGTGTTTTGGATTAGGGCTAGTAATTAACATTTCACGGTTTACTTCGAGGACGGAAATTTCAGATGATGAGCGAAATGAGGAAATTAAAAATAATTTAAGAGTGAGTAGAAGTAGTAGATTGGGAGGAAGAAGATGAAAATTTTAGTAGTAGGCGGTGGATCGGGCGGACATATCACTCCAGCGATGTCGGTGGTACAAGAAATTTTGAAGATGAAACCGAAGAGTAAAATTGAATTCTGGACTGATGCGAAATACTATAAGAATGTGATAAAGCTGGCAAATGAAGCGAAGTTGGCTTGGGGTGGCGAAGAAGAAACGGGAGTGAAATTATATCTGCGCGTGCGTAAGGTTTTTGCCGGAAAATTTCATCGTTACCATGGTTTGAAATTGTCGGATTATTTTGATAATCATGCGAAGACTTTTTGTGATGTGGTGTTCGGAAATATTGCGGGGGCTTTCGGATTTGCTATGGGTTTTTTTCAAACTTTGTGGCGATTTAGTCGAAAAGAAAATCGTCCAGACGTGATTTTTTTGAAAGGTGGATTCGTGGGGTTACCGGTCGGAATCGTGGCGGGGATTTTTAAGATTCCATATTTGATTCACGAATCGGACGCGACAATGGGGCTGGCGAACCGAATTTTGAGTAAAAAAGCAAAAATTATTGCTATGGGTACGCCGGTGGAAAAAGAGGACTCACGCTATGTGTTCGTAGGAATTCCGGTGGGGAAGGAATTTGAAAAAGTAGTGGAGAGTAAAAAGAGACGCCTAAAAAGAGAATTAGGGTTTGATCCGGAGCGAAATTTGGTGATTGTGACAGGGGGATCACAGGGTTCGATGCATATTAACCAAGCGATACGGGAAATTTTGCCAGAACTTTTGAAATATACGTCGGTAGGTCTAGTATCTGGGCGTAAGCACTACGAGGATATGATCGATCTGAAGAAATACGAAACTTGGGAAAAAGGGAAACTAACTTCGGAATTTCGTATGTGGAATTTTTCACCGGTGATGCATGAGATTTTAGGTGCAGGAGATATTGTGGTGTCACGCGCGGGCGCGACCACGATGGCGGAATTAGCGAGTTTGGGGAAGCCAACAATTTTGGTGCCGTTTGAAAAATTGCCTGGCGGACATCAGGTGAAAAATGCGGAAAAATTGGCGCGTGATGAGGCGGTAGAAATGATTTTGGACCGCGATATGGAGATGGCTCCAGAAAAATTATTGAAAAAGATTTTGAATTTGCTAAAAAATAGTGAAAAGCAGGCTAAGTTAGTGATGAATTTTAAGAAATATGCGAAACTAGATGCGAGTGAGTCGCTCGCGAAATTAGTGCTGGGCTTGAAGAAATAAGATTAAAAAATAGAGTTTGAAAGAATCAGAGTTAAAATAGGTTTTGAAAACAAAAAGGCGATAAAAGTGAGAATTAATAAAACGATTGCCTCGAAACGGGAAGAAGTAATTCTGGAGTCGACGAGGATTAAGGAAGAAAAAAGGCGAAAACGTAAAAAAGTGATGCGTTTTGTGGGGCTGAGTACAGCGCTGGCGCTTGGTACGGCAGGTTTGACACTTGGCGCGGTGAGCCTGATTAATCGGGGTGGCGCGAAAAAGACGGAGGTAAAACCGACGGTGGTGAATTTAACTTCGAGCGTGGAAATTGTCGACGAATCGGGAAATAAAAACCTGATTACGGACAAGATTAAGCAATACGTGGCATTACTGGAGCAGGATTTGAAGGATTTGGGGGTAAAAATGACTAAGGTGGTACTGCCGACGGATAAGACGAGACAGCTAGATGTTTATCTCGAGGGTCGTACGGAGTATTATAAGTGTCTGATTGACCGTTCGCCAGCAGAATCGGCGGAAGACATAGAGCGGATGCAGCGTTATTTGATAGCGAATAATCTCGCACCAATCTATGTGGATGTGAGGATTGAGAGTCGCGCGTATTATAAGTAGTGCAGTGTGAGATTGAATACAAAAATTAATGAAGAGGCTTCAGGAGAAGGCCTCTTTTTTTAGGTGCTATTTAGGCTTCTTTATTTTGTGCGCTGTTTTTTGGTGGTGAGTTTTTATGAAAGAGGCGGAAATGACATGAATAGATGTTGGGTTTACGGAAATGATATAAATAGATGTTCGGTTTTTGGTGAAGGATGAAAAAACGAGATAGCGAAGTTTGTTCGGTTTTTTGATATTGGAGATTTTTGTTGGGAATTTAATTAAGTAATATATTTTGAAATAAAATGGATTTTTCGCAAATAGAAGCGTTCGGTTATTATGTAATAAAAATTAAAAAAGACAAAATGTGAAAAAGCTGGAATAAAGCTGATGGAATGAGCCTAATAACAGGGAGGCGTCAAAAAGTTTTACACAGGTGTGGAAAACCCGACAAATAATTTGCGCAAGAATTAACAGAGGTGGAGTGGATTATATATATACAGTGGGGTTTGTGCAAAAAATAAAGACGGTGGTTTAATTGTGGAAAAGTCTGCGAAAAAATGTAAAAAATTATGTGAAAAAGTACTTGCAATAAGCATAAATATAATTTAGAATTAGGTCAGTGGATAAATAAAACAAAAACCACAAAAATAAAAGTACATTAAAAAATGTTTGAGGTCGGTCAACTAGGAGTCTTGGCGCGCGTTTAGGTCACGCGTAATCAAAGCCATTCGTACTTCTTAAAACACCTCCCAATTAACTCAATATGCAACCTACACAATAAGTCTCTCAACAATCATAGTTATGAGCCGCGCGAGTGGTAAAACTGTGATACTTTATTGCTAGGTAAAACGTTTCGTTTAAATAACAAAAACTATACAAACACAAACACGCTAAAATTTCTAGTTGAGCGATCTCAAACAAGAAGCAAATAACTACAAAAACCTATCAGAGAAATCTCGGATAAGTTATAATGTAGTTATGAATGAACTTCACAAACCTGTAATGCTATCAGAAGTTCTCGAGGCTCTAAACCCGAAACTGGGCGAATCTTATTTAGATTTGACAGCGGGATATGCGGGTCATGCGGGAAAGGTTTTGGCGGTTACGCAGAATTATAAAGATTCCATCTTGGTAGACCGAGATGAGAATGCAGTAAAATATCTTCGAGAGAAGTATCCATTGGATGAATCAAAGTTAGATATTTTACAAATGGATTTTTATAGTGCGGCGCAACACTTAATCGAGTGTGGAAAAACTTTTGATATGATATTGGCAGATTTTGGAGTTTCATCTCCGCAATTAGATAATTCGGATCGAGGTTTTTCATTCAAAAATGACGGACCTTTAGATATGCGCATGGATAGGACACAGGAATTATCAGCTGAAACGGTGATTAATCATTTTCCAGAGAAAAAACTGGTAGAAATTTTCCAAGAATACGGCGAAGAGTCTATTGGTCTAGCGAAAAAACACGCGAGGGAAATTGTTACGAGTCGGCCTTTTTCTTCGACTAAGGAATTGGCGGATCGAATCGCTGGAAATGGATGGCATAAAAAACATCCGGCCACACAGGTTTTTCAGGCTGTAAGAATTTTTGTCAATGATGAGCTTTCGATTATCGAAAAAACTTTACCATTATTACCTAAACTTTTGAAACCAAATGGTAGAGTGGCGATTATTACTTTTCATAGCTTGGAAGATCGGCTGGTGAAGCAATATTTTAAGCAGGAAAGTGCGCTAGGGTATGAATCAAAATTAACAATTTTGACGAAAAATCCAGTAATTGCGGGGGAATCTGAACTCGTTATCAATCCGCGAGCGAGAAGTGCAAAATTAAGAGTAGCAAAAAGAAATTAGCGCTAGGCAAAATTAAGCACCTTTTCAGCTCCATTGATAAAAATAAAAATAAAAAAAGGAGGCAATATGCCAAAGCAAATCATTGTAAAAAACAGCTCACGCGCACAAAAAATCAAAGTTAACTTTCGTTAATTAGATAAACTTTGGGAGCTTTTTGCTCCCACATGACGGGAAATTCTCCCTAAAGGTGAAGGCCCCGATGCGGTTGTGAGTAAATCGTAGAGTGTGTTTTATATAAAAAATATGACCTTCCCGAAGACCATATTAGCGATGCGGTAGTGCGGTTAATATGGGACTTCGGTCTATGACTATTTTGTGTGTGAAAAGATGGACTAATGACCATTAGTAAAAATTTAATTAAAAATAATAAGTTTTAGATATACGAATTTATTTCTGTTGTG
>CAUQDR010000007.1:0-33357 GCA_963517325.1 uncultured Candidatus Saccharibacteria bacterium
TTGATGGCAATAAGTTTACCAATCTATGTTGCAAAGGTTGTGAGTGAATACGAAAATTTTGAATTTTTATAAAAATATGATATAATACCTGTGTTACTCTAGTGACAAATTGGCTACGGCTAGTTCTTTGACAAGGAGTTTTATATGCTTATTTGTTACTTATTGACTCGCAAAAAAGGGAGGTGGAGTCATGAAATCTCTAGCGGAAGAGAAAATCGAGCTTGATGCTCTGCTTCAGGAAGTCAAATCTGCGAAAAGATTGATGGACGAAGCCGAGAAGAAGTGTAAGGAAGCTAACACCGAGATCGAAAAACTAAGGAAAATGATGAGCGATTTTGGCGGAGATGAAGTTGCAAAGCTTTACGATGAAACCGGGCAAATTATCACTCAGATCCAACAGAATTTCGAATCTCAAAAACAGGACCCAGCTAATCAGGATCTAAAAAAGGAACATCTTGATCTTATCAAGAAAAAAAATCAGCTGATCAGCGAGAAGAATGCTTATTACAACCCCAAACTACACCCCCAACTCTGCAGGATTAGGGATGAGTTTGAGGAGACTAAGCAAGAAAAAATTACTTGGGAAAAAATCTTTTCCCAACGAAAGGAGGAATATAGTGAGAAAGACGCCATCTATCAGAAGAAGAAAAGCTTCATTGAAAGCCTAACTTCCTCGGAAGATATTAGGATTAAGTCTTATCTCGATAAGTTACTTCATTTGTTTGGAGTGCCTACCGGTAGCGAATTTAAGCTAGTTTCTAGACAGGGTAGAATTGACCTCTATTATGGCGGTCAATGGCATCCAGACGGAGTAAATCACGGTCATATCACCGCCATTAAAAATGAGGATGACTATGATGTGTCCTACCGCCGCGAACCTAGCTGCAATGTCGGCTAAAAATTTCAAAATGACAAAATTAAGTATCATGTAACTTCTAAAAGAGGCTAAGTTTTAGCCTCTTTTTTCATTTCTTCGTTATAATTAGAACATGAAAACACGCATCGTCTTCCCCGAATTAGAAAATCCCATTATTAAATCTGCCATCGAAAAAGCTCGCGAAAAATTTCCTGATTTTGAGCTAGTTGGTGCCGATTCTATTGAACATGCTTGTCTTGCGGTGAAAAATCAGCTCGCCGATTCTCTAATTGCTGGCATTGATTATTCCTCGCGTGATGTAATTTTGGCTTGTCGTGATCTCATCGGGGTGAAAAATCCACGTAATCTCCTGAAGCCAACTTTTTCCGCTAGTTTCATCCTGGAGTGTGAAAATGAAACTTATGTACTGGCTGATGCGGCTGCTTGTAAACATCCTACCTCTGATCAACTCTATGATATTACCGTCCAGACTGTCGAAACCGCGAGTAAAATTTTCCCTATCCCGAAGGTCGCCTTCCTTAGTTTTTCCACCAAGGGTTCCGGTGGTCGCGATGAGACTATTGATTTGATCCAAGAAACTATTGCCAAACTGAAAATTTCTCATCCTGAGCTCTTAGTCGATGGCGAATTACAACTTGATGCCGCGATTAATCCGCGCATCGGCCAGAAAAAAGCCCTAGATTCTCCAGTCGCTGGTTTTGCTAATACTTTGATTGTGCCAGATCTAAATACTGGTAATATCCTTTATAAATCCATGGAACAATTCGGTGGTTTTACGGCTGCCGGACCGATTCTTCAGGGCTTTAATGCCCCGATTTCCGATCTTTCTCGTGGCAGTACCGAGGAAGATGTTCTAAAAGTTATCGAGTATATGATGCTTCTTGCTAAGCACTAATCTTTGCGCCGCTTACCTCCAAGATGTATAATGGAAACTAGTTGAAAATGGAGTGTTATGAAAGGTAAAATCAAATATTTCGGTACTGACGGTATTAGACAAAAGGCAGAAGCTTTTACCCCTGGCTTTATTCAAGCGGTTACTCTCGGTATTGTCCGTTATTTAGGTAATGCAAAAGAAGATGAAAGTGGTCTCGAACGTCCAGCTCGAGTCTTAATTGGTGGCGATACGCGTGAATCCACTGAGTGGATGATTCGTTATTTTGAGGAAGCTCTGGAAACTGTCGGGATTGATCACGGTACGGTGGGTGTTTTACCGACCCCGGCGATTAATTACGCTTTTTATGAAATGGGTTACGACCTCGCTATTGATATTACCGCTTCTCATAACCCTTACACCGATAATGGTATTAAAATCTTCGAGCGTGGTGATACGATTGGTGGTCTCGAGGCTACTATGCCAGGCGGTGTAGCTTTTTCTGGTACTGGCACTAATGATTCTGGCGAAAATCTTTCTCACTTGGTGAAAAAATACCCTTACGGTATTAAACTTTCGCAGTCCGGTGTCAATGCGATCGAAAATGCCCTGGAAAATGAATCTGGTTTCGATGTGCATAGTCCGGAATTTCGTGAAGATCTCCATGAAGATGCACTTTCACGCTATCTCGATCATCTCCGTACTTATCTAGCTCAATTTGGTCCAGCTACCACCTCAGTACGCCAGAAGCCAGATTTTTCTGGTTTACGCATTGGTTTGGATCTTGCCTGTGGTGCCACCTCTGTTACTGCCAAGCAAATTTTCGAAGAACTTGGCGCCGAGGTTATCGCTATTAATGAAGATGCCAGTTTCGGTGAAAAAATTAATGCTGGCTGTGGTAGTACTCATCTTGAATCACTTATTCAGTTAGTGAAAGAAAAGCAACTCGATTTTGGTGCGGCCTTCGATGGTGACGGTGATCGTTGCTTAATGATTGATCGAAATGGTCAGATTATCGATGGTGATGATATGATTGTGATTTTGGCAAATTATCTAGCCGTGCCAGAAGTCTGCGTTACGATTATGGCCAACAAAGGCTTGCTGCGTTGGGCGGAAAAAACTGGTATTAAAATCGCCATGACCGACGTCGGTGATCAAAATGTTTCCGCTAAAATGCGTGAAGACGGTATTCTTTTGGGCGGTGAACAGAGTGGGCATATTATTCTGCCAGGTGAATCAATGGGCGATGGTGTGCTTACTGCACTCGTAATTACCAAGATTCTCTCCGAAGCTCGTGAAAAATTCCAGAACGAAGATACCTTACTTACGAATTATCAGACTATTCAAGATGAAAAGGCTGGCCAAACTTCTGAAAACCTTGAGCGTTCCTTACCGACCCTAGCTACCCTTTGTCAAAATTTCCAAAAACTTCCACAAACCATCAAGAACCAGCCAGTCGATAGTCAAACCAAGCAAGCTTTTCGTAACCTCACGGAAACTGCTGAGAAATTTATTGCCACTGAAACCGCAAATCTTCCTGCCGGCTGGTCAATCAATATCCGCGCCTCTGGCACTGAAGATTTAGTCCGCGTTACTATTTGGGGTGACGACGCAGAAGCTATCCAAAAAACTGCCGACGCTATCGCTGAGCGCCTGACTGAAACCGTATTTGAATAAAGAAAGGGAATTATGGTTAAAATTGAACGTCTTAAACAGTATCAACCAGAAATCGCCACGCGCGTGCGGGAACTTCTGATTCAACTTTCTCGTAGTGGCAAGGACAAGGGTGAGATTAGTCCGGACTGGTTCACGGAAATCACTCAGTCTCCATATCATGATCTCATTTTTGCCGTGGAAGATGGGCGGATTCTCGGCATGGCTTCGGTCTCTGTGACTTTTGGTGCAGGAATTTATAAGAATGCTTATCTCGAAGATTTTGTGGTGGATAGTGCCGCTCGTGGTAAAGGTGTGGGAGATTTAATTTTCCAAGCCTATGAAGATTGGGCTAGGGAAAAAGGCTGCAAAAATCTTGAATTCACCTGTGGTCATGGTCGTGAAGTAGCTCAGAATTTTTACAAGACTCACGGTGCCGAAATTTACGATACTAACTTCTTTAGGAAAAAATTATGAACATCTTTATCTCTGGTATTTCCGGTACTGGCATGGGGCCACTCGCCCTTTTTGCTCATGATGCCGGACATCAGGTTTTTGGCTCCGACCTTCACGAAGGCCCGATTACTAAGGAACTAAAAGCTAAAAATCTCACCTTTGCTATCGGTCCACAAACCGGTGATTATCTGGCGGAAATTAATCAGAATAATCCGATTGATTGGTATGTCCATACTTCAGCCATCACCGAATCTCATCCCGAATATCAACGTGCCAAGGCTCTTGGTCTCAAAATTAGTAAGCGCGATGAATTGATTGAAACCCTTGTTGAGAAACATCATCTTAAGATGGTGGCAGTCGCTGGTACTCACGGCAAAACCACTACTACTTCTATGCTAATCTGGCTCAGTCAAAAACTCGGCTTAAAGGCTTCTTATATGGTCGGCTCCACTCTTAATTTTGCTCCCTCTGCGAAATATGATTCAGGTGATCAATTCCTACTCTATGAAGCCGATGAATATGACCGAAATTTTCTAGCCTTTCATCCTTGGCTCTCGCTCATTACTTTTGTTTCTTATGATCATTCCGATATTTTTGCCACCGAAGCGGAATATCAAGAGGCTTTTTTGAAATTCGAATCCCAGAGTGAACATCTCATTTTTGGCCCACATGCCAATCTTCGCCACGCCGAACTTCTGGCTGACAAACATCCTGATGTGGTTTTAATGTCAGCCAAGGAATTAATGTTGCCAGGGGAAGCGCGCCGTCTCGACGCCACACTTGCCATTAAAGCGGTACAGCGAATTCTCGAATCGCTCGGTCGCGAGGTTAATCATGCTGAAATTATCGAGGCGATTAACCAATTCCCCGGTGTCGGACGTCGCTTTGAGCGCCTAGCTGACGGCCTTTATTCCGATTATGCGCATCATCCTGAAGAAATTCGCGCTACCATTAATGTCGCCCTTGAGGAGGCTAAACGCACTCAGAAAAAAGGTGTGGTGATTCTTTATCAGCCTCACCAAAATATTCGTCAGCATGAATTCTTCGATGAATATCGCGATATTTTCCATGGCATAAAAAAGCTTTATTGGCTGCCAACCTATCTTTCGCGCGAAGACCCTAAGTTAGATATCCTCACTCCCAGTGACTTTCTTAATTCGTTAGATAATCCTGAAATCGGTACCGCAGATAAGCTAGACGATGTACTTTTTGCCAAGCTTCGCCAAGATCTTGACGATAATTATCTGGTCATCCTAATGTCCGCTGGTGACGCCGACCCATGGCTCCGCCAAAAGTTCTTATGATATAATTAAATTCAGTATGGGTGGTGTTTTGAAGCAGGAGCGTCAGGAAGACAAGAGGAAGCGCTTTTTGACCTTCTTAAAACAGATCAAGACCTGGCAATTATTTTTGAGTCTATTGCCACTACTTTTTCTTTCCGCCACTTTTTTGCGCTTTGATCATCTGAAAATGATGGACTTAAAAACCCAAGTCGAAAAAGCTGACGAGGGTAAGGCTGCCGACGGCACCGATTTGCCGCAAGCCGAAATTGACCAAAATATTCGCATCGCCCTAAAAAACCTACGAGATTTTAGTTCTTCTCACACCATCGTGAATTTCGTCGAAAAAAACGGTCACACCACTCTGACCTTCGGTACTGGTCCAATTTATCTGGAACACCAATATAATCGCCAGGCCACCGTTGCCTTGCGTGAAGCCGAATCTAAGCTCAGTCAAAATCCCGATGGTAATCCTAATGGTAATATCTTTGCTAAGGCTATGGAAACCTGTAAACCGCAGGCTATTCGTAACGGCTGGGGTTGGAATAGCCCTGGTTATCTCAATTGTATGACTGGCGTGATTAATAGTTATCCAGCCACCGACAAGTTAACCACCAGCCTTACTGCCGATTTACCACCGACCGCGCTATATCGCTATGATTTCGTTTCGCCGATTTGGACCCCAAGCCTCTCTGGAATTACGGTTATGCTTTGTGTTATTATTATCATTACTATCGTGATTCGTCTAATTATTTTTGCCTTCCTTCGTCTTGCTCTTCTATTTTTGAAATAATTCCTCAAAAATTCCCTACCAACTTTCCAGATTACCACCCCTGTTAAAAGCATAAAAGTTTTCCCACCCCTATTTCACCCCCATAAAATCTCTTGACACTTATCTTTATCTAATCTAATATAAAACTATACTTATTTAAAGGAGGACAAATGGCCTATAGTCATAAAAACAGCAAGGGAATTACCTACTACCTACACAAGTCAGAAGTAACCCTTCGCGGTGGCAAGCCACAAACTATCTATTTCTTCACTAAGACTGAGAACAACCCTAAGGGTACCCCAGTTGATCTTCCAGAAGATCGCGTTGTCAACGAAAACCCACGCAACGGTTTCTTGACTCTTTCCAAGAAGAAATAATCTTCAGCCGATTACAAAATCCCCTAACTCAAATTAGGGGATTTTTTCGAAATAAATTAAAACTTAAAATAAAAGCTAAATTCTAAACAAGAACCTCATCCACTGGTGGAAATTCGAGTTGTCTTGCTCCTGTTTGTTTGAACTGAACTTCTGATTGGCGTGTTTTTGCTTCGCGATATCGCTATTAATCGGCAACATCACCGTAGTTTCACCGCTAGCTTTTTTGTCTTGTAATTTTCGCGCCATCAGTTCCTGATATTCCTCGGAAGCGTAGTATTGATTTTCTAGCTTCATATTTGAAACTTTGAGCTCCATCAATTGTTTTTCTTGTAACTTAGTATTCAGTGTTTGTTGTAGATTCCAATTTTTTGTAATCGATTGCACGGAAAAATAAAGCAAAAACACAAACATCGTCGGCAATAACAAAAACATAATTCGCTCTTTACTAAACAAAGAGTGCTTCACCCAGTAACGCAACTGATTAAGCTTCAGATGTAATTGAATTTTGTTATTTGTTTTCATAATTAGAATTCTCAAGAATATCTGGTGCCACCCTAATCCTTTCCCCTATTATAGCATTTTATGATAAAATAAAACTACCTTGGGGGCGTAGCTCAGGGGTTAGAGCAGGCGGCTCATAACCGCTTGGTCGTTGGTTCGAGCCCAACCGCCCCCACCAATTAATCTCTTATAGAGATTTTATGGAGCGGCAAACTTACGAACCTAGTGAACCCTAACTTCGGCATCCTTAGCCGATTTTTTATGCCGAAATCTAAAATCGCGTTATAAATTTTTTACCATTTCCAAAATACGATTTTCTCGCTCGACGGTATTCTTTTCAATTGGTTCACCTTGGAAATTATTATTTGCTCGTATAGCTTCGTCTATTGACACAAATTTTAAAACAAATCCCAACTCTTTTTCGCCATCATCCAAGCTTTGTGTGCCGATCTCATTCTCAGTCTCACACAAATAATAATAATTATATTGCACCAAAACCACATCCTTGCCATCTTTTTGCATTTTTTGTGTTCGCAAAACTTCGCCAAATTCTCGCACTGATTCCGGCTTCAAAATCATTCCGGTCTCTTCCTTGATTTCTCGTTTTAAAGTTTCAAGATGGGTCTCATCGCCTTCAATCCCGCCACCCGGAAATTTATAAAAATGATATTTCTCACTATAAATCATTGCCACCTTACCGTTTGGATCCAAAATAATCCCGCGTACCGACGGGCGATAAAATTTTTCTAAATTCGAATCATAATCTTTTAGATCAATCGTAAAAAGTCGCTGCATAATCCTATTGTAACACCACCCCTGCTATTAACCATAAAAGAATATTATCAATACTCCACGAGTGCTTTTTGACAAAGTGATGCTTAGCTGTAACACACATTGACAAAATAACATAAACATGATAGAATACAAGAACTAATTCAATAGTGGATTAGATAGTCCAACCCATTTTACGAATGTATCTGGGTAGCACATTTAAAGGAGGTTCGTATGAACAACTCAACAAGCAAGAACGTAACTAACCATTATGAGATCTTTAGTGGTCCGAGTAAGAGCGCTTTATTTGATGCATGTATGTACGTCTATAGTAAGGACGCGAAAATTGCTGTAAATTTTGGTATCTCACAAGGATGTTCAAACCACGGTGATGATGCTACTAAACTGCATTTACTCTTACCGGTGACCAATATTAAGATAACCGGAATCGAACACGAAGACGGTTCTGGAGAAAGTTTTATTCTAAAAGGTTACTGTGATGTGGATAAGAATCATCTTCTTCGAGGAGATAATACTTATCGCTATAGGTATAGTCGGTTTTCGGCATATTATGATGCCAAAAATCGTAAAGGAACCTTCACTCTGATTGCTAATTGAGAAAAACTTCCTTTATACCGATGTACCCGGGCGTTTAGTCCGGGTTTTTTTATGTAAAACTACGGATAATGGTTAGGATATTACAGATTAAATCAAATAACTTTATATGGCGAGAATCATAAAAAAAGACTGCTTGACACAGCCTTTTGGGAGGTTATTTGTAATAATTAATCTCTAACACTATCTAGTACCTTGAATAATTCTTCGGATGGCATTAGGCTGTAAAAGCTAAATCCTCCACCTGGTTTTGGTAGAGGCTCAACGCCATAGCTCTCCCATATTTGAGCTGCCTTTTTATTATCATAACTATTATCCCACCAGTCCGGTCGAGGGGAATTACCATTTGGAATAAAATATGCCTCAATATTTTCCAGGCGTTTTTTGGGTTCCCATCTGCCAATCAGACCAAGCTGATTACAGTATAATAATGGATCCATCCTCATACAATCGGTAGAAGACTGCTTGATTGCAGCTATAACTTCATCATTATATGGGTTTGGATCGTCGGCAAAAAATGGAATTTTACTAAAATACCATAAACGTGATAAATGTGTATGGAATACCCTTTGAATTAAACGCATAGCGGTACATGGTGCACCACCTATAAAAAATATTCTCGCAATTTGACTTGGCCGGTACAAAGCCATCTCATATGCGACAGCGGTGCCAAAACCACCCTGAGCATGAATTTCAAATTTTCCTTCATGTTGGTCAAAGAAATCAGCTACACTTTCCCGTATACCGTCAATAACAGACCTATTACCGTTATACTGGAAAATTTGCACCTGACTTGTGCCGTAATGATAAGAAACATCTTTAGCATACCATGATTCAGTTTCCACAGAGTCGCCCTCTGCTGGAATGATTAGAATATTAATATCCTTCATTATTATCACCTCCTGTTAAAGTGCAATCTCCGTTTAATATTATAACATATTTTACAGATTATAAAATCATCTAATGAAGAACTATTAAACGGTAAAATAGCTCAGGAATAATTATTCCTTCATTGACAGAATAAGCATTTTAATGTATAATATGTAGATATTATTATATAAATTTACTTATTAATTTATATAAAATTGCACCTTGAAAGGAGGAAAAATATTATAAAGTAATAGGTGCATCTTGTTTCTAATTCATTTTTAATTTTTACATAAGGGAGGGAAGTATGATAGAAATTGACGAATTTAAGAATTTAAGGAAGATACAATACGAGGAAGAGAAGACTCAGGCCGAAAAGCTGAAGGAACAGCTTGATCTTTTCGACGCATCTAATTTGCTCCGAATTATTGGCACGCCGATCCTTATGGCGATTAATCTTCTTTATCGAGAGGGTTTTGGTTTTATGGTTCTAACTATGGGCTCAATTCTAATGGCCGCCATTTCGGTATTATTGCTTGATAGATTGCCAGAAAAAGACTTTGAATGGGCTCATGACCCAGAGGTTGATGGTAATTATTACTATGCAAATCTTACCACTATGGTAACTTTAGTTGCTGTAGCTGGATTTGAGGTTTGGACTACTTCAAGATTTGTGATGACGATTATCTTCTTCAGTGCTATTGTCTTTGCTTTGGGTTATTTTCATATGGTTTTTCACACATCAAATCAGCTCTTAAGAAAATGGGCTACCACAATGCGTATCCTGAATTTAACGTTCATTGTTTTAATTGCCGTATCAATACCTATTTGTGTAGCACTCTTAATTTTTGGTAATTTTTTCTAACTTAAAATACCCCGAATCCGGGGTATTTTTTTCTGCTTAAATTCCTTTGGTTCTGGCTTCGTAAGAAATTTGTTCCTGCTGTTTATTTTGGTAATCAATTTTTCCCGACAAGAAAAGTTGGTCAAACAATTCAATATCGTCGATATGATCTTCGATATGTTTCCAAACTCGATTTGCCCCGTTGTAATAAGCTAAATCTTTATTGTTTGGTAGTTCACCCGTCCCACGAAAACAGCGCTGTACTGCATTGAAAACTGGCTCAATTTTACCGCCGGTTAATTCACGTAATTTGCATTGAATTTCATAAACTTCACGAAAATTCTTGCCCTTAAAATTAGCTAAACCAATATTGATATAATGGTCGATTCCCGAATCTTCATATTTACCATTAATGGCTTGCTCCACTGCCTTGGCTACGCCCTCATCGAACTCTTCGTTATTTGGGAAGCCCGTCGAAAAAGCTTCTACTTCATGATCCACATAGGGAACCGCGCGCAGTACATGGGTGCCTAGTTCATGCACAATTAGGCCGCGAGCCCGCTTGGCGCTATAGGTTTTGTCTTCTGGAAAATAAATCCGGCGTTCCTCATGGTCTGCCGAAGCATTGGTTGCCCCAGCTTTGATTTCTGCACGGTACGGATTGCTGCCATCCTCATTTAGCTCTTCTTCAATAATTTCATTAACAATATTTACCATTTCTTGTGAGCTAAATTTTTCTTGGTTTTCTGGAATATGCTGCAGGAAACTACCAAAAAATTCGTTTGTCATTTCCGCGAAACGTTCAATGGTTTCTGGTTTTGGTTTAAATCTTTCGCTTCTAGTTTCTGGCATTGGTCCAATCTTATCGAGCAGTTCAGCAAAATTTTGTTTTTGTTCTTCAGTCAAATCCTGCGCCTTAATCTGGTCAATCTTTTCATTTAGTAAGGCGTAAAAAGTCCCCTCGTCTGGCTTGCCATAAAGTGCCTCATTGGCCTCCTTATGATGCTCCGCCGCGAGCTTTTTTGTCTCTGGTTGCGTGACTGTATTGTAAGCTAAATTCGCTACCAAGAAATCGTTTTTCTTAAAGCAGTCATCGGCCAAATATTCCAACAATCTACGTTTTCCGCTGGATAATTCTGCGCTTTCAAGTTCCGCTTTTGCTTTTTCTAGGCTACTCAAATTATTTTCAATTTCTTGTTTATCTAAATTTCCGTATTCATAGTTCGGATGAACCAAATCTGGATTATTTAAAAATTCTTCCTTCGCTTCTTTGGCATTGGTCGGGTTTAGGCGTTCATAAACCGTCAGATCTGCACTGGCAATTAATTCCGAAATTTCATCTTCTTTTAATTTTTCTGCTGTATTTTCAAAATTATCAAAATTAACTTCTCTTGTCGTCTCAATTTTGTTTTCCGGGTTCGCCTGCTCAAATTTTTCGCGTGCCAATTCTGGATTAAATTGATTTTCAAGATTGGTTAATTTTTTAAAAGTATTTTCTTCGTAATTGCTATTTTCAAACCGATTAAAATTTGGAAATTCCGCCATAAAGCTCCAGGTTAATTTAGTATTTTTCTTTTATATATTATAACCTCTTATGCTATAATTTAGTTATGAAAAAGAAAACTTGGTGGAGGTCAGGCTTTACGATTATTGAGGTAACGCTTGTATTGGCGATTACTGGTCTGCTCGTGGTTTCCGTCATGGGTTTTCTTTCCGGCAATATTAATAATCGCCGTTACATTGATTCTTACAATGAACTTTCGGCTACGCTTAAGTCGGTCTATTCTTCGGTAATTAATGTGAAAAATCCCCGTGAAGCTGATGAGGGTAGTAGTATTTATTGCACGCTTAATACTATGTGGAATGAAAATGGTGGGTTAGTTTCTAATTCTACTTCGGACAATTTTCCAGGTCGTACGCGCTGTGCGGTCTATGGTAAATTAGTGACTTTTGGCGAGGCCAATCCTGAGACTAATCAGCCTGATCATAATGTCCATATTTATGACGTAATTGGTCATATTTACACCCAAAATCTCGATATTGAAAATGCCTCTGGTGATAATGCTCTGGTTTCCTTGAGGAGTATCGGTGCCAATGTAGTCACCATGAAAAGTGAAGCCAATACTTGTCGTATGACTACCGCGGGGAATCACGATGTTTATGAGCCACTCTGGCAAGCTCGTATTGAGAATACCGAAAATCATGATCCGTTCGTTGGGGCTTTTTTGGTTACCCGCTCACCAATTTCTGGCACTGTCCACACCTATATTTATGACGAAAAAGGCAAAACTTTTAATATCAACCAACTCATCCAAAAAGTGAATAATGAATATGTCGGTAATGGTAGCTGTGAATATGGTGGTATTGGCTCCGTCACGAGTGTGGTAGCTGATGCTGGTCTTTATCCTGCCTTTGGCACTCTGAACCGCTCTGAATCTAAAGGCCTTTATCTCGAAAATACCAAACTTCAGAATAAAAAAGATCTCGATATTTGCGTTGGCTCAGAAAATCATTCCTTGAATAGTATTGGTCGTCGCGCTATTCGCATTCATGCCGACGGCAGCAATTCCACCGCTATTGAGCTAATTGATATTGACAGTGAGGAAAATCCATGTCGAAGTTAAAGCCTTTTATTAGTCGTCGTGGTGATACGATTATCGAAGTCACTTTCTGTTTTGTGGTTTTTATTTTGGTTTCCGCCATTTCGGTTTCTATGATGAACCGCAGTTACGCTAAGATTCAGAATTCTTTGCAAATCACCACGGTACGCAATGAAATTGATGCCCAAGCCGAGGCGCTGCGTTTTATTCATGAATCTTATATTTCTGAGCGTGCTTTGGTCAAAACTAGCGGCCAGGACGACTCTGGAAAATGGCAAGAATATCGTGCGATTTGGGATCGCTTGACCAGCTTCAATAATGGCATGTCGAATAGTCCGACTGATATTTCTAAATTTGAAGCCAACAAATGCTCCGAATATTATGATAAAAATAATATCGTCGGCGATAATCATAATATCTTTACCGATAAAGCCTTTATTTTAAATACTCGTAAACTCAAAGCTTCCGATCCAGAAAATACTATTCTTTCTGCCAAGGATCATCCAGAAATTTTTCAAGAATCTCCACTTTCTCCTCGCCTAGTTTTTTCCTCAACTTCTACCGCCGGTACTTCGAACGGGGAAGATACTGAAACCACCAACCTTAATGAAATTAATGACGGCACCAATTATAAAACCACTCCAGTTTTTAATAACCTTTATCGTGCCGAAGGTATTTGGATTGTCGCCGTTCGTGACTTTACTAACGTTCCATCCAGTGCACACTTTGATGCCAAATATCGTGAAGATATGGATAAAAATTACCCTCCAGAATTTTATGATTTTCATATTCGCACCTGTTGGTATGGTCCAGGAGAAACTGTCCCGACCACTATTGGTACCATCATTCGTTTATATAATCCGGATTACATGAAGAGAGGTTAGATTAATTTATGCGTCAAAAAATTATACAACCAAAAACCAACAATCGACCCCTTTCTGGCTTTACTATTATCGAAGTGACTCTCTCCTTGATGTTTATTTCGATTCTTTTACTTTCGGTAATTTTTGTCGCAGTACATCTTTCTACTATTTACCAAAAGGGAAACACGATGAACGCAATTAATTCCACTTCACGCCTACTGGTGGATGATTTTCAACGTGGTATCGCTACGGCTCCCGCCCGCTCCCTCTCTGATATTTGTCGTGTCGAATATGCGTCAAATACTAATGAAATGAACAAGTGTCTGCAGGATCAAGCGAGAAAATATGTTTATCAACAAAATTATGGCACTATCAAGGCTAAGCAAACTGGCAAACTACTCGAGAGTGTACCGCTTTCTGGTGTCTTCTGTTCAGGTCGTTACACCTATCTCTGGAATACAGGATATGTGTTAAATTCCACGGATTACGAAATTATGAGCGGTAGTCGTGCTACTTTTAGTAATGGCGACACGGAAATTGATGATTATCGTCTAATTAAAATTGAAGATTCTGATCGTGCAATTTGTCGTTCTCATATGGAAGCCGCCACTAATAATAATCGTGTTTATCAAGTGGCCGACATCGCCCCAACTTATAGGCTCACTGGCGCTGAATATAAAGAGGTCATGAAAAAGAATAACGAAGATATTGCGCTGTATGATTTCACCATCTTCGCGCCGACCGAACATGCCCTCACCATGCAGAATTTTTATAGTGGTACTTTCATTTTAGCTACCTTGCGTGGCAATGTGGATATCACTGGCACCGGCGAATTTTGCAAGACACCACCAGAAATGGGCTTATCTTCTAGCTTTAATTATTGCGCCATCAATAAATTTAATTTTTCCGCTAGGACATCAGGTCAAAATAGAAAAGGAGAGGAATAATGAAAAAACTATTAATCACTAAACGCGGCTCTACTTCCATTATTGTGACGATTTTTGCCATGCTTTTATTTAGTATTATTGTGGTTGGTTTTGTGCGCCTCACTCTTTCAGAAGCTGGCCAAACTAGTAATTCTGACCTCTCCAAATCCGCCTACGATTCCGCACTTGCTGGCGTAGAAGATGCCAAGGTTGCACTTCTTAAATATCATGAATGTTTGAACCGCTACCAAGAGGGTGGCTCCGATACTAATTGTAAGGAAATTATCGAAGCCATGCAAAATGGTATCAAAAATCAAGACTGCAACACTGTCGCTAATGTCCTCAGTCGCACCACTGATGAGCAAAAAGGCGTAACCATTCAAGAAGTAAAGAACAAGAATCTTGACCAGGGTCGTGGTGCTGATATGATGCAGGCCTATACTTGTGTAACACTTCAGGAAGACCTTAGTGATTATCGCTCTTCACTCAGTAGTGAAAATCGTCTCCGCATTGTACCAATCCGTAGTGACAAAATTAAAGAATTAAAATACGTCAATATTAAGTGGTTCTCTGACACTAATTACGCTAAGCTCCTAAGTAACGGCCATCAGCTATCTTGGAGTGAAAATGCCTCTCTTCCATCCGGTCAGTATTCCTTAGTGCCACCACTAATCAATGCCTCATTTTATCAAGCCGATAAAAACTTTAAGATGAGTGACCTGATTACTGCCAGCGGTGACAATTCCACTGATCAAGGAACGATGTATTTAAGACCAAGCAAGAATGGTACTAATGAAATTAGAGCCAGTGAAGTTTCTCGTACTTTTGACAAACACAAGAATGAACTTTTCTATGTTAAGTGTCAGGAAGGTAATTTCTTCTGTTCACTGACTTTTGAAGTGCCAAACACTTTCCACAATTCTAATGATCGTAATACCGGTGCTACTTTCTTAGTTTTATCACTGCCTTATGGCGCACCTGATACCGATTTTGCCATTTCACTTTACGACGCCAAGCGCAATCCGATTGATTTCACCGGCGTGCAAGCTAAGGTTGACTCGACTGGTCGCGCTAATACTCTTTATCGCCGTATCGAGGCTCGCGTCGAATTGATCGATAATTACTTCCCATATCCAGAATTTGCCGTACAACTAAACGATGATAAAAACAATGTCACCCGCAAAACTTTCTATACCACGAAAAACTGTTGGTACATGGAAGATGGCGACAAGGACACCTGTCCTGACTATCTCGAAAACGACGATTACGCCAATCCAGAATAATCATCTTGGATATGAATGAACAGAAGATAATCAAACAAGCAGAAGATAAAATTACTGCTAATGCGTATATTCACTACGCTAGTGATTTGATTTATAAAAAAACCGCGGAGCTTGGATTATTCGAAGGCGTAGATTTTGAATATCATGCAGATATTTATGAAAATATCTCTGTATTCAAATTTAAACCTAAGCATGAAAAGTTGGTTTTTGATATGCGAAATTTCTTAAATGATTCGCTGGTGAGTGACGAATCTATCAATCGAGCCATCAAACGAATTTCTCTTAAATTTAAAATGAACAATGAGAAAACAGACAGTATAAAAACAAAACTTTATTCATATATGCACACCTCAGATTTTCGAAAGGGTCAAATTTCGGATGAAGTTAATTATTTTTCCGTCAAAAGACGAAAGAACTCGGATAGTTTGAAAGTTATTTTGTATTTTCATAATATTACTAAGGAATTAGCTCCCACGGCTACCTGTCTTCTATATTACTTGTCTTTGATTCTAGATCAAATTTTATACACGGATAATTCGAACGTATTTTTGCTCGGTAATGATACCTATTCCGATTTTTCAGCTAACGAAGATTTTTATGGCCTGCAAAAAGAAGTGTTCTACGAAAAACCATTACAGAAAACCGCACTAGAGAAAAATATCCAAGAGTTTAAATCGAAAATTTTACACGCAGAAATTGTGCACAGAATTTACAAACAAATATCAGGCAACGTAGAAATTTCAGATGAATTATTGTTTGATAATTGTGGCTACATCGTAGATAAATCTTATTGGACTCAAATAAAAGAGACTCAAATCCAGAATTTACTTCAGGATATTAAGATAGAGCTAGAACTAATCAGTTAATATTTGACAGAAAAACCGTTGTAGATTATAATAGCTACATACGTCGCGGGGTAGAGCAGCCTGGTAGCTCGTTTGGCTCATAACCAAAAGGTCGTTCGTTCAAATCGAACCCCCGCCACCAAGTTTTAGAACCATCAGGTTCTTTTTTATTTAGACCTTTCATCTGAAATTTATAATCAGAACAAAATCCAGCTACCACCTTACCCGTATTTATAGTTTTTTACATCAAATTCTTGGCAGCAATCCTCACGATATCTGAGAAGCTCTCATTGATATGAGGCATTGAAGCATGTTCTAAGAGAGTTAAATCACCGTACATGCCAGCCACGATTTCCATTACTGTGAGATCTGCATTCTTGGCTACGATTGTCGCACCGAGTAGTTTCTTGTCTTTGTCGCAAATCAGCTTCAAAAATCCTAGTTTCTCTCCCGCAATCAGGGAATGAGTAGTTTCAATCTCCGGTACAATTACGATCTTGCATTTAATGCCACGTGACAAGCAGTCTTTCTCTGTTAGGCCTACGGTTACGATTTTGGGTGTCGTATTTAATACGGTTGAGAAATGGCGATAGGTTAGGGTTAATTTGTTACGTTTTAAGATATTATTTACTGCTAGTGTTCCTTCATAAGCAGCCTTTTCTGTCGAATAACCCACTGATTGTTTCAAAGGATTCGCGGCCACATCTCCGGCCGCAAAAATATGACTCACGCTAGTTTCGAGCTGATCATTTACGATAATACCTTGTTCGCTGAATTTAACCCCTGCATTCTCCAGACCGAGCTCTGTATTAGGCCGATTATTAATTGCAAAAACAATCGCTTCCACACGTACCGTCTTCTCGTCAGTGCCACGCTTCATTGTTACTTTCACAGTGGCCACTCGACGTCCGTTAGAAACGGTTTCATTCTTATCTTTTTGGATTGCTACAACTTTTGTGTTAGTGAGAATCTTAATTTTTAGTCCCGATACTAACTTATTTGTAACCACTTCAGTTGCTTCTTTATCGTAGCCTTCTAGAATTGCGTCTTCTTTTTCTGCTACAATCACCTTGCACCCCATTTTGGCGAGATACTCTGCGGTCTCAATTCCTTTCTTTCCGGCGCCCACTACTAAGACGATTTTCGGCAGCTTCTTTACGCGCATAAAGATGTCTTCCGGCAAATAGTAATTCGTAGTTTCAATTCCCGAAATTGCACTAAGATCCATACTTCTACCGGTGCAGATCAAGAAACGTTTCGCTGAATATCGTTTATTCGCTACAGCTACTTCATAAGGTGAAATAAAATGAGCATCGCCATGAATCAAATCAATCTTAAAATTAGCGAAAGATTTTTTCTTGGCTAAGATATATTTTTTCACCCGCTTCTGGATGGTCTCAAAAAGGGAAGGGTAGTTATAGGTCAGAGTGTCTTGATTATTGCTAAGCTGTAAAAACTTCTTCGCATCATAGTATTGATTTGCGATATCAGAAGCCGAGAGTTGTGCTACACGATAAATATCGGATTTACTACCAACCAATTCATTCTCGATAATTGCTACGCGAATATTATTAGCTGCCGCCGCTCTTGCTGCCGACATTCCTGCCGCACCGCTACCGATAATTATCAAATCATAATCAAATTTTTCACTCATCATTCATCCTTCTCTAAACCAGTTTGTTTCTTTGCTCAACCATGAATCCCAAGTCGGTGTTAAATTTCCTCACCTCATTCGCTAATTTCTTATCAAATTCACTTTGGGTAACAATAGTTTTTTTCTCCGCCCAAGTCACTACTTTATTTACAATAAACTCAATAGTTTGCACATCTAGTTCTGGAATATTTTCAATTTTACATTCCGTCTTTAGGATCTTTTTAATTAACTTATCTGTTACTGGTAGATTTTCGCTATTTTTCTTACGCATTAAAAACCTCCTGCTACCAATTTAAAAGCAATCAGAAATAATCCTAAGGTAATAAAGAGGATGCTCGAGATTAATTTTGTGAAGTCTAGATTATCTAAACGCCACTTTTGAATCTCCGCAGCCGTCTTACCGTGGCGAATGCTGAATTTTAACACTACTAGCGGCATTACCGAAATAGCCGTATAGGTTAAAATCATTACAATCTGCCAAAGCGCTGGTAGCTTCAAAAAACTATCGGCTGAAACCAACATTAAAGCTAAGATGAATGGTAGTTCCGCCACCACCGACAAAACACCTAGCGAAAAGGCCTCGATATTACTAGATGAGTTTGCCGCGCGTTTGCGGATGTATCGGATGATTGACTTTGGCAACCAAAGTTCCGTGGATCTGTTGGTTTTATAGTAGAAGAACCACACGCAAATTGCAAGACTAAAAATTAAACAAATTAAAATCGTTAAACATAAAATAGTCAAATTACCACCGAATAAGACCATTAGCGCGTAACAGATAGAGGTTAGGAGTAAACTGGTCAAAAATATGTAACCCACGATGTAGTTTGAGAGTAGATTTTTTGTCTTCTTCTTCAAGTATCTTCCGGCACTTTCTCGGTATAACAAAAGAAACACCCCCGTGCTTAGTTGCATGGAAGACTGGGCTAGGGCGCTCAAAATTATCACCCCGAAAGTCAATAATAAAGTTTGAACCTCCATTTAGCTATATTATATCATGCTTATGGTCAATCATATCTTGCTTATGACAATTTATAACTTGCTTATGCTAAAAATTTTTAAGGCTTCTTTCTATCTGTAAAATCAAAAATCTTTTCGCTTATGCTTCTCCTTTTTTCTTAAACTTGCTAAATTGCAGTCAAACAAATTAAGTGAGGTAAATATGAAAAAAGTACAATTCAGAAAGCGACCAGAAAAACCGATTATGTGGTATTTTACCGCTGGCCTATTTTTATTATTTTTGTCCATCTTATTTTTAGATTTTTTCAGCGCCAAAAAGGATGACGTCTGGAATCCTTTAAGTCTGAAAAGAGATGGAGGTCCCCAAAATTATTATAATATCGGTAAAGTTCCACAGAGGGCTGAGCTACTTGGATCTGTTAGTCTTGGCTCTCTGCCGGGGAATTCTAAGACCGAAATTATCCTCGCCGATGCACCAACCGATGCCGAGCATCGCAGTGTTTTGCCGGACCCTAAACCCTGTCCAGAAGGGAAAATTCGTAATCCCTTAACTAATCGTTGTATTAAAACTTATGACGAACGTCATAAAAAGAAACCGAAAAAGCCGCAGGAATCAGCGAAAACTCCAGCGCCAAAAGTTCCTCAGAAAAAACCTAAACAACCTAAACAACCTAAACAACCAAAGCCTACTAAACCTAACCAACCTAAACCAACTGAAAATACTGTGAATAAACCCTGTAAGCCTGGCTATGTAAGAAATCAAGAAACTCATCGTTGTAATAAGATCGTCACGTCAAAACCGAATACACCAAAGCAATGTAAACCCGGATATTATTTAAATCAAGCTACTCATCGCTGTAATAAGGAGAATTCTCATGAAAATCAACCAAAAATCTGCAAGACAGGTTATTACCTTAACCCTCAGACGCATCGTTGTAAAAAGATTAGTCCTACAGGAAATGCAAAGAAACCATGCGAAGTGGGTAAAACAATCAGCCCAAAGAGTGGCCGTTGCGTAAAAATTCCAGCACCAAAGGCCCCTAAAACTTGTGGTGAAGGCAAGGAATTAAATCCAGCTACTAACCGTTGTAAGAAGATTGACTCAAAAGACGAAAAAACTCCTGCACCTTGCAAAGAGGGGTATGAACGTAATCCTGAGACGCATCGCTGTCGCAAGCAAAAGGCTAATACTGGTGCCACCGATAAACTTGAGGTGCCAAAAACTGGCGACCCTGAAAAAACACCTAAACAATTTAATGGTTCTACGGCAATTATCGGCTCTTCAGTGGCTGGTATCGGTCTTCTACTCTTCCAGTTCCGGGTCGAATTAATCGAATTTGTGAAGAAAATTTTCATCAAAAAATAGGTAAAAATCTCAAAAATCTTTTTAATTTTTCTCATCCACACCTGTTAATTTAATAATTAGCAGTCTTGACATTAGAGTGCTAATTCGCTATACTTAAGACAAATTAGCAGAATAACCGCTAAAGTGCCAAAAAATAATAAACAAGGAGTATTTATGAGTAAAATTATTGGTATTGACCTTGGTACAACTAACTCCGCTTTTGCCTACATGGTAGCCGGAAAGCCGGAAGTAATTACCAATGCTGAAGGTGATCGCACCACCCCATCAGTTGTGGCTGTGACTAAAAAAGGTGATCGCCTCGTTGGTAAAGTTGCCCAACGTCAACGTGTTACTAACCCAAAGAACACCATCTATGGTATTAAGCGTTTGATTGGTCGTAAGTTTGATGATAAAGAAGTTCAACGCGATCTCGACATTATGCCATACAAGATTGTTAAAAAAGGTAACGGTGTGGCCGTAGAGATGGATGGTAAGGAATATACCCCAGAAGAAATCTCTGCCATGATTCTTTCCAAGATCAAGGCTGATGCTGAGGCCTTCCTTGGTGAAAAGGTTACCGAAGCTATTATCACCGTCCCTGCCTACTTCGACGACTCTCAGCGCCAAGCTACCAAAGATGCTGGTAAAATCGCCGGTCTTGAAGTTAAGCGTATTATTAATGAGCCTACTGCCGCCGCTCTCGCTTATGGTCTCGAAAAGAAGAGCGAAGAGAAAATTGTGGTCTTCGACCTTGGTGGTGGGACCTTCGATGTTTCCATCCTTGAATTAGGTGATGGTGTCTTCGAAGTGCTTTCTACGAACGGTGACACTCACCTTGGTGGTGAAGACTTTGATAACCTTATCGTTAACTTCCTCTGTGATAAATTCAAGGAAGAATCTGGTATCGATGTTAAGAAAGACGCTGCCGCTATGCAACGTATTAAGGATGAAGCTGAAAAAGCTAAGAAGGAACTTTCTTCCGCTAAGGAAACCGAAATTAACCTTCCATTCCTTTCTGCCGATTCTGACGGTCCAAAACACTTTGAATATACTTTGACTCGCTCAAAGATGGAAGAATTGGTCTCTCCACTGATTGATCGTCTTGCTGACCCAGTTCACAAGGCCCTTAAGGATGCCAAGCTTTCCACTAGCGATATCAATGAAGTGGTGATGGTCGGTGGTATGACCCGTATGCCAGCTGTAGTTGAAAAAGTTAAGGAGCTCTTTGGTAAAGAACCTATGCAAGGTGTTAACCCAGATGAGGTCGTGGCTGTCGGTGCCGCTATCCAGGGTGGTGTACTTCAAGGTGACGTCAAGGATGTGCTTCTTCTCGACGTTACTCCACTTTCTCTCGGTATCGAGACTATGGGCGGTGTTTCCACCAAACTTATTGACCGCAACACTACGATTCCTACCTCTAAATCTGAGACCTTCTCTACTGCTGCCGATAATCAGCCACAGGTAGAAATTCATGTCTTGCAGGGTGAGCGCGAAATGGCTTCCGATAATAAATCTCTCGGTCGTTTCGTCCTCGATGGTATTGCTCCAGCTCCACGTGGTGTCCCTCAGATTGAAGTTACCTTTAATATCGATGCTAACGGTATCTTGAATGTTACCGCTCGTGACAAGGGAACTGGTAAGGAACAGAGTATTACTATTCAAAACTCTGGCAACATGTCCAAAGAAGACATTGAAAAAGCTCAAAAAGACGCCGAGCTCCACGCTGATGAAGATAAGAAAAAGCGCGAAGCTATCGATGCTAAGAATCACCTAGAACAAGCTATCTATCAATACGAAAAAATGCCTGATGAGTTCAAGGATAAAATCTCTGATGAAGATAAAGAGACTATCAAGAAGGCAGTCGAAGAAGCTAAGGAAGTCCTAAAAGACGCCAACGCCGAAGCTTCTAAATACGAAGAAGCCGCTAAAGAATTAGCTAATAAAGTTATGCCAATCGGTGCCAAACTTTACCAAGCTAACTCTGCCGACCAAACTAACCCAGAAGCTGGCAAAACCAACCCAAATGAACCAGTCGAAGGTGAAGTTGTCGACAAATAAGACTGCTAACATCTCGAATCTCTAAATACCTAAGGCACTAAACAGCACCCCGCCCCGGCGGGGTGTTCTGTATTTACAACATATATGCTAAAATAAAGCAAATTAAAGAGTTCATTATGAAAAAATTTATTAAACAATTCCAAAAAATCTCCAATCTCGCTAAACTAGACTTAAGTATCAAGTTTCTCATTGCTTTTTCTGGTGTCGCACTCACTATCATGCACTTCATCGATCCGGTGACCTGGCATAAGTTACCAAGTTATCTCGTAACAATTATCCTGCCTTTCGTCCCGGACCTAATCGCGAAAATCAATCTTCACACTTCCACCAAGCTTCGTCTTGCCTATAGTCTCTTTTTGGTTATCGCCATGGTCTTCGGCATCGATCTTGATTGGTATAAAAACCTAATTATTTTCGGTTATCCAAGTTATGATAAAATCGTCCACACTTTGTCTGGCGTATTTTCTGCCTTTCTCGCCAAAGAAATTCTCGACAATGTCTACGATGGTAAGGAATCTGCCGTAAAATCCACTTCCACTTCAAGTACCTCAGCCGTAAAAATTAAGAAATACTCCACCGCCTTCGCCTTTCTCTTCATTGTTTCTTTTGTTTTCTTTATTGCGGCCGCTTGGGAATGTTTTGAATTTTCCTACGATCAGCTTTGTGGCGGACATATGCAAGAACTTAATGCTCCAGGTGTCGGCGATACCATGGGTGATATAATTTCTGCTGGTATCGGTGGCATAATTTTTGCCTTTTTCTTACGCAAAAAATAATTTTCTCAAAATAAAATTCAGTCGAAAAGTCTAAAATAAATTCATCAAATGAAAGCCAAAAATTCTTCCAAAAATCAGGATTACATGCAGCAAGTCACCGCTCGTGAGACGGAAATTCTTTTGCAAGAGCTTAAGAAAACCTTAAATAATAACGTGCCAGGTGACGTTGTAGAGTTTGGTTGCTATAAGGCTGACACCTCTGTACTTTATCAAAAACTTTTAGAATCGATGGGCCATGGTGGCGCCTTCCAACCAGAAAATCAAGCCGCTCAGGCAAGTCAGAAAATGCTCTGGCTCTATGATTCTTTTGAAGGACTTCCTGCCAAAACTCGTGAGGATAATTCGGCTGCTGGTGACGCTTTTCAAGCTGGGGAACTACTCGTTACCAAGCGTGAGGTTATCGAAAAATTTAAGAAAATGGGGCTTAAATTACCGAAAATTAAGAAAGCCTTTTTTGATGATCTTGATATCATATATGATATACCGGAAAAAATTTCCTACGCCTTTCTGGACGGCGATTTGTATCAATCTATTAAAACCAGTCTGCGTCTCGTTGCCGAAAAAATGTCACAAGGTGGCGTAATAATTGTGCATGATTACAATAATCCAGAATTACCAGGTTCCTCCCGTGCCGTGGATGAATGGCTGAAAGCCCATCAAGCCAAAGTCGCTAGTTTTCGTGTCGCCGAAACCCTCGCGATTATTTATTGCGCCTAATAATTTTTTGAAAATCTCTGGAGAAAATATAATTCGCATTAATATCGATGTTATACTAAATCTATAAAAGGAGTATTTATGGGTGTAGAAATTGAAGGTAGAATTATCAATATTAATCCAGAAGAGACCAAAGATAAACTCTTAGAATTAAATGCCAAGCCACTGGGATTCTATAATTTCAAAAGATATACTTTTGATCCAATTCCAAAATCCAACACTCGTTGGGGGAGACTCCGAACAGATGGTAAGAAAACAACTTTAACCGTAAAAGAGATTGTCAACGACTCGCTTTTGGGGACCAATGAATGGGAAGTTACGGTAAATGATTTTGATGAAGCTTTGATGATTCTCGAAAAACTGGGTCTGTCGCATAAAACTTACCAGGAAAATACCAGGGATGAATTCCTTTTAGGCGACTCCAAAATCTCAATAGATCATTGGCCAAAACTTGGATATCTTCTTGAAATTGAATCAGAAAAAGTTGAGGATGTAAAAACCTGCGCAGAGCTTTTAGGTTTTGACGAGGAAGATATTTTGACTACAGATATACAATCGCTATTTTTGGAACGTGGAATAAATTTGGATGAGCTACGCGAGCTTAAATTCTGAAAATTTTATTTTTTCGTAAGATTTAATTTACTACTTACGCGTCATACTTTTCATTTTTCTACAACTACTTCTATTAGCTATGCGACCATTTTTTGTAGCTAGCTTATTTTTTATGAAAAAATCATTTCGTTCACTACTGTCTAGGATTTTTAGGATGTTCTCTTCTAGTTTTTGCTCCAGCTCTGCAATTTCTTGCTTTAAGACTTTTTTAATAAATTCTCGTCTCAATGCATCTTCCTCGATAGCTGAATTTTTTAAAGAAACTTGTCCATAATGAATTGCAAGTTCTTCTAATACTCTAAAATCATAAATAGCTATAATCCAGTTCCAATTTTTTAAAATATACTTAAAGATACTCAATCTTAACATTGCAATACCTTGAACTCTTAAAATAATCTTTGGAAAATCGATCAACCAGCCACTTTCTATCAAATACCGTGTAACGAAATTATGGAAATTCTCAAAATCATCATTTGCGCTATAGTATGGAACACGACCATTAAAGCTAACCGCTCTCAGGACTTCACTTACGGATAACTGCTTTTTCTGCCTCATTAACTTTAACAAATTTTCACTCTTTGTTTTCGAACAATACTTGCCTAAAACGTTTAAAAATTCCCCTGCCATTTTTGTCTGACTAGGCATCTCGAGGTCGTAAGTAAGGGTAAAATTTTGATGATGATAGGGCGAAACTGATACTTTTAACTCTTGTTCAAGGTTAAGAAGTTTTTCTTCCAGAGTCTGCTTAGTCCGCTTTTTCATAGGCCTCCTTTTGGATTTTCAAAATAAATATCTTCTTCAAATCTCGTTCGGATAATTGGGCAAGATTTCATCTTTAATAACTTATCCGCTAATTCTATAATAGCCTCATCTGATATTGCCATATTATTAACCCATCTTTTTGGAATCTTTCTTAGTCCATAATACGCTCCCGCGAGCTGTCCATAAATTGCGCAATTTGTATCGGTATCTCCGCCCAGCATTAAAATCTTTAGCATTCCATCTTCAAAATTTTTGGAGTGGATAAAACCCCAAATCGCAATCGTAATTGAGTCTATAACATATCCCCCTAGATCTCTTAGGCATTCACCATTGGAATTTATTCTTGAATAAAATAACGATTCAAATTCAAGAAAACACTCTTCAAGTATCTTGGAAGTAAATGTAAGGTTATCCAAGGAAACGACCTTTTTCTTATTTCTGGATCTCAATGCCCTATATAAAAAATTTGCAAATATCTCTGTTCCCATTTCTGCAACTTCTGAATAATGAGTTTCCCGACCAGAAATCCAAGCCAACTCAACTGTTTTTACTAAGCTACTCCTCTTTGCTGCCGCAAGAATAGTTGGTGCTAACCGCATAATTGAGCCATTACCTGCATTGAATTCGCGTTTTGAATTTTTTTCTACAATTGGATTTTTTTCAAAAACTGAAATCGCATTATCGGTTTGCGATCCAACATCGTAACCATAATCAAAATAACTTCTATATCCATGTGCTTCCCAGTCGCTATATTTTTTCATTACATCATAAGAGTCGTATCCATGATTTTCAATCAAGCTATCGGCTAAACATAAAGTCATGGATGTGTCGTCGGTATAAACCCCCTTTGGCAATACGTGGTTATCATGAAAATCTTTTAATTTTTCAATATTTTCTCGGATTTCTTGACTGTTTACCCCAAACTGAACTGGTGCGCCCAAAATATCACCAACCACCAAGCCAATCATCATACCGTAGGCTTTATTCTTCATGACCGCCACCAGGTATTTTTAATATATCCAATGCTGCCTTGAATTCTCTAAAATCGAGCCCAGCAAAAAACATGCCATTTTCATTTGAATGACTCAATTCCCATAAAACTGTTTGTGCAGAATAATCATCTTTTTCTCCATTCAAATAAAGTATTACTGCTGAATAAAAATCCCCATCTTCGAGCATAGTTTTTTCAATGTAATACTGAATATTTTTAATGGCGTCCATATGGTGAATTATATTACAATTTTATGTATAAGATTGTAATTTTTAATAACCAAAATACCGCACCGGACTCATGTTACCAGGTAACCGCTCAATAGTTTTATTTAGATATAAATCTAATATTTCCTTATCATAAACTTCTTCACCATCAAACATGTATCTTTTTCCGTCTTCTGAATACCATTTAATAGGCCTGAAAATTCCACGGACCACGCCTTTATATTCTGCTAAAACTAATTCTGCTTGCTTGGCTTTATTTAAATTAATTTTCCAAGACTTTCTGACAGCCTCGTAAAGATTGGGATGTCGTTCAGAATTAATCTTATAAGTCTTGCTGATGTTAATTGCCATAATTTTATGTTTAAATTCCTGAATTGGCTCAGTGGAATAAAAATCATTTATCTCTGTCGTCGTTAATATGGTTGATTTAAATTGACTAATCAATAATTTCTCTTCCTCACTATGATGGCCTGATACAATATTTGATAAATCGGTATTAAGATTAAATTTTTCAAAACTTAGAGTATCAATGAGTGCTGACTCTAGAAAAAGGGCTTCTTTCTCGCTTAATGAACTTCTGATAATGTATTGCAAAACCTCATTTCCACTTTTCTTTATTTCTCTAATTAAATCTAGCTTCGCTGTTTTCTTATCAATATTGTCAGTCGCTTCGTCCACATGATTATAGACTCGATCATTAGTTCCTTTGCCTATATAGAAAATCTTGTTGTCTCGTGGATCGACCAGGGCATAAACATAAAATTCTTTTGATTTTTTACTCAGCGATTCTTCAGCGAGTTGAGAAAATTTATTTAACATCCTTTGCCTTTCCGTGGGTGATTAAAAGAAAAAATATAATCTAATATTAAGTAAGTAAATTATATAATGAAAAATTTATAAAAACAGTATAAATATGTTTTATTTTACAAACAAAAAACGACCATATGCTAGTCGTTACATAATAATGGTAAGCTTTTGCTATCGCAAAATCTAACAAGACTAGGATTTTTTACAAAAAATCCTTCTGGTACTCCCCGCTCAAAAAAATAAAAGCAAGCTTTTATTTTTCACTAGCTTCGTCGTCCAGTCGAACTACGTTCTCGTCTTTTTTGCTTCAACAAGTATAAAAATAAAAATAATCCCTAAAGGATCATTTCTCTTTTTATACTGGTCGGGGCGACAAGACTCGAACTTGCGACCTCAGCGTCCCAAACGCCGCGCGCTACCAACTGTGCCACGCCCCGAAACACTACTCTTTTAATCTACCACATTTCCGTTAATTATGCAATAAATATGTTAAAATTATAGATATGAATAATTCAAATACTGATTCGAATCGTCCTAAAATCAAATTTGTGAAATCAAATAATAACAAATCGAAGAAAAATGGCCCTTCGAACACCTTCCGTTCGATTTTTTCGACCCTACTTCTCCTCGTCCTCTCACTTGCTTTTTGGAATTATGTTACCGGTAATGGTGAAAATGCCCATAAGGACGTTCCACTTTCTGAAGTTATCGCCGAAGCTAATCAAGAAAATGGCAAAATTCAGGAAATCAATGTCTCAGGCAATAACCTCACTATCACCTATAAGGATCAAAAAGCCAAAAAATATTCCCGCAAGGATGGCGCTGGTACTCTTTATGACCAAGGTCTCACTGTCAAATGTGCAGACAAATCCGGCAACGATGCTACCGAATGTCTGAAAAAATACCCAAATATCACCTATTCCGATGATATAGATTTGTTCGGCATTATTCTCAATATTGCCTCCTTTGTGATCCCAATCGCCCTCGCCGTCTTCCTCTTTAGTCGCATGCTCGGCCAAGCGCAAAGCGTGAATAAAGAGAGCATGAGCTTCGGTAAATCTCGTGCCAAACTTTACGGTCCAGATAAAAAACGTGTCTTATTCGAAGATGTTGCTGGCAATGAAGCTGCTAAGCAGGACCTCTCAGAGATTGTAGATTTTTTGAAAAATCCTAAAAAATACGAAAAACTTGGTGCCAAAATCCCTCGTGGTGTCTTGCTCGCTGGCGATCCAGGTACTGGTAAAACTTTGATGGCGCGTGCCGTAGCTGGTGAAGCCAACGTTCCTTTCTTTAGTATTTCTGGTTCTGAATTTGCTGAAATGTTTGTCGGTGTCGGTGCTTCTCGTGTTCGTGATCTCTTCAGCAAGGCCAAGAAAAACGCTCCAAGCATTATCTTTATTGATGAAATTGACGCCGTAGCTCACAAGCGCGATTCTCGTGGTGGTGCCGGTCGTGAAGATGAGCAAACTTTGAACCAAATTCTCGTTGAGATGGATGGTTTTGATAATGAATCTGGCGTCATAGTGATTGCCGCCACTAACCGTATCGATATGCTCGACAAGGCTCTACTTCGTCCAGGTCGTTTCGATCGTCATGTCGAGGTAACTTTGCCGGAGCGCAAGGATCGTCTCGAAATTTTGAAGGTACATTTCAAGAACAAGCCAGCCGTTGAATCGATTGATCTTGAATCTCTCGCCAAGAAAACTGCCGGTTCCTCTGGTGCTGATCTTGCCAATATTGCCAACGAAGCCGCCATTGCTGCAGCGAGGGAAGGCCATAAAGAAATCACTAATAAGGATCTCACCGAAGCTTTCGAACGTGTGGCGATTGGTCCAGAACGCAAATCTAAGGTGATGAACGACGAAGAAAAGAAGCTTACCGCTTATCACGAAGCGGGTCACGCCGTGGTTGGACATGTTTTGCCAGATTCTGATCCAGTGCATAAAATCACCATTATTCCTCGTGGTCATACCGGTGGTGTCACTTGGTTCTTGCCACCAGAAGATCGCAGTTATAAAAATATTTACGAACTCAAGGACGTGATGGCTCGCGCGATAGGCGGCCGTATCGCGGAAAAAATTATTTTCGGTGAAGATCGTGTGACCACTGGTGCCGCTTCAGATTTGAAGCATATTGCCGAACTTAGCAAAGATATGATTTTGCGCGAGGGTCTTGGTACCAAGACACGCAACCAAGTTTTTCCAGCCGACGAAGCTTCTTACTATGCGCTTTCCAGCAGTAAGCCTTATTCTGAAAAAACCGCTGAGCTTATCGACCAAGAAATACGTGCCTTTACGGACGAAGCCGCTAAGCGCGCGGAAGCTGTTTTGCTTGCTAACCGTGAAATTCTCGATCGTGTAGCTAACGCACTTCTCGAAAAAGAAACCCTCGAAGAAGAAGATCTCAAGGATATTTTCAAAGGTAGCAAGTTGCCAAAGGAAGCTAAACTTTACTAATAAGAGAACGCTAAACCTTACTAATAAAAGAATACTAAACTTTACCAATAAAAGAGCGTCAAACCTATGCAAATCAAAAGCCCTTACTACCGAGTTTCCGTTAAGGCCAAAATCAACTTTAACGGAAAAATTCTCCTAGTTAAAGAAGATGGTAAGAAGTGGGATTTGCCAGGTGGTGGGATTGAGCATTACGAGACTATAGATGAAGCCCTAAAAAGGGAATTAACTGAAGAAATCGGCGTAAGTGATTTTATCATCACTTCCGGTCCCAAAATCTTCAAGATGATTGACCGCACTGCTAATAGGCCACTAATTTTTATCGTTTATGAATTAAAACTAAATCCTACCACAAAATTCCACCCATCAGACAATGTCGAGATTGATTTATTTGAGCCAGAAAAAATTCAGGACACCGTCTCCTACTCCCCGGAATATTCTGATTATATTAGAGAATAATAAAAGTAGTCAAACTACAATATGATAGAGTTAATTCCATCGAAAAACAGCACATCGTCATTTGTTAAATGATGCACTTTAAAACCTTTAGAAGCAAGTTTCTCTGTGGCTTTCTCGTCTCAAATTTCCCATCTACCTTAGATTAGTTTAATGCGAATCCCAATCACCCCAAATTCCGCCTGCTTCTCTTCGGAATAAAATTCTCCAAGCACCTCTAGTAATTCTTGTTTCGTCATAGAACTATCCGCCAGAATAGAAATATCAAAATCTTCAAATAAATCAGCAAAAGAATTATATCGCAAGAGTCCAACTACCTCTGCCTTGAATTTTTCGTCATCCGATTTCGCAAACTCAATAATATCCCCAAGCTGAATTGATTGTCTCTTCTCATCATAAAGCCGAAGCTCGATTCGCTTAGTCCCGCCCTTAATGAAATCAAAATATTTTGGCTGCAGATTCATCTCGTGTACTTTCATATTTTTATTATATTACAGTGTCATGGAATGAGAGGATTTACCTTTTCGCACAGGGATTTTTTATTTAAATATTTCTTTATATTAGCTATGTCCTGCTGATCCTTGGGAAGATTACGTGATTCCTTAAAAGCCAAAATCGTTTTAATGTCTTCAAGATTAAATTCATCATCTTCTTCCATATTAAAATGATCTTTTTTATCAACAATTATCTCTAATGTGTCACTTAAGTGATAGAAATTGCAAGAGTTTAATTTATCAGGCGTCATCTTTAATCTATCTTTTACATCACTAAATAATTTTTCGGATATACATAAGTCGATATCAGAACATATCTCGCGAATTCCCCGTAATACTAAAGAAGCTCCAGAGAGAACATAGTATTCATTTTTAGGTAATCTTAAGTCTTTTAGCTGTCTTATAATTTCTTGTCTATTCATCACATTGGCTCCATAATTTTACTTACACTATAACATAGGTGATCTTGTAGTTATTTTACTTTTGGCACAATTTCCAGATAATATTTCTATGAATCCCAAAGCAATCTGTTATTAACCCTACTGGCTTTTTCTTCAAAACCAGCATTTTGATGGCAATAAGTTTACCAATCTATGTTGCAAAGGTTGTGAGTTAATACGTACATATTGACATTTAACCATAAATGTTATATAATGCAACCAGATTCTGATATTCAGAGAGAAACATATGGTTACTACTCTGGATTGGCCAGAGTAGTTCATTTAGAAAGAGGTGATATTATGAAAAAGACTTTTCTAGTAACTATGTTGGCTGTAGTAGCTTTTGCTACGAATGTTTTTGCAACCGAAGCTGAAGCTGGTGTATTAGGTTTAAAACCTAGCGCCAATCAAAGCGTGACTCAATCAAGCGGTAATACTACTAACGCGGCGAACACGGATGTTCAAAGCGTACAGTATGATACTGCGAAGTATCAATTCCCAGCTCAGCAGTTAAAAGCTGAGGGGAAAAATTTCAACAAATACGATTGGAGGCTCTTTCAGCGTTTCGACACGGGCGAACTAATGGTTCAAGCTTGGGCCGACGGCATGAATTGGCACATCCGTGAGTATGCAGATAATACTGCTGCAAGACAGGGTGAACGTATTTACGCATTCGACTTCAGGGAAGAATTCCTCTCTTATTTCGATAAGGAGTATACCATGAACGGAATGCGTAAGTCAAGCTCAGATAATAAACTTTTTTTCATGAGGAATGACTCAGTTAATCTGGATATACCAGTAAAGATGAGTATTGGGGTCCATGTTAAGTCAGAAAATTGTTATCCACACGGTACACGAATTACGGTCCCTGGAGCAATGAATCATAATGGCTCCGGTGAGCCACTTGGTATTTATCAGGAAATCTACTGGGAAAATGCTAGTAGTGGGCTAACTACAAATGAGACTGTCGAAGACTATAATGCTAAATATGGTCATGCCATTGATCCGGTGAAGTTGTATTATCCTACCGTCGATCGTGCGTTATATGTCTCCGGTTGGTGCCTCGATGATGTTGCTAAATATATGTCCATCATCGATAGTGTATATCTGGATGAGAATCCAGAAAACACTTCACACTATACCTACCTGCTTCACTACAAGTTGCGTAGTTTAGAGGGTATGAAAAAAGTTAATTAACCTCTTTTGAAAAACCACCCAAGAATATCGGGTGGTTTTTTCAGATTCGATATTTTTATAATTATTATGCTAATATATAAATATGAAGGTGTATATGGTTATTGGTCGTAAATGTAATTATAAAAAAATATTCTTAGTGTTATCTTTTTTCTTCTTGTCTCTGTTCTCTTTTAGCTTCTTAGGATACAATGTCTTCGCTGCAGATCCACCAGTTGTTCAAGACCCAGGTGGCACCCATAATGGTGGCTCTGGTTATCCTGTTGATGGCTGTACTGCTAGAATTTGTTATACCATACATCAACCATACTCGGGTGTCTCTTGGGTCTACTATGATTTTGACGAAATGGGCATACCAGTGAATCAGAGAGATCGTATCCCATATAGTAGATTTATCAATCCACCGAATAATGGAAAATATCCAACTGATAATAAGCAGTTGGATACTAAGAAGGGTGATAATGCTGTAACTGGTTGTGCTTCCAGGGGTAGTAAGGGTGTTTATATTTTTGGTTACAATCGTTACTATCGTAAAACTAAAACCCCAACTGGTGGTATGGCCATGCCTTTATCTTTTTCTAGATATTACTCCGAGCCTGAGCCTAAGGTTTATGATTATATAACTTCCGGTCATCATAGAGTATCATGGGAAGAAGCAAAAATTAATTACACAGGTAAGGTTTATAACGGCGTCGATGACCCTCAGCGTCTTGCCGAATGGGATCGTGGCGATTTTTCCTGGTTCTGTTCTTGGCCACCAACGCTCATCAATGATAAAAAAGATTCAGAAAATCCACCCATTACCGCCCAGACCACTTGCTCTCAAATCCCAGGTACTTTTGGCGCCTATTACAAGGGGAACACCTCCGCCGACACTGGTGTAGTGAATCATTCCTACTCTGGTACCCTCGGTCATAATTCTTGGCAGAAGAATTTCCAGGGTAAAAACTACGTCTTCGCCAAGCCAGGCGATCGTGTCCAATTCTATGAGACTTTCTGTTTCCCGATACAGC
>CAUQDR010000008.1:0-31458 GCA_963517325.1 uncultured Candidatus Saccharibacteria bacterium
GATGGCAATAAGTTTACCAATCTATGTTGCAAAGGTTGTGAGTGAATACGATTTTTTTGACACAAAAATTTAAAGTTGTATAATAATATTCAGTTAAACAATCAGTTTAATGCAACTTATTTTGTAATGAAGTTTACTTCTGTATTTATCGAGGAGGGGAAGATGGCTATTAACAGAAAAAATCAAGAAAAACGTGACGAATATCGAGTTCAAATAATTAATGATCATGAAATGAAAATTACCGGCAAGAACTACTACTGTCATAAAATTAAGATTAATGACAAATGGGAGATTATGCAGCTTGCGCATAGGATGATGAAGTCCGATCGCCCGTATTATCGTCGTTAAATCCTTGAATTTAAGCTTCACCGCCCCTCACCGAAAGGTGGGGGTATTTTTTATAAAAATCTAAAGCACAATTTTAAAATCTTCATATTTATCAGCAAATGCTTCTTCGATTGTCTTGTGCGTTTTCTCCAAATATTTCTTCACCAAATAATATCCCAATGAATAGCCAGACCAGCGTGGCAATTTATCGTTACCAGTGAAGAAAATCGTTTGGTAGTCATAATTTTTATCATCAAGATTCCCGTGAAGCTCATTTAAGATACGCTGATTTTCTTCGTCACTGCGTTCCAGCATAGCCTTGGTGAAAAACTGTTTCTCACTATTATTTTTGGCAAATTCTGTACCGAAATACGTCGCGATACCTTCCGAAATCATCCCGTCAAACAATGTATTCATCCATTCATCATTCTTTCCCCAACGCGCAGCATGACCAAGTTCATGAACCAACATCTCCTTAAGATGCGAAATTGTCATTGTTTTCAAATCTAAAAAAATGACGATAAAGTCACTCGCATAAGTATATCCACCCACGCCGTCTTCCGGAATTACCAAAAAATCCATGCGATTATTTACAACTAGGTCGATATTCCAATCAATCTTCAACTTAGTAAAAGTATATTTTTCGACTTCCTTTATAGCATCTATAATTTCACTTTTAGTCCCGTTAAATTCTTCGCTGGAATTAGCTAACAATATATTGATTTTACTCATATCTTTATCATACATGTTTTAGACTAAAGAGTAAAATTTTGTAAATTTGACGACCAACGCGCAAAATTGTATAATATAAAAGTTGCTATCCATGCGCTAGCGAAGTAAATTTTTATTAAAAATACTTTGTTAATATCACAGCTACTGAAGTTTCTAGAAAAAAGGGGGATAAAAAATGAAAGAAACCAAGAAGAAGCACGGATATCGTAGTTCAATTTTTGAAGAAAAGGATGAAGTTGGACACGTTTTAAAGAACCACAATACTACTAATCCTGGGCAAGACACATTTGAAGACTGTCCAGTTAATCCTTCTCGAAGCGCACTTAACTTATTTCTCTTATTTAAGTTAATTTATGCTGGGGTTATCTACTCAATTATGATTTATAAGTCAGACTTGAGTAGTGTACATAAGATTGCCGGAGGTTTATGTGGTTTCATGTTGATAGTGGCACATATCCATCTAGAAAATTGTATACAGGGAGTAAAATCAAAAATAGCTAAATCAAATTATGGAGCTAAAACATTTATCATTATGGTGGCCTACGCGGTCTATATTTTATGCTGTTGCATCCTTCGATATGATAATCAAATGGATAATATGGAACTATTATTTATATTGACTCTAATGAGTATAACTAATGAAGTTCTGCAAATTGTAGATTGTGTATATTCAGAACAAAAGAATTATACTAAGCTCTCTGGCTTTAAATACACCTGGATGATATTACTACCAATATTGCTAACATTACAAATTTACGGTAATTTACCATTTAAATATGTAACCTGCTTTATTTTGATAAATATCCTAGCAACTGTCGGTGCAGAGATAACCTCAATGCTTTTTCTATCTGGAATATTTCCAGGGTACTACATTTATTGAAAAAGTATCTTATTGCTATCTAGTCTGTTAACTAAGTAAAATTTTATTTATACCCCCTTCCATTTGGCGGGGGTATTTTTTATTTTTTATCTTGAATTAAGACCTAAATTATGTTAAAATTAACCGAATATTAATTGAAAGGAAGATATGAGTCGTATCGGAAAACAACCTGTACAGATTCCTGCAGGAGTGACAATCACGGTCGGCGAACAGTTCATTACTGTTGCTGGACCAAAGGGTTCACTCGAGGTTCCTGTACAAAAATTCGTTGTGACTAAGGTCGAAGACGGTCAGATCATCGTTACTCGTGAGAATGACGAAGCTGAAGCTCGTGCCTGGCATGGTCTACAACGCGCACTTCTAAACAACGCCGTTACTGGTGTTTCCAAAGGTTTCGAGAAAAAACTTGAAATCAATGGTGTAGGTTATCGTCTTTCCGGTGGTCCAAAAGAAATTGAGATGTCTCTTGGTTTCTCCCACCCAGTGAAATACGTAGCCCCAGAAGGTATCGAATTAAAAACTAACAAGATGGAAATCATTGTTTTCGGCATTGACAAACAAAAAGTTGGTCAAGTTGCTGCTGAAATTCGCGCCTTCAAGAAACCTGAACCATACAAGGGTAAAGGCATTAAATACGCTGACGAAGTAATCCTTCGCAAGGCTGGAAAGGCAGGGAAGAAATAATGAATAAGTTGTATCGCCAAAAACGTACCCGTGCAAAAATTCATGGTACTGAAGTTCGCCCACGCTTGAGCGTTAACATCAGCAATCTTCACGTTTCTGCTCAAATTATCAATGACGACACCATGACTACTTTAGTCTCCGCTACCACTGTTGGCACCAAGCTAACCGGTTCTAAGACTGAAAAAGCCGCTAAGATTGGTGAAGAAATTGCCAAAAAAGCTAAAAAAGCAAATATCACAAAAGTTGTATTCGATCGTGGTGCTTTCGCCTACGCTGGCCGCATGTCAGCTCTAGCCGATGCAGCTCGTAAGGAAGGATTGGAGTTCTAATATGGCCGAAGCAAATTCTACCGCTCCTAAGCAACCAAAAGTAGTGAACAAAGCTGGCACCCTCAAAATGTCTGACGATGTCGCTGCCACCAAGCAAACTCGCGATATGGCTGGTCGCCCAATGCGCCGCAACAATCGCCGTGATCGCGTCCGTGGTGAAGCTGCACCAAAGGAATTTGAAGAAATTACCATCAATATCGATCGTGTTTCTCGCACCGTCAAAGGTGGTCGCCGTATGCGCTTCAAAGCTCTTGTTGCTATTGGAAATAAGAAAAACAAAGTTGGTGTAGGTGTCGCTAAGGGCGCCGATGTTACCTCCGCTGTTCAAAAAGCTACTCGTGTAGCCAAGAAAAACATGGTAACCTTCCACATGTCTGGCGAAACTATCTGCCACGAAGTGGAAACCAAAGTTACCGGTGCTCACGTTTTGATGAAACCAGCTGCCCCTGGTACTGGTATTATCGCCGGTAGCATCGTTCGTTCCGTGATTGGTTTGACTGGTATCAAGAACTTGATTTCCAAGTCTCTCGGTTCTACCAACAAGGTTAACATCGCTTACGCCGTTATCGATGGTCTTAAAGCTCAGGTTCCACGCTCTAAGTGGAATACTACTGCTACCAAAGAAAAGGAGAGCAAGTAATGAAATACAATGATCTAATCGTTGAAGCTAATACCCGCCCAACTCGTGCTGGTCGTGGTATTGCCGCTGGTCGTGGTAAAACTGCTGGTCGTGGTACCAAAGGTCAAAAAGCCCGTACTGGTCACCGCAAGATGCCTGCTACTTTCATGGGTGGTCAGCGCGCTATGATGCAAGCTGTCCCTAAGCTCAAAGGTTTCAAATCTATCCACGCTAAGGCTGAAGTCGTCTACACTGACATCCTTAATGCCTTATCTGGTAAAGTCGATAACTTCACCCTTTTCGAAGCTGGTTTCATTACTAGCCCATTCGTCAAGGTTAAGATTATCACCCGTGGTGAACTCAACAGCAAAATCGATCTCGAAACTCAGTTCATTTCAAAATCTGGTCTCGAGATGCTCAAAAAAGCTGGTGGTTCATTCACTAAGAATCCAGTGCCAAAGCGCTTGAAAAAACAAAACGACTAATTAGTCCGAAATAACCCCCGTAATTAACCCGGGGGTTATTTTTTATCTTTAAAAACTTAAGTAAACATGGTAAGATAGATTAATAAATAGAGAGGATTCCATGCATTTCAAGACGATTTTGAAATCTCTAAAAAACAAAGACATGCTAAAACGCATTTTTATCGTGTTAGGTATTTTGGTTGCTTACCGTTTACTCGCACATATTCCAGTACCAATGGGTGACGCCAAGACCTTTAAGGATGCCGTTTCTAGCTTGATCTCCAAATCAGATTTCACCGGTTTTATTAACTTAATTTCAGGTGGTGGCCTTGCCTCCTTCTCCATTATCTTAGTGGGACTTTCTCCATACATCACCTCATCTATCGCCTTCCAGCTTCTCAGTAAAGCTATTCCAAGCCTCGAAGAGCTTTCCGAAGATGGTGAAACCGGTCGTCGCAAGATTAATCAATGGACCCGTATGCTTGCCGTACCTCTCGCCGTGGTCCAATCTATTGCCTATATTTACATTCTTTACCAATCTGTGGTCTCCTCGAATACCCTCAGCTTCACCCCAACTCCACGTGACTGGGTCGTCTCCGTCGTTACCATGACCGCTGGCTCCATTATCTTAATGTGGCTCGGCGAACTTATTACCGAGCAGGGTATTGGTAATGGTATTTCCATGATTATTTTTGCCAGTATTATTTCCCAGTTCCCAAGCACCCTTGGCTCACTTGGTCAACAACTCTTCGACACCAAAAATGGCTCACTGAATCTCTTTGGTTGGTTAAATCTACCAGTCAACCCAGTCCTGTTCTGGGTCGCCCTAGCCCTTTTTGTAGTCGTAATTCTAATTCTTTATTGGCTCGTCAAGCTCAATGAGGCTCAGCGCATTATCACCATCAATTACGCCAAGCGTATCCATGGCAATAGCGCCTATGGCGGCATCAAATCAATTCTTCCTTTGAAGCTAATCTCTGCCGGTGTGGTCCCAGTTATCTTTGCTACCGCCTTCCTCTCGCTCCCAGCTCTCGTCGGACAGCTCATCTCCAGTATGGATAAAGGAAATGCTATGGCTAAAACTATTAGTGAAATATTCACCATGCCAAACGCTTCCAATTTCAAAACCCTTTATCCAAACGGTATTAACGAACGTTGGTTTATCTACCCAGCACTCTACTTCCTCTTGGTAGTCCTTTTTACTTATTTCTACACTTCAATCATCTTTAACACGAAAGAGATTGCCGATAATCTTCAAAAACAAGGTGGTTTCATCGAAGGTGTCCGTCCAGGTATAACCACAGCTAATTACCTAGAAAAAGTCATGACTCGTCTCAATCTCTTCGGCGCCCTCGCACTTGGTTTCATTGCTATGATTCCATTTATCACCGATTATGTTGCCATCATACTGAGCGACGCTCCGATGGGGCTCTCCCTTTCTGGTACCGGACTTCTCATCGTGGTGACCGTAGCCCTCGAAAATCTCCGCCAACTTGATTCACGCGCCCTAATGGTAACTTACGACGATTATAAATAAGAAAGCTGGGTGGGATGTCTCTCGAAGTAAAATCAAAATCTAAAATCTTAATCAACCTGCCGTTCATCATCTTGGCTCTGATTTTAGTCATTATTACTGCACACCTCTATTTCTGGGAAGATAATTATTATAAATCAAAAGAGGGTAGTGAAAGGATGTTACCGAAATCCAATCTCGATCTCGAGACCGATCAAGCTTCCGTGGATGAAACTCCAATTTCCGAAGAAAAAGCTAATTCATATTCTGTTGCCTACGATAAACCACGCTTCATGAGTATCGAGAAATTAGGCGTAAAAAACGCTCGTATATTACCGGTCGGACTCACCGGCAAAGGCGCTATTAGTACCCCAAATAGTATTTTTGATGTGGGATGGTACACCGGCACCCTCCCACCACTTACCGGTAAAACCGCACTCTTCGTCGGTCATAACGGTGGACCTACTGCCGCCGGCGTATTTAAACACCTAAACAATCTCGTCGCAGGCGACCTAATTCAGATCGAAATGGGCGATGGCACCAAACTCACCTATCGTGTTTATGAAAACCAAACTGTAGCTCTCGCCGAAGCTAATGAAAAAATGTCCAGCATGCTTGAATCTCCCGTTACTGGTCAAGACTCCATCAGTATTATTACCTGTACCGGCGCCTGGTCAGATGTGCAGAAAACCTATCTTTCACGCCAATTCCTCCGCGCTACTCTCGTGCAAGAGACCACCAAGCAAAGCCAATAGGTTATCAATAAACCTAATCCAACCGCAAAATTGTTACCGCCTCTAAGCGTAATCTTTATTCTTGACAAAATCCACGAATAGTGATATCATATCATAATATTCTTTTTGAATATGTATTTTATATCGCACATTTTAACTTTGCAGGGAAGCAGACTACGAAATTCGAGGTGAAACCATGACCAGAATTCAAAAAATTGTTTACGCAATACCCGAAGACGTTTTCAGGGATGAAGTCTTCAGAAATCTTCTACTATCAGATGCCTTTTCCGCCCTTCGTTGTGCGGGACCAAAATTTCTCACTGAGAAAGAAAAGCAACTATTAATTAGTCAGTTTGCAGAATACTGCAAAGTTACACCCGAAGAGGACGAATTAGAAGAATACGCCTATGCTTTCACCCAACGTGAAATGCGGGAATTCACCTGCTAATACTCCTCTTACTAACCTCTCGCCCCAGTTTAGCTGGGGCATTTTTAATCTTCACCCAAATTATGAAAATAAGCCGTTTTAGATTGATTAGATAGACTAGTTCTTAAGGTACCATCTTTTTCTGCATCCTTATAATCTTGCTCAAAAGCTCGTCTCATATAGCCCTCCACCATACTACGATCAGACTCATACCTCGCGTCAGTATCCTTAAAAATATCGGCATGCTCATCATAATCTCCCCCATTAATTAGAAAATTTCTAAAGGTAAATCTACGTACGCCATAATAGTCAGCCAATTTATTAAGCTCATTTAATTTGAGAATCAAACTATTATGTGCATTTCTCCGGTGCTCGTCATAGACACTCACATCATAATTTTTAGTCTCGAAATCTGTTTTTGACTGAATGTGTAGTCCATTCTTTTTGTGTAACTCTTTAAAAATCTTAGAATGCTCCTCCCTTTCAGCTACATTCTCATTTTCTAAAATTTTTTGGCCTAAAGCTTCTTTTCGTTCTTGATAAAAATTCCCTGCATATATTTCAACTGTCATTAGTTTAGTATCAGTAGAAATACCAATTCTTTCTTCGTGATCTTTTTCATATCTCGAAGCATAGCAGGCATCATATTCCGCCTCTTTCATCTTAAAAAATGCCCCACCTACTTCATCTTCCCATTTCATGAATTCAGTTTCCGATATTTTATTAGCTTTCACCCTTCGATCAAAAGCCTGCTCCGCTCCCACATAATAGCGCGCCCAATGTCTTGTATCTTCACGTCTCCGCTCAACAAACTCCTGCTCACGCCTGACGCGTTCCGCAAAATCATCAAATGCGCTCGTATTTTTATTTTGACTATTAGAATTCGACAGTCTCTCCCCGGACACTTTACCTCCTTTTTATTAATTTTAACATCAAATTCTCAGATTTTAACCTCTTTACATTTCCTAAAATCTCTGGTAAAATAGGTAAATAATTTATGGCTAGTCAAAAGGAAGTGATCAAATTAGGCGGCACTGTCGTCGATGCATTACCAAATACTCAATTTCGAGTAGAACTTGAGAATGGTCATATTATTATTGCGCACATGAGCGGAAAAATGCGCAAAAACTTTATCCGTCTTGTGCCAGGTGACAAGGTAGAGGTTGAACTTACCCCTTACGATCTTACGAAGGGCCGTATCAGCTTCCGCCTTAAATAATATCAACCCTATTTTGGCGAACTCTGAAAAAATTTCCGCTTTTTCATTAGTACCTGAAATAGATTAACAAGGAAAGGATTTTTACACAGTGAAAGTACGTGCAAGTGTAAAGAAAATCTCCCCTGATGATATCTATGTTCGTCGCAAAGGCGTGCTACGTGTCATCAACAAGAAAAAACCTAAGAATAAGCAAAGGCAGGGTTAAGCATGGCAAGAATTGCTAGCGTAGTCATCCCTTCCGAAAAGCAAGTATGGATTGCCCTTACTTACGTTTTTGGTATCGGACGCACTACCTCAAAAGCCATCCTTGCGGAGGCCAAAATTGAGCCTACCACTCGGGTGAAAGATCTCACCGAGGCTGAGGAACAGAAAATCAACGACATTATTTCTAGCAAATATCAAGTCGAAGGTGATCTGCGTCGCCTCGTAACAAACAATATCAAACGCATTAAGGATATCAATTCTTATAAAGGTATCCGCCACAAGGCTGGTCTTCCAGTCAACGGCCAACGTACTCGTACGAACGCACGTACACGTAAGGGTAAGGCGATCGCGGTCGGTGGTACACAACCAAAAGCAGCAAGTAAAACCTAGTTAGTGGAGTAAAATATGACAGAAGAAGTTAGAACTGAAGAAGTCAAAGTCAAAACCAAGAAAGGCAAGCGTATTGTCACTTCTGGTCAGGTCCACGTCAAGGCCACCTTTAATAACACCATCATCAGCATTTCCGACAAGAAAGGCCAAGTCCTCGCTCAGTCATCTGCTGGTGCAAACGGTTTTAGAGGTTCCAAGAAGGGTACAGCTTACGCTGCTCAAATCGCCGCTGAAAAAGCTGGTGAAATTGCCAAAAAAGATCACGGTCTGAACTCCGTCGACGTCTACGTCAAAGGTATCGGTCTCGGTCGTGATAGCGCTATCCGTGCTATCTCAGGTCTTGGCATCAAAATTGATAGTATAACTGACCAAACACCTATCGCTCATGGTGGTGTACGTCCTAAAGGAGAGAGGAAACCGTAATGGCACGAGATAAATCTCCAATTGTCAAACAAAGTCGTCGCGAGGGCTTTGCCCTAGCACCAAAAGCTCACAAAATCATGGCTAAAAAATCTGGTATTCCAGGTCAGCACGGTGATATGCGAGTTCGCGGTGGTAGCTTGTATCTTACCCAACTTCGCGAAAAGCAAAAAGTTCGTAGACTCTATGGTCTTCTCGAAAAACAATTTGCTAAATTGATGAAAGAAGCCCAAAAAGCCGAAGGTCTCACCGGTGAAATCCTTCTAGAATTCCTAGAACGCCGCGCAGATAACGTTGTTTTCCGTGCTGGTTTCGCTGCTACTCGTCGCCAAGCACGCCAACTTGTCTCTCACGGACACTTCACTCTTAACGGTCGCCGTATTGACATCCCTTCAATCCGTTTGAAGGCTGGTGACAAACTCGAAGTACGCGCTAAGTCTCAAAAGTCTGAATACTTCAAGAATCTCGACAACATCGTTGCTGCCAGTGGCGTTACTCCACTCAGCTGGATGAAGTCTGATGCTAAGAAAATGACTATCGAAATTACTGGCAAGCCAAAACGCGAAGAAGCCGAAGCAGGCATTAACGAACAACTAATCGTTGAGTATTACTCACGCTAAGGAGAACAATGACAACAAAAGTAATTCACGAAGCAAATCTTGCAGAAGTCATCGACGTATCCGAGAACTGTGCCTCATTTGTAATCAAGCCACTTTACTACGGCTATGGTAACACTTTAGGTAACTCTCTCCGCCGCGTCTTACTCTCAAGTATTAAGGGTGCTGCAATTACTTCCTTCAGTATCGAAGGTACTACTCACGAATTCACTGCAATCGAAGGTATTCGTGAAGATGTCGTCGACATCATGCTCAACCTTAAAAACATTCGTTTTAAGAGCCACTCCGACGCTCCAGTCGAGCTTACTCTTGAAATCAAAGGTAGCGAACAATCCAAAAAAGATGGTGACGCACGTGTCGTCGCCGGCGATATCAAACTCACAAACGAAGTTGAAATCGCTAACCCAAACCAGGTAATTTGTCACATCGATGATCCAAATTACACTTTGAAGATGCGCTTCATCGTCGAATCTGGTCGCGGTTATCTTACTATTGAGCGCTCAGCCGAAGAACGCATCCATAGCGACATGATCGCTCTCGATGCCGTCTTCACCCCTGTAATTCGCGTTCGTTTCAATGCTGAAAACACTCGTGTTGGTCAAGATATCAATCTTCAACAATTGACTATCACCGTCGAAACCGATGGTACTATCACCCCACGCGAAGCTTTCGAAGAAGCCGCTGCGATTCTTGTGAATCAATATCAGGCTCTTGCTGGAAAAACTGTCGCTGACACCGCTCCAGCTCCAGGCTCCAAGAACGAACAGGAAGATGCTGGTCTAATGCTTCCAATCGAAGAATTAGGTCTTTCAGCTCGTACTGCTAACGCTCTAGTGAACAACGCAATTCACACTATCAGAGACCTCGTTGTCTTATCTGAAACCGACCTCAAGGACCTCAAAGGCTTCGGTCAAAAGGCTCTTGATGAAGTCAAAAATAAACTTAAGGAGTTAAATATCTAATGCATCGCCACGGATATAAAGGCCGCAAGTTCGGCCGTGAAACCGACCAGAGAAGGGCACTACTACGTGGGCTGATGTGCTCTCTGATCAAATACCAGTCGATCACCGTGACTCTAGCTCGCGCTAAAGAAATGCGCCGCTACACCGAGAAGCTTATCACCATCGCCAAAAAAGGTGGTCTCGCTAATCGTCGTCTCCTCATCGCAAGATTGGATGACCTTGAAGTTGCAGACCTCTTGATGGATGTGATCGCTCCTCAAATCGAACGTGATTCTGGTTACCTCAGAATTGAACGCGCTGGCTTCCGCAAGGGTGACCACGCTGAAATGGGTACTATCTCATTTGTCGATTCTATCAACCTAACTAAGGAGGCTAAATAATGAAGACTTTTAGCCAAAAATCCGCTGAAATCAAGCGTGAATGGTATGTTATCGATGCCGCTTCTTTACCACTTGGTAAATTAGCTGTCGTCATCGCTGACAAACTCATGGGTAAGTCTAAAGTTACTTACACTCCACACATTGACAATGGTGACTACGTTATCGTCTTGAACGCCAAGAATATTCAAGTTACTGGCAACAAGATGGTTGAAAAAATGTATTACCGTCACAGTGGCTTCCCAGGTGGTCTCACCGAGCTCAAACTCGAAGAAATCATCGAGAAGAATCCAGCTTACGCCATCAAAGAAGCTGTCAAAGGCATGCTTCCAAAGAACAAGCTCGCTGACGACCGTTTAGCTCGTCTCCGTGTCTTCAATGGCGCTGAGCACACTCATTCCGCTCAAAATCCAAAGGAGATTAAATAATGGCAACCAAATATTCCTACGGACTTGGTCGTCGCAAAGCAGCTACTGCTCGCGCACGTCTATTTAAGGGTAAAGGTGAAATCACCATTAATAACAAGCCAGCTTTAGAGTATCTTTCATTGAACAAAAGCTTGCTCGCTGAAGTGACCGATCCTTTAGCTCTCGTTAATAAGCAAAAAGAATTTGATGTTACCATCCTGGTTTCCGGCGGTGGTCTAGCTGGTCAAGTTGACGCTATTAAATTGGCTATCTCTAAGGCTCTTACCTTGGAATTCCCAGATTTGCGTCCAGTCTTGAAGAAAGCTGGTCTCATCAAGCGCGACCCACGCGAAAAAGAACGCAAAAAATACGGTTTACGTTCTGCTCGCAAACGCGAACAATTCTCCAAGCGTTAATCAAAAGAAAATACTCCTCTTCTGGGGAGTATTTTTTTATATTAAAACTAAGACTAAAACCCTCATCATCTCTAACTACCATAACTCCTAATACCAAGACAAAACCACCCTAGCAGAAACAATCAAAGAAAAAGCCCGTGAATCACGGGCTAGGCAGACATTGCCGCAAGTTTATAGTTTTCTACCAAAAAACTACTAAAATCACGGATCCAGCAGGTCGCTAGATGTCTGTAAGTTTGCGAGATGCGCACCACAATGGTTCTGGTTTCTTTAAAATCTCTATAATTTGATAGAAACGTCAGTTCCGCCCCCGTAAATGTACCCAGAGAATCCTCCAATAATCGAAATTCCACCTCATCCGGCAGCTTCTCCTGAGTGTATTTAATGGTGAAATAACTCCAACCTAATTCTTTACTCAGATTTAATTCAATACCGGCGGTCTTTGAATGTAGCTTATTGAATTTCTCAAAAAAAGTTAACATTTCTTTGCGCATAAAAAATACCCCCATTCTAGGTTCTATTGTTTAACATAAGCAATCTTTATTATTATAACCCAACATAAGCGAAATCGAACAAAAAATAGAAAAATTCCGTCTAACATAAACGAAATCAATCAAAAAAATAGCCAAAAATCCGCAATATCCGCTATAATATAACCATGGCAGAATCTAATGAATCCGCAATTTTATACCAAATCAACCTCAAGAATTTAATCAAGGCGCTCAAATCGCCTTCTTACCTCAAACGTTTTATTAATTACAATAAGCATATTGTGCTATATTTCATTTTTGGTGTCCTCACTACTGTCGTCAACCTTATTAGTTTCTATATCTTCGCTGAAATTCTCAAGATAGAAACCATTCCAGCCACCATTTGGGCCTGGGTCGTTGCCGTAGCCTTTGCCTTTATTACCAATCGCCTCTATGTTTTCGAAAGCACCGTCAAAACTCACGCCGCCATCCTCCGCGAAGCGATACTTTTTTTCATTGCACGCCTAGTTACACTTGGCATTGAAGTCTTCATTATGTGGCTCTCCGTCGACGTTTGCGGCCAGAACAAACTCATTTGGAAAGTTATCTGTAATATTATTGTCATTATCGTAAACTATACTCTCAGTAAAGCCGTCGTTTTCTCCAGTAGTCGCACCTCCAAGCGTCTCAGCAAACGCCAAGACAAAAAGAATAGTCAATAATTGCTTCGCCTAACCGCGAAAACAATTCGATATATCTACTACAAGAAACCGGACGCTAATTCCGCTTGCCAAAATACCCAAAAAGATGTATAATATAAATATTGTTGGGCACTTACCTACAAAGGGGGAAATGTAAAATGATGAATTTTAAACATGAGGATCTACCTTATAGAACATTAACTGCCACTGATAAAAAGTGCATGATACCTGGAATATTAGAGTGTACACCTGATGGTAGACTTACTTTTGGCCAAGTAGTTGAGCTGCATGAATCCGCAGCTACGGCTGAACGTTCATGGCGTATTAATGAGCATAAGTCTAATCATCACTTTGATGAATGTTGCAAAGAACACAATAAATATCCTAATTGCAATTACCAGAAAGCAGGCTACCACGAGGATAAAGCTGAATGGTATGCCTATATGGCCGAACTACGCCATAAGCAACATGACGCTTTTATGGAGCTCTTAAGAAATTAGCAATTTAAAGATTTTTGATTATTTAACATAATTTTAAATTTCGTATCCATCAAACCAATGCCCAACAACACGGGAGCCAGCAGGCTCCCATTTTTTATCCTTCATAAAAAACTTACTCTTCGGTTTGCGTTTTTAACTAAATCTTGTATAATATATATGTATCGTATTTACGCCTATATTTTTTGGCGTGCACATTAACAAGGAGGGTGTTTATGTCAGAAAATTCTGAAATTGCCGTACTGAAAGCTAACTACCGCGAAACCAATCGCAGCATTAAGGAGGCTGAAGCAAAACATGACTTAATTCGTATCGAGTACGAAGCAACTGTTAAACGTCACAGTGCTTTCTATGGGCCGATTGAAAGACTACGAATTCAGCTTGCCTCTGAAAATCTCAAATCCAGACCCCAGAGAAATCTTATTGAGACATTGAATCAGGAACTTGAAGATCTGCTTAAAGAGCAAGGTGTTGTAAAATCGAAAATCGATAGCCTTAAGTGCAAAAAAAGTCGTACTTACAGTGAAATTCAAACTTTGAAAAACAAATTAAAAAAGTTAGATGAAAAAATTCGTTCCAAAAGTGGCAACCTAGAACCGTATAAAAGGCCGCGCAGAAATTAAAGCAGAGAGGGGAATTATGCCGCAAAAATTCATCACTGAAAAATTAATGCATAGCTAGCTGACTAATCATTCAACTTGAAATTTTTAAGAACCGGAGTCTCTTCGGTTCTTTTTTATGCACAAAAATTCCTAAAATAAAAATTCCAAGTCTACTTACGAACTTCGGACAAGAAGCCATATTTGCTTTTGATGTATTTTTATCTGTTATCAAGTTGACTCTATCTAGAAAAAGTTATAGAATATTAATAATTAATAACAAGAAACTACAAAGTTGAGATGTAGTTTTATAAATAGAGAAAGATCGAGACTCACGAGATGAGCCAAGCAGAAAAATCCAAAAAACCAGTTATTGTTGCTCAAATTATGGGCAAATGGATTGGCGGCGGCGTCGAATCTGTGATTATGAATTACTATCGTCACCTTGATCACACCAAAGTCCAATTTGATTTTATCTGTGACGAAGATTCTACTCGCATCCCATATGACGAAATTAAAAAACTTGGTGGCCGTGTCTTTCTAGTGCCAAAATATCAAAAATTACCTCAATATCTCAAGGCCCTCGAAGGTCTATTCCGCAAAAACCAATATCGCATCGTTCATTCCAACGTAAATACCCTCTCGGTTTTTCCACTTTACGCCGCGAAAAAGGCTGGGGTTCCTGTCCGCATTTCTCACAGTCATTCCACCAGTAATCCTAAAGAATGGAAACGCAATATTATCAAAAATATTTTGCGTCCATTCAGTAAAAAATACGCCACAGATTATTTTGCCTGCTCCGAACTAGCAGGACGTTACCTATTTGGCAACAAAACTTTCGATCGCGGTGAAGTGAAAATCATTCATAATGCCATCGACCTCGAAAAATTCAAATTTGATCCCATTGCTCGCAAGAAGCTCCGCAAGGACCTAGGTATTAAAGAAGAAACCGTCATTATCGGACATGTCGGACGTTTCGTCAAGCAAAAGAATCATGATTTTTTGATCGATGTTTTTAACGAATATCACGCAAAAAATCCAGACTCTAAACTTCTCCTCATCGGCACCGGCCCACTCGAAGAAAAGATTAAAGACAAAGTTGAAAAACTTAATCTTTCAGATTTTGTGCTATTTTTAGGCCAACGCGAAGATACCAATAAACTTTATTCCGCAATAGATGTATTTTGCTTGCCTAGCTTATATGAAGGACTTCCAGTTGTCGGTGTTGAGGCGCAAGCTGCCGGATTATTATGTCTTTTTTCTAACAATATAACCCCTGATATTTGCATCAATAAGTTCAAATCTAAGCTACTTCCACTCGAACTAAAATCTTGGCATCTAAACAATCTAGACTACTCAAGAAACCAAAATGAACAAGAATCTACTTTTAGTAAAAGTAATTTTAATATAAAAAATAATGCGAAAACTATTCTTGATTTTTACCTTAAAAAAATTAACAAATAATTTTTAAAGATGAATTCTACTCAGCCAAACAAGAAGCCCTATTACATTCTAAAATACATTATCTCAACTCTTACTTTTATTAGCAGTTGCATAATGTTATTTTTTCTCCATCAATCACGCCTATTGAATTCTGGGCTCTTTTTCACAACTAGTTTCGCCACTTTCGCTGTCCTTATTATTTTATTTATTTTTCGTCGTCACAATTTATCGTTAATCCTCCAGGTAGTCATTGTAATTATCACCTCAACCCTCTCCTTCCTCCTCTTCAAATACAACGACTACTTCTCCAAGATTAGCCTCAATGAAACCTACTATGAAAAATATAGTCTCGTCACCCTCAAAGATTCTGATCTCGCAAAAAACAACTCTAGAACTATCGCTCCGCTCGGCCTCCTCACTATTGACCCATATTTTGATACTGCAAAGCAATATCTCACAAATGCCGACCAAAATAACGTAGATCAGAAAAACTCCAACAATAAGACCTCCGATCAGACCCAATCTCGTCCAGACCTCCTCAAAACCTCTCTCGAAGAAACCAGTCTCAAGACCTACGACAATCTCCTCTCCCTCACCACCGCACTTATTACGCCTAAAACCGCGAGCGACAAACTCCAAACTATCTTCCTCGGCCATACTTATCTCGACACCTTAAAAGACAATAATGAATCTGTCTATAACCAGCTCCAAATTCTCGCAGACGTCGAAATTAAGGTCACTCCTAAGCACGTCGAAACCACTACGCATGCTTCACTTGATACCCCTTTCACCATTTATCTCAGCGGTATCGATAACCGTGATCACACCCTACCTTTTGCCGCCCGCTCTGATGTTAATCTCATTCTGGTAGTAAATCCCGCCAAGCACAAAATTCTCCTCCTTAATACTCCTCGTGATTTTTATGTCCCCCTCGCCATGAACGGCAAACTCGACAAACTCACTCACGCCGGCCTTTATGGCGTCAACGAATCTATTCATACTCTCGAGAATTTTTACGGCATTAAATTCAATTACTATGCCCGTATTAATTTCGACGCCACCTCCGCTATTATCGATCAACTTGGCGGTGTCAATATCAATATACCTTACGTCGTCAATACCTATCACGGTCACCGTCATTATGAACCAGGGAATTACCATCTAAATGGTGATGAAGCCTTAGATTTTGCCAGGGAACGCGTCTCGATTAGTTGGGCTGGTGGAGATCGCGAGCGTGGTCGTAATCAAGAAAAAATTATCACCGCCTTACTTCAAAAACTTCAGCAGGACAAAACCATTCTCACCAAGCTAGATCAAATTTTCAATTCTATCACCAAAAATATTCAAACCAACTTCACTCCTGACGACCTAAAATATCTTGTCCAAAAACAGCTCAGCAATTTTTCCAATTGGCAAATCGAATCTATCGATGTTGATGGTAAAGCTGATATTACGACTACTTATACCTACCCAGAACCAAAGCATTTCGTTTGGCACCCATATCAAGATTCGGTCGATAAAGCCAAGACCAAGCTCCAAGAATATCTCAGCCAATAATCCAATACCATCTCCAGAAATCTCTCAACCAATAATCCAAGCTAGATCTAGAATATTTTAGCCAATAGCCTAATACCAGCTCCCAGAACATCTCAGCCGATAATTCAATCCAATCCCCCAGAACATCTCAAAAATGCTAAAATAGTTTAATGACTATCAAAATTCGTCGCCTCATTCTACCTGCGCTGCTCGTCTCACAAATGTGTTTTATTTTCATCATGTCCTCTTTCGGCCATAACTCTTCTGATGCACAAAGCAATCTTTTCGTTGACTTCATCGCCCAAAATTTTCCGCACGTGCGTCACGGTCTAGAGAATAACCTAATCAGTCTCAGCACTCTAATTTTTCTGGTGCGAAAAACCGCCCACTTCACCGAATATGCTATTCTAGGCAGCCTCTTCTTCCTTAATCTAAGAAACTGGTTAAAATTAAACAATCCACTCACAGAAAAATCTAAACTTCAGACTACAAAAACCTTCGCAAAGAAAGCTCCCCTAGACCCTCTCAAATATGCACTCGCTATGAGCGTTCTCCTCAGTTTCCTCTACGCCTGTACTGACGAGATTCATCAAATTTTCGTTCCTGGCCGCTCCGCTCAATTTCGTGACATCTTGATAGATACTCTCGGTGCCAGCATCGGCACAATTATTACGTATTTAATCATCAAGCTTTTTAATAAAATCAAAACACGATCTCATAAGTAGTTCACTACACATCAAAAACCCCATATCGATCACTAACCCAAATATCTAAATAAACTAAATCTTAATTATTATAGTAACTATAATAATTATTCTTCCCACCACGACGCTTATCCACCACCTGATTCAAAATCACCCCAGGCATATTAATCTCAATCGCTTCCAGCGCGCGCTTCGAATTTAGCAAATCTTCAATCGTGGTCTCGTTCGCCGCACAAACCATAATCACTCTATCCGCTCGCTTCGCCAAAATCAGAGAATCCGAAATTCCTTCAATCGGCGTACCATCGATTAGTACATAATCATAATGCTTCTTCACTTCAGCAAGCAGCATTTCCATCTTTTTCGATTCCAGAAGCTCACTTGGATTTGGTGGCACCACGCCACGCGTAATCACCTCAAGATTTTTCACATTAGTCTTCAGCGCATATTGACGCAGTTTTTTCAAATCCCCCTCCGCCAAAATATTTGAAAGACCAAACTGATTACTTAATTCAAAAATTTCATGTTGACGGCCCAAGCGCATATCACAATCAATCAAAAGCACCTTCTTATTCGTCTTCGCAAAAGCCACCGCCAAGTTTGCAACAATAAAACTCTTACCTTCGTGCGCTCTCGAACTACAAAACAGCACTGTATTCGAATTCTGATTATTTAATGAGAAGTATAAACTAGTACGAATCGTGCGAAAATCCTCCGCCACCGACATCTTCGGATTATCGCGTAAGACCAACTCTGAATCTTCATTCACTTCCACCTTCTCCACCTCTTCCACATTGGCGATTTCCGCTTCTTTTTCTGCCGCAATCTTCTCTTGTTCTAGCGCAATTTTTTCTTGAATCGCTTTTTCTTCGGCGATAATCTTACGCCCTACCGCCTTAATCTCGACAAAAGGTCTCTCCAGCGTGCCCTTCGCTTTTTCAGCCTCTTCAATAGCTTTCTTCGCTGCCTCTTCGGCTGCTTTTTCGGCTGCCTCCTGTTCCGCCTTCGCCTGCAATTCAGCTTCTTTTTCTGCTTCCTTTTGTTTCAATTTCTCGAGTTTTTGCTGTTCTTTTGCTTCTTTTTTCAAACGCTTCGCTTCGAGCTTAGCCAGCTTCGCTTCCAACTTTTTACGCTTTTTCTTCTGTTTTTCTGTTTCTAATTTGTGCACCTTGCCAAAAATTGGCAACTTGAAAATTTCCTCAATCTGCTCCGTGGTCTTAATCGTCCGGTCGAAATAAAATAGCACCAAAATAATCCCGCCGCCGAGCACCATGCCAGCCACCATATAAATAATTTCTTGCTTCACCACATCGACATTATATGGACTCCTCGGCTCCACCGCATGATCGAGAATATTCACGCTTGTATCATTGTAAATCTGCGAGATTTCTTCCTTAAAAATATCCGCCACCCAGTTCGCAATCTCATAACTTAGATAAGCATTCGCATCCACCACCGAAATACTAATAATCTCCGTATTTTTCAAAGAAGACACATTAATCTTCGCATTCAGAGCCTCATAAGATTCCGCCAAATTATTTTCACTAATCACCCGATCGAGCACTCGATGTGATTTCACCACCTCCGTATAAGTCTCAATTAAATTCTTATTCGCCGTAATTTCACTCTGCACTGTAGTCTTCGATTTATCCGAGCTCAAAATAATCGTCGCCCGTGATTTATATTCTGGTTTTTGCACCAAAACCGTATAAGTCGTACCTGCCGACACGCACAGTACTACCATCGCAAAAAACAACACCAGGTGTTTTCTAAAGTAAATTAACAAGTCTCTCAAGTTAATCTCTTCCATATCAAATATTATAATATGATAAGACTCATCCGTAAATAGTCTAAATATATTTTACCACAAAACGCAAATGCTTATTTTATAAAACAACAAAAAAACAACCTCACGGTTGCCTTCATGCGAAATATTTGGTGGAGCATATGAGACTCGAACTCATGACCTCTTCAATGCCATTGAAGCGCTCTAGCCAACTGAGCTAATGCCCCAAACATCTTGCGATAGGATAATTATATCAAACCTCTAACTTTTTTGTCAATTTTAAGGTATAATAAACAGCAGAATTAAAGGGAATTGATATCTATGTACTAATTTTTTCAGTTTATTAACGTGATTTATTTAATACACATCTAATTTAACATGGAGAAATTATGTCAGATATCGTCTTTTCACTGATTGATCAAGAAAAAATCCGCCAATCTAAGGGCCTCGAACTTATCCCGAGCGAAAATTATGTTTCCGCCGACGTTTTGAAGGCTATGGGAACTGTTCTTACTAACAAATATTCCGAGGGCTACCCATCCTTCCAAGATCTAGAAAACTATAATCCAACCGATGAATCAAATATTGTTGCCGACCTACCGAATTATCGTTACTATGGCGGCCAAACCAATATTGATAAAATCGAACGCCTCGCTATCGCCCGCGCGATGAAACTTTTTCATGCCGACCACGCCAATGTCCAGCCCCACTCTGGTGCCAATGCCAATGAAGCGGTTTATTTTGCCTGGTGTCAGCCTGGTGACAAAATTCTGGCCATGAATCTCGGCCACGGTGGTCACCTCACTCATGGTTGTCCAGTCACTCGTTCCGCCAAAATTTATCAGTTTATTAATTACGGTGTCACGCCGGAAGGCGACCTCGATTACGACGAAATTGAACGCCTCGCCGAAACTGAACGTCCAAAGATTATCCTCATCGGCTACTCTGCTTTCATGAAAATTCCTGATTTTGCCCGCATTGCCAGAATTGGCCAAAAAATCGGTGCACTCCTGATGGCCGATATGGCTCACGTCGCCGGCCTCATCGCGGGCGATGTACATCCGAATCCTCTCGATTATGGCTTCCATGTCATGACTACCACCACGCATAAAACTCTTCGCGGTCCACGTGGCGGCCTGATTCTATCGAAAGGTAATGTCGCCTCACCTCTAAAAAAGCCTGAACATACTCTCGAAAACATCCCAATCCTCATCGATCGTGCAGTCTTCCCAGGCACCCAAGGTGGTCCACTCGAGCATATTATTGCCGCTAAAGCCGTCGCTTTTAAGGAAGCTCTCTCCGATAATTTTAAGCAATATTCCGCCAAGGTAATCGAAAATGCCAAGACTCTCGCTAAAGCACTTCAAAATCACGGTTTTATCCTCCAAGGTAACGGCACCGACAATCATCTCATCCTCGTCAACGTCAAGAAAAATTTCGGCATTGACGGTAAATTCTACGAACGCGCCCTCGATCTCGTCGGCCTCACCTTAAACGCCAACGCCGTCCCAGAAGATACTGCCGCCGCCTTCCGTCCATCCGGCGTCCGACTTGGCACTCCCGCCATCACCACGCGCGGCATGGGTATCACTGAAATGCAGCAAATCGCCGATTGGATGAAACAGGTCATGGATATCTGCCTATCCGTAAAAACCGAAGAGAACCTCTCTACCGCCGAACCCCAGCTGACCGAAATTCGTCGTCAAGTCGAAACTCTCGCCGCAAAATTCCCAGTCCCCGGCATTAATTAAACACGCGTGACCGAATTAACAAAAATCACCACACCAATAATCCGAGCCAAAACCATCTAAGCAAAAATCACACAGGTGTATAATATATCTAATCATGGAGGTAAAATGAAATTAGAAATCAAAAATCTCACCAAAAAATTTGGTGACAAAAAGGTCCTAAAAGACCTCAACTTCACCGTCGAAAGCGGCAAGGCTTTTGGCTTGCTTGGCCGCAATGGCGCCGGTAAAACCACCACTATCCGCATTCTCATGCAAGTTTTTCAGCCAACTTCCGGCAAGGTTCTCCTCGACGGCAAGCCAATCGATTACTCTAAGGTTAGCCTCGGCTACCTTCCAGAGGAACGCGGCCTCTATCCGAACGACAAAATCGTCGACCAATTAATCTATTTAGCCGCGCTAAAAGGCGTCGATAAGAAAACTGCCACCGCCTCGATCGATTACTGGCTCGATTTTCTCCAAATGACTGATTATAGGAACGCCAAACTCAAAACTCTTTCCAAGGGCAATCAGCAAAAAATCCAGCTCATTTCCTGCATCGTCCATAATCCCGATATTGTGATTTTCGATGAACCATTTTCCGGCCTCGACCCTGTCAACTCTCAGCTTCTCGAAGAGGTGGTGCGCGAACAAATCAAGCGCGGCAAAATCGTCCTCTTTTCCAGCCACCAAATGGATTACGTTTCTGAATTTTGTGACGATATCCTCATTTTGAAGGAAGGTGAAATTAAACTCCAAGGCAATCTTCGCCAAATTCTCAAGAATCATCGCAAAAATAAACTCCTCGTCAAATCCGATGAAGTCGAAAAAATCCACGCCGCCCTCCCAGAACAAACCGAGATTCTGCGCGAAGGTGAATTAGTTTATCGCCTAAAAAAAGACGAAGACCGCGCCAAAACCATGAGTGACCTTATCAAAAAATATCCGATCGACCAAATTGGCGACCTCGAATCAACTCTAAAAGATATCTTTATCGAATATGCGGAATAGAAAGGGAAGTATGCAACAATTTTTCACCGTTTTCAAATATGAATTTAAGAAAATCGTACTCAGCAAGGGCTATCTTATCTCCACTGGCATTATGGCCATCATTCTTGCCGGCGTTTTCTTCTTGCCTCAACTGATTTCCGACCTAAAACTTTTCGTTTCTTCCGATAATACTCCAGTCGCCCTAATTAAAACCGACTATCAAAATTCCGAAACTCTCGTCCAGACCATCCACGCCGCCCTACCGGATTACGAAGTCAAGCTTACCGACAAGTCTACCGAAGAGGCCAAACAAGAAGTCGTCGATGATAAGGCCAAATTCTTTATCGAAGCCAACCACGACCTTACCGAGGTTACCGAATACTCCAAGATTGGGTTTAGTGAAGCCAGTGTTCGCGAGGTCCAATCCATCGATGCTATTGTCAAGAACCTGCGTCAATCCGACCTGCTCGCTGAACAAAATCTCGCCCCTGCCGCCATCGCTAAAGTTTTAAATCCCGAAGTTAAAATTAATCTCGAAACCGTCAATAAAAACGGCGCCGCCTCTGTGATTTATACTTTTGTCCTCATCTACGCTCTCTACATGGCCATCACTTTCTATGGCTCTCACGTCATGAATAGCGTAGTCACCGAAAAAACTTCTCGCGCCATGGAAGTTCTCGCCACTTCGGTCAAGCCAAATGCTTTACTCTTCGGCAAAATCATTTCTACCAGCCTCGCCGGCCTCATCCAAATCGCCGCCATCATTATCGAAGCTTTCATCTGTGTGAAAATTTCCTCTGCCAACAACCCAGATTTTCCTGTAAATCAAATCATCTCCAATATCCCGACTCAAATTCTAGTCTATATGCTAATCTTCTTCCTGCTTGGCTTCCTAATTTACTCCTTCCTCTACGGCGCCTTCGCTTCCACCGTCTCTAAAATTGACGAACTCGGTTCTGCAATTATGCCGGTCCAGATTATCATCGTCTTCACTTTCATCGTCACAATGTCTGCCATCAATTCCGGCAATGCCGATACCCCATTCAATGTCTTCCTCTCGTATTTCCCACTTACCGCACCGATGATGATGTTCACCCGCGCAATTATTTCCAATGTTTCGACCCTAGAAATTATCCTTTCAATCTTAGTTTTGATCGTCAGTACCTACTTTATCGGCTGGCTCTCCGCCCGCATTTACCGCGTCGGCATCTTGATGTATGGTGAAAAACCAAACCTATTCAAACTCATGGCCGCCATCTTTAAAAAGCAATAGACCTTTTCCAAATAAAGTAAGCTTAATCAAAAAAAACGAGACCAAAACACTAAAGTCTCGTTTTTTAAATATCTATATCTTAAAAGTAAAATAAATCCTCAAAGTTTTTATCTAAAGCTACACACAAAATTAATGCCAATTTCGCCGTTGGATTAAATTGACCGGTCTCTATCGAACTAATTGTATTTCTCGATACCCCAACCATTTCGGCCAATTGCGCTTGCGAAAGATTTTTCTCGGACCGCACCTCCTTCAAATTATTTCTTAAAATTAAAGTATGGTTCATTAAATTATTCCTGGGCTACATAAAAAAGGCGATCCAAACATCCAGAATAGACAAAATTAAACCGATAATTAAATCCTTCTTTTTTCTTGAATAAAAATATTTTGTAAGCATCGCCGCAGCATCCATTGCCAAGAAAACAACCCATGTACCATTATCAATCTTACGCATCAACGCCGATTCAAGAAGTGGCAAACAAATACAGAGAAATCCACCCACCATACTAGCGACATACCCTGAACGATATAAAGCACTAAGTTCCATCTCGTCCATACGCTTATTTTCCTTACGGCTTTTTTCTAAAATTTCTTTCTTATTCATAGATTCTCTCCATTATTTAGCCAAGTTTACTTGGTATAAGCTGATTATATACTTGCAAAGAAAACTTGTCAATTTATATTGTATTAAAATTAAAAGATTGAAGAAAATCTCCGAACAGAATATAATTAAGCAGTCGGGGCATTAGCTCAGCAGATAGAGCGCGGCATTCGCATTGCCGAGGTCGGGGGTTTGAATCCCCCATGCTCCACCAAGATTATATTTGAATTTTAAAAAATAAAGTGTAAAATTCTTTAAAGAACATCTAGAGTCGTTGGCCGCATGGCTGGCAATAGCTAGATGTTTTTTATTGACAAAACCCCAACCTAGCCATAATATATAACCAAAAGCTCGACCATCGTATGTTTTGGGCAGGGAGCTTTTTATCTCCCCCCGATATGGTTCGGGACTAGGGAGATTTTTTCTACTTCAAATTCCAATTTAAGTCTATAATATAACCATGATATTCTACACCAAATCAGAAAAAGCCAACTACACTCATATTCATGCTTATGCTTTTTATGATTTATTTCTTAATCAAATCGAAACACAAAATTTTCAAACAACTGGTTTTCAAATTAACGTCGATATCGATGGCAATGTCGCCACCTGGACCCTCAACATCACAGATCCAGGAATTCAAAATCTTTTCCAAAATCTAATAACCCACACTAGCTTCACCGACCACCAAATTAGTGACGCTATTGCTAAAATTTGCCATAAGAATAGTCTAAAACCACATCTTAAAAATCTCAATCTCCTAAAATCCGAGCTAAATCACATCAAATTCCAGACCGAAAAACCCGAAATCTCTGACGACTCTCTAACTTCAGACGCTATAGACTTCATCAAACCTCGCACCTAACCCAGAAAATCCTGCTATAATAGATATATGAAAACAATCTTGACCGGCATTCGCATTAACTCCGACCTCACCCTCGGCAATTTTCTTGGCGCCATGCTTCCGATGGTTCGCCTTGCCAATCAATACTCTAGCACTCATCACGTCAATATTTTCGTCCCCGATCTTCATTCCATTATTAGTGAAACCGATGGCGACTTACAGTCAAATATGCTTCGCACCATCCGTTATTATCTCGCTGCCGGCCTCGAACTAAACGAAAATGTGCATTTTTATCGCCAATCTTACGTGCCAGCCCACACCGAACTCGCTTGGATTTTGAATTGCCACACTACCATGGGTGAAGCTCTTCGTATGACTCAGTACAAGGACAAAAGTCATAATGGCAATCTTTCCACCAATGTCGGCATTTTCGATTATCCAATCCTCATGGCCGCCGATATTTTGCTTTATAGCGCCAATTATGTGCCAGTTGGAGAAGATCAATTCCAGCACATCGAGCTCACCCGCAATATTGCCGAACGTTTTAATCATAAGTACGGTGAGATTTTTACCATTCCGGAAAACACCGAAAATCAGGTCAAATTCATGTTTGATGACGCGCAATCTTTCGCTCTTCGCATTCGCGACTTGATGAATCCAGAGAAAAAAATGAGCAAATCCGCCGATTCCAACAATAGCAAGATCATGCTCGCCGATCTGCCAGAACGTATCCGCAAGAAAATTATGTCCGCCACCACCGACTCGCTTGCTGATATTGATTTCGATTTCAAAACCCAGCCAGGTATCTCTAATCTTCTCCAAATCCTCGCCGCCATCACCGATACTTCACTTCGTGACCTCATTGCTTCCTGGCAACACCGCTCGCAATATGGTGAACTCAAAAAACTCGTTGCCGAACGCCTTGTCGAGTACATCTCAAATTTCCAAGCCAAGGTCCAAAACATCACCGACGAAGAAATCTACCAACTTCTCGAAGAGGGCGAAAAATACGCCAACCAAGTCGCCAACCAAAAACTTCTCGAAGTCCAAAAAGCCGTCGGCCTACGCTAATTATTTTTAAATTCGCCACGCCACATTAAAGCGTTTTAAAAAAATTCCAAAAACCCCAAAACCCGTATTAATTAAGGAGAGAAAAATGAGTCGAGAACTAGAATTAGAACTTACCTTCCTTGCCAAAGAAATCCCAGAAGAAATTAAAGATGCCATTCCGACTCGTATTACTGATGTTTATATTCCAGACACCGCTAAACATTCACATCTCCGCTTGAGAAAACGTGGTGATCTATATGAAATTACAAAGAAAACTCCGGTCAAAGACAGTGACGCCTCTGAGCAAATCGAACAAACCATACCTCTTACAAAAGATGAATTCGAAGCTCTCATTAGCTGTAGCCAGAAGCGCGTTTCTAAAGATCGCTACAATATTATAATCGAAGGTCATAATGCTGAAGTGGATGTTTTTCAAGACCAACTTAAAGGTTTGGTCCTCATTGACTTTGAATTCAAAACTATTTCCGAAAAATCCTCATTTAAGACGCCAAGTATAGCCTTAGCTAACGTTACTCAAGAAACTTTTACCGCCGGCGGCGTCTTAGCTGGCAAATCTTACCAAGACATCAAACCAGAATTAGCGCGTTTCAATTACCAAAAACTATAAAACATGCGAGTCAAAAATAATTACAATCAAACCCTTACCAACATTGGCGCTTCAGTACAAAAATATTTTGGTTTACCTCAAAAACACTCAGGCTTACCACTGATGGACAAGTTATTAGCCACACACAATCCTCAAAATGTTGTAATTATTCTCTTGGACGGCCTAGGCTCTCGTATTCTCGAACACACATTGCCAGAATCTGCTTTTCTTCGCCAAAATTTAAAACAAACCCTCACTACCGTTTTTCCAGCCACTACCGCCGCTGCCACCAATTCAATTCGTACTGGCCTTAATCCAGTAGAGCATGGTTGGACTGGCTGGACCGCCTATATTCAACCTATTGATAAAATCATTACCTTATTTTTGAATACCGAGAAAGGTAACGACGAAATTATTTGTACCGACTATCTTGCCGTCAAACCACTTCTTGTATCTGAGACTATCCCCGATCAAATTAACCAATTTACCAAACACAAGGCATTGGAAATAATGCCTTTTGGTGATGACCCATATACAGGATTCGGGGAGATGATAGAAAGAATTAAAGATGAAGCGAGCCGACCTGGCAAAAAATATATCTATGCATATAGCGATGAGCCAGACGCCACCATGCACGAAAAGGGCCCTGACTCAAGCACGGTGAAAAAAATCATCAAAGAACAAAATGATCAGATCGCTGAGCTTTCAAAATCGCTTCACGACACTCTTCTAATAGTTTTAGCCGATCATGGTCACATTAAAACTAAGACATTGTATCTCGAAAATTATCCAGATATTCTGGAACTCATGACACATAAAACTTCCATTGACCAACGCGCCGCCGTTTATAAAATTAAACCAGGCAAAAAACAGGAATTTCGTCGTCGCTTCAACATACATTTTGGTAATTTTTACACTTTATGTAGCGCAAAGGAAGTCAGGGACAGTAAATTATTTGGGGACGGCCCCGAAAATGCTCTTTTTGAGAGCATGTTGGGTGATTTTCTCGCTATCGCTAAAACCGATGTCGCTATTACAGCTCCTGGCGACCACTATCATGTATCTCATCACGCCGGCTACACAGATGATGAAATTCTAATACCCTTCATTGCCAAGTTTTTACCTTAAATGCCCCACTAAGTTTACTTTTTTATCGATGTCTTTTTATGTTACTTAGTGTTGCACTTGAGATGTTAACTCAGGATTATGATTGACATTTAACCATAAATGTTATATAATGTCGGCAGATTTGGTATACCCCGAATAACTTACACTTGCTATTCTGGTCATACCAGGATAGCCCTTTTAGAAAGAGGTGAATAATATGACGAACAAAAGTTTAGTAACCATGTTGACTGTAGCAGCAATTTCTTTATCTGCTGTGAATTCTTTTGCCGCCGAAGCTGGTGTTTTAGGCTTGAAGCCTAGCGCTAACCAAAGCAGCAACAGTTCTACTGATACCACTACGAACAAGGAAATTCCAAGTGATATCCAGTACGATACTGGTAAATACCAGTATCCCGCGCAGCAGCTAATTGCTGAAGGTCGCCAATTCGACAAATATAACTGGCGTCTCTACCAGTGTTTCGCTGACGGGCAGTTCGCATACGTAGACTGGGCGAGAGATAATGGCTTTGTTGCAGATGAGCTCTCTGATAATAACAGCTCGATTGAAAACAATGTCTTTATAAGTCATTTTAATCTCAAAGATTGGAATAATCCACACCTAAATGGACCATTCACGTGGGATGATAATGGAAAAAAAGAATTTTCAACAGATAATCGCATAGTATTTAGAAAAAAAGTTTCTGACGAATCCATTATGAAAGACTGGACACTAACTCCACGAGTGAGAATCGAGGTAACATTCGACCCACAAGGTTGCTGGGAGAATCATGGCGAAATCTATACTCCTATGTATTTCATGAATGGCTATTGGCATAAACATGCAACATTTAACGAGAAGTGGTGGGTCGATGCCAAAGAGACTTCATTTATTACTAAAGAAGGCGCTAATTGGTGGAATGAAAATATCGCTCATCCAAAGGATCCTATCCAGCTCTTCTATCCAGAAAGACCCGACCTAAAGCTCTATATCTCTGGTTTTAATATGGATAGAGTAGCATTACACTGTCACTACATCAATAATGTTTACACTGATGATAATCCAAGCCTGATTGCGGAAAGAGCAAAAAGGCTTCAAGAATTCTATTTTAATATGACAGATTTCATTAATACTACAATCTAATTCTCTTAACTTCACTTCTTCAAATTCTATATAAAAACCATCTCCAAATGAGGTGGTTTTTTCTATTCTTTTTATGCTAAAATAAAATCATGAAACGTGTCATGGGCCAGAAAAAATTCTTTATTAAACATAAAGTAGGGTGCTTATTGGCTCTACTATTTTTATTTATTGCAGGATTTTCCTTAATCAAATTTCTGCCTATCTATGCCGTAACAAAACCTGGAGCACCTGGTAAAAGCGAGGGTGGCACTGGAGATAAAAATGGCGACTGTTCTAATACGATTTGCTATAGTATGTTTAAATCTTATGCCGGTGTTTCTTGGGTGTTATATAACTTCGACAAGATGGGTATCGATAAAAATAACCGCGATCATATTCCGTACTCGCGATTCTTAACTAATACGGATCCGACCTATCCAACCAATAACTCTCCCACCAAACTTAAAGCTGGTGACAACGAGGTTTATGGTTGCGGTAAAAGCTCTGGCGTCTATATTTTTGTCTATAATTTTTACAATAAAAATACCCAAAAAGCTACCGGCGCTGCTGCGTTGCCTCTATACTACAAGAACTATCTAAAACATAAATCTAGTGCGAACTATAATGTCATGCATGGAAAAGGCAACCGTAAGGAAGATCAAGAAGTTATGGATAACTATACATACAAAGATCGTAACGGGACGGCAGATCCAATTGAAGTCGAAAAATGGAATCGTGGTGAATTTTCTTGGTTCTGTACCAGAGACACTATTATTGACGAGGATGACGATAAAAACAAACCAGAACCCCCATCCACAGCTACCAACACCACCTGTAGTCAAATTTCTGGAGTTGAAGGCACATATTACAAGGGAACTACTGGCGCAGATACTGGCGTAATTAATCATTCTTACACTGGTTCCTTAGGTCATAATTCTTGGCAAAAAAATCTCAAAGGTAAAAACTTCGTCCTCGCAAGACCGGGCGATCGTGTGCAATTTTATGAAACTTTTTGTTTTCCAGTTCAACAAGTCGGACGGCAAACCAAAAATCAGCAAGTCAAATACGCCGAAGCTCCTCCGACCAGTCAATTCGAGATTTTTGCCGAAAAGAATGGCGGTAGAAACAATAATTATCTTTTTGGTGATTCGCCAGTTCATGATGGACAAATTCACTCCATCAATAATAGTAGCGCAAGACCAGTAACCGGAAGCGGTATCACCGCTGAAGATTACGGCTTCACCGCACTTTCTCCTACCCAAAAAGCCTCCCCCAGCTATTCTTGTGATACTCGTTATTATAAAATCAATACACCTAAACTCACCGTTGGCTACCAAATACCTGGATTCCTCGATTATCAGACCGGTTGTGATTCTGCCGCCAAGACTGGAAGTACTACGGAAGTTGGTACTGTAATTTCTCAAGGTATTCGTTATAATAACCTTCGCGCCTGGTATCATGAATACACCACTTGGGAAAAAGAGAATAAACAAGTCAATCATTATCAAAATGATTCCTACGAAAGTGCTGTAGATGGCGGGAGTTTGGGTTCGTGGGGTCATCAGACAAATCTCAAAAAAAGGAGACCTGTACCCGGCTCCAAATGTACGCCAACCCCTAATGGATGTAGTAGGCCAAAAGAGGATTATTATATTAAAAAATACATTGACGATACCGTCTCCACCCGCTCCGACGGCCAAGATACCTACCTTGAGAAAAAATCCTCTGTCTACACCCCATATAATTTCAATACTTCTATCCATAGCTATATCGAATCTTCCGAAGGCGGTGTTGGTTTTATCGGTAATAAAATCAATATTAGCGCCAATTACGGCGTCACCCCTCGTGAGAATACACTAATTTCTAAAACCCCATACGCCACCCATACTCGCGAAGATCAAACCGTCAAAGTTTATGAAATGATTGTCGATGAAAATTACCCGGAATCCAAACTTCAAGAAGAAACTCGCACCAACAACACCATTTGTAATGGCACCGAACAATGTAATCTAGTCGACGAATTTTCAAACACTATAAACAAAAGCGGTAACTTTGCCGGTGAGAAAAATAATACTGAGTTATACGAACGCACTATCCCAGACAATCTCCCTGGCGCTGGTCTCGGCAAAAAATATTGCACCCGCTCCGTCATCTGGCCAGCCGCTTCTCACGACTCAGCCGAAAACACTATCGAAAATAACACCAGTGGCTCTGCGATGAATGGCGGTAATAATCAATATCACATTTCCGCTGCCTCCTGCGTCACACTTGCCAAGAAGCCAAATTTCCAAGTTCTCGGTGGCGGATTTTACACCAATGGCTCTATTATTACCTCAGTTTCCAACAAAGCCGTCGGTGGTGGTCTCGGCGCCTACCCATCTGCTGCCACCAAACTTTTCGGTTCTTGGACGGAATTTGGTGCACTAGCTGCTGGCAAAGTTAACGGCTTTGGCACTGGCGCTATTCAAGGCTACGAAGAAAATTACAACTTCAATCTGCCAAATGGTGGTGCAGATTCCGCAAGTAACCAAATCGCCTTAAGTCCACTCACGGTTTCGAACGATAATAAATCTGGCGAATCTGGCATCTCTCGCATCGGTTCCGCCGTTCTCGCCCGTCTCAAAGCCCGCTTCCGCGATACTATCATTCGAAATTCTTCTAATACCATCACTAGCCTCACCT
>CAUQDR010000009.1:0-29154 GCA_963517325.1 uncultured Candidatus Saccharibacteria bacterium
AGCCTACATGGTTTATTCCCGCGAAATCGCGCCAAGGTATTAGTATTGCACTTGAGATGTTAGTTCAGCATTGCTATTGTAATTATGCTAAAATGTGATATAATATAAGCATTATGCAACTTGGAATTGTCAAATATCTCAAAAAACTTTATCAAAATAAAGAAGAGCTGAAGCTTGTCGAGGTGACTTATGGCTTAGTCGCTCTCGTTTTCTTCTTACTCGCCGCCGTGGTTTCTCTGTTAGATCGCGCTCTTGGTGTTGCGCTCCTAATTATTCCATTAATTAGCTTCATTGCTCTCGCTACTAATGTAGTGGTCTGGGCTCTGCTAAAACTCTTTCTCGAGTCGAAAATCAGCCAAAACCTCGAAAATGACGATCTAGGCGATTTAGAAATTACAGATAACCAACCTCGAGCCTATCGCAAGTCAGTCACTGACGATGCCAATCAACGCATTTTAGTCGAAAAACCAGTGGCTCGCACTAGAAAAACCACAGCAAAAACCAAATCGAAGAAATCTAGCTAATTTGATTTATGAATACGGTCCGAAAATGGCCGTATTTTTTGACAAAAATCCTAATTCCAGGTATAATAAATAACGAGTTTCAAGCCAATTCTACTGCTGTAAGGAAAAGGCTCGCTTGAGGTTGTAAAATATCGTATTATAGCTATTCAAGCTGTGAGGTTTTATCTAGAGCTTCACCACTGATGAAGAATCAGATTTTTATCAATAACACAAGAGGAAACTAATGCCAACAATTAATCAGTTGATCCGTAAACCTCGTAAGGTTGCTGCTAGAAAGTCTAAGTCACCAGCCCTTGGTTCTATCGTCAACACTCTTAAAACTCGTTACTACAACCAAGCTTCACCTTTCAAGCGTGGTGTTTGTATCAAGGTTACTACCAAAACCCCAAAGAAACCTAACTCTGCTCTTCGTAAGGTCGCTCGTGTGCGTCTTACCAACGGTCAAGAAGTTTGGGCTTACATCGGTGGTGAAGGTCACAACCTTCAGGAGCACGCTGTAGTACTCGTCCGTGGTGGTCGTGTGCCTGACCTTCCAGGTGTCCGCTATCACATCGTTCGTGGTACTCTCGACCTTCAAGGTGTTAATGGTCGTAAGCAAGGCCGCTCTAAGTACGGCGCTAAGAAGGAGGGTAAGTAATTATGCCACGTAAAACTACCAAATCTCTCGAACGTAAGGTGATGCCTGATCGTAAGTATCAGTCAGTCCTCGTTCAACGCTTGATTAACAAATCAATGCTTGATGGTAAAAAGCAAGCTTCTGAACGCGCAGTTTACGCTGCTATCGAAGGTGCTGCCAAGAAATTGAACTCTGAGAATCCAGTGGAAGTCCTTGAAAAGGCTGTCGCTAACGTTTCTCCAGATTTCGAAGTAAAGTCCCGCCGTGTCGGTGGTGCTAACTACCAAATCCCATTCCCAATTTCTGGTCACCGTCAAATGCACTTTGCCTTTTCTTGGCTCGTGCAATCAGCTCGTTCACGCAAGGGTATGCCATACTCACGCCGTCTCGAAGCTGAAATCGTTGACGCTTTCAATGGTGCTGGTGCTGCCTTCAAGAAAAAGGAAGACACTCACCGCATGGCCGAAGCCAACCGTGCTTTCGCTCACTTTGCTCGCGCTTAAATTACGAGTACGAAAATACCACCTCTCAGGGTGGTATTTTTTTGTTTTCAGCAACTCTCTTATGCTATAATAAAAGAAAAAGGAGGAAAATGATTAAAATTGCAATCAATGGTTTTGGCCGCATTGGTCGAAATGCTCTAAAAATTGCTTTGATGCGACGCGATCTCGAAGTTGTAGCTATCAACGATTTAACCGACACCAAAACGCTCGCTTTTCTTCTCAAGCATGATTCTAGCTATGGTACTTACAGTCGTGAAGTGACTTTTGATGATCAAAATATTATCGTGGATGGCAAAAAAATCCGCGTATTCTCAGAAAAAGATCCAGCCAATCTAGCTTGGGGAGAACTCAGTGTCGATGTAGTGATTGAATCCACCGGTTTCTTCACTGATCCAGAAAAAGCCAAGGCTCATCTCGCGGCCGGTGCTCGTAAGGTGGTGATTTCCGCTCCAGCCAAGGGCGAAGGTGCTAAAACTATCGTGCTCGGCGTGAACGAAGGTGAAGTTACTAAGGAAGATAAGATTCTTTCCAACGCTTCTTGCACCACCAACTGTATTGCACCAATCATGAAAGTGCTTGAAGATAATTTTGGCGTCAAGAAAGCTATGATGACTACCGTGCATTCTTATACTGGTTCTCAGCGCCTGCTCGATGCTCCAGCCAAGGACCTTCGTGAAGCACGTTCTGCTGCCGAAAATATCGTGCCTACCACCACCGGTGCCTCGAAAGCTGCAGCCTTGACCATTCCAACCCTCAAGGGTAAATTTAATGGTCTTTCGATTCGCGTTCCGACCCCTGTAGTCTCGCTTGCTGATATTACCGCTGTACTTTCTCGTCCTACTTCCAAGGAAGAGCTTACTCAGCTTCTCGAAAAAGTTGCCAGCGAGCCATTTTACGAAGGTATTCTCGGTGTTTCAAACGAAGAACTCGTCTCATCCGATTATCGTGGCGATTCACATTCCTGTATCGTTGATCTTCCGCTCATTGACGTAGTGGACGGTGATTTGATTAAGATTGTGGCCTGGTATGACAATGAATGGGGCTATTCCAATCGTCTCGTCGAATTAACCGCTGATTTTGGAAAGGAATAAAATGCAACTCTACGTCGCCTCTGATCACCGTGGATTTACTGTTAAGCAGCGTCTTCTGACTTTTTTGGCCGAATATAGAAATCAACATCCTGAAATGAATATTGAAGTGACCGATCTCGGGCCACTCACGATTCAGCCTGGCGACGATTTTAACGATTCCGCAATTGCTGTCTCTCGTGCGGTGCGCGAAAATCCTACCGCGCGTGGATTTCTGATTTGTGGTTCCGCTCATGGCATCTCGATTCAGGCCAATCGCTTCCGTGGCATTCGCGCGATTTGTGGCTATACCGAATCTTTGTCTCGTATCGGCCGTAAACATAATGACGCCAACGTCCTCTGCCTTTCTTCGGATTACATGACAGAGGAAGAAATCAAGGCATCCGTCACGGGATTTTTAGAAGAACCGTTTATTCCAGAAGAACGCTACATTCGTCGTAATCAGCGCCTGGACGAGGAAAATATTTACTAAAAAGGACAAATATGGGTGAGGACACAATTATCGTACCAACGATTTTAACCGATGACACGAATGTTTTTGTCGAGCAGATGAAGGCCTATATTTCGTTTGCTAAGCGCATTCAGATTGATCTGATGGACGGCACTTTTACGCCAAATCGTAGCGTGCCAGAAAGTTCAATTTCTCAGCTACCGAACGGTATTCAATTTGACCTGCATATTATGGCTATTCGTCCGAGCGACCACTTGTCAGAGGTATTGCGCCTGCATCCACACCTAGTGATTTTTCATGCCGAGGCCTCGGAAGACTTACTGCCGATTTTCGATCAGTTGAAAAAAGCTGGAATAAGAGCCGGAGTGGCCATTCTTCCGACCACCTATCCTGGTCTAGTTAAAAAATATCTTGAAGTCGCTGATCACGCTCTGATTTTTGCTGGCAATCTCGGTCAGCAGGGCGCCAAGGCCGATATTTTGCAGGCCGAAAAGGTCAAAATTATTCGCAGTATCAAGCCTGATATTGAAATTGGTTGGGATGGCGGTGCTAATCTGACTAATGTTCGCGCTCTGGCTAATTATGAAGTGAATGTGATTAATGTTGGATCTGCCTTGTCTCAGCCTGAAGATAAAAAGGCCGCCTACGAGGCCCTAGTTACGGAAGCTAAGAAACGTGGGGTCTTCCTATGAGTCGGGTAGTTTGTCTCGGTAGTGTCTTGCAAGACATCTATATGATTGACCATAATGATCTCGGCGAGATTAAGACTGGCGAGAAGCTCACCATCGATAAAAATAGTTTTGAGGTGGGTGGTGGTGCGGTTAATGCAGCCACGAATTTCGCTAGGCACGGGCACGAAACTATCGTGATTTCTAATTTCGGTCGTGATAGTGCCGCCAATGCCATTTTGAATTTTCTCCAAAATGAAAATGTCGACACCAGCTACCTGAATTTTACCCGTAAAAAGACTGGAACCTCGGTGATTTTGCTTGATTCCGAAACTGGTAAGCGCACGATTCTGACTTGCCGTGGTGCTTCCGAAAGCTTTACTAAGCTCGAAGCCTCCGATCTCGATCTGTCTAACCCGGATTGGCTCTACGTAACCAGTCTGAACGGTGATATGAATACCGCTCTGAAGTTTTTCGAAAAAGCCAAAGAAAAAGGTATTAAGGTTATGTGGAACCCCGGCATGGAAGAGATTGCCGAAAAGAAGAAGCTTTTAGGTCTACTTCAAGATGTCGATGTTCTAATTTTGAATGAAAAAGAAGCTAAAACCTTGATCGGCGGGGAAATCCTCGAAGAGTTGTTGGTTAAATTAGCTCGTTACGTCAAAACAGTGATTATTACCGCCGGAGCCCGCGGCTCGATTGCTACTAATGGTAAAGAAACCTATCGTCTTGCCGAGTATGAAATGAAAACTCCGAAAGACACTACCGGGGCAGGTGATGCCTTTGGTGCGGGATTTTTGTCCGCCACCCTGGATGGTAAAAAGTTTAAGGATGCCCTAATTTTTGCCGCCGCTAATGCCACCTCAGTAATTTCCTATATTGGCGCTCAAGCCGGCACGCTTTACGGTGATGAAGACCTCCATCCCATGCCAATCCAAAGACTTTAGCCTGAAATCTAAAAATAGAACTAAAAATAGAGCTTCATCGGCTCTATTTTTGTTAAACCTTAAATTATTTCTAAGCTATCTAGACTGATTTGAAAGTGTTGTAAATATTTTGATCAATTTTGAGGTGACCAATCTTATTTGCAGCCACCACCACTTCGCGCACGTCATCCGTGACCTTGAAAATCTTCAGGTCCTCTTTCTTGATCATACCTTCTTTCAGCATCTTGTTGGTGAAAAACTTAATCAGTGGCTTCCAATATGACTTACCGATGAAGAAAAATGGCATCTTCGGCATCTTTTTCCCCTGCATCAGCATCAAAACTTCAGAAAGCTCATCTAGAGTACCAAAACCACCAGGGAAGAAAGCATAAGCCTTACTCGACATTACCAACATCACTTTGCGGGCAAAGAAATAATGGAATTCCATAGTATCGGTGAGATAGGGGTTAATTTTTTGCTCGTGTGGCAAAATGATATTTAAGCCGACCGATCGACCACCGTATTCGAAGGCGCCACGGTTCGCTGCTTCCATGATACCAGGACCACCACCGGTGATCACTGGGTGACCATTTTCCGCGAGCAGGCGACCAAGCTTCATGGCTTTTTGATAGTAAACGTCTTTTTCTTTAGTTCTGGCAGAACCAAAAATTGTCACACCTTGGGAGAATTGACTGATCGTCGACAATCCCTTTAAGAGATCCTTAGCATAGGCCATCGAGCGATCCACATCCGGTCCAGCGATATTATTATCTTTCAGCTCATTTAACCAGTTTAATGTTATTTTATCCATAAGCTTAATTATAACATTAAACATAACTGTTTTCGATCTTATGATAAGCGGAAGCTGAAAATTAAAAATTCTATAAATCACCCCTGATACTATATAATATAAAACATGAATACTCGGGCCGAACAAATCATTAAAAAGGTTAAACTACAATATCAAAATATCGATACGATACTTTTGTTTGGCTCGGCGTTGTTGCCTGATTGGACTGAACAGTCAGATGTTGATATTTTTTTGATAGATGATTCTTTGAATGATTCACGTTCTGAGACTATCATTGATGGGATTACTGTTGAATTTCAACAAGATAGTTTCGATAACATCTTTAAAGATATTCAGTCAGAATATGGAAAACTCCTAAATCGTAATATCTCGACTATGATTGGCACCTCAAGAATTATTTCAAGTAAATCTTCCGAAAAACTTGCAAAACTTATAAAATCTGCCAAGCTGACCTTATCCTCCACCCCGGTCTATAGCGAACAAGATGTAAAAATGTGGAAGTATTCTATTGCAGATTATCTATCTAAATTAAAAAAAGACATCATAAGGGGAGATAACATAGCTTTTTATCTTCATGCAAATTATGTATTACAAAATGCGCTTGAAATGTCTCTTGCTCTCAATGATGCTTACATGCCACAACCAAAATATTTGGGTAAATTATTAGTGGAAAAGGACCCAGAATTATTTGAAATTTGGAGTCAATATCTTAAAGCCGATTCATTGACGCAAAAAATAACAATATTGAACAGACTCGAAGAAAGGTAAAACCGTGGCTCGGGAAATTCATCTTATCTTGCATAATATTCGCTCCATCTTGAATGTGGGGGCGATTTTGCGTACCGCTGAGGGGCTAGGGGTGGAAAGAGTCATTTTCTCCGGCTATACGCCTACTCCGATGCCAGTTTCCTCAGAATTGCCACACATCGCCGAGAATATTACTGCCAAAATCCATAAAACCGCTCTTGGCGCCGAAGAATATCTGGACCTTGCTTATACCAAGGATATTCTTCAGACCATCCTTAAATATCGCGAAAATGGTTTCCAGATTGTAGGGCTAGAAAATAACCTCATAGATTCGCGCCTGGTTCAAATAAATTCACCTAACTTTCAAAAACAAATTGGGCAAAAAATTGTCCTGATTCTCGGTGAGGAAGTTGGGGGCATTTCCGACGAGCTCAAGGCACTATGCGATCGTTTTGTCGAGATTCCCATGGTGGGCCGCAAAGAATCATTTAACGTTTCGGTGGCCACTGGGATGATACTCTATGAATTAAAGTGTTATAATATAGAAAATAGGAGCTAAATGGAACGTTATAATCCCTTAAAAATCGAACAAAAATGGCAAAAAATTTGGGCCGAACAGGAAACCTATAAGGCTGAAGAAAATTCGACTAAACCGAAAAAATATCTCGCTGAAATGTTTCCATACCCATCTGGTGCAGGTCTTCATGTCGGGCATGTGCGTAATTTTTCAATTGTCGATGCTTTAGCACGCTTCTATTCTCAGAATGGCTATAATGTTTTACGCCCATTCGGTTACGATACCTTTGGTCTGCCGGCCGAAAACTACGCGATTAAGACTGGCGTTTCGCCAAAAGAAGCTACTCGTATTAACACCGAAAACTTCCGTAGGCAAGCTCAGCGTCTCGGTTTTGCCATTGACTGGTCGCGTGAAATTAATACTTCCGATCCTGAATATTATCGTTGGACCCAGTGGTGTTTCTTGCAACTATTCAAGAAAGGTCTGGCTTATCAGAAGGAAAGCTATCAGTGGTGGTGCCCGAATGACCAAACCGTACTTGCAAACGAACAGGTAGAAAATGGTCACTGCTGGCGCTGTGGTACCGAAGTTGAAAAGAAGAAAATGAAGCAATGGTTCTTCAAAATTACTGATTATGCTGACCGTCTGCTTGCCGATGTCGATAGTCTCGATTGGCCAGAAAAAATCAAAACCATGCAGAAAAACTGGATTGGCAAGTCTGTCGGTTCAGAGGTAGTTTTCCAGGTAGCCGATTCCGCACATCAGATTAAAGTCTTTACTACGCGTATTGATACAATCTTTGGCGCCACTTTCATAGTACTCGCACCAGAACATCCACTTGCACTTGAACTTGCTACCGAAGACCAAAAAGCCGAAGTGACAGAATATATAAAAAATGCTATTAAAAAATCTGAAATTGAACGTCAAGAAAATAAAGAAAAAACCGGTGTCTTCACGGGAGCTTACGTGATTCACCCTCTGACTGGTAACCAAATACCAATTTACATCGCAGATTATGTTTTGATTGGCTACGGTGAAGGAGCTGTGATGGCGGTGCCAGCTCATGATGAGCGCGACCAAGCTTTTGCGGAGAAATATAGCCTCGAAGTAAAAACCGTGATTGATGAAAATGAAATTTTAATTAACTCTGGCGACTATACCGGTCTTACATCTGAGGAAGCCAAAGCAAAAATCACTGCGGATCTCGAAAAAGATCAGATTGCTGCCCCTCGTACCACCTATCGTATGCGTGACTGGTTGATTTCTCGTCAACGTTACTGGGGTTGTCCAATTCCAATTGCCTATGATAAAAATGGGAATCCTCACGCTATTCCAGAAGATCAATTACCGGTAGTTTTGCCAGATATCACTGACTATAAACCAGATAGCTCTGGTCGTTCTGCACTCGCCAAGGCTGAGGACTGGAAAAAAGTTATTATCAATGGCGAAGAAATGACGCGTGAGACTGATACTCTTGACGGCTACGCTTGTTCTTCTTGGTATCTCTGGCGCTATACCTCACCTAATGACAAAGAGCATGCTTGGAATCAAGAGGCTGTCAAATACTGGGCTCCGACCGATATCTATGTCGGTGGTGACCACGCTGTCGCTCACCTTCTCTATGTGCGTTTCTGGGCCATGTTCTTCCATGATTTAGGTTTGCTGCCTTTCGAAGAGCCAGTCAAGACCTTACTTTATAACGGTTACATCAATGCGCCAGATGGCAAAAAAATGAGTAAATCCAAGGGTAATGTCATTGATCCGCTCGATGTGATTGATTCAGGTTATGGTGCCGATACGCTGCGCACTTATGAACTTTTCATCGGTCCTTACAATGAGGATGCCGCTTGGAGCACCAAGGCTATTGGTGGTGTTTATCGCTTCTTGAACCGCTGTTTTAATTTAGTTTATCTTGAAAATACTACCGCCAAGGTCGATGACGAGGCTAATCTAATGGCTCGCCACAAAACCATCAAGAAGGCCACTGACGATATGAACCGTGCCAACTTTAATACCGTGGTAGCGGCCCTCATGGAATTCGTTAACCATCTCTATAAAAACGGCGCCAGCCAGGCCGACCTAGTGACACTCGCTAAGTTACTCTATCCATTCGCCCCACATCTTGCTTCTGAAATGCTCGAGACGCTTGGATCTGACAAAACTTGGCCAGCCTATGATGAATCCGCTCTAGTCAGTGAGACCGCCGAATATATCATCCAGGTGAACGGAAAAGTCCGCGCTAAGTTACAACTCCCGACCGATATCTCTCAAGAAGAAATTCAAAAGCTTGCCCTCGCCGACGAAAATGTTCAAAAATACCTGAATGGCGAGCCACGAAAAATTATTTTCCCACCAAATACTCGTCTCGTCAGCATCGTGGCCTAAATCTAAAAATTTTTCTCAAAAATCCACGAAAAAATCTCTCACCCGCTCTGATTTTTCTTGCAAACCACGGGTTTTTATAGTACAATAATACAAATTTATATATTAACAAGGAGCATTTAATGCCTGAACCTAAAAAGCAAAGCAGCCCAAGAAAGACTGGTCTACGCCGTAGCCACCTTCGTCTTGTCTTAGCTCGTGCAGTTAACAAGAAATCACCTGTTAAGGCTTTCGAAACTGCTAAGAAAACCCCAAATCTTAAAGTTAAAACTGTTAAAACTGCAGTTAAAGCTACTAAAAAGACAAAGAAAAGCGAAAAATAATGGCAAGTAATCGGCACCTTGGCAGAATTATTATCCTTCAAAGCCTCTATGAATACGAGGTGAGAAGTTTGGCGGGCGACGCTACAGCCGACATCAACGTTATTATCGCAAAAAATATCGAACCATACGTTAAAGCCGTTGGTGATACTGATTTTATTATCAATACTACCAAAGGTATTTTGGAACATCAAGAAAAACTTGACCAAGAATTACATCCATTGGCACCAGAATGGCCACTTGCATCTATTGCCGCAATTGACCGTAATATTTTGCGCCTCGGGCTTTACGAACTTGAAGCTCAAGCTGTGCCCCCAAAAGTTGCTATCAATGAATCCGTTGAGTTAGCTAAGGCTTTTGGTTCGGAAAATTCATCCAAGTTCGTCAATGGTGTTCTCGGTACCGCTTACAAACAGCTCGGGTTCGAGAAATCTGAAGGAACAAATGAACAATCAAAGACCAGTTCAGTCGAAGGTGAAAAACCTCAAGAAGACTAAACCAAAGGCCAAAACTGATTCTCGTCGCGCATTTACCCCCAAGACTCGAAATTCTCGCGACTCCAATCTTAAAAAACTTCAACAAAAAATTCTCAAGAAAAAACCAACTATCAAAGAAATTGTCCGCGAACCGACCTCTGGTGGTATCGTTTTTAGACTGACCAAAGATAAAAAAGATATTGAAGTTTTACTCATCCAAGATTCAAAAAACCGTTGGACTATTCCCAAGGGGCACATCGAACCGGGTGAAACCGCAAAACAGACCGCCATTCGCGAAATTGGCGAAGAAGCCGGTCTGAACCACATCCAAGTTCTCTCTTGGCTCGGTAAAATCCACTTTAAGTATCGTCGTATTGATAAATTAGTGTTAATGACTACCCAGATTTATCTCGTACGCTCACTGGATACTACGGAGCGCCCAACCAAAGAAAAATGGATGAATGGCATCAAATGGTTTAGCTTTCAGGATGCGATTAATGTGATTGAGTATGAAGATATTGAAAAACTCATGCTTATTGCCAAAAAACGCATCCGTCAAGGAGAATATTAAATAAATTTGAGTTTCTCAGGATACTTGAAAAACTCTTCAAGTATCCAAAAGATTCCCAAGAAAGTAGTTATGGAACAAGAAGTAAATCTTGCTGATTATCAAATTAATATCGCGGATATTAGGCAACATATTGACGAGGTAGCGATTAACAAAACCAAAAAACAACCTCAAAATGCCGAAGAATTTACTGCCGATACCAAGGCTCTCTATGTCAACTTCGCCAAAGAAAAAATGGGTATCGAATTTAAGGATATTTCACTCTTCATCACCGCCCTTACTCACCGCAGTTATGTTAATGAACACAAAAAGGCTCATATTGAACATAATGAACGTTTAGAATTTCTCGGCGATGCGATTTTAGAGCTCGTCACCTCTGATTTTCTTTACCGTAATTTTACTGAACCAGAGGGAATTATGACCGCTTGGCGTTCCGCCTTGGTGCGCACTGAGTCTATTGGCCGCGCCTCTACTGAAATTGGCTATCTTCATCTCATTCGTCTCTCGAAAGGTGAAAAGCTCGGTAGCGATCGCACTCATGCCTCAATTATTGCTGACTGTTTCGAGGCGGTGACTGGTGCAATCTATCTTGATCAGGGCTATCTTCGCGCTAAGCAATTCATTTATCAATATATCCTTACCAAAATGGATGAAATTATCGTCAATGAATCCTGGCGCGACTCTAAGAGTTATTTGCAAGAATTAGCTCAGAAAACCGATGGCGCTACCCCTCAATATCACGTCATTAAAGAGGAAGGCCCAGATCATGACCGTGTCTTCTCGGTTAACGTAGTAGTCGCAGGTCATATTCGTGGTACTGGTTCCGGGCATAGCAAGCAAGAGGCTCAGTCTAATGCCGCTACCGAGGGTATCAAATATTACAAAAAACACCTCGGCAATCAGCTTCCTGCCACTGGTCGTCTCACTCTTCGCAAGTAATTTGCAATTTTTCAGAAAATCAGTTAAAATATTTAAAATTAATTAAGGAGAAAACATGCTCGCGATTCGTATGCAGCGTAATGGTCGTACTCACTACCCAACATTTCGACTAGTCGTCCAAGAATCCCAGCGTCATCCACTTTCTGGACGCGTTGTGGCTGAGGTCGGCAATTACAATCCAGAAACTAAGAAAACCACCCTCGACAAAGAAAAGATCGAGTTCTACCTCAAGAATGGTGCTCAACCATCTACTCGTGTAGCTCGTATCTTGAAGCTCGAAGGTGTCAAGCTTCCTGACTGGGTCAAAGAACCTACCAAGAAGCAAAAAGCTCCAAAGCACGCAGATAAGCTTCGCAAGAATCAACCAAAAGAAGAAGCTGAAGCTTAATTTCTTAAAAAACGCTCCGAAGAGGGGCGTTTTTTCATCAAAAGTGCTATAATATAACCATAAACTTAACCGGAGAACCTATGTCAACCATTGACCAACAATTTGTCGAATTTATCGTAAAAACTCTTGTCAGTAATCCAGAAAAAGTCGCTATTAATCGTGTAATTGATGAAAAAGGTGTCTTACTTTCACTTTCTGTCGACCCAGAAGATGTCGGCCGCGTCATTGGTCGCCGTGGTGCTACCGCTCAGTCTATCCGCACCCTCCTTCGCGCTCTTGGTACGAAGAATGATGCACGCTACAATCTTAAAATTGTCAACACTGACGAACTTGATGGCGAAGGCGAACCTACTGCCGCTCGCACCGTTGCTGATTACGATGATCAAGCCGAAGAAGAGAATGACGGTCTTGCCGAAAAAACTCGCGCTGAACTTGCCGATCTCGATGATCTCGAAGTCTAATTGGCTTTAAACTAGCAAGACTGAAAATACCCCGCAAAATGGGGTATTTTTCTTGCTAAATTCTCTTGACATTCAATACCATAATGGTTATACTAATGATAGTTCATTTTTGAACGAAGCCTAACTGCGAGTCGGCTTACATAAAACAAGTTGAGAGCTTATATGTTCAAAAAATCCCACCCGAAATCAGGTGGTTTTTTGATTCTAAAAATCAGAAATACCCCTTGAAAAAATCCCGAAAATGCGTTAAAATGGCTACAAGAAGTAGTGTGCCTACTATAAACATGTCTTTTTATTTTAGCGAGGTGGAAAGACATAAGTGGCAGTAATCTTCGGCGCTAAAGATTATCAACACTAAATAAGAGGGAAAAGTGAGTAAAAATAGTACCATTCCAGATGGCAACCGTGTCTTTTTCACCGAAGGAGACAAATTGCCTATCCCTGATCTTACTGCACATCAAAAAGATTCTTGGGAAGAATTTGTACGTTCGGGTCTACGCGAAGTTTTCACCGAACTCAATCCAATTGATGACTATACTGGTCAAAAATTGTCACTAAAGTTTAAAGATTATGAATTTAAGGCTCCAAAGCATACCATTCAGGAAGCCAAATATAATCTTGAAACCTACGAAGCTCCTTTGCACGTCAAAGCTGAACTTCAAAACAAAGTCACCGGCGAAGTCGTCGAACAGGAAATTTACTTCGGTAATTATCCATGGATGACTGACCGTGCCACCTTCATCATTAATGGTACTGAGCGTGTGATTGTTTCTCAGTTGATTCGTTCAGCTGGTGTCTTTTTCACTGCTGAAACCATTGGAATGAAGCGCTATTACGGTGCTAAGGTGATTCCAGGCCGTGGTGCATGGCTTGAATTCGAGACCGCACCAAATGGTTGTATCTACGTGAAAATCGACCGCCGTCGTAAAATTCCAGTCACCACCCTTCTCCGCGCTCTTGGCGTTGTAAAGGATGCTGATATCAAGGCCAAATTCGAAAATGTTGACACTGGTGCGATTAATTACATCGATTCCACCATCGACAAGGACACTACCAGCTCTCAAGCTGCTGCCCTTCTCGAAGTCTACCGCCGTCTCCGCCCAGGTGACTTGGCTACCGTCGAGAACGCTCGTTCCATGGTTGAACGTACTTTCTTCGACTACAAGCGTTATGACTACTCTCGTGTCGGTCGTTTCAAGATTAACCAACGCCTTGGCTTTGACACCCCTAACGACAGCACTCATCGTACTTTGCAAATGGATGATCTTGTAGCGATTATTGCCGAAATTATTCGTTTGAATAATACTCAAGAACCAGCTGACGATATCGATTCACTCTCTAACCGCCGTGTACGTATGGTTGGTGAGCTTGTCCAACGTCAATTCCGCCTTGGTATGCTTCGTTTGCAACGTAATATCCTAGACCGCATGTCGATGGTTGATGCTAAAGAAAAAGTCACGCCATCTCAGCTTCTTAACCCACGTCCAGTGGTAGCTGCAGTTCGTGAATTCTTTAGTACTTCTCAGCTTTCTCAGCTAATGGATTCTTACAACCCATTTGGCGAGCTTGCTCACAAGCGCCGTCTGTCATCTATGGGTCCTGGTGGTCTCACTCGTGAACGCGCCGGTTTCGATGTGCGTGATACCCACCCGACTCACTACGGTCGCATCTGTACCGTTGAAACCCCTGAAGGTGGCAACGTGGGCCTCGTCTTGAACCTTGCTACCTACGCTCGTATTAATGAATATGGTTTTATTGAAGCTCCATATGTCGTAGTGAAAAATGGTAAAGTCACCGACGAAGTGATTTACGTCGATGCCAGCGTCGAACGCGACATGGTGATTGCTGATACCTCTGTAAAATTAAACGCCAAAGGCGAATTCGAAGACGAATGGGTGTCCGCTCGTGTGAATGGTCAGCCAGTTCAGGTTGAATCGGCTAAGGTTACCCACGTCGATGCCGCTCACAAGGAAATTCTCGGTATCTCTGCCGCTCTGATTCCATTCGTGGAAAAGAACCGTGTCGACCGTGCACTCATGGGCTGCGCCATGCAGAAACAGGCTGTGCCTCTTCTCCGTAATCAAGCCCCAACCGTTGGTACCGGTATCGAAAATGATATCGCCCGTGCCACTTCTCAACTTATTGTCGCCGAAGGTGATGGTGTAGTTGAAAAGGCCGATGGCCAATCTGTAATCGTCAAATACGCTGACAAAACTTCCAAAGAATACATTGTCGAGCATTTTGAACAAACCAACTCTGATCAATGTTACAACCAACGCTGTGTGGCGGTACGTGGTCAAAAAGTTAAGGCTGGTGACACTCTTATCGAAGGTGCCTCTCTTGAAAATAATGAACTCGCTCTCGGTCGCAACCTTCTCGTTGCCTTCATGCCATGGCGTGGTTACAACATGGATGATGCCATCGTCATCTCTCGCAAGCTTGTCGAAGATGATACTTTGACCTCTATTAATATTAAAGATTTCGACGTAGAAGTTCGTGAAACCAAGCTTGGTCCAGAACAAGTTACTCGTGATATCCCTAACGTTTCCGAACACGCTCTTCGCCACCTCGGTGAAGACGGTATCGTGACTGTAGGCTCAGAAGTCAAAAACGGTGATATTCTCGTCGGTAAGATTACCCCTAAGGGTGAACAAGAACTCAGTTCTGAAGAGCGCCTCCTTCGTGCTATCTTTGGTGAAAAAGCTAAAGACGTCCGCGACACCTCAGTTCGTATGAGTGGTGGTACTTCCGGTAAAGTTATCGGTGTCCGCATCTATACTCGTGAACAAGGCCACGAACTCAAGGCTGGTGTCCTCATGCAGATCAAGATCTATGTCGCAGAAATGCGCAAGATTCAGGTTGGTGACAAGATGGCCGGTCGTTACGGTAACAAGGGCGTGGTTTCCCGCGTACTTAACGTCGAAGATATGCCATTCATGGCCGATGGTACCCCAATCGACGTCCTACTTTCCCCAATGGGTGTGCCTTCTCGTATGAACCTCGGTCAGCTTTATGAAATCCACATCGGTATGGCTGCTCGCATCCTTGGTTACAAGGTTGCCACCCCATCCTTCAACGGTATTCCTGACGAAGTTATTTCAAAGGAACTTGAAAAGGCTGGTATCGATAGCAATGGTCGTACCCAACTTTACGATGGTCTCACCGGTGAACCATTCCACGAGAAGACTGCAGTTGGCGTGATGCACATGATCAAGCTTCACCACATGGTCGAAGACAAGATTCACGCTCGTTCGACTGGTCCTTACACCATGGTTACCCAACAACCTCTCGGTGGTAAGGCTCAAAACGGTGGTCAGCGTTTCGGAGAAATGGAAGTTTGGGCTCTTGAAGCTTACGGTGCTGCCAGCATCCTTCAAGAAATGCTCACAATCAAGTCCGATGACGTTTATGGTCGTGCCAAGGCATACGAATCCATTATTAAGAATGAACCAATTCAAGGTCCTAAGCTTCCTGAAGGCTTTAATGTCTTAGTCAAGGAACTTCAAGGTCTCGGTCTTAAGGTTGATCTTCTCGATAATGGGGAAGCACGTGATGCCGACTCTGTAATCGAAGATACTTCTCGTGAAATTGAACGCGCACAAGATGATCGCCAAATTTACGCCAGACACAATGTTCATATTGAAGATGACAGTAACGATACCATCGATCTTACTGAAGAAGAAACTGAAGAAGCATTAACTGAAGATGGAATATCAATAACAGAAGGAGACGACGACAATGTCGATCTCGGAGAGGAGCTCTAAAATATGGCTTGGATGGATAATTATATCTCAGCCAGCGACTTCGATTCAATTCGTCTTTGCGTAGCAAGCGCCGAAGATATCTTGAGCTGGAGTTATGGTGAAGTATTGAAGCCAGAAACCATCAATTATCGTACTCAGAAACCTGAGCGTGATGGCTTATTCTGTGAGCGTATCTTTGGTCCAGTCAAAGATATCAACCCACATGATAGCAAACTTAAAGGTGTCCGCTCTCGTGAAGCTGCCGTCGATAAGGAAGGTAACTTGGTTACCAAATCTATCGCTCGTCGCGAACGTATGGGCCACATCAAACTCGCTGCACCAGTTGCCCATATCTGGTTCATGCGTGGTACCCCATCTGCTTTGAGTCTTTTGCTTGACCTCACTGTTAAGTCAATTGAAAAAGTCGTTTACTTTGCTTCTTACCTCATCATTAATGCTGATGACGCTAAGATTGAACAAGTTAAGGGCGATTTGATTGCTCAGCACGATGCTGCAATTCAAGCTATTAAAATTCGTTACTCTGAAGCTGCCAAGGTTGAAGGTGCTAACGCTGAAACTCTAGCCAACGAAGAAGCTAAGGAACTTGAAGCTTTGGATGCTGACTTCTACTCCCGCAAGAACATTCTTGAAGGCTTGAAGAAGGGCGCCGTAATTTCCGAAATTGATTACCGTAATCTTCCAGAAGAATACGAAGAACTTGTCACCGTCAAGATGGGTGCTCAAGCTATCCGTGAATTGCTCGAAGAAATTGACCTTGATGCCATGATCGAAGATCTCTCTGCGCAAGCTGAAGACGCTAAGGGTCAAAAGGAACGCAAACTTATCAAGCGTATCAAATTGCTTGAAGGCATGAAGAATTCCAATATCAAGCCAGTGGATCTTGTTTTGACTGTTATTCCAGTCATTCCACCAGATCTCCGTCCAATGATTTCACTGCCTGGTGGTCGTTTCGCGACTTCCGATCTTAACGATCTTTATCGCCGCGTTATCAACCGTAACAACCGTTTGAAGAAATTGCTCGACCTCAATGCGCCAGAAGTAATTATTCATAACGAAATGCGCATGCTCCAAGAAGCTGTTGATGCTTTAATTGACAATAACGCCAACCATGGTCGTCAAGCCAGCTCCCAAAATGGTCGCCGTAAACTTAAATCCCTCTCTGATCTTCTTAAAGGTAAGCAGGGTCGCTTCCGTCAAAACCTTCTTGGTAAGCGTGTCGACTACTCCGGTCGTTCGGTGATCGTGATTGGTCCTGAACTCAAGCTTAATGAATGTGGTTTGCCAAAACTCATGGCTCTTGAACTCTTCAAACCTTTCGTGGTTTCCTGGTTGCTTTCTCACGAATATGCCGCCAACTCTCGTGCTGCATCTCGTATGATTGATGCTAAAGAATCTGTGGTTTGGGATGCTCTCGACGAAGTTATTCAAGGTCGCTACGTTCTCTTGAACCGTGCTCCGTCGCTTCACCGTCTTTCTATCCAAGCTTTCCAACCAAAGCTCGTTGATGGTATGGCTCTCAAGCTTCACCCACTCGTAGCTTCCGGCTTTAACGCTGACTACGATGGTGACCAAATGGCCGTTCACCTTCCTCTCTCTGATGAAGCCCAGCAGGAAGCTAAGACTTTGATGTCGGCTGCCAGCAACCTCTTGAAGCCAGCTGATGGTTCTCCAGTGCTTTCAATCTACCAGGATATCGTACTTGGTGCTTACTACCTCACTTATGATAAGCCAGGTACCGAATCTGAAACCCCACGCGCTTATAGTTCAGTCTATGAAGCTGAAATGGCCTACGAAGCTGGTGATATCGCTCTTCAGACCCCTATTCGCGTATTCGCTAAGAAAGCTATTCGCAATACCACTCTCGGTCGTGTCTTCTTCAACGAAATCTTGCCAGAAGATTACCCATTTGATAATGGTATTCAAACTTCTAAGCATTTGAAGAAGGTAATGGCTGACATCTTTAATCTTTACGGTGCCGATGAAACTGTCCGTATCGCTGATGAACTCAAGGCTCTCTCCTTCGAGTATGAAACCATCGCTTCCATCTCGACCTGTAAGGATGACTATCCAACCTACCCTGAAATCCAAGACTTTATCGCTAAGGGTGACGCCAAGACTGCTCTTATTCAAGATCAGTACAACCAAGGCCTCCTCACCGACGAAGAACGCTACTCTTTAACCGTAGCTAACTGGCGTGAAATCGATACCGAAATTTCTAACTTCCTTAAGGCCAAGCTTGCAACTATGGATACCGACATTGCTGTGATGACCAACTCTGGTGCTCGTGGTTCTGTCTCTGGTATTAAGATTGCTTCCGCTGAAATCGGTATCATGGTGGATATCTTCAACCGTGAAATCGAGCTTCCAGTCAAGTCTAGCTACAAGAAGGGTCTTAACACTCTTGAATCCTTCATCGCCACCCGTGGTGCACGTCAAGGTATGGTCTCGACCGCTCTCCGTACTGCTGACTCTGGTTACCTTACTCGTCGTCTTGTCGATGTGGCCCAGGATGTCTTTACTGTCGACAAGCCAAACGATGATCCAGGCTTCGAAATCTTCAAGTCTGAAACTGAACACACCGGTATTGAATTTGCTCAACGCATTGCTGGTCGCTTCGCTGCTGAAACCGTCCCAGGTTATGTGGAAGCCGATGAACTCATCACTCGTGAAATTGCTGAACAAATTGCTGAAGATGAAAATATCGAATCGATTAAAATTCAATCCGTTCTCACCACCAAGAGTATTAACGGTGTACCTCGTAAGGCTTACGGTGTCGACCTCGCCACTCGTAAACTTATTGAGCCAAACCAACCAATCGGTGTGATTGCTGCACAATCTCTCGGTGAACTTGGTACCCAGCTTACCCTCGATACCAAGCACAGCTCTGGCGTCGCAGGTTCTGGTGCTATCGCTCGTGGTCTCCCTCGTGTGGAAGAGCTTCTCGAAGCCCGTTCACCAAAGGGTCAAGCTTGGATTGCTCCAGTCTCTGGCCTAGTCGATGTTTGGGAAGATGGCAATCACTTTGTGGTTCAAATCACCCCAACTGCTGGCCGTTCCGAAAAGATTGAAATCTCTGAAGGTCGCAAGATTAAGATTAAAGACGGTGCTAATGTTAAGACTGGTGATGTCCTCGCTGCTAAGGCTAAGGGTCTCGAACCAATCATTGCTCCATTTGATGGAAATGCTCAAATCGTGGATGGTGCTATCATCCTCACCGAAGGTGGTAGCGCTCCAGTTCGCGTCGAAATTCCTAACGATGCCGAGATGTTGGTCAAACCAACCGATACCGTCGAAGCTGGTGATCGTCTCACAACCGGTTCTTTGAACCTCCAAGATCAATTGAAGTTCAAGGGCGCCGAAGCTACTGCCCGTTACATTATGAACGAAATTATGTCCGTTTATGCTGCTAACGGTGATGAAGTTTCCGCCAAACACCTTGAGGTAATTGTTCGTCAGATGTTTAGTCGCGTCGTGATTGACGAACCAGGTGATACTGACTTCGTGACTGGCGATATCGTCTCCCTCTCTGCCGTCGAAGACGAAAATCAAAAGCTCGAAGCCAAGGGTCGCATGCCAGCATCTTACACTCGTATGTTGCTTGGTATTACCAAGGTCGCTATCTGGTCGGATTCCTTCCTCTCTGCTGCTTCCTTCCAAGACACCACTCGTGTGCTTATCAACGCCGCCATCTCTGGTCGTGTTGATCGCCTCAATGGTCTCAAGGAAAACGTGATTATCGGTCGCAAGATTCCAGTAGGTACTGGTGTAGTCGCCCGTAAAAACGAAGAAGAAACCGCTGAAGCTGAAGAATCTACTGAAGCTGAAACAGAAATCACTCTCGAGTAAGAGTAAAAAATAAAATATACCCCACATCTGGGGTATATTTTTTATTCCCAAAATCACATATAATAAACCTATGCAAACTTATGTCGATTCAATCCAGCAGGCCGCTTACATCTTTCCGCCTCTGGCCCTAGCTTTTACTATTCCATATCTAATTTATAACTACAAAAAATATGGTTCTATCTGGAGTATGCGTATTTGGATCGTCTATTCTTTTATTTTGTATATGCTTTGCACCTACTGTTTAGTGATTCTACCGCTTCCTTCTCCCGAAAAAGCCGCTACTTTACACAATCACCAGATGCAACTTCTGCCGTTTAACTTTATCTTCGATATTTTAAAACACGCCAAGTTGCAGCTAGTAAATCCCAAATCCTACCTTACCATCATCAATAATCCCGCCTTCTTCTCCACGATTTTCAATATTTTCATGACTCTGCCCTTTGGCTTTTATCTCAAATACTACTTTAAGAATAACTTCAAGCAGGTCGCTATTAAATCCTTCTTTCTCTCACTTTTCTTTGAGCTAACTCAACTTAGCGGACTCTATTTTATCTATTCCGGCAACTATCGTCTCTTTGATGTCGACGACCTAACCACTAATACTCTCGGTGGTATTCTCGGCTTTGCTTTGGCCACCATGTTAGCCAAATATCTCCCAACCAGAGAACAAATCGACGAAAAAAGTCTCGAACGTAGTGATAAAATTTCACTTCTGCGTCGTCTCGTGGCTATGGGTTTTGATTTTATCTTAGGCGGTTTCTTTACTATCTTCTTTGGTGATATTGTACTAAAATTAATCCATCTCGAATCTGATTTCTTTACTATTCAAATCCCATTCATTTTTTATCTCGTCCTCTCAACCATCATTTTACGCGGCCGCACGATCGGCTTTTTTATGACCAACCTTAAGGTCGAATCTAATCACAAAGTCGGACTCATGCGAACTTATCTACGTTATTTTCTACGTTACCTCTTTTTCTATCTCCAATTCATCACTTTGCCTCTTGCTCTAGTTAATGCACTAAATCTCGCCCTCGTTAACAATATTCTTAGTCATGAAACCATTACCTATATCGCTTTGGGTCTGCTCGTAATTTTTGGTATATATTACCTAATTAATCTACTACTAGTCGCTACTCGCAAAAGTTTATTCTATGAAAATCTTTCGGAAACCCACCTAGTAAATACCACGAAAAAAGCTAAAGTATCTAAACCAACCGAAAAAATCATCCAAAATAGTTATCCAATAGTCTCAAAAATTGACGACCAGAACGATGAGGCTGAAGAAGTCTAATTCTGACCTTGATAATCTGGTCCATTTGTGGTAAAATCATCTTTGTAAGTTTATCAAGGTGACATTTGAAGAACTAGACAATTAAGGAAAGCCACTTTTTTCCAACTGTAATATTTTTTAATATAGGCCAAACAGAGAAAAAAGTCGGAACTGCCTTACTGTCTAGCTAATAGAGTGTCTCCGTAAAGGAAAGGAAAAGATGAAAGTCATCCTCGGCACCAAAATTGGTATGACCCAAATCATCAGCGAAGATGGTTTAGTGACCCCTGTTACTATCCTTCAAGCTGGACCAGCCACAGTGACTCAGATAAAAACCGTCGAAACCGATGGTTATAATGCTGTGCAGCTCGGTTACGGTAAGGGTAAGAATCTGAGCAAGTCGGTATCAGCTCACGTCAAAAAAGCTGGAGAAACATTAAGTCCTAAAATCTTAAAGGAATTTCGTACGGATTCCACCACAGATTTCAAGTTAGGCGACGTATTTACAGTCGATAATTTTGAAATTGGAGACAAGGTTGCGGTTACTGGTATTTCGAAGGGTAAAGGATTTGCTGGTACTGTCAAACGTTGGAACTTCCAAGAGTCACGCAATACCCACGGCTTCAAGGGCGATATTCGTAAAGTCGGTTCTATCGGCTCGATGTATCCTCAAAAAGTTTTCAAGGGTAAGCGCATGCCAGGTCGCATGGGCCACGATCAAGTTACTGTAAAGAATCTTGTCGTTGCTTACATCGATAAGGAAAACAACATCCTCGGTCTTAAGGGCGCCGTCCCAGGACCAAAGAAAGGTATCGTAACTGTGGAGGGAAAGGAGTAATATGGCAGATTTAAATCCAGAAATCTTCAATCTCGAAGTTACTAATCACGAATTGATTAAATTAGCTTACGATGCATATCTTGCTAACTCACGTAGCTCACACGCTAAAACTTTGAAGCGTGGCGAAGTTCGCGGTGGTGGTAAGAAGCCATGGAAGCAAAAAGGAACTGGTCGTGCCCGTTTCGGCTCTACCCGTAACCCTATCTGGCGCCATGGTGGTGTAGCTGGCGGCCGTACTGGCAACGAAAACTTCACCAAGAATCTCTCAAGAAACGCTAAGAAAGTTGCAGTTATGCAGGCTCTCTCTATCAAGAATACCGATAAGAGCATCATTACTATCGATTCTCTCGGTATCAAAGATGGTAAAGTTAAAGAAGTCTTAGCTACTCTTAAGAAAAATGGTATTACCTCAGAAAACACTCTGATCGTAGTTCCAGAGAAAGACGCTCTCACTCTACGTGCAACTAACAACCTCGACTTCGTCAAAGTTGTCCGTCCTACATTCCTCAATGTCTTCGACATCATGAATGCAGACAAAATCGTTCTCGTAAAGGATTCTGAAGCTCAACTCGAAAACTGGTTAATCGGAAAGGAGAACGCATAATGCTACTTATTCCTCGAAGAACCGAAAAGGCTTACGCCGAACAAAGTAAATCTACTTATATCTTTAATGTTCCTGCTGACGCTTCCAAGCTTGCTGTAGCTAAGGCCGTCGCCGAACAATACAATGTCACCGTCAAAGATATCCGTATTCTTACTCGTAAGGGTAAAGCGACCCGCTTTTCAAAGGGTAAACACGCCTATCCAGGCACAACATATCGTCGCGACCGCAAGTATGCCTATGTCACACTTGCTGAGGGTAACAAAATCCGCGTCTTCGACGAAGAAACTGTTGAGGAAGGAGATAAAAAATAATGAGCATTAAAGCTTATCGTCCTACTACTCCTGCTCAGCGCCAGAAGACTACTCAGGATTTTGATCAAATTACGACCAGAAAACCTCTCAAGTCTCTCTTGAAGGCCAAAAAGCAGAATGCAGGTAAAAACAACCAAGGACGCATTACTGTTCGTCACCGTGGTGGTGGTGTGAAGAGACACTATCGTATTCTTACTCACAACCTTCCACAAGGTAAGACCTACGAAGTTATGGAAATCGAGTACGATCCAAACCGTAGCGCTCGTATCGCTCGTATCAAAGACGAAAACAACAACTTCCATTACGTACTTGCTGATTCCAAGATGTTTAAGGGTAAGAAATTCCAAACTGGTGCAGAAGCTCCAATTGAGGAATCTAACCGCTTAGCTCTTGACCTAATCCCAGTCGGTACTATGGTTTATGCTATCGAGCTAACTCCAGGTCGTGGTGCTCAAATGGCCCGCTCCGCTGGTGCATCCGCTCAACTTATGGCAAAAGAAAACGGCTATGCCACTCTTCGTATGCCATCTGGTGAAGTTCGCAAAGTTCTCGCAACTTGTGAAGCTTCCATCGGTGTAGTTGGTAACCTCCAACACCAAAACATCAAGATTGGTGCTGCTGGTCGTACTCGCCGTAAAGGTATCCGCCCAAGTGTCCGTGGTGTTGTTATGAACGCTACAGATCACCCACACGGTGGTGGTGACGGTGGTCGTCACGGTACCGGTAAAGCTCCTCGTACACCATGGGGTCAGCTCACTCTCGGTTTCCGTACTCGTCACAATAAGAAAACTAATAAAATGATCGTGCGTAGTCGTCACGAAGGAAAGAGGAAATAATCTATGTCTCGTAGCCTTAAAAAAGGTCCATTCGTGGATTTTAAACTCGAAAAGAAGATCAAAGCTCTCTCCGCTGAAGATCGCACCGTGATTAAAACCTGGGCTCGTCACTCAACCATCTTCCCAGAAATGGTTGGTCGCACTGTCGCTGTTCACAACGGCAAAGTCCACGTTCCAGTCTTCGTTTCCGAAAATATGGTCGGACACAAGCTTGGTGAATTTGCTCCAACTCGCAAGTTCAAACGCCATGGTGGTAAAAAAGCTGATGTAAAGGGAGGTAAATAATGTCCACTCATTTTGCACATGCTTACATTAAAGGTGTAGATTCTATGCCACGCAAGACCAATGTCGTCGCTAGCCTCGTTCGCGATCGCTACGTCGCTGACGCTCTTGTAATCCTAGAACACACCCCACGCCGCGCTGCACGTCCAGTCATGAAGGCTATTGATTCTGCCAAAGCTAATCTCATTAACTCTGGTGTTTCAATCGACCCTAAGACTATCCGCATCGCTCGTATCTCTGTTACTGCTGGTACCCGCATTCGCCGTTTTGTTCCTGCATCACGCGGTCGCGCTCTTCCATTTGAGAAGATTAGCAGCAACATCTTCGTTGAAGTAGCTGGCGAAGAAAAAGCTAAAAAAGAATCAGCTAAGGAGGACAAGTAATGGGTCAAAAAGTAAACCCGGTTTCTTATCGCCTTCAAATCAGTAAGGATTGGGCCTCCAAATGGTTCACTAAAAACACTGATTTCAAAAAATGGTTAATCGAAGACGTCAAGATCCGCGAGACTATTGAAAACCGCTTCAAAGCTCGCCCAACCATTGCCCGCATCGAGATCGAACGCACCGACAACCTTACTACGGTCACTATCCGTACCGCTAAGGCTGGTGCAGTTATCGGCAAACAAGGTGCTGGTATTAATGAATTAAAGAAAGAATTGGAAAAATTCGTTTCTCAACCAATCCGACTCAACGTGGAAGAAGTTAAGAAACCTGAATTATCCGCCAAGCTCGTTGCTGAAAATATCGGTTTCCAACTTGGTAAGCGTATGAACTTCCGCCGTGCCGTCAAGATGGCCACTCAGTCTACCATGGCCGCAGGCGCTAAAGGTATTCGTGTCGAAGTTTCTGGTCGTCTTAATGGCGCCGAAATGTCTCGCCGTGAGAAATTCATCGAGGGTTCAGTTCCTCTACACACTCTCCGCGCTGACATCGATTTCCACTGTCATCACGCTCCAACCATCGCCGGTATCGTAGGTGTTAAGGTTTGGATTTATAAGGGAGAAAAATAAATATGGCTATTTTACTTCCAAGTCGCGTTGCGCACCGTAAGGTTAGAAAAGGCAAAAATGATGGCGTAGCTACTCGCTGTAACACTGTCGCTTTTGGTGAATTTGGTCTCATGTCTCTCGACAATGAACGTATCAATTCCCGCCAAATCGAGGCTGCCCGTCAAGCTATTACCCGCTACATTAAGCGTGGTGGTAAAATTTGGATCCGCATCTTCCCACACACCCCTGTCACCAAGAAACCTCTTGATGTGAAAATGGGTTCTGGTAAAGGTGAACCACAATTTTACGTAGCTAAAGTTAAAACTGGTACTGTGATGTTCGAAATGGCTGAAGTCACTGAAGAACAGGCAAAAGAAGCACTTCGTCTTGCCTCTCACAAGCTTCCAGTACGTTGTAAATTTGTAAGGAAAGGTGAAATTTAATCATGGCTGATAAGAAAACTGAAACCGCCAAGGTTAAAACCGTCGCTGAGTTAAAGCAAGAGCTTCTCGAAGCTAAGCGTGGACTCTACGAAGGTACCTTGCAAAATCCACATCGTATCAAAGCTTTGCGTAAAGAAATCGCAAAAGCACTAACTTTAATTAATCAAGGAAAGGGAGCCTAAGTATGGCAAAAACACTTCAAGGAGTAGTTACCTCTGATAAGCGCGATAAGACCATCACCGTCTCCATTACCAGCCGTGAAACTCATCCACTTTATCACAAGCAGTACTCACACACCCGTAAGTACACCGCTCATGATGAAGCAAATGAGGCTAAGCTTGGTGATAAGGTTGAGATCATCGCCTGCCGTCCTTACTCAAAGACTTGTACCTATAAACTCGTCAAAATTCTTGAAAAATCCCACGATTCAGTCGAACTTAAAGCTGAAGTTAGTGGTGACCTAGAAGAAGGAGAGGAAAACTAAGATGATTCAACAGGAAACTAGATTAGCTGTCGCAGATAACAGCGGAGCCAAGGAACTTGGCGTAATCCGTGTCCTCGGTGGAACTCGCGCTCGTTACGCTCGTGTTGGTGACATTGTCACCGCCAGCGTAAAGGACGCATCTCCTACAGGCAATATTAAGAAAAAAGCAGTAGTTCGTGCCGTTATCGTTCGTACTCGTGGTCAAATTCGCCGTGCTGATGGTTCTACCATCCGCTTCGACGACAATGCCGCCGTGATCGTTAACGACGACAAAACTCCAAAAGGTACCCGTGTCTTCGGACCAGTCCCACGTGAGCTTCGTGAACTCGGCTTCAACAAGATTATCAGTTTAGCACCGGAGGTTCTATAATATGGCACAGAATTTGAAATCTGGCGATATGGTAAAAATCATTGCCGGCGACCACAAGGGTCAGACTGGTAAAATCGTCAAAATGGATCGTGCCGCTCACAAAGCGATGATCGAAGGTATCGGCATTCGCGAGCGTCACATCAAAGCCACTCAATTTAATCCAAAGGGTGGTAAGAAAGATATTCACGTCGGTATCGATCTTTCCAATCTTAAGAAAGAAGGGAAATAATCATGGCTGAATATACCCCACGTTTGAAAGTCTTATACCAAGACAAAATCGTAAAAGACCTAGAAAAAGAGCTTAATATCAAGAACATCAACCAAGTTCCAAAGCTTGAAAAAGTGATCGTATCTTGTGGTGTTGGTAAAAAGCGTGAAGATAAGCACTACACTGAAACCGTAGCCCTTACTCTTGCTAAAATTACCGGCCAAGCTTCCACCTCTAGATTAGCAAAGAAATCTATTGCTACCTTCAAGATTCGTAAAGGTATGGGCGCCCCAGTTGGCTACCTCACTACTTTACGCAATGACAAGATGTATGAATTCGTTGACCGCTTCATTAACATCGCTTTGCCACACGTTCGTGATTTCCACGGCGTGCCTAGCAAATCTTTTGATGAACAAGGCAACTACTCAGTCGGTCTTAAAGAACAAACCGTTTTCCCAGAAATTACCTTCGAAGACGCATCTGTTCTTCACGGCCTTGAGATTACCTTCATCATCAAGAACGGTTCTAAAGAAGCTAGCCGTAAATTATTAGAGGCATTTGGTATGCCATTCGAGAAAAAGGAGAACAAATAACATGGCCAAAAAGTCTGCAGTACTCCGTGACCTCAAGCGTCAAAAAATGTACGATAAGTACAAAGCAAAGCGTGCTGAACTTAAAGCCGCTGGCGACCTCGAAGGTCTTCAGAAGCTACCAAAAAATTCCAGCCCAACTAGGTTAAAAAATCGTGATATGCTCGACGGTCGTCCACGCGGTTACATGCGCCGCTTCGGTCTCAGCCGTATTAGCTTCCGCGAAAAAGCAAGCAAGGGTGAAATCCCTGGTGTAACAAAGAGTAGCTGGTAGAAAGGATAAGATATGTCATTACAATCAACAGATCAAATTGCCGACCTTATCACTCGTATCCGCAATGCTATTCTCGTCAACAAAAACGAGATTGTTGTACCAACTTCTAAACTAAAGCTTGCTGTACTAGAAGGTCTCAAGAAAACCAAGTTTATCGCTGACTTCTCTATCGAAGAAGCAAAACCACGCAATTTCATTCACGTCTTAATCAATCAAGCTGACGAAATCGCTCGTATTAACGAAATCACTAAGGTCAGTAAACCTGGTCGCCGTGTTTACACTTCCGCCGATGATCTTCCAAAGGTCAAATCCGGTCGTGGTGTCATCCTCGTCTCGACTTCAAAAGGTATCATGACTGGTGAGGAAGCTCGCAAGGCTCGCCTCGGTGGTGAAATCTTAGTCAAGGTTTGGTAATAAACTAGAAAAAATAAGGCCAGAACTCCTGGCCTTATTTTTATGTTAAAATTAATCTGTATCTCGTCCGACGAATATGTACTTTAAGTTAGGACATTACATCTTTCAGAAAGAGAGGTGAATACCATGTTGCTCAGTAAAAATCAAATCTACGAGGACATCATGGCAGGCAAAATTAGAATAATCAATGCATGGTCTATTAAACATAGCGTCCATTCGGATAATAAGACCCTTAATTTACCGATTTACTCCATTATTCACGACTTAATAACCAAACAAGTTGACGAAGCAGAAATTCCAGCAGGCTTTTGTCTTCAAGGGCTTAAGATTGCTACCCAATTGGAAATTCTTCAAGATCTAGACGTACTAAAGATTGAAAATCGTCGATATTCTAGACAACTTGACACTCCAGCCCATATTCGCCGTATCAATTTTACGACGCTGGAAAAACGCCAAATTATCAAGAATCATGTAAGAAGAAGATCCTCTAAGTTCGTCGTCGATGCCTGTTTTGGTGATTCATTCCTAATTACTTTTGGCGGAGAAGAAATTCCGGTTTTGGTCTTTAACACAATGGTTAATTACACATGGAGGGCCCAGATATCCGTAGTCTATCCGGAGCTTTTCAGTAATTTACCACCCATACCACCAGAGCCAGTTAAGCCCTACACCTTGCGACGTGAAAAAAGAAAGCTTACTTGGTTTCGGGATATTTTATCGGACCTGCGTCTCTGGTCATAATCCAAACCAATCCTAACCACCCCTTCCATCCGGAGGGGGTATTTTTTGACAAAAAATAATTTAAGCATAAGCTAAATTGACAAATAAGTATAAAAATGATACAATATAACAATCAAAGATTTGACTCTTTGATTGTAACTTATAAATTTGGTGAAACTAACCTATTACTTTGTCGAAACATATTTTTCTATTTTTAAAAGGGGGAAATTATTATGAAAAATAATTTTAATGAAAAATTAGATGTTTTTATGATGGCCATTTCAAGTTTATTTGCTGTAGCTGTGATTATTTACTTATTCTATAGTATTTTTTCTCAAACATCTACAATAAATGAATATGGCACACTTGCATCTTTCGTAATACTAGGTCTATTTCTAGTATCCATCATATCTGAAGCAATAAAATGTAACTAGATTTCACCAAGCCCTCTCCATCCGGAGGGGGTATTTTTCATACAACATTCACAACCTATGCAACATTTCAGCAGGAGTTCTATAACCTAT
>CAUQDR010000010.1:0-10016 GCA_963517325.1 uncultured Candidatus Saccharibacteria bacterium
CATAGGTAGATTCTCCTTTTATTAAGTGATATTGATTTAAGTATAGAATCTACCTTTTTTGATGGCAATAAGTTTACCAATCTATGTTGCAAAGGTTGTGAGTGAATACGATTATATTGACAATTTTAAGCATATGTTCTATAATATGAGTTATACGCTCGAGAAAGGCCTAGCCGATCTGAAAGCTTATATGAAAGAACAATTCAGAAATGAAAAGTTCTAGTACCTTCAAAACGTAGGAATTAATACCAACTTTGACCAAAGTGGGATACTTGCGCAAGAAACTTTCGTGCGTAGCTACCCCACTTTGCGAAAAGAGAGCTTTGGCTGGGGTTGTTCCGGGATGGTCCCGAACAAAATTTGATTTTGCTAGGGCAAAAGCCCGGAGAGGAGTCCATATGAATATAATTAATTTGACGCCCCACACCGTGAACATCTGCACTGAGGATGGAGATATCGAGTGCTCGTTCAAATCTGAAGGTGTCGCACGCGCAAGCCAGGTAGCAGTACCTTTTGGTGACGTCAATGGAATTGAGTTGGTCGAGATGCGTTTCGGCCCTACCGTTGATCTTCCTGACCCTAAGGCTGGTACCGTACTTATTGTATCTGCGATCACCGCAAGTGCCGCTAAGGCGGAAGGTCGTTCTACTGATGACCTGGTGCTTACAGCGGATACTGTCCGTGACAAGGATGGCCGTATCGTCGGCTGCAGGCGCTTCGCCCGCGTATAAGGGACCATCCCCCCCTACCTACGTTATTTAGAACCCCGGTCTTTATGATCGGGGTTTCCATTTTTATCTTAAAGCATATGCTATAATATGTAATATGAAAGACCCCAATGTGGCAAAAAATGAATCCGAAAAAGACTCTGATTATGATGCCGATTGGGGTGCTGGTTGGGGTAAAGTAGCGGCGTTAGCTAACAATCCAAATCTTAGTGAAGCATCATCTAAGGAGAATCCAGAAGATTCCGATGAATATGAGGAATCTGATGACTATGATAACGACGACGACTACGATGACTATGACGATTACGATAGTGAGGATGATGGTTATGATCATGATGAGGATGCTTATGGTGATTATGATGACGGCTATGATAACTATGATGGCGAAGACGATGATTATGATCATGGCGAGGATGCGTATGGTGATTATGACGACGATTATGATGACTATGACGATGATGATGATTACAATAGCTACTATAATGGCGACAACGAGCGCCTAGAGGTAAAAGAAGACGAATTAAAAATTCGAGAAATACCTCTACCGGAAAATATCTTAAAAAGATATGATTTTATCGAGAAGTTACCTAGTGGTATTGCTATAATGGGTGGTGTGGCAAGGAGTGTAGCACGCGAGATTTTGACTGGTGAAAAAGAGCCAATCAGGGATATTGATCTTGTGGAAATTACTGATAATGAAGACGAAAGCACAGTCGACCCAGAGCTTCTCGATGAATTAGCACAAACTTATATGCCAGATGATTATGCATTTGGCCATGGAATCGGACTAGACACCTTAGAAGATTATTTCTCTACACGCGACTTCACTATTAATGAATGCCTTATTAAGGACGGTAAGCTTCTCGTGAGTGAGTTAGCGGAAAATGATTTTAAGGAAAATATTATCAGACCAACTTATTATGAAGCCCCATATGACGGAGATAAACTGTCGGGACGGCTTTTCTTGAAAGCGATACTGATGCAGACCGTGATATCGCAAATTTCTGAATCCATACCGTTACTTGAGGATGTTTATGTGAATTTTCAATATATTGGCGATTTTGATACGGCAGTATTTCTTAATAAGGCGATGAGTCGCGGGGTAGAAACAGCGGTAAAATTTACAGAGAATCTTGCTGAATGGGGTGTAGTATACCCAGAATTTGCTGGTAGGCCTATGGCGCTTGCGAAAGATTTACTTACTAATGCATACAATTTCAAATTTAGACCATCTACAGATGAAAGATTTCTAGAACCAGAAGAAGGTCGCGACATGAGCGGATTTTTTGTGCCAAAAGCTATGCAAGAATACCATTCATCCGATCCAGCAATAGCCCGAGCTATAGATGAGTATGATAGTGGCCCAGATTACAGTAATGATGATAATGATGGTGAACCAGTTTCGGGATATTATACGCAGGAAGATTACGATGAAATTAATTCGAGTGTAGATAATCGTGATGGTTATGGTTATTAGAATTAGGAAGTTGAAAGATTCTATGTAAACTAGTCTTTTGCTTCTTTTCTGGCAAGCGGTTTTAATAGATTCTTATTGATATCCCGATCGGAGCCAAGAATGCGGCGTTCGGAAGTAGACAGGACGCGATTTTTCATCTTGAGTTCAGTTAGCTTGGCAGTACAGACTAGATCGGCGACTTGAAGCATTTTATAGTCTGCCTGCATAGCTTTCTTGAATTTGGCATTATTGAATAGTGTTGTAAATACAGTGATAATAATCTTCATTACACCAGACTGACCATTATCGTAATAGATCTTGATTTTATCAAATGATAAGAAATAGGCATAATGTACCTTGATAAAATCCGACATCTGACGCACTAAGCGTTCGATTAACTCTGTATCATCCTTAGTTTGTTTCTTTTTTACCACAAAGGCTTTCTGAAGAAACTCAACCTTAGACGTAAAATTGATCATCTTGCGAATAATACGTACGCGTTCTGACGGCGTAAGATTGCGGTATTCTCTTTCGTGGCGAATAAGTGGCCCCATATGAACAAAATTACGTTTTAGTTCGGTCTCGGAGAGGACTTTATTAAGATACTGGATTTGAGAGGAAATGTCATTTTTCTGATTGTGAAGAACCATTCCGATGATGTAATAAGGAGATTTTGGATCAAATTCACCGAAGTCGCCGGATTCATCAATAAATACACTGAGTTCTTTCATTTTATCTTTCCTCCAAAAAAGCGGGGGCTTGCCCCGCCGTCCAGGTGGACCAAGGTCTTCCGACCAGCCCATTACTTAGTTTATAGCATACATTAGCAAAAAATACCATATTTTTCAATCATATTTTTTACATAATTTGCGGTCATATTTTCCTTATGGAGTCGCCTAGTATGCTTCGCATACAGGCGTCTGATTCGTCGAAATAAAAAAGGGTCGCTACGCTCCGTATTTTAATTTTTAAAACTTAAAATTCTAGAATAAATTCTAAATTTTAAGCCTTAAAAATAAAAATAGAGTTCTTTGAACTAGATATTTCTCTCATGGAGCACGCCTGGCTTTGCGGCTACTCCATTCGTCGAAAATAAAAAATAAACCCCTGCGGGTTTTATTTTGTTATTTTCTCCTCATGGAGCCGCCTTCGAGATTTGAACTCGAGACCCCTTCCTTACCATGGAAGTGCTCTACCACTGAGCTAAGGCGGCGGGTCATGTATAAACATGATTGGTGCTGGAGGTAGGACTCGAACCTACGAAGGTGTAACCCGAGAGATTTACAGTCTCTTGTCATTGCCGCTAGACTACTCCAGCTTTTAAAATTCATCTACCTGCTGGCGTGAGCCAAGCCCAGACAGATAGGAATATTATAGCAAGGTGGGGCGGATTTTTCAACAGGTTTCTGGAAAGAAAAAACGACATAGAAAATTTTTTAGAGCCTCGATGGGTCATTTATAGTGTGCTGGATTTTATTTTTTCTGGAAATAAAAAGGAGCGCTTGTGGGCGCCCCATTTTTGCGCAAGATTAGCGCGGCTTTTTGCAATTTTTAGGTTTTTGAATTATGTATTCAGGTTTGGCTCTTTGTTTGAAATTAGGTATGAGTTTAAGTTTTAAGTTGAGTTGTTTTTACCTAATTTCAATCAAGTTTAGCTATTTTGGGACCGCCGTGGTGGTGATAGAATGAAATAATTTTCTCATCTTCCGGAATTTCTACCTCGATTGTGATCGGCCGAAACGTACGACGGAAGCCACACAAATCATAATAAGCCTTCAGGAGATTAGAAGTGTTTCTAGTGTCTCCGTGGGGATTACTGGTCATTGCATAGTGTGCCCCAGTAAAAGTCTTGCGGACTACTTTATTATCGAGTAGATAATCATTTTCGGAAAGAATTAAATTCCGGGGTAGATTATCGTCACCAAGGTCTCTGGCGTTGTTACGGAGCGCCAGATATTGGTCAATCAATAACGCTAGAGAGCTGCTGGTTTTTTCCAGATCATAATTTGGAATGATCGGAATAAAGCCCAGCCAGCCTAAAAGAAATCTTGACGTGAGTAGGAGTGGTCCGCCATATTTGAGCAACGTATGAAGTGGCTCTTTAAGGAAAAAACCATAGGTGCAAGGATTCAGACTGAAGGTCGTATCGAAATTGTTTTCCATTTTGTGGATGACGATGTCGCCTATACTGATGGAATGACCAATTGTGGTGCGGCTCAGGCGTTTGAATTCCTTGTTGCGTCTGACGATAGCCTTTCTCATAGCTGTAACGTAGGTCGGTACATCAAAGCCGAAATTGCTGTAACATAGTGCGTAAACTCCGTCGCCATCGTGCAAATGATCTAAAATATAGTTAAATGCACTAATAGAGGAGTTTTGCACCCCGCAGATTTGGAAAAAATCTGCTTTGCCATTGGCCTTGCCATGACGTACCGTGTGAACACGGGTGGTGGCAGAAATCAAAGCCTTACGCAGAATAGCTGCGCTGACCGAATTGATTACCATAAAAACGATAATCCACTGCCATATTCTCGGTAGTTCCGTGAAACCTAAAATTGCAATTGTTTGATAAAAAAATGTACTCATTTTTGACCCCCTTTTCTTGTGAACATGCAACAAAAATCAAAATGTATCAGAGATATATTACCACATTTTAATGGTTATGTCAATCTGTTAGCTAGCCTTTTTGTAGAGCTTGTATTGGTCAGTGCTTCCCTGGTTCTTGATGATAGTGTTGATGGCATCGAGAATTTGCTGGTCGGTTTTGGTATCGCCAGAACTATATCCGTCGAAAATCTTATCACCGATTACCATAAATGGTACGCCGCGCACGTCCTGGTCTAGGAATTTACCGAAATTCTTCATGAGGGTTTTATTATCCTTGTCACCCCAAACTTCGAAAGAATAGATATTAACTTTATTTTTGGTTTCAGCTGGTAGTTTGGAAATGAATTTGGCGAGAGCTTTACAATGTGGGCAACCGTCACCCCAGAAAATATAAATATTTGATTTGTTACTACCAAGATCGATGTCGGATTCGTGATTAAAGGCGAATTCGGTTCCTTGGGATTGTTTTGAATTTGATTGATTGGTATTCTCGGTCTGAGTGGATTCGGTGGATTCATTTAGGCTTGATTCGGCTGACTTGTCTGAGGAGTTTTTATTCATAAGCGGCATCACAATTACAGCAACGGTTGAAAGAATTGCAAGAATAGCAAGAACGATTAAAGAGGCGAGCTGAGCGCGTTTTTTGTTAGGGGACTGAGTATTTTGAGGTGTAGAATTTTCCATAGATTTATTATAACTTTTGGTGGGGAAAATGTAAAAAGTTTATTGATTTTGATAATGTTTATGGTAAGATAGAATTTGTGTGTTTTTAAACGACTCTTTTTTAAAAGATTTTTCAGGAATTTTTCAGATTTTTGTTACATTTTATTTTGTTTGTGCTAATATAGATTCAAGGATGCCATTATTGAATAAATTTTGGGAGAGAGATTTATGATAAGTGTGATTTTTGGCGATCCGAGAGGGTCTTTATCATGTGGCTTGACTAACAAAAATGGCACCCTTTTGTGAAGCAAGCGTAGCTCCGATCGTCAAGGTCGGAGCTTTTTTCTCTTCAAGGAGGAAGTGTTTTATGGTGATACATGATTTGTATCCAGAAAAATCAATGGTAATGCTTTTAATACATCCAATGTTGGCCTCGAGTGAGTCGATGAGGAGATATTTGGTGGAGAATATCCTGAAGGTAGCGGATGATTATCGATATATTGTACCGGATTTGTCGGGGCATGGTGAGGCAATGAATGAGGTGTACGTTAGCGCGGCGGAAGAGGCACGGATTTTAACGCAATATTTATTAGAACACGGAGTGACTAAGATAGATTTGGGTTTTGCGGCATCGCTGGGTGGAGTGGTGTTATTTGAGATGTTGAATCGCGGTGAAATTAGATTTAGGCGACTATTTTTCGAGGGTGTAAGTTTTTATGAAAACTCGAGATTGGGTGGATTTTTAATGACTAAAATAATGCTGGCGAAACAGAAGAAAGGCCGAAAAGACCCGAAGTTAGCGGTAAGGAAAATGTCCAAAATGTTTGGAAATCAAGCTGGGGCGGTGATGACGGAGAGATTTTTAAAGATGGACCCTCTGAGTATAAAAAATATTGTGCGGGACTGCTCGAATGTGAGACTACCGAAAATGGATGCGGAAATGCAAAAGTCTTGCGTATTTTCTTATGGTGAAAAAGATTCAGATTTGAGATTGGCAAAAAGAAAAATTCCGAAGAAATATCCGGAAGCAAAATTGGTGATAGCTGAGGGGTACGGCCATTGCGAGAGAATGGTGAAGGATGCGGAGGGGTATGCTAGGAGAGTGATGGAAATAGTAGAATAGCTAATAATATCACGTCATATTGATAATTTTAATGCCATAAGCTAAAATATAAACATATTACCACGAGGGTGATGCAAAAGGAGAAATACCTAAGCTAAACCCTCTTTTTTTGAAGCGTGTACTAAGGTACACGCGGTTACTCGTCGAAATAAAAATACTTCACTACGTTCAGTATTATTTATTTTGAAAGATAAAATTATAGAACAAGTTCTAAATTTTACTTTTCAAAAAAATAATAGAGTTCGATTGAACTCTATTTTTATTTCTCCTCGTGGAGCCGCGTGTCGGCTCTGCCCCGACGACCTGCCGCTTACAAGGCGGCTGCTCTACTAACTGAGCTAACGCGGCGATTCGTACTTATAAGTACTCTCTTATTTTAGCATGAGTTTAAATTCTTCACAACCGCGAGATAAGTAAAAAGACAGATTGGATCGTCTCACTACACTAAAAAGAGTTTGTCGAATAATTTTTTTATTTAAGTGGGTCTTTCGGGGTTTGTTTATTGAATCATCTTGCGACGACGAGTAGAGGTGCGGGCGGACGCCGGACGAGAAACGGCAGTAGCACTAAGTTTGGCATCTTGGATGGTACGTTCGGTGCTAGTTTGACTAGTGGATTCGCTAGATTTGACGGTTGGTTTTTTGGCTTTTGGATAGAAAATCTTCGTTGGTTTCGCAGCGCGAACTGGTTTTTTGACTACGGTGCGTTTTTGCTTCTTGGCGAGTTCCTGTTTTTTCTTTAATTCGTCTTCGGCGACTTGTTGCTCGATCCTAGCGGTGACAATTTGGATATTTTCGGCGTCACCCATATCTTCGTAAATACTGAGAATGTGGCGAAGAGTAGAAATGGAGTGATCGAGAGCATAGGCGGATTCAAGTGCTTCGACGGCGGCCTTGCGGTGACCGAGTTTTTCTTCGGATTTAGCGAGTGCAATAAAACGAGCTGGCACGTCACCTTCAAGTTTTAGAGCTTGCTGAAAGGCCATGCTGGCTTTTTCGTAGGCGCCCGTCTCGAGGTAAATTAACCCTACGTTATGTAGAGAAGATGGGTTACTGTCGAGAGACTGGGCGATTTCGAAGCATTCGATGGCTTCGTCGTAATTTTGTGATTTGGCATAAAGAATACCGAGACGGTTGTAGGCGGCAGCATTGGTTTCGTCAAATTTCAAGATGGTGAGCAGGGCTTTTTCGGCACGAAGAGTTTTACGCTCTTTCATACTAACCTTGGCAATATCCCAAAGTTTTTTCATTTGCGCATCAAAATTTTTGTTTTCTGGAGCCGGATTTTTGAGCCTGGCTTCGATTTTTGGTTCGAAAAAAATCAGAAATATCACGAAAAGTAAGATGAGGAAAATTCCTAGCATATCTTATATTATACATGAAAATGCTTAAAATACCAAAATTTTGAGGAGCGACAGTGGTGGATGAAAGAGTTTATCGTGCGCAGAATTAGTCTTATGGTGGAAGCAAATATAAGAACTTATAATAGGTTAGCTACGAGCTGAAGTTTTTTATTGGCGGAAAAATCTGAGGTGAGATGTTTGGTCTCGATGAGGCCGGAAATTTTCTGGAGGAAGATAGGATTTTTGGTTTTGTAGTAAGATTTTTCGGCTAATTCAATAGTGGTATCGAGGATTTGATAGAAAAAATTGGGGTTGGTTTTCGGTGTAGATTTGATAATTTCATCGGCGAGGACGGGGAGATCCTTGGCGCTTACTACAAGTAGTTTTTTGGCAAGGTCGAAGATTTTGGGATCGGCTTCGGGCGCGGTTTTTAAATAATCCCTCTCTTTGAGGTAAAAAATCGCGGAACGCGAACGGATGGTGTCGAGTAAACGGTTCGGATTTTTGGTAAAAAGTGCGAGGCGGTAATGGTTCTTGGGTTCCTCGAGGGTTTTAAGAAGGGCGGAGGTGGCACTCGGAGTGAGAGTTTCGGCGTGATTAATGACAACAAAAATATCTGAGGTCTGAATGCTATTTAGATGAGATAAGATTTCGCGAATAGCTTCAACTGGGATCTTATTATTATCTTTTTCGTCTGGCTCGATGAGATAAGTGGCGTGAATATTGGGATTTTTTTCAAGATTAAAAATTGTGGAAGAATAAGCGGAAGCTAAAGCAGGGATTTCTGAAAGATTTTCGAAATACATACTTCTATTGTAGTCTAGTTTAGAAAAAAGCAAAACCCGCTAGAAGTGTTAACTTGATTTAGAAAAAGTAAAACCCACTAGAAGTGTTAACTTAGTTTAGGAAAAAGTAAAACTCGCTAAAGGTGCGGGTTTTACGAAGAGGATTTTATATATCCTATTGATTAAAGATTTGGAATTCTGGTGGAAGATCAGTGGTGAAAGTAACGCGACGACTTTCTGGAATGGTAATTTCGAGAGAAGCGGCATGTAGGTAGAGACGATCGGTGGTATTTGGTCTAGCTGAACCGTAGACACGGTCGCCGACGATTGGGGTGCCGAGGTAATTCATGTGGACGCGAAGTTGGTGAGTGCGACCAGTGGTTGGGCGAAGTACGACAAGAGAGTAAGTCTTCCCTGCCTTGAATTCTTTTCCGGAATAATCTGAGTGGGCTTGAATTAGTTTTTGAATTTCCTGAACATCGGCGAGATCAAACTTCTTGGTGGCCTTTACTTCGTAGAAAGTTTCGGATTCTTTACCACCAGCTTCCACGACGAAAGTAGTAGGATGCTTGAGGTTGCGTTGGATTGGTAGATTGATGCGAGCGGCAGGTAGTTTTGGTGCGCCTTCGATGATGGCGTAGTAGGTTTTATGGGTTTTACGATCTTGAAATTGTTTACGAAGCAGAGTTTGAGTTTCTGGATTTTTAGCCAAAATTACTACACCGGAAGTGTCGCGGTCGAGACGGTGGACGAGGAGACCGTAATCTTCGAGGGTCGGCTCTAATGTAACGGCGCCTTTGGCCATACTAAGCAAACCAGCTGGTTTTTCGAGGACAATAACATTATCGTCTTCGTAAATGGTTTTCGGTTTAAGATTTTCGACAGCGGTAGCCTTGGCGTTAGAGTCTTTTAGAAAATCTGGGAGATTTAGCTCAATAATATCGTCTTCGTTAATCGCGGTGTTTGGTTTGGTGACTGGTGTTTGATTAACCGTGATATAACCAGATTTAATGAAAGTTTGTAAGGTATTACGATTATAGTCTGGATATTTTTCAACCAAAAAGTGGTCCAGGCGGTGGCGTGGTTTTTTGGTATCGATTTCCTTTAGGGTGACGTCGCCGTTAATGACGCGTGAAAGTGAAGGTTTACTAAATTTTTTTCCAGTTCTTAACATTCTATATATTATGACATAATTTATGGATTTTGTATAGAGAAAAATCCGGATTTTAGTATCTTGGTGCAATCTCACGAGAATAGACCATGTAGGCTTGGCCGCCACTGAGGGATTGGCGGTAGGCCCAGAAGTAGGCAT
>CAUQDR010000011.1:0-3626 GCA_963517325.1 uncultured Candidatus Saccharibacteria bacterium
TTTTGACGGCGTCGGCCACTTTGCCGGCGGAATCGGCCAGTTGGTAGGCTTGGGCACCGGCGGCTAGACCCTGCAGGGCGCGGGTGCGGTCGTCGGCTTTGCTTTTGGCAGCACCTTCGGCAGCGTTGACCAGATCGATCAGCGGTGAGGAGATTTTGGCGAAGGTGCCGATTTTAAGGTCGCGCTCGCTTTGGCGGCTGCGGCCGTGGTTGTCGGCGGTGCTAGCTGTAATCACTAGTCGTGATCAGCAGATCGCCTTACGAAAGATCGCCTTGCGAAACCAGAGTGCTACCTCCCGTTAGCTTGCTACAGGGATAATTGCAATCGTTGTGGTTTCCTCAATACTGTAAAATTTTTCTACCACGGTCTTAACCTCTATTAAAAAATTATTAAAAAATCATTAATTTATTTCACAATATTATATTTAATATTATTATCGATAGCTTCCTTAAAAAGGAGTATACTATTTTCAATTATCTTCTTCTCTAATTCAAACTCAAATAAATCATTGCAATCGTATTCATAGCTATAATTTGAAAATGTATTTTCACGTAATTTCCATAAAAATGAAACACGATTTTTATTATTAAAATAATACATTTGATAATCATCAAATGAATCCCCAAGCCCTACAATATATTCACTAGTGGTCTCATCATTGATTAGATAATAAAATTTCCTATTGGTATTGGAATTAATAATATCTTCCGGTAATCTAATTTGATTCGATAAACATCGCTCAAGGCGGGCTATAAATACGGGAATATAGGTCTCATCATTAAATCTTCCTAGCGGTATAGAATTTATCCAAATTCTCAATGGTATTGTGGAATAATAGGATTTTATTGGTAGCTTGGTTACTTCAATAGCAAAAAATTTCTTACATCCAAATATCATAATTAGTATCCTTTTCGTAAAATTTGTTTATCTTCAGGGGATACTAGATAAGTCCGTTTAGAAATCCAGATTTTCAGCAATCTCCCTGGTATTGGGAATACTATCTATGGTATTGGGTTTATCCCATAGCCTAACATTCAAAATATCCCAGCTTTTGCTTTTCCAAATTCTTTATCCTTCAATTTTTTTTCTTAACCATATTTAACATATTTAAAAAATTTAGTTGGAATTTATAAATTTTGTTAATAATGAAGATAGAAATACTCCTTTTCTCCTATGCAAGCATGTAGTAATCATTGTTAATGGGCAGTCTATTAAATTTCTTCCTTTTATAACAGGTAGATTATAATATACATTTTCCTCATCAAGCATTAATTCCCAATGTAAACTTGGATCATTAAGAATCTTTATAAATGTTTCCCCAACATAAACGGCATATCCATCCAAAACATATGATGGATCATCCATAATTTGCTTACTATTTTGATAAGTATCTAATAAATATTTTTCAATAATATCAAGTGATTTTATTGAAAAATCCAGATTTTCAGCAATCTCTCTCGGCATCCTATGCATAAAACTATCTATGGTATTGGGCATATCCCATAGCCAACATTCAAAATCTTCTAGCTTTTGCTTTTCCAATTCTTTATCTTTCAATTTTTTATTATTCATATTTAATTACTCCTGTTTGCGATTGAATTTGACTGATATTCCTGCTTTTTTCAAAGTATCAAATAGGGGTTTTGAAGCGGTACCATCAAATACCCACTCAACTTCCCAATCATACTTATCAATAAGTTGTTTATCTCTCTTTAATTCCCAAAGTACATCCTTAGTTAGAGATTGGTATCCTGTTTTATGTTCAACTGCCTTTTTATGTTTCATATCTGCAATATCGATTCTTCGCGTATGCGTAACACCATTGATTTCCACATTAACCGTTTTCTCTGTCTCTCCCCAGCCAAGTGCCTTATGGTAATCATCACGTGCCCGATTGGCACGTTTGGCCTTCCCGATATTGGCATCATAAGTATTTGACCATCTTTCATAATCCCAATTCTTGGTATACGGGTTGTTTTTATATTCCTCCCATCTTGCCTGTTTATGTTCAGGCGTACCGGGTTCCAAATGACTTCTTGGAATAGCAGGATGTCTACCCTCCCTTGCCTTTTCCTCCCAAGCTACTTTCTCCGCAACATTGCCTACCGCTTTGTCAAACTTCTCTCCCGCCGTGCCGCCTTTGGGTGGCGAAGACTCGGGCTGCCCGCTTCCTTTGGCTGATGTGCTGCCTTTGCCGGTTGCGCCGGATTGGGTACCGCCCTTGCCGTGCGCACGGCTTTCCATTGGAAGAGACGGGCTTTCAGGCTGCACTCTGTGCGGCAATCCGATACCCTCCGGTGTGGCCAGCCCGCATTGCGCACCATAGCAGAAATTGTCAAAGCCTTCCTTTATTTTTTGAAGATCTTGCTTCCCGTTGTCTACGACTTTTCGCGCAAACCTCCCGCTTTCGCCAACCAAATTCCCGCCTACATAGCGAACCCCTTTACTGATGATTTCTCCACCGTATTTTGCAGCTTTTCCGGGAACGATAAAACCGCCTACATTGGCTGTAGCCGTTTCCATGTCATCGACCGCATCACCCAAATTGCCATTGGCAACAGCATGTCCGAAATTGCTGCTATGCCGTTTGAACAGGCTCCATTCGTGCCGGATGGCTGTACCGGCAGAATCGATTACTTTATCCCGCTCCTCTTGGTTGGTAGCCAACTGTTCCAGCTTATTCCAGACCCGATCCGGATTTTGAATGACGTACTTCCCTCCGTTCCATAGTCCTTCACTGAGACCGATAATGCCTTCTCCAGTATCAATCAAGATACGATCGGCAACACGTATGCCAAATGGGGCACTGAAGACTTTCTCAACTGCCCGCTCAGTAAATGGTTTGTCCGGCAGTTGGCCATCAGCTACCTGCTGGGGGAGATTGCCGAGACGGGGCGATTTTCCTACTGAGAAAGCGCCACGAAGGGTGTACCAAAAATCGGACGGACGTAACAGGCTCTTACGCTGATTGGTGTGGTTAAATGAAATGCCGTCGAGATAATGGGTGATATCGGCAGCTTTTTGACGGTCGCTCTCCAAATAGGCAATATCGGTCATATTTTCCCAAATGATAAAGTGCCGGCTGCTGTAACCTTCTTTGCCGATCCAATCGGGGCGGACGGTAACGACCGGTAAGTTTTTTGCATCGTCTCCTGCTTGGTTAGGTGAAATAGAATCGGCTTGTGTAACAGGCTCAAGTTGAGCCCATTTTCTTCTGGGTGGATACTGCCTGCTTGCATAAAGCGGCGCATATTCTTCACTGGTGACATATTGCAAGCCTTCACGTATTTCAACTTTTTTCGCGGCGCACGCAGGATCTTGGTCGCCTCCGCGTTGGCATTGCAGTATCAAATCATTGCGGTTTTTTGCGCTGCGCATACGGGCGTCTGCAAATGTTTCATCCAGACATTTTTTATCGCCTATCGCGCATTGTTCCAATCTTCTTTCAAACTCGATGGTTTCTTCTTTGCTCAGATAGTTATTCCCCACCGCATTCTGCCCCAACACACCCCCTACCTGCGCATTGAACAGGGGATTGGTGTTTGTGCCGCTGGTGCCGTTCAGGCTGCCTCCCGCCGCACCCACCACCGAAGCAAGCGCCCCGGTCTGCGCTTTGATCTCTTCTT
>CAUQDR010000012.1:0-3019 GCA_963517325.1 uncultured Candidatus Saccharibacteria bacterium
GAATTGAGTGCTTGGCATACTGGGGGCGTCCATGTATGAGCAGGCTTGCCCTGCGTTGCGCTGCGTAGCAGCCCCAAACACAGACAGCACCGACACACCTGAAATACCCAACCGTCCGGGCCGGCCGCTGCGCGGCCTAGCGCGGGCAAGCTCGCTGACCACAGGGGCGGGGTAGTCGGCGAGGTGGTGGGTGTTCTTACCCTGTTGATGGGTCTTCTCGGCTGGCTTTTTGGAGGTCGTATTTCCAGCCTTGAGTTGCCAGCCTGTAAATATCCTCAAAAAAGCCTCTTGGGTTTTCCATATCGCTCCAGCCCCAAGGCAGTGTGCAGTAAAAACCAGGTACCTGGCGCAATACTGTCGAAAAATCATAGCTGTCATCGCTCAGTGCAGTGTTTAACAGATCGACTAAAGATCTTCGGTGTCGATAATTCAAGTCTGTGTTTTTTTGTCTATGATGTAATTTTTACTTATCCGCTCTCTTGTTGTGGCTTCGTTTAGGCAGGTGAATTGCATTCTATGAGTTTTGAATTGGGTGCTTAACTGCATAAATATTCCTCGTGGTGGGTTGTATTTTTTTGATTGTCATAAGTTATGATTTTTTGACTCGTGCTCTTTGATTTCCTCGTTATATTTTATTAGGCAGTCTAGAAGTACTTTCATAAAATTTCTTTTGTCAAATATCTCGTCGTCAAAATATGTGTCGAAATTATGAAAAACTGATTCAAAAGATTCGTCGGTCCTCAGAAAGTAGTCAATGGTATCTATATGCCACTTACGCTCTAAGTATCCATAGGATGCGAATTCGGGTTTGGTTAGTTCATCAAATAGCTCTGAAAGTTCTTTTTCATCATTTACATTTTTTGATGTAATAAAATTCTCTCTTTCATGATCGTCTAGATTTTCAATGTTGTATGTGAAAAGAAGACTGCGCAAAATTGAGAGTCTGGGCTTATGTCTCATATCAAAATTCCGTATAAGCGGGAACGGGACGTTGGCGCAATGCCTCACATACTTAAGTCAGAAGTTATATAGGGTGCTTTTTGCGTGTCAGTTGCACTCGTATTGGAGAGCGTATAAATCGAAGTGGTGGTCCTATTTGGTGTTTATGTGAAAGTGGACATCTTCAATGCCTATTTTTTTAAATCGCATTTTAGAAGCTTCTATAATTTTTTGATTTTCGATGTTTGTATGGTAAATGAATTGAGCTGCGGCATGTGTTTCAGCTTCGTAAAACCTACATATCAGTATGTCGGTTTGAGATTCAAAGAATGAGCTGATTTTTTCCGCAGTAATATGCTTTTCAAATATGGTCATTTCTGACCAGAGATCCTCAATGGCAATTTCTTTTTTTTGAATAATTAAAATGACGTTGTGCGAGCCTTCAAAGATCTGATTGTCTATTTTTTTGGGGTTGTTAGGGAGATTTTTGATTGTTGAGTAGATATTGCTATTTTCATTTTTTTTAAAAAAGTCTTGGTCTTGAATTGTTTTGATCGTATTTTTTTTAAATAGATACTCTTCGGTTTTTGAATTGAATTCAGCCGGCTGCGCTGAATGCCATTCTCTTTTAATTGACCAGTCCTCTGGCAGTTGCTCTACCACCGAGCACCATGATCTCCAAGCGCTTTCGAAATTATGGCTTAACAATGTCGTAGTGGTGAATCTGGCGTCATTTGTTGGGTGTGCACTTTCCCATGGCCTTACTCCATATTCATTTATATATACAGTCGTCATTTTTGGCTCTTGAAGTAAGGGTGTGAATTGTCACCGATTTTTAAAGGTAGCTTTGTTTAGGTAGATGAGGTTGATTTTATGAGCTATGAGTTGGGTGCTTTAATTGCATAGCTATTCCTGGTGGGTTTTTATCTTTTCGATTGTTATGGATTAAATTTTTTTGCTTGTATTGGTTAGCTATGGAGGTGCGCATAAACGTCATTCTGAGAAATCTCTTCAATTTTCATCTCTGTAATAATTTTGTTTAAAAGAGGTAAGTGCTCTGAGTGGCATATTGCTTGAGCTGCGCCATATGTTTCTGTGTCGTAAAATCTAAAGGAGATAGAGCTTTTTTCGCTAAGTATTAGTTTGAAGTCGTCAGTGTTTGAGATGTCTGTAAGATTACATAGTTGCTGCCACAAGTTTTCTAGATTTACGCTGTTTTTTTGCATTATTGTAATGGAGGTTCGATAATCGGTCATGCACATATGGTCTATGCAAAAGGGATCAGTATTTAATTGTACTATCTTGGAGTAAATTCCTGTTAGCTCATTTTTTCTAAAAATATCGCCTGCTTTCGCTTTTTTGGAAAACTCTTTTTTTGATACGTACTCTTGAGTCTTATTGAGGTAAGGGGTTAGCCTTGTGTGCCAGTGAACGAGGGTATTGAATTTTTTTGTAAGCGGCGAACTGAACTCGCACCAGGTTTTCCAGGCACCTTCGTAATTCTGATTAAGTAAAGTTATTGTTATATAGTTTTCATCGTTGCACCCATGCGGCTGGTCCCATGGATGGATGCCTATTTCTCTAATGAACACTGATTTCATATCTATCTCTTGAAGTAAGAATGGTTGTTCGTGTTGTTTTTCAATGGTATCTTTTTGTCTTTTATGCTGATTTCTGTATTGAAATGTGGCCCGAGATTACCTTTTTTATGGCCGAGAGAGTGTTCGTGTATCTCAATTTTACGCTCGTTTAACTCAAATACATAAACTCGACCCTCAGTGTATTGATCTTGATCTTTGATTTTTACTTTATATGTTTTGGTGGGATGTTGCTGTCTTGGTACGTTACCTATTAATTTTGCTCTTTTAAATGCACCATTTCTGTATAGCTTACTATCCGCACCTTTTGGTAGTTTTGGCTCGCCTTCATTTAACTTGACACGCTGTTCCGGCTTGTCAGCATTGCGCTTCGGTTGACAATCGGTACCAGGACATGAGTTTAGCCCCAGCGGATCCACCCACCCCGTAGGGTTAGGCACATACCGATACCCATTGATCCCACCCGCCAACTTCACCGGATC
>CAUQDR010000013.1:0-2577 GCA_963517325.1 uncultured Candidatus Saccharibacteria bacterium
CGCAGGAACCGCACCGATATCAAACTCACCTTGCGCGTCAATTTCGGCGTCTGCTCTCAACACCTCAAAATCGCAGCCCCCTAAATTCAAATGGACATTTATTTCATACACTCCACTTGAGGAGGGTCTTATAAATTCGACCTGAAGAGAATAATCTCCTTCAGGCAGTTCTAGAGGAACCGTACTCGAAATACTACCAACCTCAATATTTTTATCTATCACCGAGAAGGGAACTTTAAAGGCCCGAACCACGGCTGCGCTTATAGCGGGCACTTGTTCGTTAATGAAAAAGTTAATTATATGATCACCTTCATCAATCAAAGCTCTAAAAGAGACACTCCCTAACCTCCACGCAAATCCTTGCGCATAACTACGATCACTCCAATCATTATACGGCTGATCAAGCGAACTCAAAAACACGCAAAATTGCGAATAAGACAAATATATAATTTCTCTAAACCTAGCCATTAGTTCACCACCTTAATTCCGACCTTCTCACCATCGCGAATGAAAAGGGGACAGTTCTATTTAATAACTGGCATTTAGGGAGAAGATCAGCAATTGTGCGATTATGTTGCATGTTCTTGCGCTATTTCTGGCTATCCCGCTGAGGGACGGGTGTGATCTGCTGGATATTACTGGACGAAAATTAAACGCGAAGATCTAAAGCAGAATCTGGGCAGTTAACTCATAACTGCCCGACCGACTTACAAGAAACCATTTTGTTAAAGAACCACCAAAACAGAACCTTTACACCAACTCAACCAAGCCTAATCAAAACTGTAATATATCAACCAATTTGACCAGACAAAAAAATCAAACCACTAAGCTCTTTAGTCGATCACCCGCACTGAGTAGTTCGTCGGCAGAAAGCGGAGTATAACTAATTACAATCAAAACCCCCTCTTCAAACTCACACACTTCTTCTACATAACCATTCAACAAATCGACAAGTTCACGCGACCCTTTTCCAAAGGCGCGAAAACACAATTCCTTATCGAAATAATTCGCCGCATTTATACGAAAAACGCCATCCCTACCGTTAACGTCTTTTTTCGTAGCATCACAAGCTTCCAACACTAAAGGCCAATCGCTCCTCGTAACATTCCAATCATGTAAAGCTGAGCGATAGGAGCCAAACGCCTTTATATAAACAGGAAAAACAATCTTCAACAAATATAAATAGTCGACTTTGGAGTCTTTAAATTCAATAAATAGCGTATCATCAAACTGCGCATCATCTTGGAGATACTTCTGATCTCGCAGAGCATATGAAATTCGACCTTTAACGCCGACTGGAAGTAGCTTATCCAATGACACCGAGGTCACCAACTCGCTTCCAATAGGGGGGACGTCAAAGGCATCGTTCAAATTCCACGGAACGCCCAAATCGCCTATAGCTCTCAAAAAATCTTTATGCCTCTCTTCGATAGACTCTGAAACACTAGGTCTATGTCGAAATTCGAGTTTATATGTGGTCATCACCGTGCCACCCTTACAGAAATATTTCTGATATTTGGCTCATTAAGTATATCTATTGAACAAAAGGGGACAGATTTATTTAATAGGGCTTTACCGCCATCTCGAATTAAAATAAATTTGCCCCCCTTTACTCTTTTATTACATTCTTATTATTTCTATGCACTCAAGACGAACGAACTCACATCACCAAAATTCAAAAACTCTTGAAAACAAGAAGTAACGACACCTATATCTCTAGTTATGAAACTCGCCGGGTAATAGTCGCCCAAAATCTCAACTGAACTTGTCCCCATCGACGTATTATTAAGAGTACGCACGACGTGCTCACCATCTTTAAGGTATTGATTTAGCATCAAAAGATAATTTCCAGAATCAGCGTAAAGATTGATTTCATACGGTCCATATTCAGGCGTCGGTGAAATAGACAACGAAGCGACACCGTCAAATTTTCTATACTTGCTTATAATGGACTTCACATCTTCCAGGGACGGTTGGCGAACAAGAGGGATTTGCAATCTACCGTGTTCAGGATTAAGTGTATACCCTCCAATTATCATCTATTTTCTCCTTAATGGACTTCATGCCTGTCTCCCAGTAATAGTTTCTCGGAAGTCCCGTTTTATCATCTATAGCTTTCACGGTGAGCGATTTCAACTCAGCTTTTTCTGCGGCAGCAGCAATGTCACCTTTGCAGAAACCGCATACATCTTTTCCTGCGACCGTCATGGACATGTCCGCCCCCGCAGTTTTACCAGAGCTATAACAAAAGGAGACAGATTTATTTAATAGGCCTTCCAACTCCAGCCTAAATAAATTCGCCCTTTTTCTTTATATATATCACCCTAAAACAAATAGCAACTTTCTAAGTTATTAGTTTCATACTTCCATGACACTATCCTACTTTCCGGAGACACAAGCACCGAATAGCGACAATTCCTAATCCAGGTTATGTAGTAGCGCGTCCCGCTGCTTTCTTTTACTACCCTATCGAACGTTTTTTCTTTGTTAGCGGGGGACCAAAATGGCTCAGTACATGTATGGGGCGTGCGCGAGCAAATGCTGTATACGTGAGATTCAAAGGTGGTACCTATCCAT